>JBDRCN010000035.1:0-123082 GCA_043821705.1 Candidatus Omnitrophota bacterium
AATGGAAAGGATGGGTCCTAGTGTAATAGAAACCTACTATTACCATACAGATGGCCTAGGTTCTATAATAGCCTTAACTGATAGGTTCCAGCAAATAAGAAATTCCTATACATACGACTCCTTCGGTAATATAATGGAAGAAACTGGTTCTTTGGTAAATCCATACACTTACACAGGTAGGGAATATGATAGGGAGAGTGGGTTATATTACTATAGGGCGAGGTATTATGATCCATCCGTGGGAAGATTCTTGAGCGAGGATTTGTTTAGAGGATTTGCATTTTCTCCGCAATCGTTCAGCTTCTATAGTTACTGCTCCAACGATCCTATTAATTTTATCGATCCAATGGGGCTATGCGGAGAAAAAAAGGATGAAAATGAAGCCTCTTTGGAACCATCGGAACAAAACCTTCCTATAAAATCAACTGAGGATTCATATTTTGGGAAAAGAAAAAAGAAAATTGGACGTAGAGGATTCCCTCCTGGTAAAAGACAAGGAGGAGGAGGGGAACCAGGCAAGCAACCGAAGCCTGGACCAAAGCCAAAACCAAAACCTCGTCTAGAACCTCCATGGCCTGGACCTTTACCTCCTGGTCCTATTGGACCAGATTTTGATCCTCCGCTTGGAGGATGGTCGCCTCCAGGGGTCGTACCTGGGACATAGAAAAACGCGTTAGACCAGCAGTTATCATGTATAATATGAAATTTTTGAGAAATAATAAGAAACTAATAGTTATTCTAATACTTCTAACTCTAATCGGATTATTATGTTTGGGCTATGCTATTACAGAGACAAAAGAAATAAAAGCTATAGTCCCCTTCTAAAATAGTAAGTAGAAAAACTATGGTAAAAATTAACCAGATTAAGCTTTATAGAATAGGAGGTTAAAATGAAAAATAAATGGTACAGCGTTAGCCTAATATTTAAAACTGAAATGCGAAACTATATCTGTCAATTTGACGAGAACATTAAAAAAAGTGTTTTTTCGAAGAAAGACAGCGATTTTGTGAAAGTTAAAAAAGTTAGATGGCTTAACTACGATAAGAAAAAAAGAAAATATTCATTAATGAAACTTGAAGATTCTGGAGATAAAGGTTATATGGACTACTTTTATACAAGAAAAGAATTTATAGAGTCAATATGGCCCATCAAAGATCGTTCTATTTTAAATAAATAATTAACGAACCTTTTTCTCGGCTGTCTGCTTCGCAGACCATAGCCTCACTCACAATACACCCAAAATCCAGAATCGTTCGTCTATCTCTGACTTACTGTATCTAAATCTACGCTCTCAGTCAGAGAGCCGAGTGAAACCCCTACTAAAAAAGCACATTTTGCCCCTGCCCAAAATGTGGGAAATAATAACCACTCACCTTTTTTGTCATTTACGCTTATTTTTATCAGGATGTAATATATGTTACATGAATAGGGAGAATAACAGAACGTCCTAAAAAGGGGCACCCTGTCCCCTAGCTTCATTCTATTTAATTTTAGAATAGAGTTCTTCTATTTGCTTACGCACTGGGTTTGTCATAGGATGGTCTTTGCCCCAGAATTTTTCTCGCATTGCTAACGATTTTTTATAGCAATCTAATGCCTCGTCATATCTACCTAAAGATTCATATAACATAGCCATTCTTCTTAAGGTTAGTGCTATGCTTGGATTTTCTTTGCCTAAAACCTTTTCTTTTACCCTCATTACATCTTTGAATTGTAACTCTGCTTTAGTATAGCACTCGCCATATGTTATACCTAGCTGATCCTCAAAGGCAGGATTGGCTTTTAAAAAATCTCCATATGTTGTATTTAGGCTAGCTATATTATGCAAAGTTCTAGCTACTTTGATATGATTATTGCCCAAAATTTTTCTTTCTATGCTTATTGCTCTATTATAAAAGATCTTTGCTTTATCATATTCCCCCATATCATTGTAGAGTAGCCCAAGATTACTTAAAATATGCGATACATCTGTGTGATTATTTCCGTAAACCTTATAAGAGATTTCTAATGCCCTAGTATAATAAGCTTCTGATTCCACATACCTTTCCTGATCCAATAAAGCGCTACCTAGTCCATCTAATACATAAGATACGCTAATGCTATCTTTTCCAAATACTTTTTCTTTTATTGCCAGTGCTTTTAAATAGGCTTTCTCAGCTTCTTCAGGTTTCATTTGATCTTCTAGTACATTAGCAATACTATACCAAGAAGAAGCTACTTCTTTAGATCCATCCCCGAACACCTTTTCATTTATCTTTCTGGCTTCTTCGAAAAATTTAAGTGCATCGTCAAATTTACCCTGAGTTTTATATAAATAGCCTAATTCATCAAGATCCTTGGCTACTTCAGATGATAAAGGAGAAAGCATGGTCTCATTTATTTTTTTAGCTCTCAAGAATAGGTTTTTAGCTTCTTCGAATCTACCGCCATCTCTATTTATTTGAGCCAATATGTGTATTGTAGAAACAATTCGCAAGCTATCTATGCCAAAATTCTTTTCTTTTATTTCTAGAGCTTTTTCTGCAAAATTTCTTGCCTCATCGTATTTAGCGCGATAACTATAATTGTTTGCTAGAAGTTCATATATAGAACTATAGTAATGGTGGTCTGGAGAAAAGTTTTTAGAATATATCTCCAGAGCCTGGTTACAAATAGTTTCAGCTTTCTCGTATTCACCCATCTTATTTAATGCCCTGGCCAAATATGATAAGCTGGATCCCACATCAGAATGGTTTTTTCCAAGCTTTTCCTTTCTTCTATCTGTTAAATCTTGGAAAAATTTAACAGCATCAGCATATTTACCTTCATCTATTAATTTTTCACCGACTTTTTCATTATATAGGTCCTCGTGTAGCTTAATTTTGCCTCTAAGTTTTTTTACCTCACTTGCTTTTGCAAATGCTGCTTCCGACTCAGATATCATATCTAAATCAAGATAAACCTCTCCTAATCTATTGTAAACCCCTCCCGCTTGATAACAATTAACACCATATTTTTTTTCATAGGCAATTATGGCTTTCTTCAAATAATCTATTGATTCTCTATATTTTCCTTGAGATTTAGTAACCATTCCTAAGTTATCATAGTACATTTCTGGTTCATCATAATTTTTAAGCCAAATATCCAGTCCTTTTTTATAGAATTCTTCAGCTTTTTCATATTCTCCTTGCTCTTTACATGCATCAGCATAGACTTTATAATTTATTGCTATAACGGGGTGATCGGGTTTCAATTTTTTTTCTGCGACCAAAAGTGCTTGTTTGCAAATTTCTTCAGCCTTACCGTACTGACTCATACTATCATATGCCGATGCTAGATTATTTAATGTTCTAGGCTCCTTTTCAGGCATTAATATAAAAGGATTTTTAGCTAATCTAAGAGCTTTTTCACCTGCCACAATAGCTTCTTCATAATTATGTTGCAGCATCAAGGTAGTCATTTTGAGATTAAGATCTTCCCAGCTATTTCTAAGAGTCTTAGTATAACTGTATATTACTATTACTATAGTGATTATTAGGCAAATTATTAAGGGGTAGGATCTTTTCTGCATAGTACTTAAATCCTTAGGTTCTTAGTTTAATTATATTACTAAGAATACAATATGTATAGGGATTTTATCAAGGGTTGTTTGTTCAAGAATCCCACACTTACGAAGTGTGGAGATAAGAAATTCGGGACACACCTAATTCTCGGTTATCTGGCTGAAGCAGTGCCGCCGCCCCCCGCCCAAAATGTGGGGAGTAATAGCCACTCACCTTTTTTGTCATTTACGCTCATTTCTATCAAGCCTTAACGCGTAATATGAATAAGCTATGATTATTTGAAGATACTAGGATTTTGAGAAGTCATCCCTTTAGGTGTGAAGCGACCCATTGATAGAACCTGGTTGCGGTTTTCACTATTTCAATTGCCTCAGTTTGATACATGCTCCGTTTTTCATACTGGATAAGGTTTTTCTTAGCTATAATTCTTTTTAATGCATTGCTCTTCTCTTTAGCATCTATCATGGTAATAGACCTCACTAATTCACACACATCAAAATGATCCTGAGATATGGATCTAATGCCCTTTTCATAAACACATATGGCATCCGCAGATGAAATCGCACATTGAATAGCAAGTGTGCCTACAGCATTATAATTACTATTCTCGAGTGCGGACAACATTTGCGTGTAATTATCCTCTGCTTTTTTAAGATATTCCATTGCGCCAGACTTTGCTTCTTCCTTAACTTTTAATTTTTTAGCAGCCATGTTATTTAAACTCCAATGGGTCTTTTCCGTAAATAACAGAATAGGTTTTCATCAATCTTGAAATAGGTGGCATTTTCTTTTTTAGGCGCATCAGAAATTCATCTTTTGTTTTAATATAACTATCCAGATTGATGCCGAAATAATCATAAAATTTATGAGAGATATCTTCTATAAATATTTTTTCTATCTCTTTTTTTGCAATTTGATCTTTAGTAACTATTGCTATATCAACATCACTCTTCTCATTAGTTTTACCTGATTGCAGGCTGCCATATAAAATGATGGATATGATTCTATCTTTTATCCCTTTCTGTTTTACTTTCTCTTTTAAGAAATTAAAGATATCTTCTTTAACAGAATGTTCTTTTTTAAAAACCGGGATAAGTATATTCTGAACAATTCGACTATTTATATTAAGTCTGTAGATATGCCCTCTTCCAATAATATCTCTCTTTAATATATCCTGGTTGTACAGATCTTTTAACGCAGTGTGAGCTGCGGGTGGAGTAATTCCAATTAGCCTGGCTATCTCTCTCCCTGAAGCCATAAAATCCTCTCTACGAGAAGCAAAAAGGCGAATGACCTTTATCTTCGAGTTACTATTTAAGATGTTATCTAGGGATCTTTCTATAACCATTTGTTAACCTCACTTTACATATGTAAAGTATACTTTACATATAGATATTTGTCAAATGAATTTTAAGGGGACAGGTTCCTGCTTGCGAGGGACCCGGTCCCAGTATTATCTGGGGCAGTTTCCAGCTCAAAAGGAAAACGTCTCCATCTTTTATTTGGAATTATGCGAGTTCTTTAGAGGTATGTTGATGGTGAAGGTGGTGCCGACGCCATAGTTTGAATCGCAGATGATAGTGCCTTTATGCATCTCTATGAAGTCGCGGATAACGTAAAGGCCTAAGCCGCTTCCCTTCCCTGCTGTAGCTTTAGTGGTAAAGTACGGGGCGAAGAGTTTACGCATGTTCTCTTTCTTTAGGCCTATGCCATTGTCTTTTACCTTTATCAGGACAGAATTATTTTGGATATCTAATGATATCTGTATATCTCCCTGGTAGTTTGTCCCTTGCATATCCTGAAGCTCGCCCTGAGATATGAGGGTATATTTTTCATGCATAGCGTCAAATGCATTATCTATCAGATTATAGAAGCAGTCTTGTAGGAGAGCTTCACTGCCAAAGATCCCTGGTATCTTGCTTATTTCATTTAAGCTGAATCTTGGGGTCTTGAATTTCCCAATGCCTGATTTGCCCTTACTGATCAGGACTAGTTTATGGGCATTATCGATAATAGTCTTTATATCTATGGACTGAAAATCCACCTTGGCCTTCGCTCTCTTTAAAATAGCTGATGTGATCTCTTTTCCTTTAAAGACTTCCTTGTCTATTAACTCCAGCGTTTGCTTCGTGTCAGTTAGGATCTTCTTCGCCTCATCACCCTTCAAATGATCCAGATCCATGTCCTCTATCTTCATGAGTAAAAACTCTGCTGACGAAGAGATAGCAGCCAAGCGGTTATTAAACTGATGGCTCGCTCCTGGCGCCATGTCTGCGAGCGCTTCTCGACGGGATTTTTCAGCTAAGACAGAGCGTTCCTTCTGGTGAAACTGGGCGTTTTCTATGGCCAGGGCTGCTTCGTTCGAAAGAACCATTAAAAGGTTTAGATCTTCCTGGGTAAAAGCAATATTGTTTCTTCTATCAGATAGGATCAAAAATCCTAATAGCTCATTTCTGATGAAAGACGGAATTATGGTATTTATCTTTAAATTAGTTAAAGTATTCACTAGTTCCCTCTGATGAGGTGAAAATGTCTTTTGCCTAAAAAGCTTAAGCTCTTCTGTCGCCACTGGCAAACGCTTAGAGTAGATCTCTTTTATGAGAGGTGAATCTTCTGGAAATTCTATAGGCAAATTTGTATGCTTACCTAATTGCCAAAAACTCTTAAGGATATATCTATTTTCCCTCTTATCTAATAAGTAAATAGATGAGAAATTAAGCTTATATATCTTGACCAGGTAATGAACAATAAGCTTAAGGAGATCCTCCAGCTTTGTAAAACGGATCATATCGTGAGAAAGGCGTCTAAGCTGACGCTGTGCCTTAAACTCTGCTGCTCTTAAGCGCATTTCAACCTTTCTCTGGATCCGCATATAGATAAACGGGCCGAGACTTGCTAGAACAGCCATCAGACCCAATGGCATCATGCTCCAGGCATGCCCCCATCCTCTAGCCATGCTTCCGACTGCAAAAGGGATGCCGAGGACAATAGCATAGACGATAGTAAATGTGCCAGCGCGGCTAATGGCAATTTTAATATTCATTAAACGATAAGTTATAATAGCGTACGTTAAAATAAACACCATCGTACTAGCAAAACAGAAACCAAAAAAAGGGTATATTTCAAATCCGTAGTTTGGAAGAAAGTCTAACGATCCAAAGAAGCAAGTAATAAAAGCGAATAATATATAACGTAGCCTATTGTATTCTAATAGCGATTTCGTTTTTTGTATTTTAGACTGTTTATATATTTTTACAAATGGTATACAAAGAAGTAATACAAAATATATAAGAAAAATATTATGCAAAAAACCGACTTTTGTCTGATAGCCCCAATAATACTTATGCACACCTGTTATAAAATGAGGCGATAAAAATAAAAGTATGGTAAAAACGCCGCCCAGTATATAGTTTGATGCTATCAATTTTCTATTTCTAGGTATATTTAAAAGCGAATCTATAAAATGGTAGAATAAAGGAGCTATAAATATGACTCCGATATAAACTATCTTACACCAAAATAAAGCGATTTCGCTATCAGATGAATTATAAACGATAAAATAACCAAACAGCCATATAAAAATACAATAACACGCAAAGCTAAAAGTAAGATTTATTAATGACTTTTTGTCCTTGCTAAATACAAATATCCCGAAAAAAAGATTTAAAATAGAGGCTATTAAGGGCGGTATAGAATATGCATTCATGATAAATCTCTCTTATTTTGTTAAATTTGCATAAATGGTCTTAAAATATTTGGCTCGTTTAATATTCATTCTTCTATTATAAATTCCACGATAAACTTTAAAAAGGCCTTCTTCTAATTCTTTCGCTGTCATTAAATTAGGTGTAAAAGTTGCTTTTAGAAATGTGTAATCGTCCCAGTTCTTTGACAACAGCCTCTTCTCCTTTTTCAACCTTTCTCTTAATCGAGTTCCGGGTAATGGAGTAAGTATAGTAATTTGTGATGCATATAAATTATTTTCATCTATAAAATCAATTACTTTATCAAAAATAGATAAAGAATCAGAATCTAAACCTAACATAAAAGCACCAAAAACACCCATCCCATTAGACTGTATTGCATTGACAGCCTGCTTATAAAAAGACAACTGCTTAACCTTCCAGTTAGTTCTATCTATAAAAGTTAAGCCTTCTTTTGATAATGTTTCAAACCCGATAAATAAAAAAGCGCAACCGCTTTTACGTAATAATTTTAAAAAATTCTCATCTCTAGCTACTGATACATCTGTCTGAGCAAACCATCTAATTTTTAAAGGAATAAGTTTCTCTACTAATTCAACAGAATATTTTCTATCAACAAACATATTATCGTCGGTAAAACTAACTAATATTCCGCGTCCCCAAATTTTTAACATAGCCTTTATCTCTTCTATTACTTGTCCTACTTTTTTATGCCTGAATTTAAAGCCATAAATTTTAGAAGCAGCACAAAAATCACAATCATGAGGACACCCTCTTGTAGCCTGGATCCAAACCACATTATAATTTTTAGGGTTAAGTAAATCATACCTTGGAACGGGGGATTTACTTAGATCGGTTAAATTTGATGTCTTGTAAAATGGCTTAATATTTCCTCTTTTAAAATCATCTAAAAATTTTGGCCAAAGTTCTTCCCCTTCTCCTATTATTACAGAATCTACATGCTCTTTTGCTTCTTCTGGCAAAACAGTAGCATGAATCCCGCCTATAACTACTCTAATACCTCTTTTTCTAAACTCGTCTGCAATCTCATATGCCCTTAATGCCTGTTGCGTCATGCCAGTTAGCCCTATTAAATCAAATTTCTCATTGAAATCTATAGAATCAAAATTTTCATCTATTAATTTAATTTTAAAAGATTTTGGTGTTAAAGCTGCGATCGTCAATAATGCAAGACCAAAACCAGAATGGAATTTTCTATACAATGAATCTTTTGAAATTCCCATCCAAACATCTTTGTATTCTTTGTAACTTTCAAAAAATTTCCCCTTCGGCGAGATTAAAGCTATCTTCATCTCTTCTTCCTCTTTATATACCCAATCTTGTCGCAATATTCAAATAGCGGCTCTAGAAAAATATCATCCACCTTTGGCCAGGAGAATGTGCTGCCATTAATAGCATTGGTAAAATTTTCCATACCAAAATCTATCTTTTCATGGACCATATAGGGAAGATAAAAATCTATAAGCTTTCTTCTAAAACCTATAATAGAACTAAAGTCGAATTGATTTTTAGGGATAAGAAGCGGCCTCTTGAAACCAAAGTATTTCACAGCTTTATCCATAAAATCATCAAAGCTTATAGTATTAGGGTTTACTAATTGGTAAACCTTATTATTGGAAGTGGACCTTGAGATAGTGATAATAGCCCTTGCCACATAATCAACAGGCACAAACCCATACTTAATATGTTTGTTTACAGGGAGGTTATCAAATAGCTCCAGTGAAAGTATGTGTAAAAACTGATAGAACATCTGAAAGTTCTCAGTCTCCCCTGTCTTATAGTGTCCAGTTATTACGCCAGGCCTGTATATCGAGACCTCTAACCCCTGCTTCCTAAAATCTACGCAGAGCTTTTCAGCTTCGAACTTACTCATCTCATATGTATTATGAAAATCCTGGCCAATATCTAGAAAATCTTCCTTGAAGATACCGCTGAAGCTCCCAGCCAAAGCTACAGTCGAGATATGATTTACTCTCTTTATATTATTACACCTTATTGCAAAAAGCAGCATGTTCTCCGTACCATCCACATTAATCTTTTTTATCTTCTCCCACGCTACGCCAAATTCACATAACGCAGCTGAGTGAAAGATCGTATCTATCTTCTCGCAAAGCGCTTTTAGCCTGCCATTTATAAGACCGAAGTTAGGCTGCGTGATATCCCCGTCAATGATCTCGATCCTCTTGCTGATCCCATCCTGTTCATATTTAGGGTAATCTTTTTTTATGAGGTCGCGCACTCTCTCTTCCGGCCCTTTTCCCTTTTGGGAGCGAGCGAGCATAAAAAGATCTATGGACGGGTCCTTCAGTAAGGTCTTGGCCATCTCCCATCCTAAAAATCCAGTTCCACCTGTCAGTAAAACATTTTTCATATCTAGCTCTCTATTGTTATTTTTCTAGGGATCTTATATGGTGAAAGGTGCTTTATGCAATAGCTCTTTATGGCCTTTGGCGTGATCTCGCTTTTCGGAGACACCTTTATCCTGGCGCGGATCTCATTGCCCCATAGTTCATCCCTCGCGAGCTCCAATGTCACATCCTTTACACCATCATAGTTCCTCAGGGTACTGCTCAGCTCTTTCAAATCCACATTGTTTCCCCCGACCTTTACGATATCTTTCTTAAGCCCATTAAAATAAATATATCCTTCTTCATCCAGCCATCCCCAATCTCCTGTATAAAACCAGCCGTCCTTCAGATATTCTTTATTTTCCTTATCTTTATTATAATAACCTTTCATGACAGTAGGCCCGCCTATTATTATCTCTCCCCGTTCCCTAACCTCAGTCTCTTTACCATCTTTATCCACGACTTTTACCAATACTTCATGGCCTGGCACACCCAGTGACTCTGGCTTGTTCTTTGAGCGAGGATTACAGCTTATTGGCATGGTCTCAGTAAGGCCGTAACCTTGTAAGAGCTCTAATCCCATGGTTTTTTTTATGTCTTTTTGTAGAGCTGCTGGTAAATAGCTTCCCCCAGTAATGCCATACTTTAAAGTGGAAATATTATAGCGTGACTTATCAAAATTCTTAAAAAGAGAGATATAAGCTGTGGGGACAGCCATGATAAAATCTATCTTCTGCTCTTCTATTGCCTTAAATATATGTTTAGGTATAAATGTCTTTACGATAGAGACAGTCGCGCCCCTAAGAAGCGGCACGATAACACAGCTTACCAGGGTAAATATATGGGAGATGGGTATGAGAAGCATCACCCTCTGCTCAGTTTCTACTTCTGTGAGCCTTACATATCCTATGGCGCCGTGGTGGTAATTGCCGTGCGTTAAGACTGCGCCCATGGGTTTTCCCAGGCCGCGATAGGTATAATTAATGGTTGCGATCTGGTTATTGCTGGTATTTATGCTGGGGAGGTTTTTTGGCTTCCCGAGCTTGAACAGTTCATTGAATGAATAAGAGTCTTTTTCCTTGACGGCCTTATCTATCAATATGGATTTTTTACCAAATATAGCCTGTATCTTTTTTATATATAGCGTAGATAAAGATATAATAGCGTCTGGCCCGCAGTCCTTGAAAATATCCTTTAGCTCATATGAAGTAAGGGTCGGGTTCAGGGGGATGGAGATCACATTGATCCTCGCAAGGGCATAGAAGCTATAGATGAATTCCTTGCAGTTCGGGAGGATGATAGCGACCTTATCATTCTCTTTCAATCCTATCTTCAGGAATGCATCTGCCAAGAGCTCAATAGTCTCCCAGAGCTCTTTATAAGACACACTATCCCCGTTCTCCAGAAGACAGACCTTGCCCTTCATCTTGGTAGACACCCAATGTAGGGATGTACCCAGATTCATAATGCTCCCCTTATTTTTTTATATAGCTCGTCACTAAGTCTATTAGATCCTTTACTGTTACTACATCAAATGCCTTGGCTTCATCTATCACTATCCCCAGCCTCTTCTCAATAGCAGCCAGGATCTCCATCGCAGCTAGAGAATCCACACCCAGATCATCCCTTATATTATCGCTTTCCTTGATATTTTTAGGGTCCATCCTTGCAATCTGAGCGATCAGATTAAAAACATCTTTTCTGACGTCATTTCCTTTATTAATATTCATATGTAAATCCAATACCTACTATATGTACAAACTGTTCATATTCACCGTCAATGCTAGCTTCACTAGCTGCTCCAACATTATTATCAATAGTTCTGTCTTCAAAAAATACCGCTAAATACGCCATATCGACAGTAAAATCTTTGAATTTATATCCAAAGCCTACAGAAACACCATGCCTATCAGAATCCGGTAAAGCTGTCTCCATTGTAGAATCAGGTACGGGAGTCTCTTCAAATAGATAACCACATCTTAGATTTAATTTTTCACTATATTTATAATCAAATCCTATTGCTAAAGAAATTACATCATCCCAGTCTTTTGGATCAGGGTTTGTCGCATTTAAAACAGCAAGACGTGTTGCATTGGTCTCAGTTTCCCATTCTATAAGATCTTGTTTTATACACGACCAGCCAGTCCATTCAACATCAAGTTCTACATTCAACTTATCATTAGCTTGATAGTTATAACCGAAGCTGACTACTTGAGGAAGATTAAGCTCTGATGTTATCTGAGTATCATAGCTAGCTCCAAAAACCGCTGCAGCTAGACCAGATAAATTAGTTATAGTCATAGGAGAATTAGTATATTTAAAATCAACTTCACTCCTATAAGCTAGTCCTATTGTATGGCCTTCCCATGGCTTATATATTACTCCTAGATTATATGACCAGGCCTCATCATCTCCTTTTAATTGGAAGTCTCCATCTGCAACTGTTGCAGCAGTATTATTTGTTGAATCTCCATCATCTAAACTATCGTTTACGTTCGTAGTATTGAATTTTCTCCATTTATTCATATCAGTCATTATATAATTAGCGCCAACTCCCACTGAAAGTTTATCGTTCACTTTATAAGCAACGCTTGGATTAATACCATAAAAATATAGGTCTGCTTCAGTCGATATATACTTTGAAAAGCTATTATCTGCCCAATCAGTTGCAAGGCCATAATCAGATGTCACGCCTAAACCAAATGAAAAGTTCTCCATACCAAAACTATCTACTAGATAAAGATTAGGTATGAGAAAGGTCTGGTCTGTCATGCTTGTTTCTGTGCCATTTGTAGCAGTGTGCTTTGTCTCTGGAGCTTCGAGAGTATAACCTAAACTGATAGCGCTCTTTCCTAACTCTGTCATAGCTGCAGGATTATAATGCACTGCTGCTGCATCATCAGTCTGAGCACAGCCTGCACTACCCCTACCCATTGTCCTTGCACTCACTACTTCATTTCTGAAGCCGCCTGCGCCTATAGCAAACGCTGGAGCCTGACACATTAATGATAAAATAAAAAATACTGCCAAAACACTTACTAATTTCCTAAACATGCTCACCTCCGTTTTGTTTTTGTTCGTTTTCTTCGATCCATTTCTTTATAGAGTCTTTTCTGACTCTCCAGCTAGTGCCTATCTTAAAAGCTGGTAGTTTACCGCCCTTCACGTATTTATATACAGTCATAGGATGTATGTCTAAGAACTCTGCTACATCTTTGATCGTCAAAATTTCCTTACGTTTAGCCATGTTAAGTCCCCTTTAGTCCTCTTAAGTCGAGGTAATAGAAAAGTATACTGATTAAATAGGGCTTGTCAAGGTAAGCGGCTATTATCTGGTAACGGGTCCTGCCTCCTGATTTACCCCATTAGTGCTCGGCATTCGCCTGCGCGCTAATGGGATCCCCAAATCAGGAGTCACCCGTTACCAGACAGTAAACGCCTTTACGTAACCAAGCACCAATTAATCAGTTAGTAAGAGATTGGAGGTGTGAGTAGGTGGAATTTGCGAGGGAGATGAGGTTATAGCCACCCTCGAGCACTGAGACGAGGCGGTCTTGGGAGTATTTTTCAGCAAGGTCTTTTAGGATAGAAGTCATTTCATAATATCCTCTATCTGTTAGGGTTATAGAAGATAGTGGGTCATCTTTATGGCCATCAAAACCAGCTGAAAGAAGTATGAATTCAGGCTGGAAATCATCTACCTTAGGCGCTATGACGTTATTAAACATATCTATGTATTCTTTATCTCCTGAGCCAGAGCTCATAGGGATATTTAGGTTAAAACCCTTGCCTTTACCCTCTCCTTCTTCATCCTTAGAGCCAGTGCCTGGATAATGGGGATATTCATGAAGGCTTATATATAATACGCTTGGATCATCATAGAAAACTTCTTGAGTCCCATTCCCATGATGTACATCAAAGTCCACTATTAATACTCTTTTTAGTTTAAAATACTCTAATATATACCTAGCTCCTATAGCAATATTATTAAAGAGACAGAACCCCATTGCCCTGCTAGGGCAAGCATGGTGTCCTGGAGGCCTCACCATACAGAAGGCATTATCCACTTCTTCTTCATGCACATGATTGATCGCTTCTATCACTCCGCCTGCTGCAAAAAGCGCTGCTTCATATGAATCTTTTGAGACTGGGGTATCTGGATCTAGATTTACTGGGGCACTTTTACATGCATCTCTTATGCTTAAGATATGATCTTTTGGATGTACTAGCTCGACATCCTTTAGATCAGCTATCTTTGGTTCTACTAGTTCTAGCTTATCTATAAATGAGGTCTGTTTAAGTTTTCGCAGGATCGCTTGGAGGCGGGAAGCTCTTTCAGGATGAGTATCCCCTGTATCATGGCGTAAATATATGGGGTGATAGATCAGTGCTGTACTCAAAAACCCTATTTCCTTATTAACTTGGAAACAGTTTCCCGATTGGTTTGGAAACTGTTTCGCTATCTTTGGACTTCGCGCATGAACATCTCCATCAGCTCGAGGTTTTTCTTTCCAGGAGATGATTCTATGCCGCTTGATACATCTACTGCGTATGGCCTTGTCTCTTTTATTACATCATATACATTTTCAGGTGTAAGGCCGCCGGATATGATAAGCCTTCTTCCATATTCCTTTGCGAGCACTGCAAGTGTCCTGTCAAATGTCTTTCCAGTGCCTCCATATGCATCTTCCTTGAATGTGTCCAATAGGAATGCATCTGCTGGGCAGTCTTCTATCTGATGCAGGCTTTCTCTGCCCTTTACCCTTATTGCCTTTATAAGTTTTACGTCCTTAAATCTTATATTCTTAAAATCTATGCAGTATTTTACATTCTCATCCCCATGAAGCTGCACTACGTTCAATCCGCATCTTTCAATACACTCAGATATGAATTCCATATCTTCATTCACAAATATCCCTACGCTGGAAATAAATGGAGGGGCCTCTTTTATAATGCTTTCTGCCTGATCCAATGTGACATATCTCGGGCTCTTTTTAAAAAATACAAATCCTAATGCATCAGCACCCACGTTTATCGCGTTCTTAGCATCTTCTATAGAAGTGATACCACAGAATTTCACTCTTACTCTTTTCATATGCCATTCTCCCCCATGATCTCTATTGCTTTCCCGCCTATATCTTCTGCGCTCAAGAGTGACCCACCTATAAGTACTGCATTTATCCCAGCCTTCTTCAAGGCCTTTATATCATTGTTCGTCTTTATACCGCTTTCACTCACCTTCACAATACCCTTCGGGATTTTGGAGATGAGCCTAAATGTCGTATCAAGATCTATGTTTAAGGTATCAAGGTCTCTATTGTTTATTCCTATGATCTTGGCTTCATTTAAAAGTGCTTTTTCCAGGTCCCACTCATCGTGCACCTCTACAAGAACATCCATGCCGACCCTTTCAGCCAGATGCATAAAACTTCCCATCTCTTCCTTCGTAAGGATCCTGGCGATAAGGAGTATACAATCTGCACCAAAATATCTAGACTCATATACCTGGTATTCATCCACGATAAAATCTTTTCTTAATACAGGGAGGTTCGCCTTTTTCTTTATGTTATTTATGTGAGAGATGTCCCCTCCAAAATATCTTTTATCAGTCAGGGCCGAGATAGCCTTAGCGCCAACATCTTCATAGACCTGGGCTACGCCTTCATAATCATAGTGTTTCAAGAAATCCTTTTTATTGGAAGGGGATCTTTTCTTTATCTCAGCTATCAAGTTCACATTGTTGCCGCCTGAAATCGCTTCTTTAAAAGGCCTCACGCCTCCCAAGAGTTGCTTTGAATCCACAAAATGGGTGATAGGTGTCCTTGATTTAAGCGCTTCTACTTCTTTTTTCTTATTTGAGAGGATTTCCTTTAGAAGATTCTTCATATCATGACCTGTACAACCTACGCGGTTACCCAGTGGTAAACTCTATGAGCTGTTTTAATTTTTTCTTTGCCTTGCCGCTATCTATGCACTCAGCTGCTAATGCAACGCCTTCTCTAAAATGAGCTGCTTTTCCTGCTGCTACTAATGCGCATGATGAATTTACCAATACGATATCTCTCTTGGGGCTTTTCTTGCCAGCTAAGATATCCCTGATAATATCTGCGTTTTCCTGCGGAGAGGAACCTTTAAGATATTTTAATGCTGTCTCCTGTATCCCAAAATCTTCAGGACGCACTTTATATGTCTTCACATCACCATCTTTTAGTTCTGAGACTACTGTCTTCGCTGTAGTCGAGATCTCATCCAGCCCATCTTCGCCGTGCACGACAAATGCGCTTTTTACACCAAGGTTCTTTAAGACATTTGCCATTACTTCAGTAAGGCTTTCCTTAAATACTCCTAAGACCTGCACATTCGCTCCTGCAGGATTAGTGAGCGGCCCCAGGATATTAAAAATAGTCCTTATGCCTATTTCACGCCGAGGGCCTATAGCATGTTTCATTGCCCCATGGAAAAGCGGGGCAAATAAAAATCCTATACCAATACTATTGACACATTCTTCTACCTTACTTGGCGCAAGCTCTATATTTACCCCAAGCTCTCTCAATACATCTGCGCTGCCACAAGAACTAGATACACTTCTATTCCCATGCTTTGCAACCTTTAACCCTAAGCCACTTATCACAAAAGCGCTACAAGTCGAGACATTGAATATATTCTTCCCGCTCCCGCCAGTACCACATGTATCTACTATTATACTGTCATCTACCAGGATCTTGATCGCCTTCTGTCTCATCACCATAGCAGCTCCTGTGATCTCTTCCACTGTCTCTACCTTGATCCTAAGCGCAGTGATGAATGAAGCTATCTGAGCAGGGGTCGCCTCTCCTGACATGATCTCATTCATAGTAGAGATCATCTCTTCTTTTTTTAAATCAAAGCCATCTACAACTTTTTTTATAGTATCTTTGATCATGAAAAAACTCCTTTTTTATCTGGGACTCACAAAACTCTTTAAGAGCTCTTTTCCGTATTTTGTAAGAATTGATTCAGGATGGAACTGTACTCCCCAAATAGGATAATTTTTATGCTTTAAAGCCATTATCTCTTTGTCCTGTGTCCACGCAATAAGCTGAAATACTTTTGGAAAAGACTTTCCTTCCACTATCAATGAATGATACCTTGTAGCTTCGAACGGCGTGGGAATAAGCCTGAATATCCCTTGTTTATTATGATGTATCATCGAGGTCTTGCCGTGCATAAGATGTTTTGCCCTTATGATCTTTCCGCCAAATACTTCTGCTATGCACTGGTGCCCTAGACATACTCCCAAGATAGGTATCTTCTGGCCGAATCTCTTAATGACATCTTTAGATATGCCTGCATCCTTAGGCCTGCCAGGTCCAGGAGATATCACGATGTGATCTGGTTTTAACTTCTCTATTTCCCGTAAAGTGACCTTGTCATTCCTGAAGACCACTAGTTTCTCGCCTATCTCGGATAAATACTGTACGAGATTATACGTAAATGAATCATAATTATCTATCATCACTATCATGGCCGATCCTTTTTATAATACTTCGTGTTTATTGGCTATCTCGATAGCCTTGAACATTGCCTTTGCTTTATTTACTGTCTCGTAATATTCTTTGCTAGGCACAGAATCTGCTACTATCCCTGCACCTGCCTGTATATAAGCAGTATTGCCTTTTACAAATATAGTCCTTATATTGATACAAGTATCCATGTTGCCGGAAAAAGAAAAATATCCTACAGCGCCTGCATAAGAAGACCTCTTCGTGTTTTCAAGTTCATCTATTATCTCCATTGCCCTTATCTTAGGAGCGCCTGATACTGTGCCTGCAGGGAATGTAGCTTTTAATACATCGAATGAATTTTTATCTTCAGAGAGTTTTCCTACGCAGTTACTGACAATATGCATCACGTGAGAAAATCTCTCGACAGTCATGAATAAAGACACCTTCACGCTTCCTGCCTTACAGACCCTTCCTATGTCATTCCTGCCAAGGTCGACCAGCATAACATGCTCTGCCCTCTCCTTCTTATCCTCTAAAAGCTCCTCCTCCAGAGCATTATCCTCTTCTTCGTTCCTGCCTCTCGGCCGTGTACCAGCTATAGGACGGGTCTCTACTTTTTTATTTTCACACCTTACTAAAAGTTCTGGCGAAGAACCCACCATCTTCTCGTCCCCGAAATTTAGATAATACATATACGGTGAAGGATTTAAAGAACGAAGCGCCCTATATACATCAAAAGGATGTGAAGAGAGCTCAGTCTTAAACCTCTGCGATAATACTACCTGTATAATGTCTCCTGAACGGATATATGTCTTAGCTTTTTTTACAATATTCTCAAAGCCTCTCTTAGTAAAATTCGACTTTAGGTCAATACGGCCCTTTTTGGTTTTTTTCGACTTCTCTTCCGGAAGAGGACTGTTCAGTGCTTTTACAATATTATCTATTTTTTTAATAGCTTTGCTGTATAGAGCCTCTAGATCGTTTTTATCATTGGAGCTATCAAGATAGACATTTCTTACGATCTTTATCTTATGAGTAGAATGATCGAATATTATGTGTGAATCTGCCATCATGAAGACTGAATCTGGCGCATTTATGTGATCCGGGTTTTTATCAGGGATATTCTCGATAAACCTTACCATGTCATATCCCATATAACCTACAAGTCCTCCCCAAAATCTTGGAAGGCCTTTCACTTTAGCTGGCTTATAGGTTTTCATAAGTTTTTCTATCTCCCTTAAAGGTGAAGAGACTAGAGAAACTTTCTTCTTGCCATATCTTGTGACTTCGACTTTTTTGCCTTTACTCTTAAAGATGATAGATGGATCAATACCTATAAAAGAGAACCTGGCGATCTTCTCTTCTCCTTCTACAGATTCTAGAAGATAACTAAACCCATCCTGTATCTTCAGAAAACTCGATACTGGAGTCAATAGATCCGCTAAGATCTCTGTATAGATCGGTATCACGTTCGAGTGCTTGGCTAATTTTTTAAATTCTTTTTTTGATGGATAGTGCATAATTATTCAAGTTGCAGGCCACAAGACACAGGCCACAAGTTTTAGGTTTTAGGAAGCTTCCTGTAGAAACAGCTTCTCTCTCCTGTGTGACACGCTACTCCTACTTGCCTAACTTTTATTAAAAGCGCGTCCTTGTCACAGTCATAATAGATATTTTTTACGAATTGGAAATGCCCTGATGTCTCTCCTTTTATCCAGAACTTCTGCCTGGAGCGGGACCAGAAACATGTCTTTCCAGCCTTTAACATCTTTTTAATAGAATCCTTGTTCATATAACCGAGCATAAGTACATCATTGTTCTTATGATCCTGTATTATAGCTGGGATAAGGCCTTTTGAATCGAATTTCAGGTCCTTTATCTTTAATTTTTTATTCTTCACGATCTTACCTCTACCCCCTTCTTAGCTAAATAATCTTTTGCGTCTTTGACTGAATATTCTCTGAAATGAAATATGCTCGCTGCTAGAGCTGCGTCTGCCTTGCCATCCGTCAATACTTCGTATAGATGGTCCAATGTGCCTGCCCCGCCTGAAGCTATTATCGGTATCTTAAGAGACTCTGAAAATATTTTTGTAAGCTCTATATCGTATCCGTTTTTAGTACCATCCATGTCCATGCTGGTAAGTAGTATCTCCCCTGCTCCCAGCTCTTCAGCTTTTTTGCCCCACTCCAATGCATCCAGCCCAGTAGGGGTCCTTCCGCCATTTATATAAGCTTCCCATTTCTGGTCTTTCGATCCATCCGATGGGATCCTTTTGGCATCTATCGCTACTACTATGCATTGGCTACCGAACTTATTAGATGCTTTTTTAACAAATTCAGGATCTTTTATAGCAGCAGTATTTAGTGAGACCTTGTCGCATCCAGCATTTAAGAGATCTCTTATGCTTTCCAGATTTTTTATGCCCCCCCCTACAGTAAGAGGCATAAAAACTGTCTCAGCAGTCCTACTTACTACATCAAGCATTGTCTTCCGATTCTCAAAGCTTGCTGTAATATCCAAGAATATTATCTCGTCTGCTTCTTCTTTGTCATAGACCTGAGCGACCTCTACTGGATCTCCAGCATCTTTAAGGTTCAGGAACTTAACACCTTTTACTACTCTGCCGTCTTTAACATCCAGACAAGGGATTATTCGCTTTGTAAGCATTATTCGCCTTCCATTGCGTTGGGAGCGGGTCCTGTCCGAGATTCACCCCACAAGTGCTCGCCAAACGCTGCGCGCTTGCGGGGACCCCAATCTCGACCACCCGCTCACAACACACTGTAACACGTTATCATACTTCCAATTTGCCACCAGCAACACTAATTGCTTCAGCTAGGTCTATTTTATTCTCGTAAAGAGCTTTTCCTATGATAGCGCCTTCTAGGTTCTTATTTCTGATCTCTTTTAACTTTCTGATATCATTTAATGATGATATACCGCCAGAAGCTATGAGTTTGATATCCACCAGGTCTAAGATAAGGCTTAACTCATGGATATTTGGGCCCTCTAGTGTCCCATCTGTAGCTATATCAGTGACAATGATCCTCTCAAGGCCTATGCTTTTCATCTCTTCTGCAAAATCTGGAGCAGTAATATCAGTCTTTTCCATCCATCCAGCCTTGGTAATAAAACCGTCTTTAAAATCAATACTGACGACTATCTTTTCTTTAAACTCAGAGACCAATTTTTTTAATACAGTCTTATTTTCGATAGCAGTTGTGCCGAGCACTACTCTCTCTGCTTTTTGACTTAAGAAAAAAGCTATGTCTTCTTCAGTCTTTATTCCTCCTCCGACCTCACATTTCATATCTACGTTCTGTATGATCTTTGCTATGATGTCCTGGTTTACAACCTTACCGTTCTTAGCACCATCAAGATCCACTATGTGCAAATATTCTGCTCCTTGTTCCTGCCATTTTAAAGCTACTTCCAATGGGTCATCCGAGTATTTTTTCTTTTTCTTGAAATTACCCTGATGAAGCCTCACTACCTTGCCTTCAATTATATCGATCGCTGGTAAGATTATCATTTTAGATACCTACAAAGTTTTTTATAATATTAAGTCCTATACTCTGGCTCTTCTCTGGGTGAAACTGAAAAGCAAACAGATTATCCTTTGCTATCCCAGAAGTAAATCTCATACCATAATCAGTACTACAGAGTATCACATCCTTATCTTCAGGTTCTACATAGTAAGAGTGTACAAAGTACATAAAACTCTTGTCTTCTATATTCTTTAATATAGAATTTTTTTTATCACTTACTTCTATCTGATTCCATCCCATATGCGGGATCTTCAGGCCATTCAGATCTTTAAATAATTTGACCTTTCCCTTCAATATGTCCAGTCCTGACACTCGCCCTCCCTCTTCACTCTCAGTGAAAAGAAGCTGGAGGCCCAAACATATGCCTAAAAAAGGTACACTGCTCCCTATAAGCTTTTGAATGGGTTTCACAAGGTCCCTTTTTCTTAATTCCTCAATGGCTTTATTGAACGCGCCTACCCCTGGCAGTACTATTTTATCTGACGCTAGGATGTCTTGAGGAGATGAGCTTATCCTGACATCTTTAGTAAATAGCTCAAATGCCTTTTCAACGCTTCTAAGATTCCCCATCCCATAATCAATGATCGTGATCACAATTTTCCTTTGGTGGAAGGGATACCTTTCACCCTCTTATCTATTTGTGTAGCCTTATCCAATGCCCTTGCCATGGCCTTAAATATCGCCTCTAGGAGATGATGTAAGTCTTTATCAAAGGACAATATCTCTACGTGCATGTTTATGCCGGCATTCATGGCAAAGCTGGATATGAACTGCTCACATACATTAAAAGAATAGTCCTCTTTCTTAGAGATAGTAAGAGTGTCTAAAAGATGTTCTATCTTTTTCCCAGTCTTCTGATGCACATGTAAAGATGGACGATTACTTATGTCAGCCACTACTCTTACTAGACTGCCGTCCATAGGTACAAAGCTGTCGCCATACCTGCTTATCCTGGTCTTTTTATCCAGTGCCTTCTTAAATGCCTTGCCCAATGTGATACCCACGTCCTCATTAGTGTGATGTATGTCAACATTGAGGTCACCTTTGGCTTTTATTTTCAGGTCAAAGAGCCCATGTTTTGAAAAAAGCGTAAGCATGTGGTCTAAAAATGCTATACCAGTCTTTATGCTGGATCTTCCTTTGCCATCTATATTAAGTTCTACAGAGATCTTAGTCTCTTTAGTATCTCTTTCTAGTTTTGCAATTCTTTTTTTCATACTATACCCCGTTATCCGTTACCCGCTACCCGAACCTGTCCTTTTCCATAGATGATATATTTATATATACATAGTTCTTCCAGTGCCATAGGCCCTCTGGCATGTATCTTATCAGTAGAGATACCTATCTCAGCACCCATTCCAAATTCGAAACCATCTGTGAACCTCGTAGATGCATTCAGGTATACAGTCGCAGAATCAACTTCCTTTAAAAAAAGTTCTCCGTTCTTTTTATTCCTGGTTACTATTGCATCTGAATGCTGGGAACCGTATTTATTTATAAAGACGATCGCTTCCTCGATGCTTTCTACTGTCTTTATAGCTAGTTTGAGGTCCAGGTACTCTTCGTAAAAATCCAAATCATTTGCCCTCTTTATATTTTTCAATATCTTTCGGGTAGCCTTACAGCCTCTAAGCTCTACTCCAGCTTCTTTTAATTCTTTAGCTACTTTAGGCAGGAACGTTCGAGCTATCTTTTTATGGACTACGAGATTTTCTATGGCATTGCACACGCCAGGCCTCTGGACCTTGGCATTTAGCGTAATAGACACAGCTTTCTTCAAGTCCGCGAATTCATCAACATATAGGTTGCACACTCCTTTATAATGTTTTATCACAGGAATAGTAGAATGTTTTGTCACATTTCGGATCAAGCCTTCTCCACCCCTTGGTATAATAACATCTATATATTCATTTGCTTCTAAGATAGCTTCCACTGCTTTCCTGTCAGTGACATTAATAAGAGTAACGGCTTCTTTTGGTATATTAAACTTTTCTAAACCCTCAGTTATGATCTTATGTATCGCGATATTAGAGTTTATACTCTCGCTTCCTCCGCGTAAAATACATACATTTCCTGATTTTAAGCATAAACTTGCGCAGTCTGCTGTAACATTAGGCCTTGATTCATATATAATACCCACTACTCCTATGGCACATCTTATTTTTTTTATTAAAAGACCATTAGGCCTGGTCCATTCTTTTATGACACTGCCTACAGGATCTTCCAGATCAGCTACAGTCCTGATACCATCTGCCATAGCTTTTATCCTTTTTTCATCAAGCTTAAGCCTGTCTATCATAGCGTCCGACAGGCCTTTTTTCTTGGCTAAGGATATGTCTCTGGCATTTTGAAGTATTATATATCTAGCATGCTTTTCCAGGTTATCTGCCATAGATATAAGAGCTCTATTTTTATCTTTAGTAGAAACCTTTATTAATGCGTCTTTAGCTTCTTTTGCTTTTTTTAGATCCCCCGATATCTTCGCTTTAATTCCCATATTATTTACCTTCTTAGATCACCACAAGATTATCTCTATGTATAACCTCTTGATAAAAATTATTAGTGATCATCTTCTCTGCATCTCTAGTGTTTAAACCCTTTATCTTAGAAAGGTCCTCTGAACTGTAATTTGACAGGCCTTTGGCAAATTCTTTTCCATCAGAAGAAAGCACTGATACGACATCACCGTATAAAAACTTACCCTCTATATTTTTCACTCCTATTGCCAAAAGACTGGTATTTTTTTTAATAAGCGCTTCTTTTGCACCATCATCCACTGTGATCTTTCCTTCTGTCTTAGCGTTATAAGCGATCCACCTCTTACGAGCCTGCATCTTAGTAGACTTAGGTATAAAAAGCGTACCTACTTTTTCACCTTTTAATACCTTTGATATGATCCCTTTTTTTCTTCCATTAGCTATCACACAGTTCACTCCTGAAAACATTGCTATCTTACATGCCTCCAGCTTTGCCCTCATCCCGCCCAAAGAACACTCTTTATCAGTACCACAAGCTATCTTCTCTATATTTACATCTATCTCTTTTACTACATCTATACATAGCTTCTTACCGTCTGAGTAAAACCCATCTACATCAGTAAGCATGATAAGTAGATCCGCTCCTACTAGATTCGCCACTAAGGACGACAGCATATCATTGTCGCCGAATTTTATCTCATCCACAGATACTGTATCGTTTTCATTTATGATCGGGACAGCCTTTTTACTGATAAGCGTATGGATAGTATTTTCAGCATTCAGGTATCTACGCCTATCTCTTATATCCTCCCAAGTAAGAAGTATCTGGCCAGCATGGAAACCACTCTTCTTTAAATAACTATCGTACATATTCACTAGATAACACTGGCCTATTGCAGCACAGGCCTGTTGTTCAGGCAAACTCTTAGGACGTTTCTTAAGTCCCGATAGATGCATTCCCTGAGCAATAGCACCTGAAGAGACTAAGATCACTTCGTAGCCCTTTTTAATAAGCCCTGTGATCTCTGCTATAAAATCCTTCATCCAGGACTTATCGATCTCGAGGCCCTTTCCTACGAGCACACTAGTACCGATCTTTATCACTATCCGCTTAGCTTTTTTTAAATCTTCTCTAACCATAATTTTAAATCCAAATGTCAAATTTCAAATGTCAAATAAATTACTTAAATCCCAATACCAAATTGGAAATTTATTTGGATTTTGTCATTAGTCATTTGTCAATTTAGTTTCCTATGTACTGCTTACAATAAACTATCAATGCCTTCACCTGTTGCGCAGGATATAGGATATATCTTTTTTTTTATTTTTTTCTTGAATCTCTTCAAGTTCTCCTCAGCCTCTGGCAGGTCCATCTTGTTCACTGCTATGATCTGTTTTTTCTTTACTAACTCTGGGCTATAAAGCTTTAGTTCTTTATTTATAGAAGTCAAACCCTCTGCAGGGTCCCTGCCATCTAAAGCAGCCATATCTATCATATGTAACAAGATCCTTGTCCTCTCAACATGCCTTAAGAACTCATCTCCTAAGCCCCTGCCTGAGTGAGCGCCTTCTATAAGGCCAGGTATATCGCATATGACAAAACTTCTGTCTATGTCCAAACGGGCCAGACCTAAGAGAGGTGTTTTAGTAGTAAAAGGGAAACTTGCTATTCTAGGCTTTGCGTTTGATACGCGTGAAAGCAGACTTGATTTTCCAGCATTTGGAAAACCTATTATACCTACATCTGCAACTAACTTTAATTCTAAGATGAGATCTAACTCTGCGCCGTCCTTGCCAGGTGTGGCATCTCTATTCCTTGAATTACCTCGTCCTCCTTCTCCACCTCTTGCAATAACTACACTTTTCTTGACCTCATTGAGGTCGCAATAAGTTATATCTTCGAATTTATCTTTTACTAGAGTACCGACTGGCACTCTGAGCGTAAGATCTTTTCCGTCAGCGCCTTTCTTGTGGTTACTAGAAGCATTAGTACCGGATTCAGCTTTAAAATGTTTGTTGTAATAAAAATTTATAAGGGTCTGGACATTGTTATCTGCAGTGATTATTATGTCCCCGCCTTTTCCTCCATCGCCACCATCAGGCCTTTTCCATCTCTGACCTTTGGGTTTTGTAAAGCTATGGCAGCCATCACCGCCATCTCCTGCCTTAACATTTATAAAAACATGGTCTATGAACATGTATACAGTCTATACTATGTTGACTTTTTTACCGCTCCCAAACTGTACCACGCCGTCTCTTAAGGCAAACAGGGTATTATCCCTTCCCATGCCTACGCCTTTTCCAGCGAAAAATTTAGTACCGCGCTGTCTTACTATGATACTTCCAGCGCTCACTACCTGTCCGCCAAACCTCTTTACTCCTAGGCGTTGAGCATTGCTCTCTTTGCCGTTCTTACAAGCTCCTTGTGATTTGGTATGTGCCATTGTATATCGACCTCCCTATCAATATGTCGGGTAAAGGTTACCCGGTTACTATGTCTTTTACTTTTAATACAGTATAATTCTGTCTGTGGCCTATCTTTTTTCTGGAATTTCCCAGCCTCCTTCTATATTTGAAAGAGATGGTCTTTTCACCTTTCTTTTCAGATACAGCTTCGCATGTCACATGAGCGCCTTTTATGTAAGGCTTTCCCACTGTAACATCCTTTTTATCAGAGACCAAGAGCACCTTGTCTAATTTTACAGTATTATCCTTTTTATATACTATCTTTTCTACTGCTAGTACATCGCCTGTTGTGACTTTATACTGTTTTGCACCTGTTTCAACTATTGCGTACACGTTAAACCTCTCTTTCTATCCTATCTGTTTAGAACATAATATTTTACAATAATTTTCCACCTCTGTCAATAGGTTCATTTCTCAATGCGGAATTTTTCTATATGCGTATCTAGATCAGCTATTATAACTACCTTTGTCCTATATTGGTTCTCAAGCCTGGTTATAGCAGGCCTGTCCTCATTTAATAAGTAATTTGCTACCTCTGGGTGCACATATGAGCGCAGCTCTTTTAATCTTTTAGCATCAAGCTCCTTCTTAACAGCACGAAGCACTTCTATGGACATGGTAGTGACTGATTTTACTGAACCCCTGCCTTTACAATAAGGGCAATTCTGGTAAGATACCCTCCTCACACCCTTACGTATGCGCTGCCTTGTCATCTCTACTATCCCAAATTCAGACATCCTGAGTATCTTTATCTTTGCCCTGTCCCTTCTTACTGATTTGATAAGTATATTAAATATCTCTCCCCTATGTCCAGAGGACATCATATCAATGAAATCTATTACAACGATCCCTCCAATATCCCTCAACCTGATCTGCCTGGCGATCTCCTGCGCAGCTTCGCTGTTTACTTTAAACGCTGTCTCTTCCATGTTCTTCCTGGAGAACGAACCACTATTTACATCTATCGCGATAAGGCCTTCTGTCTCTTCTATAAAAATATAACCCTTGCACTTTAGTGCTATCTTTTTCTTGTACAGGTTATCTATATCTTTTTCTATACCACGTCCTTCAAACAATGGTGTTTTTTCTCTATAAAGCAGCAGCTTGTTCTTCATAGAAGGCATTATGGAATTCGCAAAATGCCTTAATTTTCCATATTCATCCCGGTTATCGACAAGTACCCGCTGTATGTCCTCTTTAAAGATGTCTCTAAGTATCCTGAATGTCAGGCCCTGTTCTTCATGCACAAGTGAAGGGGATTTTTTCTTGGAGATCTCTTTATTTATCCTGCTCCAAAGCCCTACCAAGAACTTTATCTCCCTCTTAAAATCATTTTCACTCATGCCAATGCCTGCAGTGCGGACTATGATCCCCACCTTATACGCCTCAGTGTATTTTTTTAATATCTTATACAGCCTGTCGCGTTCTTTTCTGTCAGTTACTTTTTTTGAAACACCTAGATGATGGTCAAATGGCATAAGGACAACGAACCTTCCAGGTATGCCTATGTGCGTGGTCAGGCGAGGCCCCTTGGTCCCCATGGGCTCCTTGACCACCTGCACTAATACTTCCTGTTTCATCTTGACAAGTTTATGTATGTCCTGCGGTTTTGGCCTATGAAAATGTTTTGGCTTAGAAGACTCATCACCATCCAAGACATCTACCTTATCCACAGGGAACATCATGTCAGATACATATAAAAAACCATTTTGTGAATAACCAATATTCACAAATGCTGCACCTATACCAGTGACTATGCTCTCTACTGTCCCTTTATAGATGTTACCTACCAATGTTATCTCTGTAGGCCGCTCTATATAATATGACTGGAGCGCTCCACCTTCCACTACAGCGACCCTGGTCTCCTGCGACTCTACGTTTATTAAGATCTCTTTTTGCATTCTCTTATTTTCACTCCTTCTGGTAATTTCTCATTCAGCCTATCCTTAAATTCCTTAGGCTCCATCCATCTGTCCATCTTAAAGACCACTATCTCGTTCTCGCTCTGGACTCCCAGCTTAAGCGCATTCTGAAAACTTATTTTATAGCGCGGCGTATAGCCCTGACTCAGGCTTACTGGCAGATCAGCTCTTCGTATAGCCCTATAAAAAAGCCTTATGATGTCTAAATGAGAAATAAATCTTAGATCCCCTATTTTACAAAATATTGCTTCTAGTTTCATCTTCCTATATGAGTATATGGGCGGACCCATTAGTCCGCCCAATTAAAGATCTAGTATAATTATAAATAATAGTTACAACTTATTTTGAAGAACTAGCTACAGTAGATCCTTCATCATCAATTATATTAACTGTCAAGAAAAATAGAAGTTCAGTCGTCTCTATTGTCTTTTCCTTTTTCTTGAAAAATAGACTTAAGATCGGTATGTCGCCTAGTATAGGGACCTTATTTACATAATCTGTCTCTGTCTCTTTCATAAGGCCTCCAATGACTATAGTCTCATTATCTTTTATCATTATTTGGGCATGGGCTGTCCTTATATCTACTGGCCAGGCAAATACCTCATCTCCTCCAGAAGTTGTAAGAAGTGATGTTTTAGTACCTAACGTACTGACCTCTGGGACTATATCCACCACTATCTCATCCTTTGAGTTTATATGAGGGGTCACTCTTAATTTTACACCTGTCTGAAGCTCTGTCTTTTTCATATCCTTAAAGACAGGACTTCCTGTATTGGTAGATTCTGAGAACTCTGGCACATATATAGTAGTACCTACATGTATAGTAGCTTCCTGATTATCCAGCGTTACCATCTTAGGATTTGATATGATCTTCGTGTCAGTTCTAGTTTTTAACATCTGTAACACCATCTGAAAAGAACTAAAATCAAGAGTGCCAAATGTAAAATTCCCTGGTACTGCAGTAGGCCAGGCTGCGTTGCTTGTTAAGATCTTTCCAATAGTAGATGATCCAGAAGCTGATACATCTCCATTAGGGAACCATCTTCCACCACTTTGCTTCTTATTAAAAGGGAATGTAGTAGGACGTTCTGACATACTAGCTGTAGCCTGCATTGTCCAGTCGATACCCAACTTATCATTCTTATCTAAGGTAGTCTCTATGATCTTAGCTTCTATCTTTACCTGCTTGGTCTTTTCATCAAGTTTTTCAACTACCTTCTTGATCTTATAGAGATTTGTCGGTATATCTGTTACTATTACGAGATTTGCCCTCTCGTCAAACTTTACACTACCGCGACTTGAAAGCATCTCTTTTATAGCTTCAGGTATCATGCCGGCTTTTGCATAATTCAATGAGAAAACCTCTGTCACAAGCTCTTCACTTTCCATGCCCTCAGTAGTAGTCACCCTTATGATATTATCTTCTCTTTCATATGCATAACCATAAGTCCTCAATATTACATCAAGTGCTTTTTCCCATGGTACATTAGTCAATCTTATGGTCACTGGGCCTGATACATCCTTGCCTGCTATAATATTCATCCCGCTTTTATATGAAAGGACCCTCAATACATTGGTTATGTCTGCGTCTTTAAAATCCAGCGTAACGTTTCCTGGCTCATCAGTAGATACTTCTTCAACTGCTGGCTCAGCTGACTTTTTAACAGGTTGAGTCACTACTTTAGCTTCAGCTTTTTCTACCACTGGCTCAGTCATAGCTTTTCCGCCTTCTCCAGCTAAAGTTACGTTAGCAGCTAGAAAAAACACTATAAGGAAAATCGAGATCAATCTCATGCCTTTCATATCACACACCTCCATTTAGTTCATCTTCTATTAACTTCACTCTCACTTCTTCGCCTCCTACATCGAAAACAACTGAGTCCTTATCTATCTTTAAAATCTTCACAGAGCCCACACTATCCCCTTCTTTGATTATCTCCCCGTTTATTATCGCTAAGGAAGAATCTCCTTCCCAAACTATTCCTTCCAGCCTTATGTCTTTAATGTCGTTCACTGCATACGCATCAGACACATATCTGCCACCCCCTGCTACTAAAGGCACAAAAGGGTCTCTTTTTTTATTATCTAGTGAGCTTGCATCTTTTGAGATAATAAATAGCATAGTTATAAAGATAAGCCCTATAAATATTCTTTTTGCTTCTGTCATATCTAGTCTTCCATTATATAAGTCTTGAGGTTTAATTCTATCTTATGCCTTCTATAGTCTTCTTTTCTTTGACTTATCGTGAGTTCCTTTATCTCTAAAAATGTATTGAGATTTTCTAATCGCCTTACAAATGCTACGCTCTGATGATATCCAGCTATTGCTTCGATCAAGATAGGGTAATCAGTATATGGAAGATCTTGTTTTTTAGTCAAGTCCTGCCTGGTATCTTTTTTATCTATAGGCTGGATCTTAGTTATCTCTACTCCGGATTCTTTTGCGATCTTTGAAAAATCCCCCAATAGGCCTGATATCTCATCGTTATTCGGTAATCCTTTTTCCAGGGATTCTGAGTAGTTTTGCAGGTTTTTAAGCTGGGTCTCTTTTTGCTGCTTGCTAGCTATCATATTCTCAGTCGCCTTTACCCTTCTTTTAATAGTTATACATTCCCTGTTGTTCCTGATAAAACCTGCGAACTGAGGTTTTAAAAGCAGGTTAAAATACACCATTAAGAGCGTTATGCCGAATATGCCAAATAAAAGTATTAATTTTTTCTTCTCGCTTTGTTCCATAATAGTGATCAGAATTTTAAGACGATCTTAAAATCCACTATATCCCTTTCTTCTTTTTTTCTCTTCTGTACATTTTCCAGTTTTATACTTGAAAAACCCTTAAAAAAATCCTTATCTTCCTGAAGGTTCTTCATAAGGTTACCTACTACAGCCATGGCCTCTTCGTTCTTTGATATGATGCTTCCTTGTATGATAAGATTTTCACTCAGGTCTGTATATAAGTATGTAAACCATATACCTGGTAATACTAGTTCTGAAAGCTTATCCATCTTATCAGAAAGAAGAAATTCTCTTTTAGTTATCTTGTCAAAAGTAGAAAATTTCATCCGCAGGTCCGCTATCTTCTGATCTATAGATTCTACTTCTTTCTTATTTATATCTAGCGTCTTTTCTTTTTTTAACCAAGATGTCGCTTGGTTTTTTCTGACACATGATCCTAGAGAAAAGAATATCAGAATAAATACTAAAAGCCCGGCGATCGAACTGCCTGCGATCATCTTGAGATTGCCTACATTAAGGCTCCCCAGGTCAAGGCTATCGATATCCAGGTTAAAATAAGACTTTTTTTGCTGAAGCTCTTCTGGTAAAAGGTTTATCTCTATCATTTTCTTAATGCCAGCCCCACAGCTACTGCAAATAAAGAAGGCGTTCTCTCTATAGCCATCTCATTGACAGATTCTTGAATATTAATACCTTCGAATGGATTCCACATAAGTGTCTCGATGCCAAGTGAATCCTTAAAAAAATCAACTATATTAAATAGGTAGGATGTCCCGCCGCTTAAATATATAGTATCGACTGTCTTGCCGAATTGAGATTCAAAATAATCAAAAGACATCCTTATCTGTAAAGATAATCTCTCTAGGACAGGAGACAATATCTCCTCTATCTCGTCTTTTCTATCTATACCATTCTCTTTTATCTCTTCCGCTTCCTCAAGATTTGTGCCCATAGTATCTTTTATCCTATTAGTAAGGTCTGAACCTCCCCAAAGAATATCTCTTGTAAAAAATGCATTGCCATTCGTGATTATATTCATGTTTGAGAGCTTTTCTCCGATATTCAGCAATGCGTATGTCTTATTTTCTACGCCCTCTATATTAAGCCTCTGAAAAGAGTTCAAGAACGCAAAACTATCGATGTCTATGATGTTCATATTAAGGCCTGTATCTTTAAATAGAGCTATAAGCTCCTCTACTTCATTCCTTTTGACAGCTACCAATATTACACGCTGTTGGCCAGAAGCAGTCTTGTCAAGCATTGCACAATCAATGATAGAATCCTTAAGATTAAAAGGAATATACTTTTCTGCCTCAAATTTTATAGAGCTTTTTAGTTCTTCCTTCTTCATAGCTGGCATCTCAATGTAGCGTACAATAACAGATAGCCCTGCAAGAGAGACATTTATCCTTTTAGCTGTTATATCTTGTGCTAAGATAAGGTTCTTAAGTGCGGTCTTGATATCTTTATTAGCGACGCGGATGATCCCGCATTTGGTGAGTTCGACATCCTTTTTCCGTTCTTCTATCTCGACTAACTTGATGCTGTGCTTGCCTATATCTATCCCTACAACTCTCCTCATCCTATATAGCTCCTAATATATAATATATAAATTATAATAAAAAATTATGAACGCAACTCTATCATCTATATTCAGTTATATTAAATTTATACTAGTATAAGAGAAAAGTCAAGGAAAATGTCTCTAGATCTCGATGTCTCTATCCTGCGACCATCTCTGTCATCTTAAAGATCGGCAGAAACATTGCTATGACTATGCCTCCTATTACAACACCAAGAAAAGCTATTATTAGAGGCTCTATCAAGCTAGTCAAGCTACTTACTGCTGCATCTACCTGTTCATCATAGAAGTCAGCGATCTTGCCCAGCATCTTCTCGAGTTCTCCAGTATGTTCTCCTACCTGGATCATCCTTACTACCATAGGGGGAAATGCCCCGCTTTTTGCTAATGGGTCAGCAATGCTTTCACCCTCTCTGATGCTATTGCGTACTTCATTTAGTGCTCTTTCTATAACACTATTACCTGATGTCTTTCCAACGATCTCAAGAGAGACTAATATAGGAACACCACTTTTAATCAGAGTAGAAAACGTCCTTGTAAATTTAGCAACAGCTACTTTCCTGAGGAGTTTCCCAAATATCGGTAGTCTTAAAATCGATCTATCAAATACATGCCTACCCTTAGGCGTATTTATATATTTTTTAACTGTGACAACAAATATACTAAAACCAATGACAATATAGATGAACATTGCTCTTAAGCTATCGCTCAGGAATATAAGTATCCTTGTAGGAAGCGGCAATTGTCCTCCCAGAATATCGAATATCCCCTTGAACGTAGGTATGACCTTAAGGAGCATAAGAAGAGTTATAAGTATTGCCATGGTTATTACTACAGCTGGATAGATAAGTGAAGCTTTTACTTTTCTCTGGAGCGCTGCCATCTTTTCAAGATATGCTGCTAATCTATCCAATATATCATCAAGCGCTCCACTGGATTCTCCAGCCCTTACCATGTTTATATAAAGCGCGCTAAATACAGAAGGATGTTTCGAGAGCGCCTCTGAAAAACTCGTCCCGACCTCAATATCATCCCTGATCTTACCCACGACTGATTTAAAACTGGATTTATCAAGCTGTTCACTTAATATGTCCAGCGCCTGGACAAGCGGGATACCGCTATCCACCATAGTAGCAAGCTGCCTGGAAAAGATTACTATGTCATCCAGTTTTACTTTTTTACCCAAAGAGCTAAAACGTTTCTTCGTGACCTCATCAATAGAGACTATTGTCAGGCCCTTTTTTCTGAGCGCATCCACGAGAACTGCTTTATTGGAATATTCCGATGTACCGCTTACGGTCTTTCCCATATTTTCTTTTGCTACATATCTGAATAAAGGCATATATTTAATCCTCCGAGGTAACGCGCATAACCTCTTCCAGGGTAGTTATGTGCTGTTTGTATTTTTCCATAGCTTCTTCTCTCAGCGTCTTCATACCTTTTGAGACCGCATACTCCTTTATATCATCCGTAGAGACCCTGTCTATGATCCTAGCCCTTACTTCATCGTCTATATCCAATACTTCCAGTATAGCATTTCTTCCTTTATAACCAGTAAAAGAACACTCCTTGCAGCCTTCAGCTTTACCCTTACATTTACTGCAGGCCACCCTGCATAGACGCTGTGCAACAATAAGTATCACAGAAGAAGATATTAAAAAAGGTTCTACTCCCATGTCTACAAGCCTGGCTATAGCGCTAGCCGAATCATTTGTATGAAGAGTGCTCAACACAAGTTGCCCTGTAAGAGAGGCCTTTATGGCAATATCTGCTGTCTCTGAATCTCTTATCTCTCCTACCATTATCACGTCAGGGCTTTGTCTTAAAAGAGACCTTAAGCCCGTTACAAAACTTAAACCAATATCTGAGTTTACCTGTATCTGAGTAATACCTTCTACCTGGTACTCGACTGGATCTTCGATAGTTATAATATTTTTTTCAGGTGTGTTCAATTGATTCAGGATAGAATAAAGGGTCGTAGATTTACCGCTTCCCGTCGGACCCGTCACTAATATCATGCCAAATGGTTTTACGATCGCTTCTTTAAACTTCGAAAGGGCATATTCTGAGAAACCCAGTTTACCCAGCCCTACTGATAGGTTAGCTTTGTCCAGGGCCCTGAGCACTATCTTGGAACCAAAAGATGTCGGCAATGCTGATACCCTGAAATCAACTTCTCTCTTTTGGATCCTTATCTTAAATCTTCCATCTTGAGGAAGACGTGACTCTGTTATATCCATACCAGACATTATCTTGAGCCTGGCTAATACTGCGTTTTGATTTTTCTTAGGTATCTTTAATGCATCGTGTAACGCTCCATCCACTCTGTATCTTACGCGTACACTTCTCTCTTCAGGTTCTATATGTATATCAGATGCCCTTTTTCTCAAGGCCTCTATTAAGACCAGATCTACTATCTTTACAATAGGAGGCGCTTCTCCCTCTGAAACAGCACCTGAGAGATCAAATTCCTCTTCACTTGCGGCTATAACCTCTACATCTGCTTCCTTATCATCCTTTAATATATCAGAAAAAGTGCTCTCCTGGGACGCGTAAAACTTATTGATCGTATTTAATATATCTGTCTCTGTGCTTAATACAGCCTCGATATTGAGCTTTGTGATCATCTTAACTTCATCTATCGCGAATATGTTCAGGGGATCAGCCATAGCTAGTACCAGCGTACCAGAAAGTTTGCAGATACCTACGACCATATATTTTCTTGAGATCCTTTCTGGTATCAGGTTTACTGCTTCTTTTTCTATATCGTAATTTTCCAGGTTTACTGCTGGGATATCAAAGACACTGCTCATAGTAGATATAAGATCATTTTCATCTACTATCTTTTCTTTGCGGAGTATGGCGCTCAGAGTCCCGCCAATTTTGTTTTGGATATCTTTTGCCTTCTTCAGGTCCTTCTCAGTAAGAAGCTCCTTCTTCAATAATGTCTGTATCAGTTTATCTACTAAGGATTTTGCCATAAAGCTAGTTTGAATCCCCTATGGTTACTCTTAAGACCTCTTCTAAACTAGTTGTGCCGTCTAACACTTTACTGATCCCATCTTCCCTTAAAGTTATCATACCTTCTTTTCTAGCAGCTTGTTTGAGGTCAGATTCTTTAGCGTGTTTCAGTATCATGTTTTTTACCAAAGGAGACAAGGGCAATACCTCACAGATCCCGCTTCTGCCCATATATCCTGTGTTCAAACATGCAGGACAGCCTTTTGGCCTGTAAAAATGTGCATTCTTTACCTCTTTAGGATCAAGCCCTAATCTATTGATAATAGACTCTATAGGTTTATATTCTTCTCTGCAATTAACACAAAGTTTTCTGATAAGTCTCTGTGCGATTATCGAGATCACAGAAGATATTATTAGAAACGGCTCTACGCCCATATTGATCAGGCGGACTACTGAACCGCATGCTGTTGTAGTATGGAGAGTGCTTAAGACCAGATGGCCTGTTAAAGCTGATTTTATTGCAATATCTACTGTGGCAAAATCCCTTATCTCTCCTATCATTATCACATCAGGGTCTTGTCTTAAGATAGACCTTAAGGAACTAGCAAAGGTGAGCCCAACTTCACTTCTCACAGTTACTTGATTTATCCCTGGTATCTGGTACTCGACCGGATCTTCCACGCTTATCAGATTTTTTTCTGGGTCATGGACATATTTTAATATTGAATAAAGTGTGGTGGTCTTTCCACTTCCAGTAGGGCCGCACACCAGGATCATGCCATGAGGTTCATCAGCACTTTTTTTAAGGACTTTCAGTGAGCCTTGTCCAAATCCTATTTTATTAATGTCAAGCATTGCCTGGGATTTATCAAGTATACGAAGCGCTACTTTTTCTCCAGTAGAAGAAGGCAGTATGGAGACCCTGAAGTCCACTTCATTTTCTCCGATCCTTAACTTAAACCTTCCATCTTGAGGAAGCCTGCGTTCAGCAATATTAAGGTTTGACATGACCTTTATCCTAGAGACAATAGATTCGTGCATACCTTTTGGTATGGATTCTACTTCTTTTAAGACGCCATCCACTCTGAAGCGGACCCTGTCATAGCTCTGCATTGGTTCTATCAATATATCGCTTGAACGCGCTTTTATCCCATTCTCGAGTATCATGTTAGTAAGCCTTACTACAGGAGCTTCTTCTACTAACTTGAATAATCTTTCAGAATCCAAACCTTCTTCAATATCCTCAGCTTTTATGATCTCAAGGTCCTCTTCTTTTATATCTTTCATAAGCTCTTCTAATGCCTGGTGTGTGTTCTCAGCATAGTGCTGGTCTATTACTTCCTGGAGGTCTTTATTTGAAGTGACTATGGTAGATATCTCATATCCTGTAAGAGAGCGGATATCATCTATAGCAAACACATTTAAAGGATCTGACATTGCTACAGTAAGCATGTTCCCTACCCTTGAAACAGGGACGATCCTATATTTAACAGCGATATCTCTAGTTATGAGTTTTAGGATCTCGGGATCTATTTTAAATCTGGAAAGTGTGATAGGTGGTATGCCCAGGCCCTGGCTAAGGACTGCCATAAGGTCTTTTTCATTTACAAAACCATGATCTACTAAGACATCTCTTAGAGACCTCTCCTCTTGTTTCTGAATTTTTAGCGCTTTTTTTAACTGCGCCTCAGTGATTATCTTATTGTTTATCAGGATCTCTATTAGACGGTCTTTTAAAGATTGCATAAAATTAATAGTATTTCTTTATGGCCTTCTTTATATCAGTTACAGTGGAGACGAATATCTGTACACAAAGGCCTGAGATAAGTTCTATATCTTCTATTGCGATGCTATTTAAAGGATTCGACATTGCTATAGTAAGATTATTGCCTATCTTATCTATAGGGACAAGACAAAACTTAACTGCTACATTCTTAGGTATTATCTTAACGACCTCGGGACTTATGTCATAATTATCCAGTGGGAGATAAGGAAAACCATACTGAGCTGTTAAGGCCTGGGCTATAGATTCTTCTGTGGTATAGCCAAGTTCAATCAAGATCTCCCCAGTAAAACCGCCTTTTTTCTTCCTTAGCTCTAAAGCCTCATCAAGCTGCTCTTTCGTGATAAACTTGCGTTCGATGAGAAGCTCTCCTATTTTTTTTGCAATAAGCCGTTTAGCCATTATAACTCCAAGTTATTTTTTCTCCCTGAACATCCTCTCAAGATCCTGGACTTCTGTAGTCCTTCCGAGGCAATCCTCTTTTGTTATGACTCCATTTACATAAAGATTAAAGAGAGATTGATTCATAGTCTGCATGCCTTCTTTTTGTGAAGTCTGCATAGTAGAATATATCTGGTGGACTTTCTGCTCTCTGACCTGGCTTCTGACAGCATGACTTGCTAAAAGCACTTCCGTAGCCAATACTCTGCCTTTGCCAGAGACCCTTGGTATGAGCTGCTGCGAAAGCGCTGCTATTAAAACAAAGGAAAGCTGAGTCCTTATCTGTTGCTGCTGCCTAGCTGGAAATACGTCGATGACCCTGTTTATAGTCTGCACACTATCTGATGTATGAAGTGTTGCAAATACTAGATGTCCTGTTTCAGCGATCACTAGAGCGCTTTCTATGGTTTCCAGATCTCTCATTTCACCTATGAGTATTACGTCAGGATCTTCGCGCAAGACATGTTTAAGTGCGTTGGGAAATGTGAGTGTATCGCTTCCTACTTCGCGCTGATCCACTATTGCCTGGTTATTTTTATGCATGTACTCTATCGGGTCTTCTACAGTGATAATGTGGCAATTCCTTCTTTTGTTTATCCAATCTACCATAGATGCTAGAGTAGTAGATTTTCCACTGCCAGTAGCGCCAGTAACAAGGACCAGTCCTTTTGGTTTTTTACATAAGTTCTCCATGGTCTCTACAGGGAGGCCGCATTCTTCAAAAGTGAGGATCTTAAATGGCAGGTTTCTTATAGCTGCACCTACACATCCTCTTTGCCAAAATACATTTACCCTGAACCTTCCTAAGCTCTCTTTGCTGAATGCAAAATCAAGTTCTCTTTCCCTTTCAAACTTTGCCTTATGTTCATTGGTCAAAAAAGAATAGACTAGGGTCTTGCACGATTCTGAGGTCAAGACTTCATCCCCTATCTCTACAAGTTTTTCATCTATCCTTATATGGGGTTTTGCATCTGCCCCAAGATGCAGATCTGATGAGCCTCTTTCTACAGTCTCTTTAAGTAACGCATTGATATTAAGTGCCATATAGCCCTCTCCTTTTAAATATATATAGTTTATATGATCTATCTAGCTTAAATACATAATATAAGAATTAAGGAAATTATACATTACAATTGCTAAAAGTTCAAGCTTCTATGAAATTCCATGATAGGCCTAGCCTATCTTTCTTTTGGGTAAGGTAGTGGTCAGTGTCTATACCTGTGTCTCTAAAGACCTCTATCCACAGATCATAATTAAAGTGCTCATCCCAAGCTTGGAGACGGCCTTCTCTTTCCCAGAACCTATGGATCGCTTTTCCTAGCATCCTGTCCCCCCTGCAGAGTATAGCCTCGATCCTGCTCATCTGAATGCCATGAAAATCTATCTTTATTATACCTTTGGAGTTGGCTTCTCTTTGTTTATTTTTTAAATAGTCCCTTTTGCGATAGAGCTCTTGTAAGCTATCCATGCCTTCTTTCTCAAAACTCGAATAAGGTTTAGGGATGAAGCTCGATATACTAAGATTTACATTTTTTATACGTGAAGCCAGGTTAATGATCTCGTCCAGGTCAACATCAGTTTCTCCAGGAAGCCCGATCATAAAATAAAACTTTACTTTTTTCCATCCAGAACGAAGCATCAGGTTAGACTTCTCGACTATCTTTTCAGTATCTATCTCTTTATTTAAGAGTTTTCTCAACCTGTCGCTTCCAGCTTCTGGTGCAAATGTAAGACCAGCCTTCCTGATCAGAGTCCCTAGTTCCTTATCCTCAAAACTCCTGACCCTTAAAGAAGGGAGAGACACTTTTATGCCTTTATCCTTAAAACGTTCTTTAAATTTTCTGATAAGTTCGTCGAGATGCGGATAATCCCCGCTAGAAAGTGAAAGAAGGGATATCTCTTCATAACCTGTCTCTCTTATAGACCTCTCTGCTATTTCCAAGATACTATCCACTGACCTTATCCTTAGAGGGTGAAAGACCTTGCACGCTTGACAGAAATTACATTTATGAGGACAGCCCCTCATTATCTCAATACCTATCCTGTCATGTACTGTCTGTATGTAAGGAACTATGATATCCGAAGGAAAATAACTTTTATCTAGGTCCTTGACTGTCAGGCGTTTTATAGTTTTGTCCCCTGATAGTGCTGGGACATAGACACCGTCTAGTTTTCCTAGTTCTTCTAATGTTTTGCTTCGTGATGTTTTATTTTTCACTATCCTGACGACATCCAAGATAACTTCTTCTGATTCACCTATGACAAATAGGTCTATAAAATCGCTCATTGGTTCTGGGTTAAAACTACACGGTCCTCCTGCTATGACTATAGGATCATCTTCCCCTCTATCCTTAGAAAAAATAGGGACACATCCCAATTCTAGAATGTTCAAGGCATCAGGATAATTCATTTCGTACTGAAGAGAAAATCCAATAATGTCAAATTCTTTTAAGACTCTTTTACTCTCAAGAGAAGTGAGTTTTTCTTTTTTATTTCTTAAGGACTTTTCCTTATCTAACCACGGAGCAAACACCCTCTCGCAGAGCACATCCTTTTCTCTGTTCAGTAGGCCATACAATATCTTCAGTCCTAGGTGGGACATGCCTATCTCGTATATGTCAGGAAAAGAAAGCACTACCTTCAGCGCTGCACTATCCCAGTCCTTATGGACTGAATTCCATTCCTTATTTATATATCTACCTGGTTTTAAATGGTCTATCATAAAAAGTTAATTTGTAGTAGGAGCAGGCTGTCTTGTCTCACCCCTATCAGCACCGCTGCTAACACTTATTTATTAATTAAATTTAAAAGAATCTCTGTCCGCTCATAACTATTAAAATAATCCTCAGGTAAGTCTACTCAGCGCTGGAACACCGCGCCGTGTTCTACGGTTTAGAGCTCGCTCTACGAATAGAGCTTTCGCCTTTAGTTAGGCTCGATCTCGCTCTAAAGCCTTGAACACTTCATGCTTAAATATTACAGGATGCCGCTATGTTCCTAATGCGCTGAGTAGCCCTCCCTGAGAATTATTTTAACAACCATTTGCAATCTTCTAGTACATAAATTTGCGTGAACTAACTTAGTTAAAGCTAAAATGGATGCCCTGCTTGCGAATTTGAAAATTTCAGTCATGCTGACAGCCTGGTAGGCATGAGAAAAGCCTTGCTTTTTTTGCGGGCATGGTTCGCCTTCGTATACGTCAGGCGAGAGCGAAAAAAAGCACGGAGTGAAAGCTGCCACGCTGGGGCAGCTAAACGTCTTTTCGAAGGCCTGCCAGGCTGTCAGATGAAAGTATGAAATTTTCATATGAGTGGACAGAACTCCTATAGTTTTTACCTATGTATCGATATACTCTCTAGAAGGCCGAGGCACATCATGGTAACTAAGAGTGACGAGCCGCCGTAACTCACAAGAGGCAGTGGCAGCCCTACGACAGGCATGAATCCCATTGTCATGCTCAGATTCACGACCACCTGAATACCGATTATAGAGACAAGGCCTGCTGCTAATATCCTTCCACATGAATCCTTTGCTTTGCTAGCTATTATTACTGCACGCCTGATCAAAATATAATAAAGGCATATAAGGACAAGGCTTCCTAAAAATCCCCACTCCTCACCTGCTACAGAAAATATAAAATCTGTATGGCGCTCTGCTAAAAAATTCAGCTGGTTCTGAGTGCCTGATAACCATCCTTTTCCTAAGATGCCTCCTGACCCAATAGCTATCCTAGATTGGATAATAGTATACCCTGCTCCTAATGGATCTATATTCGGGTCTATAAATACGAGGAGCCTGTCTTTCTGGTAATCCTTTAAGAAAAACCAGCCTAATGGAGATAAAAGCACTCCGCTTATTATCAAGAAAAATAAATATTTTACCGGTGCCCCCCAGACATAAAGAAGTATAAATGCCAAAGGTATAAGCATCAATGCTGTCCCCAGGTCAGGCTGTTTCAATATAAGAAAAAACGGGACACTTACCATAAGCAATGGGATCAGAATATTTTTAAAACTGTTATAAGTCTTATGCATCACAAGATACTGCACTATTGCCAGTGTAATAAAAAGTTTTGCAAATTCGGAAGGCTGTACGTTCAGAGGCCCTAGACGTAGCCACCTTTGCGCGCCAAATCTCCTGCTACCAAAAATAAAAACAAGTATCAAGAGAAAGATCGTGAAAAAATAAAATACATTTCCTATGCCTACTATCTTTCTGTAATTTATCTTCGAGAAGATAAAAAATATAATGACCCCTATAAGGAACCACATTATCTGTTTGGACACAAAGTCTACATTATTAGGATATGTAGAACTGATCAGGAATAAAAGCCCTATGATAAAGATAGTCAATGCTGATCCTGCTAAGATAAAATCAAAATTCTTATATCTTTTTAATTTCATAATCCCCATAATAATCCCAAATGACTAATGACAAAATCCAAATAAATTCCAAATTATAAAATTTCCAATTTGACATTGGGATTTAAATAATTGATTTGGCATTTGAAATTTAACATTTGTCATTCACTCTGTTTATCAGTCCGCATATTTTTATACCAATACTCTACTATGCCTCTTGCTATAAAGGCAGGCTGGTCTCCACCTGAACCACCGTGTTCCAAGAAAACAACCAATGCTATTTCAGGGTCAGAAGATGGCGCAAATCCCCCGAACCAGGCATGTGGCATCTTCCCTCCGCTTACCTGGCTAGTACCTGTCTTCCCTGATATAGGGACAAGTTCGCTCCATGCCTGATACCCAGTACCATTCGGAGCAGCTACAACCCCTCTCATCCCTTCTCTAATAAGGTCAATATTTTCTTTTTTAAATCTTAGTTTTGTTTTATACGAAGAAAGATCATCATCTTTAATAATGTGAGGCCTTAAAAGATATTCACCATTCGCTATTGCGGCCATCATACGCACGACCTGAAGCGGTGTTACTAATAGATACCCCTGTCCTATAGAATGATTCAATGTATCGCCTGTATACCAGCGCTCTTTTTTAGCCTGTCTTTTCCATGCTCTCGTAGGTAAAAACCCTGGTTTTTCACCTAATAGTTCTATGCCAGTTGCCTTTCCAAATCTAAATTCCTTAGCATATTCCATGATCTTTTCTATGCCCAACATCATGCTTAATTTATAAAAATAGATATTGCATGACTGCGTAATAGCATCTTTTAAATGCATGGGTCCATGGCCATCTCTATTCCAGCAATGAAAAACCCTGCCTCCCACATCAAAACCTCCTAAACATTCAAACACCTTATCGCGATCAATGATCTCTGATTCCAGGCCACTAAGTGCTACGACTAATTTGAACAAAGACCCTGGAGAATATTGCCCCATTATCGCCCTATTCATAAGTGGCGAACCTTGGATATTGAAGACCTTGGCAACACTTTCATTTGGATCATATGATGGCGAACTGATCAATGCTAATATTTCACCAGTTCTTGTATCCATCACTATACAAGAACCTGCATTATCTTTCATCAGCTCCCATATATATGCTTGTAAAGATGCATCAAAAGTTAAAAATACATTATTTCCTTTTTTCGACTTTCTTTCACTTAAGATATTTACCTGATGGCCTCTATTATCAACCTGTATCTGCATACCGCCGTTCTTCCCCCTAAGTGTAGAGTCTTTTATTTTCTCAACTCCGTCTTTTCCTATCATATCCTTTACCTGATATCCATATTCTTTAAAGATAGTTAATTCTTCTCTGTCTATCTCTCCCACATAACCTGTTATATGCGCGAACATCTCAGCATAAGGATATCTTCTCGAAGGTATTTCTTTTACTAATACCCCTTTCATGTCTAACTTTAGTTCTTGGATAATGATAGCTTGTTTTTTGGATATATCCCTTATGATCTCACATGGTGCGAATGGAGCAAGATAATTACGTTTATATTTTCTCTTTAAGATACCTTCTTTTATGTCTAATATCTCAGCTATCTTTTTTATCTCTCTACCAACATCATCTGATTCCTGTGGAATAATAAAAACCCCGAAGGAAAAAGTATCTTCTCCTATCACTGATCTATTTCTATCATATATGATGCCTCTCGGTGCAGGGATATTTATAAGACGGATGCTGTTCCTAGAGCTCATCTCACTATATAAAGGCCCTTTTATGATCTGAAGATAGAACAGGCACCCTGTTAAAAAAATAAAAAGACTTATAAAAGCTAGATGGAGTAACTTAATGCGCATATTTGCCGGGTCAGATGGTGATCTTCTTCTCGCAAGCTCTAAAAATAAAAGGCGAGATGATGCTTGAAAACAAGGCCATGTGAAAGATTGAAACTTGAATCGATCTTGTGAAAATAAAATATAAAAAATAAAATAAACACACACTGGTAAATGTGAACACTATGTCCATAAAGACATCTTCTTTATATAAGATATGTGCCTTTACAACATAGACTAAAAAACCTATAAGAGAATAAAGAAAGATATTCAGCCCGAATGTTGTGATAGAAAATATATCCACCAAGAGGCCTATTAAAGCCCCTATCAGAACAGTAAAACCAAGCCCTTTTCTGAGTCCAGTAAAGACTACAAGGATCATAAGAAGATTAATGTCCTTTAAAATAGTAAGATTAAGGAGCATGAATATAAAAATAAATATAAATAACATATTATTTTACTACTAATACCTCTTCTAGTTTCATGATGTCAGCTTCTGGCCTTATTGTCGCATTTAGATACAGGCCACTTGGGTCTTTTTCTACTTTTATTATTTTTCCTATAAGGATGCCTTTTTCATATATTCCGCTAAAACCAGAAGTGATGACTTCATCGCCTTCTTTGACGTCACAATCTAGTTCAAGATATTTCATGATAAGATTCGATCTATCTTTACCAAATACACTGCCTATATCCCTTGTCCTCTGGACGATCCCGCCTACCACCAGGTCCTTGCTTGTTATCAATATGACCCTACTGATACTATATCCTGTCTCATAGACCCTGCCTACTAATCCATGGCCGCCTACGACAGACATGTCCTTTTTAACATTATGTTTTTTTCCTTTATCAATAATGATCGTACTTTGAGATCCGAGATAATCTCTTCCTATTACCATGCTGGGTATGAGCTTAGGCTTGTCTTCTTCAGTAAAATCCAGAAGTTTTTTTAATCTCTGGTTTTCCAGATGATATTCCCTTAAACTTAGATTTATTTTCTCTAGATTTGCTACTGTCTCTTTCAATACCTTGTTTTTAGTATTAAGTTCCCGGAAGCCAGATGTATCATCCAGGGCATAATAAATGCCTGATATGACCTTTAAAGGAAAGCGAAACATATCTACTATTTTTATGCGGAAATCTTTTGAGAAAACTTGAGAGAGGAATACTAAGCTAATTATGCAAACAAAGATTATTATAAAGGAAAAGGATGTTTTTTGTCTTCCCACACACGAAAGGTCAGTTTTTTAGAAATCCAGTTTAGAGCGTACAGTGACTTTCTTTAAATATTTTATCTCGCTTAATACCTTGCCAGTACCAATAGCAACTGCTGTTAAAGGATCTTCAGCGACATGGACAGGAAGGCCTGTCTCCTCGCTTATCAATTTATCTAAACCCCTTAAAAGAGCGCCTCCTCCTGCAAGTATTATGCCTCTTTCTATAAGATCTGCTGAAAGTTCAGGCGGTGTCCTCTCTAGGGTCATTCTAGTGGCTTCGAGAATAGCTGAAATAGGGCCTGCTACTGCTTCCCTGATCTCTTCAGAAGATATAGTGATAGTCTTAGGAAGACCTGCTACTAGGTCGCGACCGCGCACTTCCATTGTAAGTTCTTCCTCCAATGGGTAGCTAGATCCTATCTTTATCTTTATATCTTCTGCTGTCCTTTCCCCTATCATTAGATTATATGTCTTTTTAAGATGTTCAATAATAGCATCATCCAATTCATCTCCGCCTATTCTGATAGAACGTGAAAATACGATCCCTGCTAGAGATATTACAGCTATCTCAGTAGTGCCTCCTCCAACATCTATTATCATATTTCCGCTTGGTTCCTGGATCGGAAGTCCTACTCCTATAGCTGCTGCAATAGGCTCTTCTACTAGATACACTTCGCGAGCGCCTGCATGTTCAGCTGAATCTTTCACAGCTCTTTTTTCAACCTCTGTGATGCCAGAAGGTATTGCAATGACCATCCTGGGCCTCACAAACACCCGACGATTATGGACCTTTTTTATAAAATATCTAAGCATATCTTCTGTGATCTCAAAATCAGCTATTACACCATCTTTCATTGGCCTTATAGCTACTATGTTGCCCGGGGTCCTTCCAAGCATCCTCTTTGCCTCTTCGCCTACTGCCAGGACACTATGAGAACCTTTTTGAATAGCTACGACTGAAGGTTCGCAAAGCACGATCCCCTGGCCTTTTACAAATACCAATGTAGTAGCAGTACCCAGGTCTATCCCCATATCATTTGAGAACATTCCTAGTATATAATTGATACCTTTTTTGATAAGCTTGAAAAGTTTCGTCATTTTTCACCTCAGAATAAGTTTAGTGTGATTTATTTAATCCTAATTTTAACAAAACGTTACAACAATGTCAAATCAATTTGTCTATTTAAGTTTTTTCAAGAAACTCACAAAGCCTGGGAAGGATTTATTTATGCAATCAAGGCCTCTTAGAGTGACTTTAGAATCTGATACGAGACCTGCTACAAGCAAAGTCATCGCAGTCCTATGGTCCCCAAAACTAGAAACCTGGCCACCAGTCAATCTTCCAGTCCCATTTACAATAAGCTCTTCCTTACTTGTGACATGTGACTTGTGACATGTGACTTGTATATCTGCTCCTAGTTTAGTAAGATTCGTGACCATGGACATTATTCTATCTGTTTCTTTATAATGCAGCTCTTTTATCCCTCTTATAACAGTCTTCCCTTTTGCAAAACAAGCTGCAAGCACTATGATAGGTATCTCATCTATAGCTCTCACAACATCTTTTGGCGAGATAGTTACAGCCTTTAACCTGCTCGGCTTTACAACAATGTCTCCACTGGGTTCGTGATTCGTGAACCGTGATTCGTGAACCGTGATTCGTGCTCCCATCCGCTTCAAGATATCCAATATACCTGTTCTTGTGGGATTCAAACCTACGTCCTTAAGCACTATTTTTTTATCCTGCAAAAGACAACCAGCTACTATAAAAAATGCTGCGCTTGATATGTCGCCTGGGATCCTGATATTAGAAGGTGATCTTAATCCTTTAGATGAACCTATGCTGATGCTCAGTCCTTTTATTTTTACAGGATATTTAAAGGTCTTTAACATCCTCTCTGTATGATCCCTGGACCTTACAGGTTCAGTGATAATAGTCTTGCCTTTTGCGTATAAAGATGCGAGCATTATACAGGATTTTACCTGGGCACTAGCGATCTTTGAATTATATTTAATAGCTTTAAGTTTTCCTCCGTGGATCATTAGAGGCGGGTAGATTTCTTTTTTACCCCTTCCTGTGACACCTGCACCCATCTTCCTTAATGGCTTTGCGATCCTCAGCATCGGACGCTTAGATAAAGATCTATCCCCGCTCAAGGCCACATCAAAATCTTGTCCAGCCAATATCCCAGGTAATATCCTCATAGTAGTACCTGAATTGCCTACATATAAAATCTTCTTTGGCTTCTTTAGCCCACGAAGGCCAGTTCCTTTCACTGTGATATCTATGGATCGGTTTTCCCTGATGTTCCTTTTTTTAAATTTGATCTCTATGCCCATGGAGCGGAATGCCTCTATGGTATGCAGGCAGTCATCTCCTGCCAAGAGATTATTTATGCGAGTAGTGCCTTTTGAGATAGCACTGAGCATTATTGCTCTGTGAGATATTGACTTATCTGGTGGGACTATTATTTTAACGACTTTCAATAACTATATTGCCTCTTTTTATGGTATTTATATCAGCGCCTTCTAGGAGATTGGCGCTAGACATGGTTTCGTATACTTTATCGATCTCTGCTTCACCTAGTAAAAGGTTCCTGGAATCCCTTATTTCAATATACATCCCTTGTTCGATCCCGCTACCAAAACCAAGATCCGTGACCACAAAACCATACTCCTTATTTACTACGACTACACTGCCTCTTAGAAGATCCTTCTTAGGCTCTGGCCGTCTTGAAGGAGCTCTTTTTTCTACAATAACCTCTTCTTCTGGTTCTTTTAATACGATCGTATCCAGGTCTACTGGCCTTCTTTCAAGCTCTACAAGTTTTCTCTCGAGAGATGTTTTTTCCTGTCTTAATTTCGAATGATCTTGATTTAATCTCTGGTAGCTGATCTGGAGGTCTTGTAGCTTTTTAGCTGTATTTTGGGCTTCTACATCTTTACTTCTTAGAGTCTGTTTCAGATCTTCGAGCTCTTTCTCTTGCAACGCCGCTGTTCTTCTTTTAGCCCTAGCTTCTCTTAATTCCAGAGAAAGTATCTCCAGATTAGATCTGAGAGACGCATATTCGGAATCTATCTTGTCTTTTTCTGTCTTTATGGAAAAAACCTCTTTCTCAAGCTTTCTCTTATCTTTCATGATAGAAGAGATCTTGTCTTCCAATAATAACCTTTTTTGATACTCTTTTTGTTTTTGTTGATAGGTGAGAAACGCAAATCCTGCTAAGACAATAGCTGCAATAAGAATTATTATAAATATTATCTTAAATATACCAGACATATATATCCTTTTTTAAAGAGTATATAGTTAAATAACTTTTTTGTCAAGAATAATACCTCAACTATCAGCGGACTGTCTTGTCTCACCCCTATCAGCACCGCTCGGATTCCCCCAGCGAGGGAATCCTTCGCTTCGTGAAACTTCTCGCTCTGCAAGACATGTATAATCTAGGGCAACCATGCCCGCTCGAACTTTCAAGATGCTTCTAGGGGTAAGCCAAGCCATCCGCTAATAGCTACTATAACCAAACCTAGGTTGCATGTATTGGCTAGTTGGTCTCGTATGCCTCTAGAGCTATTTCTACTAGGACATCTTTAAACTCTTTGGTCAGCGGGTAAGCTGTGTTATACCATTTACCATCTTTACTCATTCCACCTGGCATACTTAAAAACAGACCATTCTTCCCTTCTACGATCTTAAGGCCTTTTACTAAGAACACTCCAGCAAATGCAATGTCCAAAAAAGCCTTGACCTTAGATTCTCCTTCGAGCTTATGCACTCTACGGACCTCAATACCATTATTATTCGTCATACTTATCACCTCCTCCTGTTATATTAGACACAGGAGGGGGTGATTTTCTTTCAAACTTTTTTTCTTTTTCTGGTATTTTTTTAAAGATCATTACTACGCGCCTAGCGCCTTCGCCTTCCATGACCCACTTAAAACCCATCACAACTGCTGCTAGTAAAAACTGCATAAAGTATCTTTTTACTATAAAAGAAAGTAAAAATAAGACCAACGCTGCTATCATCCATGGAAGATCGTTCCTCTTTTTCCGCTTTATACCCAGCTTGTCCTTGATCTTATTCTTTAGCTCTAGAGAAGGGGTTTTTGCCTTCTTTCTACTCTCATGCGCTACTGCTAAAATATCAAGACACTTATTACAAGTTACTATATGCTTTTCTATTTTTAATCTCTCATCTTTCGAAAGTGCCTCATCCAGATACGAAGAAAGCATTATGTCATCTAAACAATCCATATCGATCTCCTTATTCTATTTTAAACTCCCTTAATTTTTCCTTTAGTACTTTTTTCTTTCTGTGGATTATTGTCGAGACTGTATTTGTAGGCAGCCTCATAAAATCCGCTATCTCTCTATGTGTCTTTTTATAGATAATATTTAACTTCAGTATTATCTTTTCTCTGTTATTAAAATCCCTTATTATGATATCAAATTCTAAAGGTGTCCCCTTTAACCTAGGCTCACTAGATATATCCTGGGTGAGATTATCGATCCTATAAAACTCATCTTTCCCCAAAAGCCTTTCTTTTCTCTTCCGCACATAATTAAGAGCTCTACTTTGAGATACTACGCTAAGCCAGGCAGTTATCTTTTTTCTGTTAGCTATTTCTTTTAATCTGTTCTTTTCCAATATCTCAAGAAAGATACCTTGTACAATATCATCCAGGTCTTCCTTTGAAAAACTTATCCCATTCCTCCAAAGCCTCTGCCTGGCAGAATAATACACAAGGCCAGAGAACTTACCTATGAAGGCTTCCCAGGCCATTTCATCCCTATTTATACATCTTTCTATTAAGCTATGTACATCCATTTTGTCAATATCTTGTGGATAATTATAATAAAACTACTATAAGTATAATATTTTCCAATATGTTGTGCAATCAGAAGTTTTACACACAATTAGCATATATATTTTATTATGTTATTAAGCTCTTCTGGGAGTTCTGCCTCAAACTCCATTTTCTTTCCCTTCGTAGGGTGGATAAATTCAATGGACCTTGCGTGCAATGCATGATGCTCTAATCCCTGGGATGGAAAAGTGCTATACATTTTGTCACCTAGTATTGGATATCCTAGATGTAAAAAATGGATACGTATCTGGTGAGTACGGCCTGTCTTTGGCCTAGCTTCGACAATTGTTATGTTTTTCTTCTTATCTCTCTTTAATACCTTAAAGTACGTTATAGCCTCTTTCCCCTCTTCTATGTCCACTGCCATCCTGCGCCTATCTTTTTTATCATGGCTGAGAGGTGCGTTTATGATCCCCTCATCAAACTCTATTATACCTCTACAGACAGCTAGATATTTTTTAGTCATAGACCTTTCTTTTAATTGCTTGGAAAGCTTTCTTAATGCTGGCCCGTTCTTGGCAACAATCATTACGCCCGAAGTATCTTTATCAAGCCTATGCACTATTCCTGGCCTTAAGACATGGCGCTCATCTTCTGTCTTCCTAGGTTTATTGAAGTCTGTCAAAAACCCTTTATAATTTAAAAGCGCATTCACTAATGTGCCAGAATAATTCCCGCATGCCGGATGCACTACCATACCAGCTGGTTTATTTACTACTATTATATCATCATCTTCGTAGATTATATTAAGCGGAAGGTCTTCTGCTCTAGGAGTCTTGCCTTCTTCTTCCAGGAGTGATTCTTCTTCTAACTTTTCCTCATCTATTTCTATCAGATCATCTGGTTTTACCTTATGAGATGATTTCACTTCTTTTTTATTAAGATGTACATCACCTGATTCTATTAATCTCTGGATAACAGATCTTGATATTGCAAGCTCTGGCCGAGTATTAGCAATGTTCTTCGTAACAACATTATCTATTCTCTTGCCATTATCATCCAAGGTAACTATCAATTCATACATATCTATACTCTAGTGTTCCCATCCTACCCCTATTTCCCGAACAACTTGGAAACAGTTTCTAAGTTGTTCGGGAAACTGTTTCCAGACTAATAGGGAAAGTGGGTCAGTATCCTATTTCTTTTATAATAGCTTCTAGTTTTGCAGGAAGTACATTTGGCTTTTCAATAGATTTTATTGCTCTATCAGGGTCCTTTAGGCCATGACCAGTCAGGATGCAAATGATCTTTGCTTTTTGTGCTTTCTTGAAAAAACCAGCCTTATTTATCTTTAAGATACCTGCTACAGATGCAGCTGATGCAGGCTCCACAAACACGCCTTCTTTATTAGCTAATATCTTATAAGCTTCGAGGATCTCATCATCCGAAACCATATCTATGAGGCCTCCTGATTCATCGCGAGCCTCTTCAGCCATCTTCCAACTTGCTGGATTCCCGATACGAATAGCTGTTGCAATAGTCTCTGGTTTTTCAACTACTTTTCCTCGCACAATAGGCGCAGCACCTTCAGCTTGGAACCCAAGCATCTTTGGTAGAGATTTTATCTTCCCTTTTGCCTTATATTCTTTGTAACCTTTCCAATACGCAGTAATATTCCCTGCATTTCCTACCGGTATAGCATGGAACACTGGAGCTTCTCCATCAAACTGATCGCAGATCTCAAACGCCCCTGTCTTCTGTCCCTCGATCCTGTAAGGATTCAAAGAATTTACCAGCTGTATAGGATATTTTCGAGCTATCTCTTTTACCAGATTTAATGCCTCATCAAAATTCCCTTTTACAGCTATAACTTGGGCATTATGTATCATTGCTTGAGCAAGTTTGCCTAGAGCTATAGCGCCTTCTGGTATCAAGACCACACATTTCATCCTGGCCCTTGCTGAATAAGCTGCTGCAGAAGCTGAAGTATTCCCAGTAGAAGCACATATGCAAGCCTTTTTCCCTTCTTCAAGCGCCTTTGAGATAGCTAATGTCATGCCTCTATCTTTAAAAGAACCAGTAGGGTTCAAGCCTTCGTATTTTAGATACACTTCCACATCCCCATCAATAACATCTGAAAGATAACCTGAATAAATGAGAGGAGTATTCCCCTCATTTAAAGTTATCACAGGAGTCTTCGCACTAATTGGAAGATATTCTTTATACCTATCTATTAAACCTTTATACATAATAGTTATTTCTCCAATCTTATAAGTACACTTTTTCGTTTTATTGCATTTAACTTATCTATCTTTCTTAATGCGTTCTGTACGTCAGCTTCCTTAGCTTCATGAGTGATCATCACTACAGGCACTATCTGTGCAATGCGCCTTTCTTTTTGCACAACGCTTGCGATGCTGATATTGTTTTTTCCCAATATATCAGTGATCCTGGCCAACACGCCTGGTTTATCAATAGTAGAAAAATGTATATAATATCTGGTATGTACATCGTCCATCTTCTTTATCTTGTCGATCTCTTGTTTTCTTGCAAAATTGCCTTTGCGGACATCTCTCCCTACACTGATAGCATGACCCACATGGATAATATCGCTCAATACTGCACTTGCAGTAGGAAGTTTCCCAGCTCCCTTTCCATAATAGACCTGCTCCCCTACTAGATCCGCATCAATCGATATAGCATTATATACGCCCGAGACAGATGAAAGCAGATATTCCGATGGGAGTAAAGTCGGGTGCACTCTTAATTCAAGTTTCCCAGCCTCAGCCTTTGCTATAGCAAGAAGTTTTACTACATAACCAAGCTCTCTCGCGTATTCTATATCGAATGGAGAGATATTCTGGATACCTTCTGTGTAGATGTCCTTCATCTTGACCCTCTTGCCAAATGCAAGAAGACTCAATATTGATAATTTATGCGCAGAATCCAATCCATTTATATCAAGCGAAGGGTCTTTTTCAGCATAGCCTTTATCTTGAGCTTCTTTAAGTACTTTTTTAAAATCAGCTCCCTCACTAGTCATCTTTGACAATATATAATTCGAAGTACCGTTCAAAATGCCAAATATGTTTACAAATCTATTACTAGCCAATCCCTCTCTGATAGATCTTACAATAGGTATGCCGCCAGCTACACTAGCTTCGAAAAGTACATATTTCCCTGCCTTCGCTGCCTTACTAAATATTTCATCTCCATTAGTAGCTAGAAGCAATTTATTGGCAGTCACTACGTGCTTACCTTTTGCTAAAGCCCTAAGCACGAACTCTTTTGCAGGATGTACCCCTCCCACAAGTTCCACGACAATATCTATCTTAGGATCATTGATGACTTTATCTATATCCTTGGTAAGGATCCCTTTTGGAAGAGAAACATCTCTCTTGGTAGAGACATCCTTGTCACAGACTGCTTTTAGATTAAGGTCCAGCCCAGTCCTCTCATAAAAGATCTTTCGTCTTTCACGTAGAAGTTTTACTACCCCAGAACCTATAGTCCCAAAACCTATCACACCAATATTTATTAAATTTTTTTGTGCCATAACCTCATCCTTTATTTGCCAGAACCATGTTCAATCACTTCTTTAATAAAATGTAGATCTTTATCTTTTATCTCAATAAACTTGACCCTAGTATCACACAACATCCCAGAACCTCGCTTTTTTGAATCCACAACTTCTCCTTTTATATCAATATAATCTGCAGCCTGGGGAACTTTTAATTTTATATCTAGCATTGCACCTTGGGCTAACTCTTTATCAGTAGTGAACAGGATCCCTCCTTCACTGATATTCCTGGTCTGGGTTATATCAGCCTTTGGACTCTTTACTTCAACAACAGTATATGATACAACAAAAGACCTATCAACTCTTAAAAATTGTCTGCGTTCAGGTTTACCCTGCATATCATACCTCTCTTTTATGAGATTGGTTCTACTACGCCATTCGACTTCTTAATCGATAGTATGGCTTCGTAGAAACCATTCCTGCGAAGCTCGAACGCGAAAGCATTCGAGCGTAGCAGAATGGTCGGGGCGACTGGATTCGAACCAGCGACCCCCTGAACCGTCGTTCGCTAACGCTCACTCCTTAAGAAAAAACCCTGATGGTTTTTTCTTAATATTCTTTTTCCTTGCGCAAGGAAGTATAGTACGCCGATAAGGGGAAACTATCTTTCCCCTTAAAATCCCCTTGTTGGGTTCAAGGAAAACATGTCTCGCACACGCAAATCAGATGGTCGGGGCGACTGGATTCGAACCAGCGACCCCCTGAACCCCATTCAGGTGCGCTAAGCCAATCTGCGCTACGCCCCGTTACAAATTTTAAAAGATCCTCTATTGTTCTGCTTTTAGTTCTCTTGTCATCAATTCTTTTACTGCCAAAAGTGGTGATTTATTTTCAAATATCACTGAATAAACCTCTTTTGTAATAGGTAGATCGATATTATGTCTTTTTCCTAACTCCACTGCTGCCTTTACGCTCCAAGCCCCTTCTATTTCCATCACGCTATTTTTCAGGAATTCTTTAGGGTCTTTGCCTTTTCCGATCTCTTCGCCAAACCCACGGTTCCTTCCTTCTTTGCTGATAGAAGTAGTTATAAGGTCTCCCAGGCCTGTTAATCCATTGAATGTCTCTGGGTATGCCCCCAATCTTTCACCGAGTCTTGACATCTCTATCAGTCCTCTTGTAAGAAGTGCTGCTTTTGTGTTCGCCCCAAAGCCAAGTCCATCTGAAATACCTACTGCAATAGCGATAATATTTTTTAGCGATCCGCCAAGTTCTACACCTACCAGGTCATTATTTGTATAGACCCTAAATCTCTCTGTGCCAAATACATCTCTTATCTTTAAATCCAGATCCTTTTTATTCGAAGAGATGACCACTGTTGTAGGAATATTCCTTGCTACTTCTGGTGCAATGCTAGGTCCTGAAAGAACACATAACTTAACATCTCCCAGGATCTCATCAATAACCTGACTCATTCTCTTTAGGGTCTTGTCTTCAAGCCCCTTTACTACACTTACATATATCGGATCTATACCGTTAAAAATATCTTTATTCTTATCTAAGACCTCTCTTAAAAAACGTGATGGGATCGCGAGCACCACCAGATCTCTTCCGCTGACAGATGCCTTAAGATCACAGCTTACCTGGATAGATGGTGGTATCTTGACCCCGGGCAAAAATTTCTTATTCTCTTTATTATTATTTATAGCATCTATATTTTCTTTAAATATACCCCAAAGAGATACATCATAGCCCTTATTGCTTAATAGAACTGCAAGAGCTGTCCCCCAACCACCATCACCCAATACTCCGATCTTCACTTTATCCTCCACAAGTTAATTAAGTTTATCATATAGGAATTAAGTAGTCAATATAATCGAACTACGACAAAAAAACCTAGCACTAATTTTCTGAATAACCCCAGAATAAAATTAGTGCTAGGTAACCAAGGAGATCTTAATTATTTTTTTGTAGTACCTAAAAAATCTATCTCAAAAGAATGCTTGAATGTTATTGGATAAAGGCCATTTTTACATACTGCATAAAATTGGCCTACCACATCACATACAAAACTATCTTTCTTAGATTTAGTGTCATGTTTCTTAAAAATAAAGACGTGCCTCTTTGAAGGGCTCTTTGATACTGTCTGAGAAGTGCTTTCTAGCCCTTTTTGGCTATTCATATCAGCAGGCTTACCTATAATATAGACTGAGTGCCTCTTAGTAATAGTCTTAACCCCATTGTTTTCAATAACTTCTGATATGTAGAGGTCTCTCCTCTTCTTATCTATTGAGGTTAGGTTTTTAAATACTAATTCTCTCATGTCTGCCTTTCACTTAATACTTTATAAAACTATTTAGTCGATGTACAAAAAAAATCCATTCTCTATTTATATCTAAAGTATACCATACTGTTCTTTGATTTTCAAGGTAAGTGCCTACGATTTTAGGCAGTTAGGCAAAAGTAAGGATGCTATTAAAAGACAGGTACCTATAGTAATAGAGATATCTGCTATATTAAAGACTGGCCATATCCTAACATCAATAAAATCAACGACATAGCCCATTTTTAGCCTATCTATAAGGTTCCCAAAAGCCCCAGAAAATATCATAATAAATCCTATATTAAGAACCAGGTCTTTTAGAAGTTCCCCTTTTTTGATCCTTTTTATTAGGATAGAGGCTATTATTACGATCGCGATTATGGAGATTATTATAAAAAAATGAGTGGAGTTTTTAAATAGTCCAAAGGCTGCCCCAGTATTTCTGACATATGTAATGTGAAATATGTTCTTTATGAGAGGGATACTCTCCCCGACACCTAGGTTTTCTTTGATAAATAATTTAGTGAATCGGTCTAGGATCAGTACTATCGAGACCAGGCAAGTTGCTATTAAAAATTGTTTTTTTCTTCCTTTGACTGGCATTGTATGCATTGGGTTGCGTAAGGTAATGCGTTTAGGCGCTTGACTGGGATCTTTTTTTCACAAGAGAAGCACTTGCCGTACTTGCCTTCTTTTATGCGCTTTAATGCCTCGTCTATCTTATAGATGATCTCTTGTTCACCGCTTGCAATATTAAAGCTCAATTCTCTATCATAACTATCGCTAGCCATATCTGCCATGTGAGAACTATAACTTGAAAGATCACCTGAAGCTTCTTTTTGAGAAGCCTTGTTCTGCTTAGCGATATTATGTATCTCGTCCATTACCTCTTCTCTTTTTTTAAGAAGTAATTTTTTAAACTTAGCTGCCTCTGTCTTTATCATGAAAAACCTATCTCCCTTCTTTAATGAGCACATCACTTAGCAAACAAAGTGAAGCTAAGTGATTAGTGCGAATTAAATCCCGCCCCTTTAGTAACTATTATTTAATAGTAGCTAAAAGGGGCGGGATCAAATTCAGACTCATAAGTTACGTCATTTCATTCCGTAACTTATGTCTTCATTTGACAATATCCAAGCATCTCTTGCATAGTGTCGGATGATCAGGATCTTCTCCCAGATCTAAAGTAAAGTTCCAGCATCTTTCGCATTTACTGCCGTCTGCTTTTACAACCTCTATTCTTCTATCTTTACTTTTCTCCAGCTGGACCTGTGAGCTTATAAAAAATGCTGCCAGGTCTAACTTGTAATTTGTCAAAAAATTATACTCTACATCATCTTTCATGTAAAGCTTTATTTTTGCTTCCAGAGGGCTCCCTATTACCTTTGCAGCCCTCTTCTCTTCAATTGCTTTCAATACTTCGACCCTTAAACTCTCTAATCTCTTAAAATTCTCTTCTAATTCGAGGTTTATAAATTCACTCTCCAGCTTAGGCCAATCTGCCAGATGTATTGAACCCTCTCCCTTAAAATATCCCCAGACCTCTTCACATGTAAAAGGCAAGATCGGAGCAAGTACCCTTACTAGAATATCCAGTATCTTATAGAGCGCTGTCTGAGCTGAGCGCCTTTCATTTGATTTTTCCCCAAAAGTATACAGTCTATCCTTTAAAATATCAAGGTAAAAACTGGACATCTCTACTATGCAGAATTTATACACAGTACTTACTACTTCATGATATCTATAGTTTTCATACGCCAGAGTAACGCTTTTCAGCATAGAATTAGCCCTGGACAAGGCCCATCTATCTATCTCGAGCATATCCTTTTTATCTACTTTATCTTTTTCGAGATCAAAATCACAGATATTGCCTAATATATATTTAGCAGTGTTCCTGAATTTTCTATAGGCCTCTACTGTGCGCTGCAAGATCTCCTCTGATATCTTTATATCATCAAAATACGACGACGCACTCACCCAAAGTCTTAAGACATCTGCGCCTTTTTTAGAGATGATCTCCTGCGGTGCGATCACATTGCCAGCTGATTTACTCATCTTCTTGCCTTCACCATCTACTACGAAACCATGAGTAAGTACATTTTTAAACGGACTTTTACCTACTACTCCCATACCTATTAATAGAGAGGTCTGAAACCACCCTCTGTGTTGATCGCTTCCTTCTAGGTATAGATCTGCTGGAAATCCTAGATTCTCTCTTATCTTTAAGACTCCTTGATGACTTGCTCCTGATTCAAACCATACATCCAGGATATCAGTCTCTTTTTTAAATTCACTTCCTCCGCATAAACACTTAAACCCTTCTGGTAAAAATTCTTTCGCTTCCTTTATAAACCATGCGTCTGAGCCCTGTTTTTCAAAAATCTCTTCTATTAACTTCATGGCTTTTTTATCAATTATCTCCTTATCACAAGACATACAGTATATAATAGGTACAGGCACTCCCCAATAACGCTGCCTTGAGAGGCACCAATCAGGCCTAAGCTCTATCATGCCTCTGATCCTCTTCTCTCCTGCTTCAGGCACCCACTTTATTTTTCCTATCTCTTTTAGGGTCCTTGGGCGAAGTTCTTTTTTATCCACTCCTAAAAACCACTGTTTAGTTGCCCTGAATATAAGAGGACTATGGCATCTCCAGCAATGTGGGTAAGAATGGGAGGTCTCTTCCCAAAGAAGAAGCGCCTCAGTCTCCATTAAAAGTTTTTTGACTATCTCGTTCGTCTTATAGATATCTTTTCCAATGACTTCTTCTGGGACTTCAAATCCTTGAGGCTTAAAGAACTTACCTTTATCATCAATCGGCATAATAGCAGGAAGGCCGTACTTTAAACCTGCTTGATAGTCTTCCTGGCCATGTCCTGGCGCAATATGTACGCAACCAGTACCATCTTCACTTGAGACATAATCTGCGAGGACTACTTTCGCTTCTCGGCCGATAAAAGGATGCTTTGTAACTATACCTTCCAATTCTTTTCCTGAAAATCTCTTGATGATCTTTCCATCCAGGTCAAGTTTTTCAGTCAACTTTTCTAAGAGAGCTTCAGTAAACACTATCACACCGCCGTGCTTTCTCTCAAAAGCAACATATTTTAGGTCAGGATGTATAGCTATAGCTACATTTGAGATAAGAGTCCATGGAGTAGTGGTCCATACTAGAAAACATGCATTATTATCTTTTAAGAATCCATCTGATGTGACCTTAAACTCTACGTATATTGACGGGGATCTATGTTCTTCATATTCTACTTCAGCTTCTGCTAATGCAGTCTCACATTTACTACACCAGTTTATAGGTTTAAGGCCTCTATAGATAAGGCCATCACTTAAGAGCTTATTGAAGCTCGAGATTATTTCCCTTTCATAAGTTTTATCTAATGTAAGGTATGGATCCTCCCAATCACCAAATACAGCTAGTCTTTTAAACTCATCTTTCTGGATATTGACAAATTTCATAGCAAAGTCATGTGCCATCTTTCTAAATTTCACCTGCAAAACATCGTGCTTGGTCTTTTTCATCTCCTTGAAAAGCTGGTGTTCTATGGGCATTCCATGGCAATCCCATCCAGGGACATATGGCGCATTAAAACCCTGCATTGTCTTATATTTCACTACTATGTCTTTTAGTGTCTTATTTAAGGCGTGGCCTATATGAATATTTCCATTAGCATACGGCGGTCCATCATGAAGTATATATTTAGGAGAATCTTTCCGGTGCTCTCTGATCTTTTTATATATGTTTTCTTTTTCCCATTTCTCGAGAATAACTGGTTCTTTTTGCGGAAGGTTCCCCTTCATGGGAAATTCAGTCTTTGGTAAATTCAGGGTTTTCTTGTATTCCATAATTACATGTACTTTCCGATGATTATGTCTAATTTTTTCTTAGTCGTTTCTGGGATCAATTTCCTATCTGTAATGATCGCATATTTAAGAGCATCTTTGCATTCGCACGCTCTTTCTTTGGCCAGCTCGGGCACTACAGCCTTTATAAGGCGTTTTGCATTCTCTACGTTCTTAGTCAGATTAGCTATGACCATGTCAATAGTCACCATCTCTTCGTGCCAGCAATCATAATCAGTGACAAATGCGACTGTCGAATAACAAATTTCAGCTTCTCTTGCTAATCGTGCTTCAGGCATATTAGTCATACCTATAATATCCAGTCCCAGGCCTTTAAATAAAAGAGATTCACCTTTTGTTGAGAATGCTGGGCCTTCCATGTTTAGGTATGTGCCTTTTGGATGAGCAGTTAATTTAAGCTCCTTTGTGGCTTCAAATATCGTCTCTCTAAGATGCCTACAAACAGGTTCAGCAAATGTAATGTGCCCGACTATGCCCTCACCGAAGAATGTTGTCTTACGAGCTTGGTTGGTCCTATCTACAAACTGATCAGGAAGTACAATGTCTAAGGGCTTAAGCTCTTTTTTATAGCTACCTACTGCTGAGATCGAGATAATCCTTTCTACCCCAAGCTTTTTCATACCATATATATTTGCCCTATAATTTAATTCTGTAGGAAGGATCCTATGGCCTCTACCATGCCTCGGAAGAAATGCTACTTCTATGCCTTCTAATGTTCCAGTGGTATAGCTATCTGAGGGATCACCAAAAGGCGTATCCATCTTTACTTCTTTTATATTATTTAAGCTATCTATATTATATAGACCACTTCCGCCTATAATGCCAATTTTAGCCATATTTTCCTCCAAATTTTAAATTAATTTGATGTGGTATATTATCACATCAGGGAAGGTTATGCAATGATTTTTCTCTATGATTTTTCTCTATGAGGATTGATCTTTTTTTAAGGCTCTTTTGATCATAAACTCTACATTTTCATTAGTATTTTTGTAAATAATGTTTTTGTTCCGATTGTTTGACTTCCATACCCGAAATACCTCATCAGCAAATCCCTGTCCTACTGTCTCTACACCGTCAAAATCCAATATGATCTCCTCAAATTTATCTAATCCTGTTAAAAGCCTCCTGGCCTGCGATCTAGAGATGTATTCGGAAGTCATTTTATATAACTTTACAATAACCTTGGTCCTAGTGAATTTAAATGAGTCATCTGCGTAGGCGTTAAAAATATCCCTAAGCTTTCTTTTTGAATCAAGGCTTATTGAAAAAAATACTTTTGTGCCTATAAATTTATTTATATCCTTTATAAAAATATCCTGCACTATATTATCAAAGATCAGTTTTTTTGTGGAACTTTGAATTCTCAAGATATCAGCTGCCTTTGAGGTAAAAAATATACCCTCGCCGCTATGAGATTTAGGCTGAGTTGACAATTTACCTTTTATAAGATCTTGTATGGCTTCAGATTCATTCTTAAGCCCCTTTTTCTTTATTATATTGTTATAAATCCCTATTCCCTTATCTCTCACTGAAAATCTGATGCCAATATCATCTCTATCCATAACCACTTCTATCTTTTTAGACTCAGAATGCTCAATAGCGTTATTTAACATCTCAGTAAAGGCATATCCCAAAATCGCTGAAACATTTTCAGAGATGCCAACAAAAATACTTGTTTTATTCTTAATTTTATCAAGAATAATATCCTCGGATAAATCCAAATTATTTAAGATATAATAAGATCTTAATATAGTTTTTTTAGCCTCTTTTATGTTTTCTTCGTTTGCAATTATATACCGCGCTTTGTTTGCTTTTCCAATAAGAACTATTTTGCCCTCTTCTCTCAATCGTTGGAAAAATCGGTTTATATACACTCGTGAAAATCCAGTAAGCTTAGTAAGGTCAGAGACCTTCACTTCTTTTTTCTTTTCCAGTAACTGCATTATTGATTTGGTAATATCCATATTATATCTCCTTAAAAACATATTTTGTTAACAACTTATATATAAAATATAAAATTAAAGCTGTTAACAAGTTGTAAACTGCTTAATAGTCCTCAAAAAGTAGTATTTAGTTTAAAACTATAGTATATACTATAGTTTTAAAGTTGTCAACAAGTTATCTACTTTTTTGAAAGAGATCTGGATTTGTTATAGGCAGATTTTAGGGCGAGTTTGACTATTTTTTCAAAGCCTTTTTTCTTGAATACCTCTAGTGCTGCTTCAGTAGTACCGCCTTTTGAAGCAACTTTCTTCACAAAATCCTGCATAGAGATATTGCTCTTAGAAGCAACTGCACCCGCCCCTACAAAGGTAGCTAGAGCGAGCTTTCTAGCTAGGTCTTTTTTTAGTCCGCAGGATATACCAGCTTTTTCTAATAGATCTGTAAGTAGGAAATAATACGCAGGTCCGCTTCCACTTAAAGCAGTAACAGCATGCATCAGACTTTCTTTTACTACTACTACACCCCCTACTTTCGAGAAGATCTTCTTTGCCTTTTCCATGTCCTTTTTCTTAGCATACTTTCCCTTAGATATAGCAGAGATCCCTTTGCCTACCATTAAAGGCATGTTAGGCATTACTCTGACTACTCTCACATTACAAAACGAGTAGGGGAGGTTTAAACCTCCCCTACTCGTTAGGGCCTTTTCTATAAACTTGGTTTCGATGCCTGCTGCAATAGAAATAATCAATTTATTTTTAGTAAAAGGCGTTATCTCCTTTAAGACGCTTGATATGTTCTGAGGTTTTACAGCTAATATTATAATATTGGATCTTTTGACTAGCTCTATATTATTTTTAGCTAGTTTTATTGACCTGATCTTTATCTTGCGAAGTTTCTTTTTATCCAGATCACTCAGCAAGAGTCCTTTTCCAATCCTTACTGCAATAGCCTTACCCATATTACCCGCACCGATCATGCCTATCATCTTCTCTCCTTATCAAAAATATTCAGCAAAAAGTTGTTTTATCTTTAATATTAATCTACTGAAAATATTACGCGCATCATGCATTGATGAAGTCCTCTTCTTTGCATGCCTCCTTGCCTCTAATCTAAAAAGACCAAGTGCACATGAAAAATCATCATCCTTCATATCATCTGCATTATATAATCTCCCCATCTCAATAGGAATCCCGAATATCTCTTCAACTGATTCTATAAACCCATCCATCTTAGAGACGCCCCCGATAATATTTGTATACGGTACCTTGCGCCTTTCCTTTAAAAAAGGCTCTATCTTTTTATACACATCCTGCATTATGTCTTCTATCTTGGGTGATAAGAGATTTGATATCTCGCGCCTAGAGATAGCCCTGCTTTTAGTTTCAACCTCTGCTATATTGCTGTTATCTATACCTAAAGTAACATCCAGACCTTCAAGAACTTTCTTTTTATGCTCCCTATCTTTGATCGAAGGGATCAATACTTCAGTAGAATCATACATCTCCTGATTGGACTTAGTGACGATCCCGTATTTTATCCTGAGTTCTTCTGCTTCTTCAAATAATATCCTTAATTTATCCTGGAGCACCTGGGTCAAATCGTCGCTGCCAAACGGGAAATAAAAACAATCTCTAAGTCTTGATTTATCAAAGAGAGCTACTTCTGTAACATCCTTTCCTACATCTATTAAAATAGCTCCTTCTTCTAATCTCTTTTCGTCAAATATTGCAAGAGATGTTCCTCGTGCAGATGTTACTATGTCCTCCACTTCATAACCAGCTAAGTTAATTGCCTTTGTAAGGTTATGCAGTATGCTTACCAGTGATGTTATTATATTCAGGTCTACATCCAATTTGGAACCAAATAGGCCATGAGGATCATCTATCTCTAATTTATCATCAATATAGAATTTCTCAGAGATGAGTTCAAGCACCTCTCTGTCGAGCGACATAGCTATAAGTCTAGCTGACTCGATACAGCGTGTGATATCCTCCTCAGTAATCTCACTGGGCCTATCTGATATATGGACAGAGCCCCTGCTCTTAAAGGTCCTTATATGTACTCCTGAGATATTCGCGATCACTTTTCTTATTTTTACATTAGCTTTGATCTCAGCTTTATTGACAGTCTCTTCTATGGCATCTGACAAAAGACTTATATTAGTGACTACTCCTTTTGAAAAACCTTTTGTGGGGGATTTACAGTATGACAGGATCTTTTCGCTCTTTAGATCAGGACTAGAAGCTTGAGCGATCAATGCCCTTATAAAAGAAGAACCTATATCTAGGCTACATATCACATCTTTATGCATATAGTACCAGGTTATTTATATCCGACTATCGGATCCTCAAAACGAAGATCGATGTATTTAAAATCATTGATATCCACGCCGATCTCATTAAGGACAGTTGCGAGTTTCGCAAGCCTGTCTCGAAAATCAGTATTACCTATCTTTATCTCGACTATTGCCTGGTCCAGAGAAAAAGAAACATTCCCAGGATCATTCATATCGACTAATTTTACCTTATATTTAGACAGGTCTTTATTTTCCGTTATATCATTTATAAGTTCCAATGCCTTGGCCAGCTTATCTTTTTCAAACTTAGCAAAATTAGGCCTGTCTACCTTAGCAAAATTCACGCCTATTCCTGCTATGATCGGAAGTTCTGGATCAGGAAAATTCCTCACGTCATTTAGCAACACACCTTCTCTATCTACTAGATAATATCTATCTGAGCGGATCTGCGCTACACTCTTCCTGAGTTCAGCCTTTACTATCAATTTATTGGGAAGAAGCCTTCTTATCACAATATCTTTAAACTCAGGGTGATTAGATTCTATGTCCTTCTTCAATGCAGCCAGGTCCAAAAAGAAAATATTTTTTCCTATAATATCTCCATCGCTGATCTCGCTTAGCTGAAGATCCTTCAAGAAACTGCTTCCATCATGAAGTTTTATAGTACCTTCCTTTATAATAAAATAGTCTGAATCAATAAACATAAATTTTATTCTTACAAGGCCTATCCCAATACCAGCTACTATAACTAGGGTTATTATAAACATTAAAAACCCTCTGATATTCAAAGATCTTTTCTTTCTAGTAGAACTGATCCTTTTTTTAAATTTTACTTTCTGGTTCTTTGGTTTTACCATATTGCTGACTCCAAGATCTTCAATGTTAGTTCTTCGAAATCGATCCCTGCTTCATTAGCTGCCTTAGGCAATAAAGATGTCTCTGTCAACCCAGGTATAGTATTTACTTCCAATATATAAGGGATGTTATCCTTACTTAGTATTATGTCAACACGTGAAAAAAAACGCGCACCCAATGCCTTATGTGCTTTTAATGCTGCACTCTGGCATTCAGCATAAATACTATCATCAATCTTAGCAGGAGATATGTATTCAGTAAAACCTTTCTTGTACTTTGCCTCAAAATCAAAGAACTTATTCTTGGGTATTATCTCTACTATCGGCAAAGGAGTATCTCCCAAAATACCTACTGTGATCTCTCGACCTACTATATATTCTTCTAGTATTACCTTATTGCTGTACTTAAACGCATCTTCCAGAGCACTATCCAGGCCTTCTTTTTTATCTACTATATAAAGACCGATACTGGATCCCTTATCATAGGGTTTTACTACTATAGGTAGGCCTAACTCTTCCAGATATTTATCAAATCCTTTATCCAGATCAGCTTTGGATATCTTTTTATAGCAAGGTGTTGGAATATTAGAAGCCTTAAATATCTCTTTTGATTCTATCTTATCCATACCTATCCTGGATGCATCCACCCTGCTGCCAGTATATGGTATATTCATGTCCTCAAGGATCCTTTGTATGCCTCCATCTTCTCCAAATTCTCCATGCAAAGCAATGAAAGCAATGTCTATGTTCGAAGACCTTATCTTTTCCTTTACTTCTTTTGCGTAATCAACATTGCAATTTACCTTATCCAGCTCTAAAGAGATCGCATTAATGCCTTTTTTTATTAATGCATTATAGACCGCTCTCCCGGATCTTATAGAAATATCACTTTCAGGAGAAGGTCCCCCCATTAATATCCCAACTCTCTTCTTCATATTATCTTCAACTCTAGCTCGAGGTCTATGTTGAATTTTTCTTTTACGCTTTTTTTAGCAAGCTCTATCAGCTCCAGTACATCTTTCGAGCTCGCATTGCCTCTATTCACTATAAAATTAGCATGTTCTTCTGAGATCAGAGCATCACCTATACTATAACCTTTAAGGCCGCAATCTTCTATAAGACTGCCTGCGCTTTCTCCGCTGTCCGGGTTTTTAAAGACACTGCCTGCTGAAGGATAAAAAAGTTTGTTCATCCATATCCTTCTTTCCCGAAAAGTATTTATCTTATCATCGATCTCTTTTTCACTGCCAGGATCTAATCCTATCTTAGCACTAAGAACTATTTTTTCTGAAAGCCCAGATGACCTATATTTAAAAGGTATATCATCTTTTTTTAATATCTTTCGCTTCTTATTATTTAGGTCCAAGACCTCTACTTCTTCTATTATATCTTTTATCTCGATCCTGCCTTTTTCTCCTCCAGTATCCCTGACGCCTGCATTCATAAATACTGCACCGCCAAAAGACCCTGGTATGCCCAATAAAAATTCACATCCTGTAAGAGTTAGGTCCTTACATTGCGCTATTAGCTTTGACATAAGCACAGCTGAACCTACTTTTAAGGAATCTCCATGTCTTTCTATATAATTAAAATCGTCCCCTAGCTTTACGACGATACCATCGAATCCAGCATCACTAAAAAGTATATTGCTTCCATTCCCGATTACCTTTATATCCTTGTCCTCTTTTTTAGCTATATCTATAGCTTCCAGGAGGGCTTTATAGGTCACTGCTTCTACAAAACAAAATACAGGCCCACCTATCTTAAAAGTCGTTGCATTATTCATTAATTTACCGTATTCGCACTTAAGCATTGCCTGCCTTACCTCCCTCTAATGCCTTTACTATATCTTCAGGTAATTCATCTATATCTCCTGCGCCCAGTATAAAAAGCGCGTCACCTGGCTTAATTACCCTCATAAGATGTTTTACTATATTTTGTTTTGATATAAAATTTACATCCTTATGTCCTGCCTTCTCCACACTGTTACATATATCGCGCGCAGTCACTCCATCTATTGGTTTCTCATGGGCTGAATAGATATCAGTTATCACGAGGTGATCTGCCATGTCAAAAGAAGTACTAAACTCTTCCTTTAGATATTTTGTCCTGGAATATCTATGCGGCTGGAACACAGCTATGATCCTCTTCCCAGAGTCTTCCATGCCTTTTAATGTAGCTTTTATCTCAGTAGGATGATGAGCATAGTCATCTATCACTACTATATCTGAATCAAGCCTTCTTACACTAAACCTCCTATCAGCTCCTTTAAAATCAACTATTGCCTCTTTTATAGAAGAGAAATCCACTCCTAGATCCATTGAAAGGCCTATGGCAGCTAAGCTGTTCAATATATTATGCTCACCTATTAAAGATATCTTTATAGCCCCTAATAGTTTTCCTTTAAGTATTAGATCAAACTCTGAACCTCCCAGTCCCAGGAGTTTTACATTAGTTGCCCTAATATCAGCATCCTCTGAAAAACCATAACTAAGAACTCTCTTTGAAGCTGAAGCAGCGATCTCCCTTAGATTCTTATCATCAATGCACACAAGGCTACAGCCATAATCTCGGGTATTCTGGATAAATTGTTTATAGGAAGCTAGCACATTATCCATGCTTGAATAATAATCCATATGCTCCCTGTCGATATTAGTGGAGATAGTGTATAAAGGGTTTAATAATAGGAATGATCCATCTGACTCATCAGCTTCTGTCACCACTATGTCACCTTTTCCGTAATGCGCGTTCCCCCCCAGAAAAGAGACATCAGCTCCTATAAATACAGTAGGATCAAAATCTGCTTTAATAAGCAGGTACGCTATCAAGGATGTAGTAGTAGTCTTGCCATGAGTGCCTGAGACTGCAATAAGGTCCTTGTCCTTTAAAAGCATGTTGAGCGCTTCTATGCGTTTTAAGATAAATATCTTTTTTCTCTTTGCCTCTATGATCTCTGGGTTTGTCTCTTTTATGCATGATGAATAGACAACAAAATCCGCGTTCTTCACATTCACTGCATCATGCGATTCTTGAACATGTATGCCGAGTACCTCTAATCTAGCAGTTACCTTTGTCTTTTTTATATCAGATCCTTGGACATTATAACCATTGTAATGGAAGACCTCTGCTAATCCGCTCATCCCTGCTCCACCTATGCCGATAAAATGTATCGTAGCTTTCTTTTTCACCTAAGGATCTCCTCTACTAAGATTCTAGAGGCATCATTGCTGACTATACCAGCTTTTTTTGACATATCATTTAATCTTCCTCTATCCATAAAACCAGTTAAGATGTCTACCAACTTCCTGGTAGTAATGCTTTTTTCTTCTATGATCACGCCGCTACCTATCTTTTCTAGTACTTTTGCATTATGTATCTGATGTCTATCCCCATATGGATAAGGAACTAATATCGCAGGTTTACCTAAATGCATGAGTTCTGAGATAGTTGTAGCACCTGCTCTCGCTACTACGAAATCACATTCATTATAAAGTTTATCTATTGCCTCTGTAAAGGATAAAACTCTACTTTTTATACCTTTCTCTTTATAATTTTTTGCAACAGATTCCCTGTCCTTTGCCCCTGATATGTGCACTAACTCTAAAGATCTTTTTTTCTCTTCGCCCATAAGGCCTATTGCCTCTGGTAAAAATCTATTTAGTGCGCTAGAACCTTGACTGCCTCCCATGATAAGTACCTTAAATATATCTTCTTTTTTCTCAAGGTCTTTAAGTAAAAGTATCTCTTTTCTTAGAATATTCCCTGAAAAGATTATCTTTTTTTGCGAACACTTCAAATGCTTCCTGGTCTCAGGGAAACTTATAGCTACCCTTCCCACAAATCTGGCTAATATCTTATTGGTCTTGCCAGGATACACGTTCTGCTCGTGTATCATGGTCTTTATCCTAAACAAACATGCTAGTAGTAAAACCGGGCCTGATACATAACCTCCAAACCCTACCACATAACTTGGCTTGATACGAAAAAGGAGTATTGCGGACCTGATCGTGCCTAATGTTAAGTAAAATAAAAAATCCAAGACTGATATTATGCCTTTAGAGCGTAGATTTTTAATAGGAAGAGTAAAAAACTTTATATTTTTATTTTCCAGGATATTAGAATCCTGCATACGAGAAGATGTCAGTATAAAAGGTTCACTCCCTTTTAATAATATCTCTTCAGCTAATCTGATCGCTGGAAAAAGATGCCCTCCTGTACCCCCAGCAGCAATTATTACTCTCATATTAACTCCCTATCAAGTCACATGTCACACGAACCTGAAACCTGCTTGCCCTCCGAAGCCAGCCTATTGAACTACAATTCGCAAAGGCGTAGGAGGGTTACCTGTGACATGTGTCTTGTGTCCTGCGACTACCTCTTTGCTATACTCAAAATAAGTGCCACACTGACCATATTCATTATCAGGGCTGTGCCTCCATAACTAATAAATGGTAAAGGCAGTCCCTTAGTAGGTATGGCACCTGTTGAAACAGCAATATTTATAATAGCCCTAAGCCCTATGTTCACTGTCAGGCCAAATGCAACAAGTTTACCAAACATATCTTTTGTAGTCGCTGATATTTTTATGCCCTGCCAGATAAATATACAAAATAAAAAAACCACACTTAGCGTGGCTACTAGGCCAAGCTCTTCCCCTATTATTGAAAATATGAAATCAGTATGTGCCTGCGGAAGATAGAATAATTTCTGACGGCTACATCCAAGCCCGACCCCTAAAAGTCCGCCTGACCCCAATGCTAAGAAGGACTGTATGATCTGAAAACCTGCGTTCTGTGCATCATTCCATGGATCAAGGTATCCTATGATACGCCTTAATCTATATGGCACTTTGAAGATAAGAAAATAAAATGCTGGCAGAACCAATCCTATAAAAGGCAAAAAATACATCATATTCGCTCCAGCTGCAAACATCATAAGAACTGATACTGTTAAAAGCGTGACCGCAGTACCCAAGTCAGGCTGGAGCAGGACCAAAAACACTATAGAGCCAGATATCACTAATGGAGGCATGAACCCGTATAAAATGTTCTTGATAAAAAGTTCTTTTCTTTCCAGAAGGTCAGCTAGATACAGGATAAGACATAGACACGAGAGTTCTGATGGTTGAAATCCTATTGGACCGATCTTTATCCATCTTCTCGCGCCACCTGCTTCATGTCCTATACCTGGTAAAAATACCACTAATAAGCTTATTACTGAAAATGCAAGTAGCCACTTAGTATAATTTTTTATTCTTAGGTAATTGACCCTATATACCAATAAAAAAAGCACCAGCCCTACTGAAAAATTTATCAAATGTCTTTTCAGGTAAAATGCACTGTCATAAGAGTCCTCATAAGCATTACAGCTTGAAGCAGAATAGACCATAACAATACCAAGGCATATCAAGAGCATGGTCACTATCAATAATATGCTGGCATCCTTACTTAACGAGACTCTTTTAATCTCCTGCATAATTCCTTAAAAGACCTTCCTCTCTCTTCGTAATCTTTGAACATATCAAAACTTGAACATCCTGGTGAAAGCAAAACCTTGTCCCCTTTTCTTGATTCTTTTACTGCCTTATTGAATGCTTCTTCAAATGTCCTGCCTTCTATAATATTACTAAAGTTCTTTAGATCGCTCTTTATTCTTTCCTTAGCCTCTCCTATAGCAACAATAGATGATACTTTTTTTTCTAGATAAGGTTCTAGCCTGCTAAAATCTCCACCTTTATAACGTCCTCCTAAAATAAGGACTATCTTTCCTTCCAGTGACTTTAATGCCCACTCGACACTCGAGATAGTAGTAGCCTTAGAATCATTGATGAACTGAACGCCATCCACAACTCTCACTTTCTCTAATCTATGTTCGATCCCATTAAACTCTTTGATGACCGCCAGCATGTCTTCCTCGTTCACTCCTTCATAAGATGCAATAGACATTGCAGCTTGAAAATCCTCATTGTCTATGGATAACTTATTTCTAAAATCCAAATGATCATTGAAGAATTCGACCTTAGGCCCTGATACTTTCTCTCTGATGTCCTTTAATATCCTGTCCTTACTATTTAAAAACAATATATCTCCATCACGCTGATTAGAAAAGATCTTCATCTTTAAAGAAATGTATTCATCCATGTCTTTATGCCTATCCAAATGATTTGTAGAAATATTTAATATTGCACTTACTTTAGGCCTAAAGTTATTTATCCACTCCAGCTGAAAAGAACTTACCTCAAGCACTACTATAGAATCCTTATCGAGCCCTTTTATCTCCCCGCTCAATGGGTTCCCGATATTTCCACATATACATGCTCGACGGCCAGCTTTTTTTAACATCCTCCCTATCAATGTAGTGACAGTGGTCTTCCCGCTAGTACCAGTTATAGCTATTATAGGTGCTGGACAATAGGAAAAAGCAAGTTCCAGTTCACTGACGACAGGGATATTTTTCTCTTGTGCTATCTTTATAGGAAGGGCTGTGTTTTTTACCCCAGGACTTACTACTACGAGGTCTATGTTTTCTGTAAATCTCTCTGTATGGCCACCAAATTCTATATTCTCTTTTTTGACAATATTGTCTCTAATAAGAGGTCCTAAAAAAACTCTACTCTCATCTTCTTTTTTCACCTCAGTAATAAAGACCTGTCTACTATGTTCTGCTAAAAGCCTTGCAGTAGACATACCACTTTTACCTAGTCCGACTACTAATGCATTTTTCATATCTTTAGATCCTTTGGTCCTATTACCTTAACTTTAGAGTAGCAAAACTCAATAGTACCAATATTATTGCAACTATCCAGAATCTAACTGTTATCTTTGGCTCTGACCAACCCAGCATCTGGAAATGATGATGAAGCGGAGCTATCTTAAAAATACGCTTACCCGTGGTCCTAAAAGAGATTATCTGTAGAAGCACTGACAATGCTTCTACAACAAATATCCCGCCTACTAAAAACAAGACTATCTCTTTTTTTATAAAACAAGCTACTGTCCCGATCGCTCCTCCTAAAGACAGCGCTCCAGTATCTCCCATAAATATAGAAGCTGGAAAAGAGTTATACCATAAAAATCCAAGGCCTGCTCCTGCAATAGCAGCGCAAAAGACTGTCAGTTCTCCTGCCTGAGGATGATAATATATACCTAGATAATTTGCCATACTGAAATGTCCAGCTACATAACTCATGCCAGTATATGCTACAGCGGTCAAGACTATACAACCTACTGCTAGGCCATCCAGGCCATCAGTGATATTTACTGCATTGCTGGATGCAGTTATCACTAATATGATAAAAGGTATATAAAGAATGCCCAGATTTATCGCTGATTCCTTTAAGAAAGGCATCTCTAGAATAGTATTTATACTTGGTTCCATGTAAATATAAAGTCCGATCAAAAAGCCTACTGTGACCTGAAAAAGAAGCTTAGTCCTTTTATTAAGACCTCTCTTGCTCTTTCCCGAAGCTGATAAAAGTTTTTTATAATCATCTATAAACCCTACCCCACCTAAAAAACCTGTCACCATAAGCGCTAAAAGCACAAATCCATTTTTCATATCAGCCCAAAGGATGGTCGAGGTAAACACGCCTATCAACATCAATAGGCCTCCCATTGTAGGAGTACCTTTTTTATCCTTGTGCAGGGCATAAAGGTGTTCTACATGTTTCTGTCTTATGGTTTCACCGACTTTAAGTGCTTTAAGTTTATTTATAATAGGAGGGGCAAAGACTACTGTTATTAAAAAAGCTGTGATACTGCTAAAGGCAGCTCTAAAGGTAATGTATTTAAATACATTGAATCCAAAAAAGTATTCACGAAGGGGATAAAGTAAGTAATATAACATGCTTAAAAATTCCTTTGGTCACAAGACACATCTACATGTTAATCAACATGTAGACACAAGTCACATGTGTTATGTGTCGTGTGTCATGTGTCTTATGTTTTGAACTGCATCTCCAACTCTCTGACGATCTCTTCCATCCTCATAGCGCGGGATCCTTTTACCAACACTGTATCTCCTTTCTTTATAAGCTCTGATACAGCTTCTGAAGCCTGCTTTGTAAGATTATAGAGCTTTATCTTTTTTTCGCTCATACCCGCTTCCTGAGCTCCTTTTGATATATGCTCAGCGAGTTTTCCTACTGCTACTATTAGGTCTACTCCTGATTCAGCTGCCTGTCTCCCTACTAGATGATGGAACCTTCCAGAGAACGTGCCTAATTCGAGCATATCTCCTGCTACTAATATCTTCCTTCCTTTAGTAGTCATATCTCTAAGCGCTTCTATGGCCTGCTTCATTGAAAGTGGATTAGAATTATAAGAGTCGTTTATGATCTTTATGTTAGCCAGATTTTTGACCTCCATTCTCATATTCGGCACTCTAAACTCTCTAAGTGCTTCTTTTATATCATCAATAGTCACGCCATAATTCCAGGTAGCAGCTATTGCAGCAAGCGCATTATATACATTGTGGCGTCCTACAACACTTAGATTTATCTCATCTTTACCATTTAATCTGAAGTTTATACCATCAGCTTCTATATTTACCTTGTCTGCATAAAAATCAAATTCTTTATCCAAGCCAAACTTTATTACCTTTAATTTAGTCTTGAGTTTTTTCAAGAGCTCATCATCCCCATTCAATATCACCTTAGAATCCTTTGGCATATAATCCAATATCTCACATTTTGCCTTAAGCACTGTAGAAAGGTCATTAAGATATTCTAAGTGCGATGGTCCGATATTAGTTATAAGTGCCACTGTAGGATTAGCTATCTCTGAAAGTCTTCCTATCTCCCCTAGATGATTTGTTCCCATCTCCAGCACTGCAAATTTATGATTAGAATTGAGGCGCATAAGAGTAATAGGTACCCCTATGTGGTTATTCTCTGTGCCATAATTTTTAAGTGTGCTGAATTTTTTATTGAGAATTGCTGCTATCATCTCTTTAGTGGTGGTCTTGCCATTAGAGCCAGTGATACCAATAAGAGGGATATTAAATCTCTTCCTATGGAAGCATGCTATATCTCCCAGTGCCTTCATGGTGTCTCTGGCACACATAAAAGACACATCAGTGCCTTTAAAATTAGACTTTACGACACAGCCTTCCTGTACTAGTACACCTCCAGCACCTTTACTGACCGCATCTAATATAAAATTGTGGCCATTGAACCTCTCACCTTTTAATGCCACGAACAAGTCTCCGTTTTTAATGCGGCGGGTATCTGTCGAGACACCAGTCAACATGGTGTTCTCATTGCCAGAAAGCAAGACACCTTCAGTTGAAACCAATACATCATTTACTGTGAACATAAATTCCTCCTTACTGTTTCCCTATCATCAAAGGGAAGAGTATTATTTTTAAAGACCTGGTATGTTTCATGCCCTTTGCCAGCTACTAAGACGATATCGCCTTTTTTAGCTTCTTCCAGCGCTATGCTTATAGCATTGGCCCTATCTATCTCAACTATATAATTATTTTTATTGTTTTTTATGCCTTTTATGATCTCTCTGATGATCTCCATAGGTTCTTCGCTTCTAGGATTATCACTTGTCAAGATCACTTTATCAGAAAGCTCTGATGATACCTTGCCCATATTAGGCCTTTTATGCTTGTCCCTGTCACCTCCGCACCCAAAAATAGTTATGAGCCTCTTTGGATTTAATTCCCTCAGTGACTCTAGCACATTCTGCAGTCCATTTTCTGTATGAGCATAATCTACGAATACCAAAAAATCCTGTCCGCAATCTATCCTCTCAAGCCTTCCAGGAAGGGTTTCGAGGGCCTCGATACCTTTTTTTATCTCTTCCAAGCTCGTCTCTAAGGCTATGCCGCATGCAAAACTTGCCAGGATATTATATACATTATGACGGCCTATTAACTTTGAGATGATCTTGGTAGTCTCTTTATCTGTATGGACTGTGAACTCCAGGCCATTAAAAGAAGTATTCAGGTTAGAAGCATATACATCCTTACCTTTATCTATGCCATAAGTAATGATCTTAATGCCAGTATCTGAACTTAGATCATCTACGATCCTTCGGCCATATTCATCGTCTAGGTTGATAACAGCCTTACCGCCTGTCTTTAGTTTCTTGAAAAGCTTTAGCTTTGACCTGAAATAATCCTCCATATCCTTATGATAATCCAGATGCTCCCTTGTAAGATTTGTAAATATTGCTACATCAAAAAATATACCATCCAGCCTGCCCTGAGCCAGAGAATGGCTAGATGCTTCCAGTACTGCATTAGTTATATCCTGCTTCTTCATGCTGCTTAATAAATAATACATGTCTAATATCCCTGGAGTGGTGTTAAATGCTGGTATGAGACGGTCCCCAAATCTATAATTAACAGTACCTATTACACCTATCTCTTTAGAATTAGACTTAAATAAACTCTCCACTAGATATGTAATGGTTGTCTTTCCATTAGTACCGCTCACTCCGATAAGGTCCATGCTTTTAGAGACATCCCCGTAAAACACCTTACATAACTGAGGCAGGACATTCTTTATTGACCTTACATATAAAAACGTCTTTCCTTTTCGGGGAGCTATGATCTTGTCCTTTGAAGATTCCAATATCACTGCGCTCACGCCTCTATCAATAGCCTCATCAATGAAATCCCTTCCATCAAATCTATTTCCCTTTAAAGCAATAAAGATATGACCTTCTTTAACTGTCTTTGAATCGCACGTTATGCCTGTTATATCCAAAGAAAGTTTTCCTTCTATGCTGTCGATATCATTATCTATATTTCTTGCGATCATATTCAATCTCATGTCTCTATCCCTACTTGTTTTTCTATCTTATAGTAACGCATTAATTCTTCTGCTACATTCTTGAATACTGGAGCGCAGACCGTGCCTCCATAATACTGAGGCCTGGGCTCATCCAATATCACCACTGTTACGAACTTAGGGTCATCATAAGGCAATAGACCTATGAAAGAAGCTGTGTATTTACTATGAGAATAGGTACCGTTCGGTTCTATCTTCTGCGCTGTGCCAGTCTTGCCTGCTGGAAAATATCCTTCGATCTCAGCTTTTTTAGCAGTGCCTTCTTCGACTACTCCGCGCAATATTCTCCTTAGCTTCATAGCGGATTCTTCTGACATGACCCTATGCCTCTTTTCTACCTCAAATCTCTCCAATACATTGCCGCTTTTATCCTGGATCCTGTCGATTATCCTAGGCCTTACATAACATCCACCATTCGCTACGCTGGACAATGCGCATGCAAGTTGCATTGCTGTTACAGTGATCTCCTGCCCCATTGAGATGCTGCATAAGGACAGCTTAGACCATTGATCAGGGCTCCTTGAGATACCTTCTACTTCACCTGGTAAGTCAATATCCGTCTTCTTGCCAAAACCAAATCTCTTAATATACCTATATAATCTAGTCTCTCCTAACTTTAACGCGACCTTCATAGTTCCAATATTTGAAGAATATTTTATAATATCCTTAAAAGCTAACCAACCGTGTGGTTTAGTGTCATGATAGGTATGCTTGGTCCATTTGAATTCTCCGTTTTCACAAAATATCTCATCATCAAGGCCGATCATATTCTCTTCTATTGCTGCAGAAGCTGTAACTATCTTAAAACTTGACCCAGGTTCAAAAAAATCACTTATTGCTCTATTTCTCCTGTTCTCAACAGGATATCCATTTACATTATTAAGGTCATAAGTAGGCCTATTAGCAAGTGCGATCACATCTCCTGTATAAGGATCCATAACGATCACTGAACCGCCATCTGCATTATATTTTGTAACTGCTTTATCTAATTCACGTTCTGCTACAGACTGTATCATGCTGTCAATAGTAAGTACTATATCATTGCCATCAGCAGGAGGGATCTCCTTGTATTCATAACCATGCACTTCTCTTCTTTTAGCATCCCTTATTGTATATATCCACCCTATAGTCCCTTTTAGATGCTTATCAAACTTAAGCTCCAGCCCCTCGAGTCCCTCATTATCAAGGCCTACAAATCCTATCACATGGCTTAGAAGCATACCATGTGGATAAGCTCTATTTGACTCCTTTATAAAACCTACACCTTTAATATTAAGGCGTCTCAGGGCCCTTTCGATCTCAGGCTCTACTTTTCTAGTGAGCCAGATAAAGCGTTTTTTCTGATCCAGTTTCTCTAATATATCTTTTTCTTCCAACCCCAGCACTCCAGCTATATCCCTGGCTGCTTTATCCTTATCCTCCACTATAAAAGGATCCAGGAATACAGAGCTAAGGTTTATAGATACAGCTAGTTTTCTAAGGTTAGAATCATATATAATGCCTCTTCTTGGGAGTATTGAAGCAAATGTCTTATATTGATCCGAAGCAAGCTTGGATAAGGCATTAGCTGATCCTAATTGTACAGATAAAAGTCTTACAGAAAGAAGTGCGAAAAATATTAATAAAGTGTATAGTACTTTTCTTGTTCGAGGGGTGACTACTCTGTGCACAACAAGTTCCTCAATTTTTAATTATATATAGTATATTACGAGGTAGATTAATTATAAAATTATATTAAAAACTATTAATGTTCGGGCTGGCCTCTGCTTCCCGACCTAAACTTAACAGATTGGCAAAGAGACCTCTTTTTACTGCAATCGTCCTAGCAAACTTCTCTGGGGAATCCTTCAGTCTGACTACCTGCCACTTGTGGGGCATATTCATTTCCACCTTTTTGGCTAAAAGTTTTGCCTCGAGGTTAACAGGTGATTTCAAATTAAGAACATTATATACTAAAATCCTATTCTGGTCAACAAGCTTTGAGTATATATTAGCATTCTCTTTTACTTTTAAACCCATCTGGTAGACAAGGACCTGCTGATTGACATACATGATAGCAACTATTGTTAAAAGAACGATCAGGATCATTATATTATGTATTTTTAATATAGATCTCATGCTATCCTTTCTGCCACTCTAAGCTTAGCACTTCTGGCCCTGGGATTCCTTTTCAATTCTTCTTCTCCTGGTGTAATAGGTTTTTTTACGACATTGCGAAAAATTCCTGAAGACTTGAACTCTTTAAAGATAGTCTTGGCTATTCTATCTTCCAAAGAGTGAAAAGATATTACGCTTACTCTGCCTCCTTTCTTTAGTATGTGCGGTGTGTATCTAAGTGCTGTTTCTATAGAACTAAGTTCATTGTTTACCTTGATCCGGATCGCCTGAAATACCCTGGTTGCTGGATGTATGCGCTCTCTTTTATTCTTGAAAGGCATGCTTCGTAAGACAATGTCAGCTAACTGTGCTGTCTCAGTTATCCTTTTCTTGCTTCTATAGTAAACGATCGACTTTGCTATCCTTCTATAGAAACGCTCTTCTCCTAAATCCTTAAAGATCTTTCCTAATTCTAATTCTGAAAACCCATTTACGATCTCTTCTGCATTAAGGCGTTGGTCTTTATCCATACGCATATCTAACGGACCATTATGTTTTATACTGAATCCTCTAGCCTCACTTTCCATCTGTAGGCTAGATATCCCGAGATCAAATAAGATCCCGTCCACTTCCCCTAACTTCAATCTATCGACAACTTCCTTAAGGTTCCTAAAATCTTCTTTTATTAATTCAAATGAGCCTTTATACTCGGCAAGCCTGTTTCTAGCTATCTCTAATGCTTCTTTATCCCTATCGATTCCTATGAGCCTACCTTTGGGGTGAATGATCCTTAATATCTCTTCTGAATGACCTGCTGCTCCGACTGTGGCATCAATTACTGTCTTCCCTGGTGAAAGATTTAAAAGATCAATGCTCTCTCTAAGTAAAACGCTCTTATGCAAAAAGCTTTCTTCCATTAGAACTCTTTAATATCTTGTATATTTCCCTGCTTACATGGCAACACGTATTGTCTACATTAAGCTTCCTCGTCTTCCTTATACATTCTATTGGAATACTGTCAAATACTCCGGGCTCCAATCTTCTCTGTCTTGAAAAACTATTGTTACGAGAATGCATGATACCTCCTTGTTATCCCAGATCTATTAATTTTTCAGCTATCTCTTCGAAATTTTCCTTTGATGTTGAATAATATTCTAACCACTTCTCTTTTGACCATATCTCTATCCTGTTTGATACCCCGATGATGAACACGTTCTTTTTTATATCAGCATATTCTTTTAAATAATTCGGTAAAAGTATCCTCCCTTGTTTGTCAGGTACCAAGTCACACGCGCCTGAAAAATACAACCTATTGAACCGCCTGTATTCTGACTTTGTGAATGACATTGCCTTGAATTTCTGCTCCTGAAGTTTCCACTCATCTTCAGCAAACATAAATAAACATTTATCCAGGCCTCTTGTGAGAAAGAACCTTTCTATATAATGATCTTTCAATGCATCCCTGAACTTAGAAGGAATTATCAGTCTTCCTTTTCTATCCAGTGTATGATCAAATTCTCCGTAAAACATCTATTCCTCCACTTTACTCCACTTCTCACCACTCTGTAGTTTAAAGTTTACACGAATAGAAAAACCCTGTCAAGATAAAATTCAATCTTTTTTAACTTATACTATATGATGGGGTTACATCAAGGCCTGTATGCTAAATATAGGGGGTTTGTTTGGCGTGCGATATATCTTTTTTTATCTGTGTTTTCAATGCTTCAGCATTTTTAAATCTTAATTCATTTCTTAATTTTTTTATGAACATTATTTCTACGTCTTTACCATATACATTTTTTTTAAAATCTAATATATGTAATTCTATTGTAGGTTCAATATCCTTCATAAATGTCGGCCTAGTACCTATATTTAGAACTCCTCTATAAAGTGATTTATTCAACAGGACATCTACGGCATACACCCCGCTCGGAGGAATGGATTCATGGTGCGGATTTATATTTGCAGTCGGAAAACCTAAGTCCCTTCCTACTCTTCTTCCTTTAACGACTGTACCAAAAACTGTGACCTTCCTTCCAAGGAGGATCTCAGCGTCTTTAAGTGTTCCTTTTTCTATTAGCTTGCGTATTCTTGTGCTGGAAACATATCTTTTATTTTTCTTAACATCGTCTATGCCATAGACGATGAATGAACAGGATTTGCCTATTTTTTTTAGTAGCGAAAAATCTCCTTTCTTTTTATTGCCGAATAAAAAATCTTTTCCTACTACCATCCCTTTTAGATTAAAATGTTTTAGTAAAATATGTTCTATAAATTGCACAGCATCCATCCTGGCAAGGCCCTTAGTAAACTTTAAGGCTAGAAAATAATCTATCCCTATCTTTTCTATGATATTTTTTTTATGTTCTATAGATGTTAGGAAAGGTATTGTTATATCAGGATCGAGGACTTTTCTGGGATGAGGATAGAATGTTATGACCAGGCTCTTCGCATCAAGCTCTTTTGTAACCTTGACTAGTTTTTTTAAGATCTTCTGATGGCCTAGATGCACTCCGTCAAAAATTCCTATAGAGACACAGACCTTTTTTGATCTAGATATGTCGGATATCTTCTTTATTAACATTGTCTAATATGAAAGCATCTTTTAGATTAAATCTCCCTGATCTTGTACGTCTTAAGCTGGACATATGAGCAGGATAACCTAATCTTTTACCAATATCCTCGCATAAGGTCCTGATGTAAGTACCTTTTGAACAGACCACGCGAAAACTTATATCTGGTAATCTATGTTCTAATATCTCAATATCATGTATTACTATTTTCGAAGGACACCTAGCTACTACCTTGCCGCGCCTGGCAAGTTTATAAAGTTTAATACCTTTATGTTTTTTTGCAGATGTCATAGGAGGTATCTGGAGGTATTCTCCTAAAAAACTATTGAATGTCTCTTCTATAATATCCTTATCTATATTATCTACTGGTTTCTCTTCTACTATCTTGCCTGTAGAATCCTGCGTATCAGTAGACTTCCCTAAAGAAAGCGTAGCTATGTATTCTTTATCATCCTGTATCAGGGAGCTACAGAGCTTTGTAGCTTTTCCAATAAGAAGTACCAATACCCCTGTTGCCATAGGATCCAGCGTGCCTGCGTGGCCTACTTTCTTTACCTTGAACCTCTTCCTTATAACACTTACTATTGTATGAGAAGTAAGGCCTTTGGGTTTATCTATCAGTAGTATTCCATCCATTGATTATCCTTGCTAATCCTGGCAAGCGTAAAGAAACAACGCTTGTCTGCCCCAGCGTGGCAGACTTCGCTCGATGCTGCTTCTCGCTCGTCTTTCTGACTGAGGAGGCCTGAAAAAACCTCTTTATTTTGCGAAACAAAAGATCCTGCCTCACCTACATACTGCCTGTCAAAATAAAATGGAGTGAGGCCCCACATCTACAAATTTCTAACACTGGGCCGAACGATTTTTGAAGGCTCTCCTTAGGAAGAAAGACACCGTGCCCGCTCGAACCAGCAACGTTTTTCTTTACGCTTGCCAGGCTTAGCTATGAAATTCATTTGTTAGTCATCTTAATAGCCTTATCGATGACTTTCTTTTCTACAGCTTTTAATTTACCGAAGACAGTCGCGCCACTTGCTGTCTTATGGCCTCCACCCTGAAAACCTGATGCCAGTTTATTTACATCTACTTTACCTTTTGAACGAAAGCTCACCTTTACCCTGTCCTTTGTCCCAGTCTCCCTGAAGAATATTGCTACTTCTACGCCTTTCAATGACCTGGCAAAATTTATTATTCCCTCAGTGCCTTCGAGAGAGGCCTTTGTCTTCTTTAGCATCTTCTTCGTGACCCAGAGCCATGCTATTTTTTTATTTTCCGAGACCTTAAGTGTCTTTAGGGCTTCTGCTAGAAGATCTGTATCTTCGACAGTGCTGGATTCATAGATATTCGTATATATCTCATATGGCTTGATGCCTTTTTCAATAAGTTTACTGATGGCCTTGTGTGTCTTTGAAGAAGTATTGCTATATTTGAAAGAACCCGTATCTGTCATAATAGCCACGTACATGGCTAGTGCTGCATCATGATCTATTTTTACCTTGCAGGCTTCGAATAATCTGAATATCATTTCACCTACACTTGAAGATCCTGCATCTACCCAATTATATTTTCCAAAACCTTCATTAGAAACATGGTGATCAATATTGATAATGACCTTGTCCTTGGAGATATATTTAGCTACAGTCCCTATCCTTGAGAAATCAGGGCAATCCAGGACTAAAACAGCATCAAAATCAAAGCCATCCGGGATCTCTTTTAATATCTCTTCTGAACCGCTTATAAATTGGAGCGTATTAGGAACATGGCTTTCATTTACTATCAATGCTTCTTTACCCATTTTACTGAGTAGCACCTTTAACGCGATCTGGCTTCCAATAGAATCGCCTTCAGGATTTATGTGAGCTGTTATAAGAAAACTACTAAATCTTTTTATCGCATTACTGATCGTTCTTTCGCTCATCTCTTATCCTTTCAAATGTCTTCTCTAGATCAATACTGTATTCTATTGATCTATCAAATATAAAAGTAAGTTCTGGTACGTATTTTAATTGTAACCTTTCCCCGATAAGCTTTCTTATGTATTTAGATGCGCTTTGTATTCCTTCTTCACACTCTTCCTTGTTAGCATCTTCACCTATCATGCTAAAATAGACCTTTGCATGCCTGAGGTCTCCTGTCAGGTCGATCCTGGTTATTGTTACGAAACCTACGCGAGGATCTTTTAGATCATCACGCAATATGATAGACAACTCCTTTTTTAATTCTCCCTTCACCCTCTCTGAACGTATGCCCATGTTCTCTCTCCTTAAGTTAATTTCTAATCTATTAATTAGGAGCGGGTCCCCTCCTACGCTAAAGCTTCGGAGGGCAGGCTGTCCGTGATTCACCCCGTAAGTGCTCGGCATTTGCCTGCGCGCTTACAGGGACCCCAATCGCGGCCACCCGCTACTATAGCATATATAGATCAATGAACAACTAATAAATTTTATGTCTTAGGGTTTCCCGGGAGTCTATGCGGCGCATCAGGAACATAGCGGCATCCCGTAATATTCAAGCACGAAGTGTTCAAGGCTTTAGAGCGAGATCGAGCCTAACTAAAGGCGAAAGCTCGATTCGTAGAGCGAGCTCTAAACCGTAGAACACGGCGCGGTGTTCCAGCGCCGTATAGAACTCCTGGGGAGCTCTAGGACAGCATCTTTATATTTGCATTGCGTTACATAAGTTTAGAAAAGCTCGCCAGGCATTTCAATGGATCCTTCTCTCTCAGAAATGCCTCTATCTCTTTTCTTATGCGGCCTTTATTCACTTCACCTACATAACCCTTCATGACAGCTTCTTTCATCAAACTTTTAGTCTTATCGTCTATCTTAAAATCAAATCTAGTGGCAAACCTTACAGCCCTAAAGATCCTGGTAGGATCATCTTTAAAACTATCTTTATGTAAGATCTTTATCTTTTTACCCATAAGATCATTATAACCATTGTAAAAATCTACTAAATTGCCAAATGTCTTTTTATTTAGTGCTATTGCCATAGCATTTATTGTAAAATCCCTTCTATAAAGATCTTCTCTTATAGATGCAGGCTTTACTTTAGGATAAGAAGCTATCCTTTCATAGGATTCTTTTCTCGCAGTAGCAAGATCTATGCTTATTTTTTTTAAAGTAATAGTAGCTGTCTTAAAAGCAGGGTGTTTTTTTACGCTTCCCTTTAACTGAGAATTCAGTTTTTCAGCAAAAGAAATTGCATCACCCTCTATCACGAAATCCAGGTCATGGTTATCTCTTCCAAGAAATATATCTCTTACAGGCCCTCCTACCAGACAAACATCTACACCAATAGAATCTCCTGATCTAGATACAGAATTTAAGATATTTAAAAAACTTTTTGAGACTTTTTTACGTAGATCAATCTTCATTTTCTAATATGAAATCAGCTATCCTTTTCGATGCATCCTTATATGAAAAATGTTCCATCCTGGATCTTATGTGCTGCATCTTTTTAGGAGAGACCAACAGCTCCTTTAAATAAGTTACTATATCTTTTGGGTGTTCTATCTTTACTGCTACCCCATGCTTAGCAAGTAATTTAGCATTCCTTGTCTCTTGGCCAAAGATAGGATTTACTATGACCATGGGCAAATTCTTTGAAAGTGCCTCTGAAATAGTAAGGCCCCCTGATTTGCTTATCAAAAGATCGCTCACCTCCATCAACTCATCAATATTGTCCATAAAACCAAATACCTTTAAGTTGACATCTGTGGCCCCTTTCTTTTTATTTAGTTTCTCGTAAAGAACCTTATTTTTCCCACATATAACAAGCATCTGCAATTTATATTTTAGAATACCTTCTATCTTATCTAGGGAATCTATAATATCTTCCACTGGCCCTGCGCCAAACCCCCCTCCCATAATAAGTATATTGAAAAGATCTTTTTCTATCCCTATCTTTTCTATCAACTGGGTGCGATCTTTAGTAATACTGAATTTAGGGTCACAGGGTATGCCTAATACCTTGATCTTTTCTTTTTTTATACCGCGTCTTAATAGGTCATTTCTTGTCTCTTCCAGGCATACGATAAAACAGTCAGAATATCTCGCCATCCAAAAACTGTGAGAAATAAAATCAGTGACCACTGTATAGAGTTTACCTTTATATCTCTTTTTCTTTTTTAAACGTGACACTACTTCAGCAGGCAAAAAATGAGTACAAAGTATGACATCAGGTTGTGTCTTATCTATAAGATCGATAAACTTTCTTGCAGTAATAGAATGAACTAACCCTCTTACAGGTGAAACTAATCTATCTACTATCTTTATCTCGAAAAAATAATATAACAAACCCCATAAAAAAGGTATTTTATTTATTAAAAATAGATAAATGTTAGGATATAAAAACTTAAAGACAGGATTTGTATAATCCAAAACATCTACTGTCTTTACTTTAGCATCTTTAAAACCTAATAATGAACTTTCTACAGCTAAAGCTGCTTTTTTATGTCCTATCCCAGCATATGCATGAGCGATCAATATATTCATATTAAAATAATGTGTATATAAAAGGTGCTACTGCGCTAGACTGTGTAAAGAATATCAATAATCCGAATAGAAGCAGTACTACTACTATGGGTATCATCCACCAAAGCTTCCTCTCCCAGAAAAATGTAAATAATTCCTTAATAATATTTAGTCTTTTCCCAATACCCATTCTACAGCCTCCTTAAGATCGTTTTTTATAAGATCGGGCTTTGCTTCCCAATCATCAATGCTCTTTGGATCTTCCTTGCCAGTTAAGAGAAGTATGGTCTTGCAACCTGCGTTCTTGCCTGCTCCTATATCAAGCCTTGAATCTCCTATAAAATATGTATTTTTAAAGTCTATTTCCATACCCTCTGTTGCTTTTTCTATTAATCCTGTATTGGGTTTTCTACATGAACAATCTTCATCAGGAAGATGGACGCAATAATTCACTGATTCTATTTTGCCTCCATTTTTTTCTATCTCCTTTAACATGTTGTCTGTTATGTCTTCCAGATCATCGCTTGTATAAAGCCCCTTACTTACCCCTGCTTGATTCGATATTACAAATATGCTGTAGCCTGCTTTATTCAATCTTTTAATAGCCTCTATGGAACCAGGAAAAAACTCAAATTCCTTCCATGATTTTATATAATCTCCTTTTCCAGGATCTATATTTATCACTCCATCTCTATCCAGGAATATTGCTTTCATTCCTTCTCCTTTAATAAGCACATCACTTAGCGAATCAAGTAAAGCTAAGTGATAAGTGCGAATTAAATCCCGCCCTTTTTAACTGCTACTATAGCATAGTTACTAAAAGGGCGGGATAAAACAATAACCTATAAGTTATGTCCTTGTTTTATCTCCCAATACTTAGCATAACTAAAAAATTGATACAGCGCTCCATTTACTGCAATAATAAAACCTATCACGCCATCTTTATACCCTTTTTTCCTAACATATGCCCTGAAAAACCTGTCAAATGCCTTCCAAAGCATCTTTCCTACCCCTATTTTTCTTTTCTCGTTAAACCATTTCTCCGCCTCAAGGCTCGTCTGTTTATTCAAGACATAAAAAAGATTGGAAAAATCTGAATGGCCAAAATGAACAATGTCCTTTGTAAGATGCCCGCATTTGCCGTCAAGAATTATCTTCGGGTGAACATTCGTTTCTTCATATCTAAACTTTGATTTTTTAAAAAGCCTCAGCTTACCTGCCGGATACCAGCCGCCGTATCTAACCCAGTAATCACCTATATAAGTCCTTCGGGGGATACTGTAGGCACTAAACTCAGTATCTCGTGATATAGTATCCTTTATCTCCTTTTTTAACTCTTCTGTAACTATCTCATCCGCATCAAGGCTCAAGACCCATTCATTTTTTGCTTTCTGGCCCATCCAATTCCTATGCACGCCTTCCACCTCCATCTTTCTCTTGAATATCTTATCCGTATATTCTCGTGCAACCTCGATCGTCCTGTCAGTACTGTAATCATCCACTATTATATGCTCGTCTGCCCAGTCCTGTGTGCTTTTAAGGCAGCCCTCTATCCTGTGTTCTTCATTATACGCGATCGTAACTACTGATAACGGTAATTTCCCTTCCATAAAACCCCCTATATTTTTTTAACTACGGCTAAAAGCTGATCACCTAGTCCTAAAATATTTCCCAATTGTGCAATAGTAGCCATGGTATTTTTGTGAAAAGATTTTGAAAAAGGGTAATACTGGCTATTTTGGATTATCTCTTTAATTTTAAAACCATTATTAGATAATAAATTTCCAAAACTTCCCCTATCAAAATGCCATACATGTTCTCCATTGCCCCATCCATACCATCTGGCCTTATATAGTCTTGCCACCAGGCTATTATGATTTGGCACTCCTATCACTACTATACCTTTTTCTGCAACAAAATCCTTTATATCTTCTATAAATCCATTCAACTCGACAATATGCTCTAGCACATGGTTCAATATAATAACATCAAAAGATTCTCCAGGGTTCAAGACATCTTTAAGCATGCCACTTTTTACAGTTAAGCCTTTTGATAAACATATCTCTGATGCTTTTTTATTGAGCTCTATACCTTCTGCTTTGAAACCCAGCCTTTTAGCCTCTTCAAGCAAAAGTCCAATACTACAGCCAACATCCAAAAGCCTGCCTTCTTTTTTGTGTTTAACTACTAAATTCATAATATCTTCGGAAAACATCTTAAATTTATCTTCATTTTTCAAATAATGTTCACAATAAAGGCCTTGATCAGTATAATCTGTAAGAAGATAAGGCCTGCTTCTAAATGTCTTACAACTATTGCACATGACTATCTCTTTTTTCTGATCATGAAAATCAAGATATTTTTTATAGCTATGAGAACTACATATATTACATCTATCCTGATTCATATTTTACCCTTATGATATCTTCCGTAATAGACTCCCCATATAGCAAAGTGCCTCCAGGCATTCAGTATTGAAAAAATAAATCCATGCATGCCATCCCTAAAGCCCTGTTTTCTTATATATAATTTAAAGAATAATTTCAATGGCCTAAAATAAAGATGGTATTTTATTTCTTTCAGGGTGATCTTGTCCCCTCTATCCTCATGCATAACCCTTGCTTCAATGCCAGCGTAGTAAAGCTGCCTATCGATGAATTGTGCTATAGAATCAAATGCAAAATGGTCTAGATCTCCTTTTAAGTCCCCTATGGAACCATTCACACCCAATGTCTCATGCACATTATGCCCCACATAGCGTGCTTTATCTTTTCTAAATAAGCGTACATGTCTTTCGTGCCAGCCACCGTACTTCATGAACTTTTTTAAAAAATAATTTTTTCTTCCTATTCTATAAGCTGAGAAATGATTGCTATCTTTCAAAGAGCTCTTTATCTCGTTCCTTAATTCAGGCGTCACTCTCTCATCTGCATCAAGCTGCAATACCCATTCGCTATTTGAATTATCTATACCGACATTCCGCTGCATATCATGGTTACCATTTGAAGCGTGAGCTACAAGATTTGCTTTAAATCTGCGGCAGATCTGATGAGTATTATCTACACTCATATCATCCACCACTACTATCTCATCACACCATTTAACGCTCTCAAGGCACGGCGCGATACGCTTTTCTTCATTCTTTGCTATTATAACTGCTGTTATCTTATGTTTCATACTATATATCCTTAGGGTCTATCTTTAGGCCAAATCTATAATTAAATATACATTTTAGATAAGCTATCCCGCTTCGAAGTTTTTGTAGTTTTACTTCTCCTATTCTTATCTTGTAAGGTATATCTATTTCTTTATGTTTAAATTTTCCTAGATTAGTCCTGACAATTATCTCGCAAGGCAAAGAATAATTAGTCTCCCAGTTTATAGATTCTTTTAAGTTCTTTCTTATACAAAACATCCCTGTTGAAACATCATGTACGTTTATTCCATATAACAACCTCACTAAAAATGCAAATCCCATATTTGCCAATCTATTCATAAAAGGCATCTCTTTCTTAAGCTCTTTGTTTAACCTATTGCAAGATACTAGATCATATTCCCCAGAAAGTTCTACAAGCTTTGGGATAAAACTCATAGGATAAGTGTTGTCGCAGTCTGCTGTTATTATAATATCATTTTTCGCTTCTTTTATAGCAGTCCTGAGTGCAATGCCATGGCCTTGAGGTTTTTGGGCCAATACCTTGACTCCCATACGTTTAGCGATATCTACAGTAGAATCAGAACTAGAATCAACTATAACTATCTCTGTCTCATATCCTTTTGTGTATGTTCTGATATCCTCTATAACCTTACCAATAGCCTTTTCCTCATTAAATGTCGGCATAACCACAGATACCTTGATATTTTTATCCATTATCTTCTCCATTAAGTTTTCTAGCTAGATCATAGCTATGTTCGATTATCTTATCCATATTAAGATATTCAAATTCTGCGAACCTACCGCAGGAATATATCCCCATATTTAATACGTAGTCCAGGGCTTTGTCAATATTATTCCTATGACCTAAGTCGTATATGACATAGGCGTATCTAAAGCTCTTGATATCTACAGAAGTAATATCATTTCTTGAGACAAGGCCATTCTTTTCCAGATCAGTTATGACCTTTTCTCTTATCTCCTTTTTACTTAAGCTCGCCAAAGGACTATCCTGCCTGTAAGTTATCTCTATCAAAAGGGTAGAAACATTATCTTCTCCGCAATAATTTTCCCCCAAGAAATTAAGCTTACTTAAACGATGGAATATCATATTCTTATCAGCAAATGTAACTGCAAAATTATCCCCAATATTGTCCTTCTTGGCCTGAAGCGCTACTATGTATATTGAATTATACTTAAGATCCCCCAGGCTGGCCATAACATCTTTTGGTGCATCTAAAAATCTAAAAAGCTCATGGATAGGCATGCAATTTATCAAGGCATCTCCCTTAAAACTACCCTTATCTGTTTCCACCACCCACTTGTCTTTCTTTTTAGATATACTGGTTATCTTGGTAGAAGTCATAACCTTAGCTTTATCCTTTATACGTTCTCTGTATCCTGAGATCAAACTTTGTATCCCGTTGGACTTCGGATAATAAAAATATAATTGATGAAGATATCCCTCTGTCTGTATACCTTTTGAGGACTTTATAATATCTTCTTTGGGAGGTTTTGGTATCCTCTCTACCATCTGCATGTCCATAAAACTGGGGTCAAACTTCCATATCTTTTCATTATATGGCTCTAGGTATAATCTAGTAATGCCTTCCCCAAATGTCTTTAAAAAAAACTGAAGCATATTCTGTGGCGTGGAATTCTCATGAGGATTATTCAAAAATTCCTTAACACAATAATCCCTGTCAGTATCATCTAATGCTGCTAGATCATTTTCAAAAGGATACTTTACAAATCTATCTTTATGAAAGATCTTATTTGACCTCTTTATCTTATTTGTCTCTGTCAATAAAGTAAGTTCATTAAGCATATCTTTATTTTTTGAGAATAATATATGCGGCCCAATATCATAATAGATGCCATTTAACTCAAAACTTCTACACAACCCTCCTAAGACATTTTCTTTTTCTAGCACAAGGGTCCTTTTATTTAAAAAATGCGCTAGGCTGAGTCCTGCCAGCCCTCCACCTAAGATTATATATTCCATAAAGTATCTCTCTCTTAAAATCTTCTTATGTATAGATCCCTATACTCAGCTGATCTTATATAATTATCGCGAATGACCTTGTTCTCTATATCTTCAATATAGTAATCAGAAATGATCTTTGGCTTTTTAAGGCCTATCAGGCTATAGATATCATAACTATATGGTGTGATCTTACGATATGCTGAAAGCGCTCCTGTGTTCGGCCTAAGTGCATACCAAAAGAAATCCAGATCTTTTCTAAATAGGTTAAATCTGGCATCTCCGTCATATACAAAATCTTTTGGATCTGTATTCTCCAGAACATAGCTAACCTTTTTCAGTTGGTCTTTATTAGTAAGTTTAAAAGCATATTTGATAGTCCTACTTAAACACGTAACCAATAGAAGTATCAATATGAAACACATGATCTTCCTCTTGTTGCCAAAAAACCTGTTTATGGATAAGCTCGATATAATCGCTATAAAAGGCATGGCCATCATATAATATTGCTGAAAAGAACTTTTTGTCAAAAGAAGGGTCAAAAGCAAACCTATAGAGAACAATCCTATACTCTTATGTTTATAGTTTCTCAAATGGAACGCCATGCCTGTTATATAAAACATCCAAAGGATCGTATTTTTCCTAAGACTTCTCACTAGTTCTGCAAAAGGAGTAAAATCACTCAAGCCCTTTATATGTGCATTAAATATCCAGTTGAATATCATGTATTCACTTACTGAGCCTTTTATGATCAGGTATACCAGATAAGGACATAGTCCACAGAAAAATATAAAAAGATATAAGATGCATTCTTTTAGGCCTATTTCTTTCTTGAACAGCTTAAAGATAAACAAGCAACCCAGTACCATAATAAAAAATACTGCTCTTTGTAGAAATAAAAACGATACTGACAAGGCTAAGGCGCTAAAGATCAAAAAAGAGACCTTGTTTTTATCAAAATAATAGTATAAAAATAAAACTGACAACATGCTAAACAATACCTGAGGCACATCTGGCCTTATCTCTATAGCCTTTCCAGTAAATATAATAGTGGTTAAAAGAAGTGCCGTGCTTATAAGCGCTATATCCCTGTCCGCTACTTTCTTAGCCAATAAATAGGAAATAAAAACAATAGATAAAAAAAGTATGAATATAAAAATTCTTGCACAATATAAAACAATCAGCCTTTCCCCGAAAAAAGTGATAAAAGGAACAAGGCAATAATATAAAAGTGGATTGTGGTGTTGAAAGAAATCTTTATAGATCACCTCCCCCTTGGATATCTTCCAGGAACTATGTATGACCTCAAATTCATCATAGTCAAACTGCCTGTTCAAAGAAGTAATAAATAAAAGGGGAAGCATCACCCCTATTATGAGGTAAGTAATAATATTTGTATCTAGCACATTGAACTGTCTTTTCATATTAATCCAGGAACCCATAAAACTTGTCAGTCTTGCCTTCTGCTATATCGATCATATTTTGTACGCGATGAGCTGTCGTGTGTTTTTCCTCTGCTAAGCATTGAGCATTTTTCCCTATCTCTTCTCTTTCTTTATCATGCTTAAGATAATAATCTATTAAGTCGAACATCTCTAATTCACTTTCAAACCAAAGTATATGTTCTTTATTTCTAGCAAATCTTTCTATACCAGAGAACCTCTTAGTAAGGTAGACTGAACCACATCCCATAGCAATAAAGAATCTATTGGAAGTGTAATACAGGTAAGGAAAATCACTTACCCCAAAGACAAACTTGGACCGAGTATAAAATTCTACAACATTGCTTCTTACATTATTCCTTATAGAGACCTTATATCTCTCTTTTAGTTTTTCTAGTAAGACCCTACGTGTAGAATGGACAGACGCCTTACTTAAGGCTCCTGTAAAAGCAACATCATGCTCCTGGGGGACATCCATGCGATGAAATACATATGGCATGTAAGACTGTGCCATAAAATATACCCTATCAAGCTTAAAGATCTTCTTATATTCTTCTATAAGTCCTGCATTACTAAGGAACATGACATCGACCACCCCTCTCAAGTCAACATCACTAGGCAAAGTAGGATCAGTAAACCAAAACAATACCTTTGTACCAGCCTCTCTTAGTTCTTTTTTTATATCAAAGAGTACGGGCAATACCTCTTTTAATCTTGTTACTATATATTTTGGCTTATAAGAAAGGATGGCGTCCTGAATGACCTTATGGTTTATGTTTCTCATACCGTCTATAGAAAAGCAATCATAGCCTAATTTTTCAAAAGCAAGCGGAAGCCCATCCTCATCAAAGCCAAGATGAGTATTCCTAAACATAAGATAATGTTCTATACAGCAGACCCTCTTTTTGACTTCAGTCTTGGTAGCTAACTTGGATATTTTTATATGCTTTGTAAGGGTTGCTTTTATCAATCCATCCTTTGTCTCAAGTTTCTCAAGTGAAAATCCTATCCCGCGCAATATATGTACTAGATTAGATTTATCAAAGAAATTTAAAAGCCTTCCATCCTCTTCTAGCGTTTCTATCTTTACAAATATATCCACGATAGTATTTTCATTGATACTATCAAAAAGTTCTTGAAGGAACTTTAACATGTCCACTGGATTCAAACATTCCAATATGTTCTTTATAACAATATTGGATTCTTTTTTGGATCTTTCTAATATCCCGCTTACATCTACGCTGCTTTTAACATCTTTTGGAGAGCATAAAAAATGTGCAATAGGTAAAAGACCTTTTGAATCCTTGCAGATAAACTCGAATCCCGCCTTTTTCAACATACCCAATACTTTTCTATCCCTATCCATATTAAAATTATCTAATGTCAGAACAGAATTCAGTACCATGACTCTTGTCCATTCTCTAAAGACATTTTCTAAGTCATACTTTTTAGTATTAATAGCCTCGAGATCAGATATAATGAACTTCACATTATTTTTACCAAAAGGAAGCCTGTCCATTCTAGCTACAAAGACCCTGCCTTTTGTCCTAGTGTCCTCGATATTCACATAACCATAGTAAGCATCCCCTCTACAGTTCAGGTTGAGCCTGTAGAACCTGGAATCATCGAATAGAAGTGCACCTTTCTTCTTCTCTATCATAAAAGGAGTGATCTTATAGCGGATGGTGTTTAAAAGAGTTGAGTTGTTGTAAAAGCTTTTTAGCATCTTCATCTACGTTAAAACTTATATATCTTTCTTTTTTTAACAAGCGACAGGCTCTTGCCTTTGACTTTCTTTGCTTTTATATAATATTGATAGGTAAGCAGGTCTTTTAATACACCAAATAATAAGAAATTGGCTATCTTAAAACCTCTTGCACTAGAGATATTGCGCTCAATCCTTACTATCTCACATCCTGCATCCATGAATAACTCTTTCATATTTACCAAAGTAAAAAATCTAACATGATGCTTCCATAATATGCCTTCATCAGTATAATCCCATGTTCCTCCGAATAATAACCTGATAATAACCTTATAATAGCGCACATTCGCCATACTAGCGACTATATGACCATCATCTTTCAGATATAGCATATATTTATTTAGAATAGACAGCGGATCTTTAAAGCAATCTAATACATCGCCGCATAATATACAATCGAAATAGCCTTCTTGATATGGAAGATCTATGTCCTTAAGATCTCCTAAATAGACCTCGTCTAGTTTCCCCTTGGCTATATCTATTGATCCCTTATCCATATCTATACCTACGACGGTCTTGCCTTTGGACTTTAATCTGTCTCCCAAACTGCCATCATTGCAGCCAAGATCCAGTATTTTATTGCTGTCTTCAGAAATAAGCGCCAGGAAATTATCTCTTTTGACTTTTTTCTTCTTTTTGATCATGATCTTTAATCCCATCTTTCTTTGATAAGACTGTCTATTGCCTTATCAATAGCCTCAAGTGAACTATATCTTGTCTTCCACCCTAATTTTTTCATCTTTTTTGTATCTAATAGCATCAATGGTACATCGCCCTGCCATCCACGATCAGAACCAGTATATTCGAGTTTAACTTTCTTGAGGCCAAGTTTTTTTACTACTAACTCTCCTATCTTGCTTATAAGAATGTCATCATCTGATGCTAGATTAAAGACATTGACATCATCCTTAGCCTTATTAAATGCATAAAGAATACCATCTACGCAATCTTCCACCAGGAGATAGGACTTTCTTTGCTTACCATTTCCCATGATCTGGAGTCTTGTTTTATCTTTCTTTAATTTTTCAATAAAGTCCACTAATATCCCGTGTGTACCTCTTTTTCCAATGATATTGGCAAATCTAAATATCCAACACTTGAACCCGAACATGTGACAATAACTAGCTATAAACCCTTCACATGCTAATTTGCTTGCACCATAGATAGATATAGGAAGCATTGGCCCATAGTCTTCAGGCGTAGGTCTTATAGAAACTTCTCCAAATACAGTAGAACTTGAAGAAAACACTATATTCTTAATATTATTGAGCCTCATCGCTTCCAATAGATTATATGTCGCTACTATGCCTTGATTAAAATCCACTTCTGGTGAATGAACGCCACATCTGATGTCAGGGTTAGCAGCTAGATGGAACACAGCGTCACAGCCTTTAATTGATCTTCTTAATGTGTCTATATCCAATAGATCGGCTTTGATAAATGTCACGTTTTTCTTATTTAGATGACCTTCAATAAAGGCTTTTTTTCCAGAACTAAGATTATCATATATAACGACCTCGCCCTTTGAGACCAATCTATCTACTATATGGCTTCCGATAAAACCGCAACCTCCAGTAATGAAGTATTTCAAACCTTGCCTCCTAATTTTAATACTTATTTTCTATCTGTTCCTTTAAGAAAAGTTTTATCATATGGAGAATTATTAGATGGATATCTTCTACCTGTTCCATTACATTGGACTCTACTACTATACTTAAAGAAGCAAGATCTCGCAATCTTCCCCCTTTAAATCCTGTAAGCCCTATAGTTATTGCAGAATGCTTATTTGCAGCTTCTATTGCATTTAATATGTTAGGGGAATTCCCGCTTGCACTTATCCCTATAACAACATCACTCTCTTTTACTATATTTAAGAGCTGTTCAACAAATATGTTATCGTAACCGCAGTCATTTGCATATGCGGTAGTAGTCGCTACATTATCACATAAAGCAAATATCTTAAATCTTTTTTTACCTTTCAGAGAAAGTCCCTTACCAATATCACAAGCAAAATGTGATGCAGTACTGGCGCTTCCTCCGTTACCCATTACTATTATGTGGTTTCCTTTTTTATAAGCCTCACACAAAATATCAGCTACTTTTTTAAGCTTCTCTATTGCAACACTATCTAATCCGGAATTAATCCCTTCTAAATAAGACCTTAAAAAATTTTCCATACTTACCTCTCTGCGTAAATTATTCTAGAACCGCTTTGTTCAAACTTTATAGGCATATAGTGCAGCTCGCTTAATGCTTTCCTTACGGTCTTTTGATGTTTCTTCTTGCAATAAAGAAGCATAAAACCTCCCCCTCCTGCTCCTACTACCTTTCCTCCTAAAGCACCTGCATCCAATGCCTTCTTATACCAATCATCTATCAGATGATTGGTAATGCTAGATGTCATCTTTTTCTTAAGTTCCCATCCCTTATTCAGAAGATAGCCAAAATCTTCCAGCCTGGATCGCTTTTTTTCAAGACATGACTTGAATTCACCTACCATGGCCTTTAGATCACGCAGGATATGTATCCTTCCATGGCTATTCGCCTTCTGCTGGCCCAATATAATACCTGCATCTCTTGAGATATTTGTATAAAAAAGCATAAGATTACCTTCTAATCTCTTCATTCTATTCTTATTATCCAACACTGGCTCTACCACAACATCTTCACTCTCTTTAAAGATAATGTGTTTCAACCCTCCAAAAGCAGCAATATATTGATCTTGTTTACCTATAGGCTCTCCTACTATATCTATTTCTAACTTACAAGCTTCCTCTGCGAGCCTTCTAGGCGTGACCCTCTCACCCTTATAACCATAAAGCGCATTTAAAAGTCCTACTGTAAGACTGCTTGATGAGCCAAGGCCTGTACCCTTTGCAGGCACATCAGCAATAGTTGTGATCTCTACGCCTTTAGTAACACCGGTCAGTTTCATTGCCTCTCTTACTAGTTCATGGTGCAATTCATCTACATGGTCTACTATCTCTGTTTTCGTGTAACTAAGACGTATCGAATCATCAAATCTTTTATTTACTGTCACATACATGTACTTGTCTATAGCTGTTGAGATCACTTCCCCGCCCTCTTTCTTATAAAAAACAGCAAGGTCAGTACCTCCTCCTGCAAAACTTATTCTAAGGGGAGTCCTAGATATTATCACGCAAGCACCTCCTCAATATCCTTTATCCCTTCTAGGGTGCCAATATCATAAAATCTCTTAGAGACAACATATCCAGCGAGTTGCCTTTTTTGTATCAAAGAAGGGTATATTTCTTCCTCTAGTGAAACTTGTCTATCGCCTGGTATCAGATCTAGCACTTTTTTATTAAATATTGCCACACCCGCATCTATATGATCCATGCCATGCTCTGAAACCTTGCTATAACCAGTTATCATATTTTTCTCATTAAGCTGGATATTATTCTTCAAAATATTAATTTGATTATCATAAGAGACTATTGTACCTAGATAATCATTGTTCAAAGAAAATTCCACCAATCCATGATAATCTATATCCAGATATGAATCGCCATTTAAAAAAAGGAATTTATCAGTAATAAGCTTCTTTGCATTCTTTAGCGCTCCGCCTGTCCCTAGAAAATCTTTTTCTATCGAATATTCAATATTAACATCAAATTCTGAACCATCTCTGAAATAATCCATGATGACTTCTTTTAGATAACAGCAGCAAATAACAAAACTAGTGATCTTATAGGATCTTAATAGGTTTATCTGGTATTCTAGAAAGGGTTTATCCAATATCTTCACCATAGCCTTAGGAATATTATTAGTGATAGGGCGGAGTCTTGTACCTTTTCCACCTGCAAGTATAACAGCTTTGATCATTTTCAGTTTCTTTCTACTTTTCCAAGAGCTTTAGTTCAGCTTTATGTATCTTCTTAAACATTTCGAATCTGCCTAATAGTGATTTGCTGTTTACATTTATAGAATCGTACTTTTTCTTCTTTGTAAGTACCTTGAACATCAAAAACACATTAAAAAAAGAGTCCTCATAAAAGATCTTTCTGATATTCCCGTGATTCAGGTCTTTTATCTCTTCTATGTCGCTCTTTTTCATCATAACATCTATCCAGTTGCCAGCATCAGCAAATGAATACATATTCTCTTTTATCATCTGAAACCCTTCATTCTTGGCATCCTTTATCACATAAAGCATCCTTTTCGGCTTTCTATACAACTTATAGAATTTTTCCTTGCTTTCATTAAAAAGTTTTTCAAAGTGTTCCTTCTTTTCTCTGCCTTTGAAAGAAGCGTGTTCTTCATGGTACACATAGGATCCCAAGGCCATCACTGATTTATATCCTTTTTGTTTGGCCCTCATTGAATATTCAGTGTCTTCAAAATATCCTGGCGAGAACCTCTCGTCCCAGACCCCTATCTCATTTATAAGTTTACGCTTTACTAGATAGCAAAACCCTACTGCTGTACCTATCTCGACGAACTTGCCGGAATTTTCCCTCACGAGCCTTCCAGTAAAATCCTCCAAGGACTCCATCTTCTTTTTTCTTAGCCCAAAAGTATTACTCGAAGGATTTACTATACCTATATCATCTGAAGCCTCAGCTACCTTTACCATCTCGACTAACCAGTCTTTGCACACAATAGTATCATTATCCAATATACACACATACTCTGCATCTCCGTAAGTCATGCCCTGGACACCCGCAGTAGTATTCCCCAAGTTTTCCTTATTGACTATTAATTTTATTCTATCAGGGTTATCGCTGGCTGTTTTCTCAAGATATTTTCTGGTATCATCTTTGCTCGCATTATCTATCAATAAAACAGTGTAGGGGAATATAGTGTTGGATAAGATATGATCCACGCATCTTTTCGTAAGTTGTTTTTTATTCCAGACAGGTATTACTATATCACACTTCATGTCACCATCCGCTCTTTATGGTCTTTATAACTTTTTCTACATCATTATCTGTAAGGTTATAGTGTAGTGGGATAGAGACATATTCTGGTTCTACTTCATTCATGACCTCTAATTCCTCTAGTCTCTTACCCCCAAAGATAGGATATATATCGCATCTTACATGTACCATATGAGATTCAATATCATTGGCTAAAAGTTTTTTCATAAAACCTTTCCTATCCTTGACCCTCATAGTAAACAGCCAATTACCACTTACCCTATCATCCTTTTTAGAAAGTAATGTAAGGCCTTCGACACCTTTTAACCCATCTCTATATCTATCAGATATCTCTCTACGCTTTTTTAAAACTTTCTTCAGATCGTCGAGCTGATCTACGATCATGCTGGCAGCAATATCATTCATGTGATATTTATAACCTACTTCTTTTATCTGGTATTTCCAATATATATCTCCACGGAACTCCCTGTCTATGCCATACCACCTTAAAAGTTTAGCTCTTTTATATTGATCCTGTTTTAAGACTGTCAAAAGGCCTCCATCCCCGGAAGTGATCTGTTTTATGGCCTGGAAAGAAAAACAAGTAAAATCTCCAATGCTACCGATATTTTTCCCTTTATAAGTCGCCCCAAAAGCATGAGCAGCATCCTCTATCACCGGAACATTATGTTCCTTGCCTATCTTCAGTATCTCGTCCATATCGCATGGATAACCTGCCCAATGGACAACAAGTATGGCCTTTGTCCTGTCCGTTATCTTCTTTTTTATGCTTTCCGGGTCTATGTTCAATGTATCTCTCTGGATATCCGCAAACACTGTTTTAGCGCCAGTGTAAAGTATGGGTATATTAGTAGCGGAACATGTCATAGGAGTGGTCACGACTTCGTTATCACTTTTTACTCCTGACATGATCAAAGCAAGATGTATGGCAGAAGTACATGAATTCACAGTGACTGGATAAGCAAACCCCAGCATCTTCTTAAACTTTCTTTCAGCTTCTTCTACTTTAGGCCCTTGCCCGATCCATCTGGTCTTTAAAACTTCTTTTAGATTATCATATACCTTCTCTGACATATACGGCCAAAACATATTGATCATAGTTCCATCTCCTCTCTTAATAATTTTAAACCTTCATTACAAGTATGCACAGGAACATCCAGCTCTTTCTTTATTTTTTCTACACACAGGCCTGCCTTTTTAGGCCTTTTTGCTTTAAGCTTTAGGTCCTTTAGGCTGACCTTTTCTATCAAATCCTTATTTAAGTTGAATATATTTGCTATTTTCTCTATGAATTCCACTCTATTTATAAAATCAGTCCCTGCTACATGATAGGTCCCATTTTTTCTAGACTCAATAAGCTTAATAATAGCTAAAGAAAGATCTCCCACATAAGTAGGCGTACAATAAAAATCCTCTGCTGCATATACTTTCTTATTGCTGCGCATATTATTTATGATCTTTAATGAAAAATTCACTCCATTTTTTTCTTTCCCAAAAAGTTGAGCTGTTCTAATGATCAAATAATCGTTAAGCCTCTTTTTTATCTCGTTTTCGACTTTTAGTTTAGTCATACCATAGATATTAAGAGGAGATGGTATGTCCTCTTCTCTATAAGGCCCTTTTTTTCCATCAAATACATAATCAGTTGAAAGAAATACTATTTTTTTATTCCGTTCCTTTATCTTTTTTATTAATTCAATTGATCCTTCCACATTTATATCTTCTGCTAGATCTTTCTCTGATTCACATAAGTCTACATTAGTAACACCGCCTGACAATATCGCTATATCTGGATCAAAAGAATCTATGGTTTTTTCTATACCTTCCCTGTCCCTTAGGTCAAGATATGTCATGCCTTCCTCTGGCGCAGGCTCACAGTATGTGCCTAGCGCTTTCCATCCTTGATTTTTTAGATCTATATATAACCTGCTTCCTAGAACACCTGTTGCTCCAACTAGCAAAACTTTCATAAGCATTCCCCTAGACTGTCTACTATATATTTGATCTCTTCTTCTTTGAGCTCAGGGTACATCGGAAGGCTAAGGACTTCTTCGCAACACTTTTCTGATATTGGGAAGTCTCCCTTTTTATGGCCTAGCTCTTTATACGCTTCCTGCAGATGGACAGGTATTGGGTAATGGATTATAGTAGGTATGTCCTTGCTAGTCAAATACTCTATTACCTTTGATCTATTTTTTATCCTCACAACATATTGGTGATATATATGCTTTGCATATTCTGCTTCATATGGCAATACTATATCAATACCTCTTTTTTTAAATAAATCAGTGTATATAGATGCATTCTTTCTTCTTTTTTCATTCCATTCGTCTAGATATCTTAATTTTACCCTAAGTACTGCAGCTTGTATTGTATCCAACCTGGAGTTATACCCTTTTATAATATTTTCATATCTGTCTTTTCTTCCATAATCACGTAGAAGTAATAGTCTTTTTTTCATCTCTTCTGACCTTGTAAGTGCCATGCCTCCATCACCAAAAGCCCCAAGGTTCTTTGTAGGATAAAACGAAAAACAGCCAATATCCCCTATGCTTCCTGCTTTTTTATTTTTATAGAGCGACCCATGTGCTTGAGCAGCGTCTTCTATGACCTTTAAGTTGTGCTCTCTAGCGATCTCCATGATAGGGTCCATGTCAGCAGCATGGCCATAAAGATGTACTGGCAGTATTGCCTTTGTCTTTTTAGTGATAGCTTTTTTTATCTTAACTGGGTCTATGTTATATATCTTCTTGTCTATGTCTACAAACACGGGCTTAGCCCCTGTCATTGATATAGCTAATGCTGTCGCGATGTATGTATAACTCATAGTGATAACTTCATCGCCTTTCCCTATCCCGCAAGCAAGGCATGCTAAAAATAATGCATCTGTCCCAGAATTTAGTCCTATGCCATAATCTGTATTACAGTATCTTGCAAACTCTTCTTCAAAAAGAATCACATCTTTACCCAGAATAAATCCACACGAATTTAAAACATTCTCTAGAGGGGCCTTTAACTCATCTTTAATAGATTCATATTGCCTCTTGAGTGTAAAAAAATCTATCTTCATCTCTTCCCCCTATTCGATCATATGTAAAACTTTATCAAAAACATCGTCTACGCTCAATGTTTCCAAACATCTTTTATGGCTGCATTCTGGGACCTTGAACCTCTTATAACAAGGCCTGCAATCCACTTCTTTAGTAACACTGATATTAGCTAGGCCAGAAGGATAAGCACCATATACTGATTCATCAACTGGCCCGAATATTGATACAGTCTTAATACCTTGGCTAGAAGCAATATGTAGCGGCCCTCCTTCACTACAGATAAATAATTTTAATCTCTTGCAAAGCTCTGCCATCTGCCTTACTGTAGTCCTAGGAGCGATCAGCGTTTTTCTCTCCATGCTATTTTTAATATCTTCTACAAGCCCTTCTTCCCCTGGCCCCCAGATAAAAACAACTTTTGCATTAAATTTCTCTATGAGTTTATCAGCTAATAGACTAAATTTATCAGCTGGCCATCTTCTCATACCTCCTTTTTCCTTGCCGAAACTCACTCCTCCGCCTGGAGCTATGCCTATCAAAACATCTTCATGTCCTATACCTGAAGTCTTTAAAAAACTATCTATATATTCTTTGTCTTCCTTTAAAGTGATAAGAGTTGTTTTAATGCCTTTAAATCTAGAAAGGTCTATCCTTGAGCATATAAGATCCAGATAATATTCAGCTACTGGCTTGTCATTAAATCCAAAAAATGGAGTCTTCCCTGTTAAGAATCTCCCTCTTCCTTTATAGTTAAATCCTATTCTTTCTTTAATGCCTATAAGCCAAGAGAGAAATGCATATTCCTTACCAAGAGAAAGATCTACCACTATGTCGATATTCCTTTTTTTTATCTTCATCCAGAAATCAATTATTTTTCTTAAGGAACCTACCTTATCCCTTTTCCAAAGTGCCCTATACTCACCCCTGTCAAATACAAATACCTCATCTATGTCAGTATTTGTCTCTAAGATCTCTTTAGTCCTTATATTACATATATAAGCTATATAGCTCTTTGAGTCAGCCTTTTTCAATACTGAGACTAAAGGCGTAGAAAACAGAACATCCCCAATACCAAATGGATTGATTATAAGTATCCTTTTACCCATAAGAATCAGGATATTATACCATAATATACCTTAATCTATCTATGATTTTATTATGACAGCGGGTCCTGTCCGAGATTCACCCCACAAGTGCTCGCCAAACGCTGCGCGCTTGCGGGGAACCCCAATCTCGGCCACCCGTTTCGCTATCATAATATACTAGAATTACTGTGTTATAAGCTAAAGAAAAGCTGTACGCGAATTTGAAAATTTAGGCTTTTATGAAGCGTTTTTCGGGCTTGAAGAACTTGCCACCACAAAATACCATACCGGACATACCGGACCCGGGGTCCGATATGGTTAAGCCAAGCCATCCACTAATAAATAGATCTAAGTCTTACTGCCAACCTGGTAGGCATGAGAAAAGCCTTGCTTTTTTGAGCGGGCACGGTCCCCGCCTATTTTAGCACGATGCGGGGGAGCGAAAAAAAGCATGGAGTGAAAGCTGCCACGCTGGGGCAGCTAAACGTCTTTTCGAAGGCCTGCCAGGTTGGCAGATGGATGTAGGGAAAGTTTAATTAATATTTCTGGAATATGTTGTAGATATTGACGAAACGTTCTATGTTAGGGTCTTCTATCTCCTCATAGTCATCCATATATGCTAAAAATTCTTTCTGGAGGGTCTTAGAATCTTTCCCGAGTATCTCAAAGAGCCACTCTACATCCTCTGATTCTTCGGTCTTGACCTCTGCTAATTTATTCTGGTACTTCACGAATTCATCTTTATAGTTATCCATCAAGAAATTCACAAATGCCCAGCTTTGAGCATACATATCGAGCATTATACCTGAATAGACACCTGGAAAACTCCCAAGCTTATAGTTTGTCAAAAATTCTATAGGATAAGCTGGTCCTTTTCTCAGCATCTCTTGAAATGTATAAAGAAGCATGTCATCTTGCTCTCCTAATGCAGATGTCTGGCAATAAGTAGCAGTACCTTCTGCAAGCCATGAATTAGCAGCTCTCATATCTATAGGAACATCCTGATTTGACTGCGTCATAAGAGTCTTAAAAAGTCTTGCTTTCTTCTTAGGGTCTTTTGTCTCAAGAAACTCTTTCTTTCTTCTTACCAAGTCGCTCGTTTCTCCTTTGAATTTAGAGACAATCACGCTTTGGATCCCCCAATTATGGAACACCTCATGTGCAAATTCATGCCTTAATACACTCATGGTCGAATCCCTGAACATATTTCTATAATAACTGTATGCTTCCCAGAACTTGTCCTTTATCTTTTTTGCCATGCCTTCTATAAAAATATGATATCTTTTATCGACCATACCCTGTACATCCTCGACGATATCATCTATGGTTCTCCCAGTCTCCCCTACCCAGGCCTCGAACATAAATTCTGAAAATCTATCTCCTAAAATGTTATACATATATAAAACTCTCTGCTGCGGATCAAAATATCCCATAACAGCCCATCCTGGCACACCATCTGAAACAGCGTATTCAATAAAATCACTATAGTCATCAAATATGACCACGAAATTCTGCATCATAGGCTCTCTGTCTTTAAAGACATCGAAAAACTCAAGATATATATCTGTATATGTCCTTCTCAAAGTACCCTTACATTCCTTTACCCAAGTAGCATATGAATCAGTGACTATAGTAAAGTTCCCTTCCGTATAAAATTCCATTTTTGAGAATAATTCCTCTAGATTCCTTCTTACCTTTCTCGTCTCTTCATTATCCACTGGCTTAAATATAATATTTTCTAATTGATCTCTTTCTATCTCTTGTTCAAAACGCGCTTCTTCTTCGCCGCCATAAAGTAAGGTCAACCTATCATCAGTAACATTGATTATCTTCGCATCCAATATATTTGTATTTTTTAATCTTATTACAACACTATGCTCATAAGGCCAGTGCTCTGATATCTCTTTATTCGATAGTGTATCTTTTTCTCTAAGCGCTTCCTCAGGGTCTCCAATACGTTCTACCAGCCCAGCAAATACTATAGTCTCTTCATCTTTATACATGATCCTATATTCATCTTCTGTCTTACTGATAAGCTCACCTATTATCATACTTCCATCCTTAAAATGTATAGCGATCTTTTCAAGCTTGTTATCTTTATATCTCTTCTCAAGTATGGCATCGCGTATATTATCTTTTATTGAGCTTATAAAACCAGTGACCTTACCTAATGCACTCCAACTTCTAACATAAGGTAATCCTCTCTTCTCATCCTGCCTGAATTCTATCAACCTATGGACGCTGCCGCCTATCACCAACAAAGAGATGACTACCACCAATATCTTTTTGACCATCTTTCCCTCCTTATGCACTAAGTATAATTATATAGCGCCCAAGCCCCAAAAACAACCTCAAACAACTCTCTGATAAAGTTTCAATAGCAGCGGGTGGTCGGCGATTGGGGACCCCGCAAGCGCGCAAGGCAAAGCCTGAGCACTTGCGGGGTGAATCGGCGGACAGGACCCGCTGCTATTGAAACTCTAATACTTATCTGCTATACTATTTATCTATGGAAAATGACTTTAAAGAAGGTTATCTTAAGGCGCAGTCAGAGCTTACAATGCTTTATGAGATAGGCAATGCCATGCGCACTACCCTGAACCTCGAAGAGATCCTATATGTAATACTCACTGCTGTAACCTCTCATACTGGCCTCAGTTTTAACAGGGCTATGCTATTTTTAGTAAATGAAAAAGATAACAAGCTTGAAGGCAAGATGGGCATAGGGCCGGATAGCGGGCAAGACGCGAATGTGATCTGGGCACATATTAAGAAACATAAACTAGGTCTTGAAGAGCTTATAGATGTCAGAGGCCTGGATCATCTTAAAATCTCCCAGCTCAATAAAAATGTAAAATCAATAAAGATCCCTATCTCTAATGATCTGGGCATAGTCTCTTATTCAGTGACAGAGGGCATGCCTTTTATAATCAGTATCGATGAGATAAAAGACACCCCTGAGTTCGAATATCTGACACTTTTAAATCTAGAACTCTTTGTCACAGTGCCTCTTAAGGCAAGGGATAAGATAATCGGCATTATATTCGCTGATAATCTCTTTGATAAAAAACCTATCACAGAAGATGACATACGCATGCTTACAATGTTTGCAAACCAGGCAGGACTTGCCATAGAAAATTCCAGGCTTTACGAAAGGACTGTCACTCTTTCAAATACAGATTCCCTCACTGGGCTATGGCATCATGGATTTTTCCAATATCTTCTAAACCGGGCCATAGAAAATGCACTCTCTGAAAAATCATACTTTAGCTTACTCATGATAGATATAGATAATTTTAAGCAATATAATGATACATACGGCCATCAAGCTGGCGACAAGATACTGAAGGACATATCAAATATATTTAAAGACGCCTCTAGAAAGATAGACGATGTCGCTAGATATGGTGGTGAAGAATTCTCTGTCATCCTACCTGACACTAGAAAAGAAGAAGCCAAGATACTTGCTGAGAGGCTTAGGAAGACTATCGAGAAAAGCCCTAGCCTTCAAGGAATAAAAGTAAGTATCGGAGTATCCTCATTCCCAGACGATGCAGAAGTCAAAGAAGAACTTATCCTAAAAGCTGACAAAGCACTGTATAAAGCAAAAAAATCAGGAAAAAACAAGGTCTGTATAAGCAATATTTAGTGAGAGATCAGGCTGGTACGTCAGCTGGTTTTTCTTTTTTTGCTTCGTGGAATTTTACACTTACTACTTTCGATATCCCAGACTGCTGCATAGTTATGCCATACATCACATCTGCCCTATCAATAGTCTTTTTATTATGCGTGATGACAATGAATTGTGAAGTATTTGTAAACATATCTAGGCTTCTTGAAAACCTATCAACGTTTGATTCATCCAAAGGCGCGTCTATCTCATCCAACACACAGAACGGGCTAGGTTTGACCTTAAATATAGCGAATATAAGTGAGATCGCAGTAAGTGCTCTTTCACCCCCTGAAAGCAGGCTCACGTTCTGAAGCCTCTTCCCAGGAGGACGAGCCACTATCTCTATGCCTGATTCAAGCACATTACCTTCGTCTAAGAGTATAAGTTCTCCCTCGCCACCGCCAAACATCATCTTGAAGAAATTCCTGAATTCGACTTGGATACTCCTAAACGTCTCTATAAAAAGTTCTTTTGTAGTCTTATTTATCTTGTCTATAGCCTTTAAAAGACTATCTTTTGCCTTCAGGAGGTCATCTCTCTGATTTGTCAAAAACTGGAACCTATCCTGCAACTCTGTGTGTTCTTCTATAGCTACAAGATTTACAGTGCCCATCAAATCCAGTTTTTCCCTTTTCTCATCGACTTCATTCTTGAGGGGGTCCAATTCTACATCTTGCCATCCCTCGCCAAGCTCTGTTTCTTTAAGGTCGACTTTATAGACATCCTTCATCCTTTGGCAGAGGTTATCAATACTATAGCTCGTCTCCACTTTCTTCAGATCAGCGTTGTGGAAGTTCGATCTCAATCCATTTAGTTCTTCTTCTAATATCTTATAGGACTTATTGATCCTCTCTATATTGGATATCAATTCTCTATATACGTTCTCAATTTCAAAAAGCGCATTGTCACTATCTATCTTTTTTGTAGATAGTTCACTTACTCTATTCTCAAGGATCGATATATCTCTAGTCAATTCATCCACCTTGATGATCGAGTTCTTTATCTCATTATTTCTAGTCTCCAGGGAAAATTCCAAATCCCTCAATGAAGACTCTAATATCTGTAATGTACTGGAAAGCCCTTCTTTCTTGCTCTCCAGGGAACCAAGTTCTGTCTTCTGCTCTGCAGTCTCTATGAGAAGTTGTTCTTTCTCTTTCGCGTATTCATTAAGAAGCACCTCGGATTCTCTTATCCTTGCCTGATTCAACCTGGCTTCATTCTCAGCTTCATCTAAAGAGTTCTTCAGAGTCCCTTCTTCTCCTTTGAGCCTGGTGAGCTCCTGAGTAACTTCATCCAACTCCAGGTTCACTAATGCTATTTCATCTGAGACAGTCTTTATGTTCTCTTCTAGATGTTCTCTTCTAGTACTTACATTAGCCAAGAGGATCTCTTTTCCGCCTAAGACACTTGCTAGCCCTTTTATCTCTTCTTCTAGCTTTATTTTTCTAGATTCGCGATCCAGCTTTTCTTCTTCAAGTCCCTTGGAACGTTTTTCTGCCTCCTCGATAGATATATGAAGCTCTTTTATCCTGGCATCCCTATTTACCAGAGTAAATCCTTCTTGCGAGACATCTCCTCCTGAAATAAAACCATTACTTACCATCTCCCCTAAAAGCGTGACAAGCCTGATATTCCCAGAAGAAGCTCTCTCGTTCAATATCCCGCGGGCTTCTATAAGATTTTTTACAATAAATATATTCTTTAACAGATTCTTTACGATCAAGCTGTAATGTTCGTCAATACGTATAAAGTCCACTGCCTTACCTAATATTCTCGAATCGCTGATATCTATATCCTGGCCAAGTTCTCCTGGATCACTAAAAGACGGAGGATGTATAAATGAAGCCCTGCCAGAAGAATTATCCTTTAAGTAATCTATTGCTTTTTCTGCTGCGATCTTTTCATCTACTACAATAGACTGTAAATAATTTCCGAGTGAAGACTCTATAGCAACCTCATATCCATTCTCTACACTCAAAAGATTAGCTAAGACATCTTTTATCCCCTCTATGCCGTGCTGGGTCTTGCTTTCGCTCCCTAAAAGCGCCTTTACCCCAGAAGAAAAACCTTCATATTTTGCCTTTGCCTCTTCCAAGGCTTCGAGCTTGGACATATCTACAGCTAATGTCCTATTAAGTTGCTGAAGATTATCCACAACACTTGCTATAGCAAGTGTTGTCTCATCAATGTTCTTAGAGCATTCTTCTTTTTGGCTTCTTATAGAACTGACTTCTTCTTCCAGTCCTCTCTGTTCCCTTAAAACCTCTTCTAATCTCGCGTCCAGTGACTTCTTTTCTTCGCCTATTGTCTCTTTCTCTATTATGAGTCTTTTACTTCTAGCTTCGTGAGTGGCTAGCGAGCTAGTTACCTTTGTGTTCTGATTCCTGAGCCTTGATTCCTTTGATTCCAGGTCAATGATATTAGCCTTTGATGTAGATATGATGGTCTCGTTCTCTGATATAGTCTTTGAGATATTACTTAAGCGACTCTCCTTCTCTGAAAGCGTAGCAGCTCTCTCTAGATTCTCACTTTCAAGCACTCCCACTTTTTCCCTTAAGGTCTTGACTTCTTTTCCCTGAGAAGAAAGATTCCCTTTATTCTTATCAATCTCATCCTCCAGCTCGACCTTTTTTTTCTTCAATTCCTCTATTCTCTCGGAATTCATAGTGATCTTGTCGCGGGAAGTAGAGATCTCTGATTCCATGTTCATGATATCTGACTTATATTCCATCCTCTTTGATTCTAGATCAGACCTCTTGGTAGTCAGATCTGACAATTCATCCCTGACGCTATTCAGCTCTTTTTCTATCTCGTTCTCTCTTTTTTTCAGGCCATCGATATCAGTAGTAGAAGATGTCAGGTTTTCTTTTAATCTTTCAAGATTGATCCTCATAAGCTTTAATTCCAATACCTTAAGCTCTTCATATTTTTCTTTATAGCGTTCTGCCTTTTTAGCCTGTCTTTCTATAGAATTTATCTGCCTCTTTACTTCAGTTACAATATCATTGATCCTTAAGAGATTCTGTTCAGTGTCTTCCAGTCTTCTGAGAGCCTCTTTCTTTTTTACCTTGAATTTAGTAATGCCGCTGGCTTCTTCAAAGACCTCGCGCCTTTCTTCTGGACGTGAGCTTAATATCTGGTCGATACGACCCTGTTCTATTAAGGAATATGCGCTGGTCCCTATGCCTGTGCCCATAAAGATCTCATTTATGTCTTTTAATCTGACTGGAGTCTTATTTATAAGATATTCGCTTTCACCTGAACGGTAAAGCCTTCTTGAGACAGTTACTTCATCGTATTCGATAGGAAGATTCCTGTCCTTATTGTCTAAGGTGAGGGATACTTCAGCAAAATTAACTGGCTCTTTGACATCAGTCCCATTGAAGATCACATCCTGCATCTTGCTTCCACGAAGTGTCTTAGCAGATTGTTCACCAAGTACCCATTTTATAGAATCTGATATATTGGATTTTCCGCAGCCATTAGGGCCGACAATGGCAGTTATGCCTGGCTCAAAATCAAGGCGGGTTTTTTCAGCAAAAGATTTGAATCCGTGTAATTCTATACGTTTAAAATACACCTTTTCCCCTACTTCTTTAATACTTCTTTAAATTTATTTGTCAACTCTGGCAATACTTCTAATACGTCTCCGATGATACCATATGTAGCCACCTGAAAGATCGGTGCATGTTTATCCTTATTTATAGCCACGATGATCTTCGAGGACTGCATACCTACCAAGTGCTGTATCTGGCCTGATATGCCGCACGCTATATAGATCTTAGGGCATACTGTCTTTCCAGTCTGGCCTACCTGATGTGAATAACTTTTCCATCCAGCATCTACTGCAGCTCTTGATGACCCGACTGCTCCATTAAGTACCTTTGCCAGGCCTTCAACGAGTGAAAAATTCTCTGGTTTCTGGAGGCCTCTGCCTCCTGATACTATGATGTCTGCTTCTGTAAGATTTACTGTCTCTTCTATCTCCTCGACTATATCCAGTAGTTTCGTCCTGGAGGCATAAGTCTCATCGTCATAGCTCTTTTCAATTATCTTTCCTTTATGATGTTTGTTTACTTCAGCTTCTTTCATCACCTTGTGTCTCACTGTAGACATCTGAGGCCTATGATTTGGGCAGATGATAGTAGCCATGATGTTCCCGCCGAATGCAGGGCGAGTCTGTAAAAGTAATCTTTCTTTTTTATCAATATCTAGGCCAGTACAATCAGCAGTAAGTCCTGCGTGTATAGCTATTGCAACTCGTGATATAAGAGATCTGCCTATAGAAGTAGCACCGCAAAGAACGATCTCAGGTTTAAATTCTTTTATCAGTTTAGATAGTGTCTTTGTATATGGCTCACTCTGATAATGTTTAAGCTTAGGAGAATCCACTAAATATACTTTATTAGCTCCTCTATGTATGATGTCCTGAGCACTTTCTTTCATATTTTCCCCGAGGACCACGCCACATAGATCTACGCCCAGTGTATCTGCAAGTTCTCTACCTTTTCCTAAAAGTTCGTACGAGACACTCTGCGCAACACCATTTTTCTGCTCACAGAAGACCCATACGTCTTTATATTCTTCTATCTTCTTCGGGAAAGATATATCAGTTGGGCTTATTTTATCCAAGATTATTGCATCAAATTTACATGCCTCTATACAAGCTCCGCATAATGTACATTTATCCAGATCGATTATAGCTAATTTATTTTTAACTTCTATAGCAGCGAAAGGACATGCTTTAATACATAATTTACATCCAGTGCATTTTTCATTAATGATTCTTATAAACATCTCTCACCTTTTGTCTGTTTCAGGTCACAAGTCACAGGTTTTTACCTGATACCTGCAGCTTGATACATGGGACTGCTTTTACAGTACTTCTTCTTTTAGCAATCCTACAAGTTTGTCACTTAATTCTTTAGCCTCTCCTTCAAATATCTGTCCGCCTTTTCTTGGAGGAGGTGTAAATATCTTTACTACTTTTGTTGGAGAACCAGCGAGGCCTAAAAGCGATGGATCTAGATCCATGTCCTTTGCCTCTATCTTGTTTATCTCAACTTTTTTAGCTCTCATCTTACCTTTTAATGAAGGTAGTCTTGGTTCATTTATCTCTTTCACTACAGTTAAAAGGCAAGGAAGAGGAGCTTCTATGATCTCATACCCTTCTTCTGTCATGCTTTCAGCTCTTATATGACCTAAATGATGATTACCTTCAGAATTATTATCTAGTCTTACTTCTTCTATTTTCTTAACATATGTTATCTGGGGGATCTCAAGGTGTGCTGAGATACCAGGACCGACTTGAGCAGTGTCTCCGTCTATTGCCTGCTTTCCACATATTATTAAAAAATAATCGCCTATCTTCTTGATGGCATTTGCCAGAGTATAGCTAGTAGCCCAAGTATCGCTTCCAGCAAAAACCATGTCTGAGACTAGATATACTTCATCCGCGCCTAGGGAGACAGCTTCCCTTAAAGCACTTTCTGCTTGAGGAGGCCCCATAGTCAGAACAATGACCTTTCCTCCGAATTTTTCCTTAAGACGTATACCTTCTTCAATAGCATACATGTCAAAAGGATTTATTATGCTTTCAACCCCTGCCCTGATCAATGTATTAGTCTCAGGATCTATTCTAACATTTGTCGTATCTGGAACTTGTTTTATGCAAACAATTATGTTCATAATATTTTCCAATTATAATGTTTCGTGAACCGTAATTCGTGAATCGTGAACCGAATCGGATCACGAATCACGCATTACGAATTACGATTTACGCTGCCTTTTCTTTTATCATGTTAAGCGCTATAATACTGCGCTGTATTTGATTTGTACCTTCATATATCTGAGTGATCTTTGCATCTCTCATATATTTTTCTATTGGATAATCTTTCATATATCCATACCCGCCAAAGAGCTGCACGCAATCAGTGGTAACTTTCATAGCAACATCTGAAGCAAACAGTTTTGCCATTGCTGAATCTTTTGCAATTTTTTTTGCACCACTATCTATCATCCTTGCAGTAGCATATACCAAGGCCCTTGCTGCTTCTATCTGTGTACCCATATCAGCCAGCATAAACTGAACACCTTGAAAACTGGAAATACTCTTTCCAAACTGTTTTCTTTCTTTTATGTATTCTAGTGTCAGGTCGAGCGCTCCCTGAGCAATGCCTAGAGCCTGCGAAGCTACTCCTGGCCTTGACTGATCGAATGTCTTCATCGCTACAATAAATCCCTGGCCTTCTTTTCCTAATAAATTTTCTTTTGGGATATTACAATCTGTAAACACAAGCTCTCTCGTAGCTGAAGCGCGTATACCCATCTTATCTTCTTTTTTCCCGAACTCGAAACCAGGCGTTCCTTTTTCTACTATAAAACATGCTGCACCTCTAGCACCTTTTGATCTATCTACTGAAGCAAGAACTGTATAAACTTCTGCTTCCCCTCCATTGGTGATCCACTGCTTAGTACCATTTAATACATAATGATCCCCTTTTTTCTCTGCAGTAGTCTGTATAGCTGCAGCATCACTGCCTGCTCCTGCTTCAGTAAGCCCAAATGCAGCAAGTTTTTTACCACTAGCTATGTCAGGAAGATATTTTGCTTTCTGTTCGTCTGTGCCGAATAGTATTATAGGAAAAGTACCAAGAGCTGTTGCTGCTACTGCTAGCGATATACCACCACAAGCTTTTGAAAGCTCTTCTGTAGCTATGACCAGGTCCATTACTCCGCCGCCCATACCACCATATTTCTCTTCGATATATATCCCGCATAGATCACTATCAGCTAGTATCTTTACAATATCCCAGGGGAATATCCCTTCTTCATCATATTTAGCTGCCACTGGTTTTATCTTTTCTTTAGCGATCTGTCTTGCTAAATCGCGTATCATGATCTGTTCTTCAGTTAAAAAATAATCCATTTCTTCCTCCTTGAATTAATAGATTGGCCTAAAAAATACACATTCACTAAATTATATTCATTTTAGCTTACAGGGTCAAGTACTTATTATTCATATATTAATACTATATAAAAATCTGCTTGTCTTTCTTTCATGCCTCTGGGAAAAGGTGGAAAAGGCGATGCCATCTTGACAGCATTCACTGCTGCTCTTGCGACTTCCAGGTCAGGGTTATTAAAAACTATGGGCCCTTTTACTATAAAACCTTTTCTATCCAATGTGAACCTAAGCTCTGCCCTGCCTCTAAGGCTTCCATCATTGCGGTCCCCAGCGATCCTTTTAACATCAGATTCTACAATTTTATAATATTCTGCATGCGGCGTTCCTAGAGAACTGGTATCATCCTGTCTCTGAACACGGACTTCCTTTGCCTGGGCCCTTACCTCATCTTTTACCTTATCTTTTTTCTGATCTTTCTTGTTAAAAATTGGAGTCCATTTATCTTTATCCTCATTCCCGATCGTATCTCTAACTGGTTTTTTCTTAGTAGCAATGGATTCTGTCTTATCGATCCTTGACTTTTTCATCTGATTATCAAATTTATCAATATAGCCTTTTACTTCTTCTGTAGTTTCATCACCTTCGATTATATGCGGAGTGATAAATATTACTAATTCTGTCTTTTCCTTGCTCTTTCCTATAGTAGTAAAAAGGTTCCCTAGAAAAGGCAGGTCTCCTAGGAACGGTACTTTTTGTTCATTGTCAATAATAGTATCTTTCATAAGGCCACCTATTATCAAGGTCGTATTATCTTTTACTATTACAGTGGTCTCTGTCTCTGAAGTAGTTACATAAGGGATGATCGTACGTGTAGAACCATCTGGATTAGTAAGTTCGACTGTCTTCGTAGAGTCAGAGCTCGATACCTCTGGCTTTATCTTTAAGATAATAAAACCTTTGTTGTTTATCTCAGGCGTGACCCGTAAGCTCACTCCCACATCTACGAACTCTACATTATCTGTAGTATGGTATGTGCCTCCATCAGTAGTAGTGACTTCACTTGTTACATATGCTTCTTTTGCGCCAACCAATATCTTGGCCTCTTCTTTATTCATAACAGTGATCCTTGGCTTAGACAAGATCTTTGTCTTACCATAAGTCTCAAGTAAACTCAAAACTGCTGTGAAATTTCTTGGGTCAATTAAGGTAAATGTCGAAGTAGTGACATTTGTAAGCCCAGCAGAAAGATTTACATCTGTTGTAAGGCTCAGGTCTCCAGCTCTTGCAACATCATCCCAGTTTATCCCATGGCTATATTTATCTGCCAGGCTTACCTGGATGATATGTGCTTCTATAGAGACTTCCCTGGTCTTTTCATCAAATGCTTCTATTATCTTTCTTACCTCTTCTATTTTTTTGGGAGTATCTTTTACTATGACCTTGTTCGTTCTCTCATCAAATCTCGTGCTGCCTATATCTTTTGATATTACTTCGTTTAATTTTTCCTTTATCTGCTCAGCCTTAGCATAGTCTAGAGAAAACACCTCTGTGATCAAAGAGGTGTCCATTTCTCTTATTGCATCTTTCATTCTTTCTACAGTCTCTGGGTTATCTATCAAGACTATAGTATTCGACCTTTCATCAGGCACGATCTTTCCTATATCTGTCTTCATCTGTGTTATAGATTTTACAATATCATCCGCAGATGCATAATTAAGTTTTACTATCTCAGTGATAGTTCTATCCTTGAATATCTTCCCATGAAGCATCTTGTATTTATTGTCAGTCATCACGCGGATAAGCGAACCTTCTTCCTCATACGCTAGGCCATTCGTAGATACGACAATATCCAGTGCCTCCATGACGTCTACATCAGTAACATAGAGCTGGATATTTCCCCTGACATCACTATCAGCGATTATATTCAGGCCGCTTTTTTGGGAAAGGATCTTTAATACATCCTTTATATCCATGCCTTTAATATCAAGAGAGATGAGCTCTGGGATATAATCATCTTCCACCCCAAGACATGGCTGAGTGTAAAACATTAAGATCGAAAATATTAATAATAACCCAATGATATTTTTTATCATAACTGTCTCCTACAGTTATAGAACTACATAGTTAATTCTATCTTTTCTCCGTCGTAATCTAAAATAAGGGTGTTCTTTTTAATATCAAAAACCTTGAGGTCCCTGAAGTTATCTCCTTTATTAAGGAAAAATGTCTCCTTAGATTCTTTATCTTGTATTATAGCCTGGTCAGTATCCCCTGTTATGATCCCTAAAAGTTCCATATTCTTGATAAGTGATTCTTTTGGTACTTTATTCTTTCTGACAGGGACCTCTATTTCTATATCTTCATGGGACCCCTGGGGGATAGAAAGATCTTCTATTTCGCCCAGGGAATCCAGATCCACTTCTGGGAGCTTATAATTAAATGTAAATATGTCTATTAAGAATAGGATCAGCACCCCTGCTATCAAGACAGAAAGCGCTACTGTGATCTTTGTATAGATCTTAAGGTCGCTATGGAGTCTTGGCTTAGCTTGTGCCTGCTTTATGAGATTTAAAAGTTTTCCTTCTGGAGTAATATTGACCATTAGTCCAGTCCTACCTTTCTATCTCTTTCTATGAGCTGAGCTATCAGGCCCCTGTCTGCTGAATCCTGCTCTCTCATCACAAGTTCTTCTAGGGCAGTGTGACAAAGATTAGCTATCCTGCGAGGGTAACCTTGAGTGTATTCATATATAAGGTCCATTGCCCCATCTGTAAAAAAATTCCTTCCTGAGTTGTACCCTGCTTGCTTTAGACGGAACTTTATCATATCCTTTGTCTCATTTGCATCAAGGGGGTTCAGTATATATTTTAATGTGATCCTGTCTGTGAAATTCCTGATCCTTTTAAGCCTAGGGAGAAGCTCCATCTGGCCTATCACTACAAGCTGAAGAAGTTTATATTCATTCGTCTCGTAATTCAATAGGGTTCTAAGTATCTCTAAAGTCGATCCAGTAAGTTTTTGAGCTTCGTCCACAACGAGTACGACGATCTTTTTCTCCTTAACACATCTCTTAAATAAAAATCTCTCTATCTCTTCTTTATAATCCAATGTAGACCTAAAAGGGACTGTTATACCGAATAATTTAGCTAGATAGGATACAAATTGAAACTCTGACTCATAAGTAGGATCGAATATCATGAATGGAATAAAATTACTGTCTTGATCTAATATCTGTATAAGGGATCTGCCTAAGGTGGTCTTACCTATACCAACATCACCTAGCACAAGACTTAGCCCTCTTCTTAAACGTATCACTGTCTGAAGTCTAGTCAATGCTTGCTGGTAGGAAGTAGATGGGTAAAGAAAATACGGGTCAGGGCTTGTTGAAAACGGTTCTTTGGCTAGGTTTAAAACTGCGTAATATGACATCTTTTACTGATCTTTCCCCTCGAGGATCTCCTTTATTTGAGCTAGAGATTTATTTTTTTTTCTTAATTCTCTGATCTTCTTCAAGGACTCTAATGTCATATTATCAAAGTACCTGAAGTTAGTCTCAGGGCTTCTTCCTCTTTCTCTTATTAGGCCTATATTAAGATAGTACTTAATTGTGTATGTGGTATGTCCGCTAAGCCTAGATAGATCTTTGATCAAATATATGTTTTCCATAGCTATCCATATAGAGAGTGAGAGTCCACTCTCTACTTAGTGAGGAAGTATACCCTATGATAAGCAGTCTGTCAAGCAATGGGCTTATTTTTTTCTATATTATTATTTTATTTAGGGTTAGGATACCTTTAAATTTGGTAATATCATTATAGCTAGATTTAAGGTCAAATCTATCTAAAGTAATAAATATAGGGGATTTTAAGAGTTCCTTAGTAAATCTACTTATGCTGTCAAATGAACCTTCTACTTCAAGTTCTATCACTACCTTACTATGCGTATCTTCTTTGTCAACAGGCCTTGGCCTTATATTAGCTACTTTTACACCAAAGCTCTGAGCCTGATTTTCTAGGTAACTCAATATCTTAGACATATTCCTCAGGCTTGAAGAATATATTTTATACTCGTTTACTATTTCGTCTTTATGTTCTAGCAATTTAATATTTCTGGTCAAGGCCCTTTCCTTAAGCGCTATATCATCATTTACTGAATCCCATTTTTTTAATATGCCTTCGAAAATAAAATTATATAGGATCATTGCGCTAATAACTGCTATAGTTATTATAAGGATATGTTTCTCTCTTTTTGAAATATTAAGTGGTTTCATATCTTATCCTGTCCATTTTTTAGGTCAATGTTACATTCTATATCAAAATCTGTGATCTCCTGCCCCCTTAATCTTTTCTTACTAGCGTATTTTACGCTTACCTTACTGAAATACCTGGATTCCTCTAATTTTTTTACGAACTCAAAGACTGCGCTAGTATCTTTTGAGATACCCTTATATGATATCACCTCTCCACCTTTATGCTCCAGTCCGACAATAGTAGTGTTCGATGGGACAAGCTCGTATGTTTTTTTCAGGACACTGACTATATATTCGCCTTTTATCTTATGCTGCTTAAAAAGTTCTACTTTTTTAGATATAGTATTAAGATTATGGGTCTTCTTTTCTAAAAGGCCTACTTTTTCTGAAAGGAGCTTTAAGACCTTATCCTTTTCATATAATCTAAAAGAAAGGAAACTAAAAAATAGTATTAAAAATACCCCTAGCAAAGAATACACGACTGCCAGTTCTTTTTTCTTCTGAGTATCTTTTTTCTTTTTTGTAAATGCTTCTGGTATCAGGTTTATCTGCGTAGAAAGGTCTAAGTTGGCTAGGTCTATATCATATTCATATAGGCCTATAGGCACATCTTTAAAATGCTCTTTTAAATAAGCTTTCGAGCTCTCAATGTCCACTCCCTTTTTGAACCTGATAATAATATTATCTATAGCAGAGGAACCTTTTTCTCTTTCATACGATACTATAGAGCGGTCTACCTCCCCAGCGAGCCTATCAATATTCTTAAAGCCCCTTGAGAATACTATGCGTTCTTTATCTGCTATTAGGACTTCTAGGTTTTTCTTGCTGACTTGTAATATCAGATCGACCTTATCCTTTTTTATAGCTCCCTGGCTTAACAGAGACTCATATAAAAGTTCAGTATATAACTTGATATTTTCTACAGAAACTCCTTCACCTGTCTCAGACTCTAACAGCTCTTCTATGATACTCTTTTTAGCTATCACTACCATGAGCGAGGTAAACCCTTCTTTTACTAAAGGGAACTTTCTGGACCTTATTATCATCTCCTCCTTAGAATAAGGGATCTCTTTTATTGCTTGAAGTTCCACCATGCTCTTGATCTCATTATCGTCTACAGACGGTACCTCAAGAAATCTAACAAAAACCTTATGCCTAGGTATGATAAGTATATTTTCTCCCATGACTAATCTTCCTCAGTAACTCTTATTACTTCGCTGATAGTAGTGAGACCATTTTTTATCTTCTCCCACCCATCCATGCGAAGGGTCCTCATACCTTTTTCCAATGCCTTTTTCTTTATCTCATCTGCTGATACTCTCTTTAAGATAAGGCTTCTTATATCCTCGTCTATTACTAAAAATTCATATATAGCTGTACGGCCTCTATAACCACTTCCTTTACATTTCTCACATCCTTTACCCTCATACACAATGATCTCCCCAGCTTCATCTCCTGCTCCAAATTCTGCTATTACACTTTTTTCTACTTTTTTCTCCTCCTTGCAGTGAGAACAGATCATCCTGACAAGCCTCTGGGCTAAAAAACAGTCGACTGAACTTGCTAATAAGTAAGGTTCTATTCCTATATCTAATAACCTGGCTACTCCTCCTGCTGCATCATTAGTATGGATAGTTGAAAATACAAGATGACCTGTTAGAGCGCTCCTTATAGTGATCTCAGCTGTCTCAAAATCCCTGACTTCACCTACCATCATTATATCAGGGTCATGACGAAGCATTGAACGAAGACCTTGCGCAAATGTAAGGCCAGTCTTAGGATTTACCTGTATCTGGGTTATGCCTTTTATCTGGTATTCAATAGGGTCTTCTATTGTGATGATCTTTTTATCCTTTCTATTTATCTTTGAGAGGCATGAATATAGAGTAGTGGTCTTTCCACTTCCTGTCGGGCCTGTTGTAAAGATAATACCATGAGGTTTTTTTATGAGCTTTTCCAATATCTTCATGTCTCCTTGAGAAAGTCCAATACTGTCTAGGTTCAATGCATTCTGTTGTGTGAGTATCCTTATATTCACACTCTCTCCAAATGGAGTAGGAAGAGTAGATATCCTGAGGTCAAGTTCATCATTCCCCATCTTTATCTTTATTCGTCCGTCTTGCGGGATCCTCTTCTCAGCAATGTCAAGATTAGCCATTATCTTTATCCTGGATACAATGCTTGAGGAAAAATACTTTATCTCCTGCGGTATCGGAGTGTCATATAATATACCATCTATTCTATACCTGACCTTTATCTCATCTTCAAAAGGTTCAATATGTATATCAGTTGCCTTTTCCTTTATAGATTGACGTAATATCTGATTTACGAACTTTATAATAGAGGCATCGCCTGACATATTCTCTATATCCTCTGCCTTTGGTCTGGATATCTCTCCCTGCCCCTCTTGTGGCTTTATCTTCATCATCTCTTGTATAGTATCTGCGCCTACACCATAATATTTCTTTATAGCATCCATTATGTCCTTACTGCCTGCTAAAACTCCCACAACCTCACAATCCAATAATAAACGTAGGTCATCCAATATCTTAATATCTAAAGGATCGCTGATGGCAATAGTAAGCGTATCATTCTCAAATTTTATAGGCATTAGTTTATAATTAAGTACTAACTTGGCAGGGACCTGCTTTATAACTGAATCTTTGACATTTAAAGATTCTAACTTTACATAAGGGATATTTAACTGCTCTGAAAGGACTGCATAGATATCATCTTCTTTAACAAAACCAAGCCTCATCAAGGCTGCGCCTAAGAACTCTTTTGTCTTTTTATGTTCTTTTAGTGCTTCGCCCAGTTCTTCCTGCGTGACAAGGCCTTTTTCTACCAGTCTCTCGCCTAAAAGTTTTGTTTTTCCAGTCTGGTCTTTCATTTTTTACTCCACTTTCTAAAGTTTAGCATATACAGGCCCCCAAAGAAAGCCATATTTTCAAGCAGGGCATGGCTTGTCTTAGGGAAGACAGGCGAGGGGCTCAAAAACTAACTTCCTCGAGGGCCTGTAATCATTCTCTTTTTATTCACGGCTGCCCTTTTAACCCAGCCGTTCATTTTATTTATCTCCTACCTTTTATCCACAATTGTAGCTGACACTTAAGTGTCAGCTACTCGTTTCCCCTCCCATGACAAAGGGAAATCATAAATTTTCTAAATTCACGCTTGGTGCATAAGTATTTCTATCTATAACTTTAACACCTTCTATTGTTTTTTCTTCATAGCCAGGTTTTCCAAATCTCATCTTATATGTCCCTGCTGGTGTAGCATTAAATACAAACCAACCGTCTGGTCCTGTACCAGCACCTCTACTAGAACCATCTGGATATATTAGCCAGACAGCAACTCCTAATAAAGGATCGCGTCTATCATTTGTAAATACACGGCCTTGGAGAATAAACGTATTCCTAGGCCTTTGTAGGACTTTTATAGTAATGGTTTCAGAATCTTCGTACTCACCATCTGAGACTTTAAAAGTTACCTCATGATCACCTATTTGAGATTCTGTAGGTGTCCAGCTGAATTCCTGTGTAGACGGATTAAATACAGCCCCTTCTGGTAAATTTTCTGCTGAAAAAGTTAACGGATCATTGTCTGAATCTGAAGCTGTAAGTGTAAAATTTAAGTTTTTATTTGAATAAATAGTTTTATCTTCTATAGGATCAAGAGTTGGTGGTCTATTTAAGTGATAAATATAAACAGAGCCTGAATCTTCGCCGTTATCATCATCATGATTACAACTTACAATAGCACGATTTTCTGAAATTGAAACTTTTCTTCCAAACAAATCATTTGTATTACCATCACTCGCTACTAATTTTTGCTCTTCTACCCAGCTATTTCCATCATATCTGAAGATATAGGCAGAACCAGAATACTCACCTTTATCGTCATCTGCGTAATCTCCTAAAATAACACAATCTCCCGAGATTGAGACAGTAACTCCAAACATACTGAGTTCTTTATTATTAAATGACGTAAGTTTTTGCTCTTCTACCCAGCTATTTCCATCATATCTGAAGATATAGGCACAAGCCCTACCTGTACCTTTACCAGAGCTTATAATAGCATGATCTCCTGAGATTGAAACATTTAATCCAAATTTATCAAGTACAGTGCCATCACTCGCTACTAATTTTTGCTCTTCTACCCAGCTATTTCCATCATATCTGAAGATATAGGCAGAACCGGCGTAAAATCCTTTGTCGCTATCTTGGCAAGCGCCTATAATAGCACAATCTCCTGAAACTGAAACACTCCAACCAAACATAGTATCTGCAAAATCATCTACTAATTTTTGCTCTTCTACCCAGCTATTTCCATCATATCTGAAGATATAGGCAGAACCAAACTTAAGATCAGATAGATTAGGATAATAAGCACCTACAATGATACAATCTTCTGATATTGAAACAGAATGACCAATTTCACGATAATTTATATTGAGTTTTTGTTCCTGCACCCAATCAGTTCCTTCATATTTGAATATATAAGCAGAACCAGAAAGATCTTTATTATTATCATTATGAGCACCCACAATAGCATAATCTCCTGAGATTGAAACATCATACCCAAACCAATCTTCTTCCTCGCCATCGCCCGCCACTATTTTATATTCCTTATATTTTGTACTCATCACCCTATCCCCATACTCCTTATTGCCATAGACGCATAGTCTTACAATATAGTCTTTATCTTTTGGTATGTCTAAGGGGTTTATGGTGCCGAGTTCTGATAGTGTAGTGACCTGGGTAGATATCCTTTCAGTTACAGGCATAAATACTACAGGCATATTATCTTTTTCTATTATACCGATCTGTATTTCATAATATAAAAAATCAGGGCCTTTAGCTATACCTATGACAGTGCCATCTTTAGTTATCTCCTTTATAGTAGCAGTTGCAGTAGTAAATACTTCTTTTTCCAGGCTTAGAAGACCGTGGCCAAAGTATACATCAAAACCAGGAGCACCCATATCTATTGCCTTATGCCTTACTATCTGGGTTAATTCTGCTCCTGTCCCTGGGTAATTTGATCTCTCAATAGCTAAGACACCTATATAATATGCTGCAGAGCAGACAGTAGAGCTTCTATACATATACCTATTATCAGTGTATGTGGAATATACATTCGCGCCAGGAGCTGATAGTTCTATTGTCTGGCCATAGTTTGAGAATGTTGCTCTTTCTGCGTATTGAGCTCTTGCGAGAGTGGTTGCAGTTATAAACTTTACTGGTATAGGAGTAGGGATCATTAATTCCCTATTTTCATCACCTGCTGGAGCTACTACTTGTATTCCTCTATCATATGATCTCCATAGGCTATCTATGACTTCTTTATCCTGGTAGTAGAAGTTATTAAATCCTATGAGTATAAGATTAGCGCCATTATGCACTGCGTAGTCTATAGCAGATACTATGTCTTTTTTATCTATTGGACTATTACCTAAGCCCCCCTCGTATTCTCTTACCTTTAAAGCCATGATCCTGGAATGAGGTGCAATGCCTGTTACGCCGTAGGCATTCTCTTCTCCAGCTATTATTCCAGCGCAGTGTGTTCCTGGGCCACTTGTATCCATAGTGTCATTGTTATTATTAAAGAAGTTCCACCCTCTCACATCATCTATGTAACCATTCCTATCATCATCTATATCATTGCCAGGGATCTCGCCTGGGTTTATCCAGACGTTACTTTCCAGGTCTTGATGAGTGTAGTCTACTCCTGTATCAATGACTGCTACTACTACACCATTTCCAGTTCCTATCATATTCCAGGCAACAAAAATACCTATATCGAGATTATAGTAATTAGTACTGTCTCCTGGGACATAAGAGCCTTGGGGATAATCTGATCTGGGGTTTTTTAGTTCAGGGAAGAATGTATTAGCCTGAAGTTCAGTATTTGCTTCAATGCCTATATCAATCCCTGGTGCATTAATATATTCTTCTGGAAGGCTTAGAGAAGGTGGTTTAAAGTCCACTAAAAGAGTATCCTCTTCCCCTGCCCTTACCATGCTTACACCAACTAGGTTAAACAGTAATAGTATTGAGATAGCTATTAAAATAGGGTTCTTCTTTAAAGCCTTCATGATATGCCTCCTTTTTGACCCACTGTCCCGATTAATTTGGAAACAGTTTCTAATAAAATTCTATTTCCGTATCTGTAACTTTTGCTGATGGAAAATAGGTAGCAGCATCAGAATTAGTATTTGGCATAGGAGTAATGTCTTCTGGATCCATAGGTATATATTCTCCATACATCTCAACATCAATTTCAGTAGCTTCACGCTCAAGAGGCTTTATCCCCTCTTCGCTTGCGCCTACTAAAGCTACGATCCCTACATTAAGGATCAATAGCATTAATATAGCTATCAGTGCGGAATTTCTTTTCATAGTGTTCATATCGTCCTCCCCCTTGGTTAAAATAAAAAAACCGAGTTACTTTCCTTTATATTACTTTCGAAAGTAGCTCGGCTATCCTAATTTAGCAAGCGGTGCGCAAAAAATTAACTTTCTTGGCGACCCGGCTATCCTTTGAGGACCCGTAGCTTTGCGTCCCATGATTACTCATGGTTTGCCCTTATACCGAAAGTTCTATTGAAACATATTTAATTGTCTAGTGTTTTGGGAGTTTTCCCTAAAATACCACCATACCCTTTCCTAGTAGTAAGTATACCTTATGAAATGAGATTTTTCAAGGGTGAGGTCTTTAGCGAATTGACTCACATTAAATGTTACCCGAATCCAAAAAACAGCTATTCGTTGACTCATAATTGATGTTACCCTCTAGTAGGGGTGATACTATGAGTCCAAACTCTAAAAATGAGTATACTCAAGCTGTTGCTAAGCGTTA
>JBDRCN010000036.1:0-2141 GCA_043821705.1 Candidatus Omnitrophota bacterium
TGCTACTGGTACTGATGTAGCGATAGATTTTACAAACACTCGTGAATGGAGTGATTCTCCATACGCTACTACTAATCCCTCTCATGAATCTATGGGCTCCATAAGCCTTACCCAGCCAATAGCAAAAAATTTCTTCGGGCTGATAGATAGAGGAGAAATTGAAATACTAAAATATGAAATACAGAACACTGGTCTCGATTCCTATATAAAGATAGAAGATTACATGGTTGATAGCGAAAAAGCATACTGGGACCTCGTCCTGGCATATGAAAAAGTAAATATCAGAAAAGAGATGCTAGAGCGAGCTACTACTCTCTTTGATCAATATAAAAAGAACCTAGAGATAGGGCTTGCTGAATCAGGAGATGTTCTCGGCGTAGAAGCAAATATGCATATAAGAGAAAGTGAGCTCTTAATAGCAGAAAATGATCTAAAGTCAGCTGAAGAGCTACTTAAAGTAAAACTAAATATAAAAAATGATGTTACTCTTATCCCTACTAATACTCTCGAAGCAGAGGATATCCCAGATGATTTTACAGAAAACCTAAAAATAGCATTTAATAATAGACGAGATTATCTCAGAGATAAAAATAGCATTGAGGCAAAAAAAATAAACCTAACGATGAAGAAAAACTCTCTCTTTCCTGAAATAGACCTAAAAGCCACGCTTGCTCAAAATGGCATAGATAGTAAATATAATCAAGCTATCCAAGATGTGATAGAAGATTCTAATCCTAAATATTATGTAGGGCTTACTTTCTCCTTCCCTCTTGAGAATAATGAAGCTAAAAGTGAGCGGAAAAAAGCGGATCTAGAAAAAACAAAAGCGATCATCACTCTACAAAAAACAGAACGAGATATTATCTCTGATGTCGATGAAAAATTCAGGTCTAAAAACATTAAAAAACAGCATCATTCTAATATGGAAAAGGTCTTGGCCCTACAAGAAGGTAAACTCCTTCAAGAAGAAAAAAAGTTCAAGCATGGAAGATCAAATTCAGATCTCTTGATAAGATATCAGGAAGACCTCTTGAACGCAGAGCTTACATCTAAAAAATCTCTTTACGACTATAAAGTAAGTCTAGTAGAACTTTTAGAATCTGAGGATTATTACTTAAAACATATAGGATTGGAATAAATCATGAGTCTACCACGTTTTAGTGTAAATCAATCTCTTTTTGTAAATCTGATCTCTATTATCATCATTATATTCGGCATCATAGTAGTCCTAGGGATGAATAGAGAAGTATTCCCTAATGTGGATTTTGAGATCGTAAGTATTACCACTGCCTATCCAGGCGCAACGCCTCTGGATATTGAAAAACTTATCACTGTCCCTATTGAAAAGGAATTGAAAGAAGTAGATGGCATAAAAGAGATAAACTCTGCTTCTTCTTCCGGCACATCCTTTATAACAGTAAAATTAGATCCTGATGAAAGAGATAAGAAAAAGGTAGTAAATGACATAAAAAGCGCAGTTGACAGAGTAAAAGACCTCCCTAAAGATATATATGAAGATCCGACAGTAATAGAGATTACAAGTAAACAATACCCTATAATAGAGGTTTCTCTATCAGGAGAGATGAGTGAAAGAAGATTGCAATATTATGCTGACGGCCTGGAAGACCTCCTGGAAGACATAGAAGGAGTTGCGAAGGTAAATAAATCAGGCTATCGTGATAGAGAAATACAGATCCATGTGGATCCTAACAAGATGCATGAAAAATATGTTTCTTTTGATGAGATCGCTAGCGCTCTCTCCACTCGTAATATAAGCCTTCCAGCTGGAGAGATAAATACTCTGACTACTGAATATAGTATACGCACTACAGGAGAATTCCAGACTAAAGAAGAAGTAGAAAATATAATCATAAGAGCAAATGATGCAGGTAATTGGCTGAGGATAAAAGATGTAGCCGAGGTCAAAGATTCTTTTAAAAAAGAAAATGTTATAAATAAAACACTTGGCACAAGATCTGTGAACTTAATAGTAATAAAAAAAGGGACAGGCGATGCTATTACGATCGTAAGCAATCTTAAAAAAGTATGTGATAATTTTTTAGAAGATATATCTGAGAAACTTGAGATCTCATACGTAAACGACTATTCCTTCTTTGCTAAACGCAGGCTTAGTGTCCTAA
>JBDRCN010000037.1:0-9818 GCA_043821705.1 Candidatus Omnitrophota bacterium
TTCCTTGACCGCCTGTACTTCGCTCGCTAATTCTTCTGGTGTCTTCTCTCCTATTATAATAGACTGTATGCCTCTATTGAAGGTCTCTATGACTACAGGAAACTCTGAAGCTTCCCATGCATTTGGATGAGTAGTATTATCCATGTCATCTGCGAATTGAGATAATATTTCTGGAATATCTTTTAAGCTTTGTCTATTAGAAGGGAGGTTCTTTGTCTCTATTGATAAATATACTTGTTGAGGTACATCTGTAAGCCACTTTAAAAAATCTACTGCCTTTTCAATTTGTTTGGATTTATCATTGACCATAAAGCTTGATCCAGCGCCTCCCCATATGGACATGGAACGCTGGTCTGTGGCCTTAGGAGGAAGCATGGCTCCGTAATTTAGATCAGGATTCATGCCCTTATATCCATTAACACACCATGAGCCATTAAATGCAAAAGCTGCTTTATTATTAGCGAATAACTGTTCTGCGGTCTTATTGACCATTGTCACAACTCCTGAGGCAAGCATGTTTTCATCTCTCATCTCCCTGAATAAATCAAACACCTTTATCCAATCCGAGTCAGTATAGGATATCTCCCCTCTTATTGTATCCAATACCTTTTTCTCTCCCATGATATTAAACGCATAATTGCTGGCAAAACAATCTATCATCCATATCTCTCCCCAGCCGCTGACTAGCCCTTGTATACCATTCGCATTAAGTAGCCTTGAGGCCTCTATAAACTCATCCCAAGTCTTCGGAGGCTGGTCTTCTGGCCAACCAACACTATTTAATAGGTCTTTATTGTAAAGCATCTGGATATTTGTTACATCTAGCGGTACGCCATATATGCCAGGCTCGACATCCAAACTATTACCACTCTTAAATTCATTGACTGCAATGGCTTTTTCAAATAAACTATTTTGCCAGGCTCCACTATCTTCTTTCATATAGCTAGTAAGATCATGTATGTGTCCTGCTTTTATAAAACTTGCAAGATCTCTTTTTACTCCTAAGACACCGAATATATCAGGCAAGGTATTTGTCTGCGCAGCTGCTCTTATCTTTCTGGTATATGTGTCTGAAGGCGCATAAAGTTCGAAGTTTATCTTTATGCCGGTTTCTTCTTCATATTTTACAGCTAGTTTTTCCAGAGCTTCTTCTCTATCACTCATCCAATGCCATATATTTACAATATCAGGGACTTTAGTTTCTTTTTGAGCAGAACAGCTCGCCAAGAAAATACTTAAAAAAACCATAAAGAAACTAAACATAAAAAAAAGCAAGCTGCTGCTGTACCTAGACCTCATACTATCTCCATTTTAAATGATTGAGTTAAGACTATTAGTTAGCAACAAAAAGCCTTGAAACATCTTCTTTAAATTCCAGTGCCACAGCATCCTTTTCTACTCTTACTACTCTTGCCTTGCCTATAATACGGGAAAAAGGGAAATCCCTTGTGCTATCCCTAGGAATTGCAAGAGACATATTTACGCTATCTTCAGGATTTACATTCTCCATATGTATATTTACTACATATGCCCCATTAAAACTGACATCCAGCGTAAGCCCTTCAAATACCTTCTCTTCGCCATTTTCCGCAATAAGCTTTATCTTTGTCGGAAAAGCCATCTGTAATCTTTTGAATTGCCTTTTTTCCTTAAAATCGCCCGTCTTCATTTTTTCACCCCTTTAACTTCATGCGGTTATTGAGATTATACCACGAACACCCACATTTTAAAAGTTTTTTTTTAAGTTTTTAATTAGTTTTCTGTGTTGCTTCAACTTTCTTTAATTGCTTTATATCTGAACTTATGATTGGATAATCTACAAAATCTCTTATACCTATAGTAAATACGTATCCATCTTCAACACTGCATTTAATATCCTTAAGCTTCCATTTATATGTAAAATCGCTTAAATTATCATAATCATTTTGATTATGTACGAACTGTCCTGGCAATGTGCTGATTTTATTCTCCTCTAAAGATATAAAATTATTATCTTCATCTACGATGACCCATGTATTAAAAGGCCTGTCATTACCTGGTATAAACTCAGATACTCCTAAGAAATAATGGATGTTACCTTTTTTATCCTTAGCGCAAACTATATCAAAACTTAACTTCACAGTTAGCTGATTAAAGTCTTTAAATTCTGATGTTTCTTTATTAATAAGTTGCTCATCTTTAAATTCTATTAGATGTTTTTTGGGTTCTTTCAATACTTGTGCCTTATATTTATCTATCCCAGAAATCTTTAAATTGTATGGAATATAGATATCATCCTGAGGTATATTGATTTCATCTTTTGGGCTATTTATCTTATCCTTTATCTCTACGAACATCTCATCTAATTTTCCCTTATCCACCTGGATATCTTCGCTTTCTATAATCTCTACTTCATCTTCATCAGCCTGAATCTCTTCTTGCTTTTTAAGTTCTGGTTTATATAGACTATTTATTGCTTCGCTAAATACGCCAATAGCATAATCAAGCGTTGACTTGTCTATCCTGTCTACCCAGGCCATTGTATCCTTCTTATAAGAAGCTGCTTTGTCAGGAGACCATGTGTCTCTTGGCGTTGACAGATTATTATACCTATCCACTATCTTTACAAAAATCACAAGGTGATCATCGCTAGCAAGTATCCTGTCAAGATGCTGTTCCTTAGTCTCTCCATTCTTTCTAGAAAGGATATCTAAATAATTCATTATAAGGTTTATCGTGGTCACATCCACTCCTCTATCCTGGAATATCCCTCTTATCACTTGTAGTAATTCTTTTTCTGAGGAGATTTTTTTACCGAATATCGTCTCACCTTCCTTGAATTCTTCTATAATATCATGAAGAAAGGTCACTGCGAACAATATCTCTATGCCATATTTTGGCATCTCTTCTTTTTGCATTCCATAGAGTAATGACCACATCTTATCCAGTGCAAGGATCTTATAGGTATCCACCAGAGACATAGCCATACCTAAAGGATGTATTATATAAGGTTCTCCATTGCCTCTTTTAAGGTCACTGTGAGCATCTCTTGTTATCTCATATGCAGTGTTTATGATGGTTAGATCAAGGCCATTATTTTCAACACGGATTTTCTCCATCAGTTCTTTGAACTTAGTGTCTATTAAAGCTTCCCAATCCTTATCAGTTTTAAGATCAAGTTTTTTATAGACCTTGGCTTCGCCTTCTAATAATTCTTCTTCATAATAGGCACTTACTGGATATGCTTTTCCTATTCGCTCTATCATCCATGAATAATCAAACCACTTTCCAGCTGTAGTTATTAGCATACCCTGCGGCAAAAGGTTATTTATAAGATTGGTCTCTATGACCTTTGTCATGACCTGCTTTAGGTTAGGATTAAGCTCCTGATAAAGCTCTATTTTGTATTCTGCAAAATTATAAAGCGCAAAATGGAATTTCTTATCTTCTTTTCCTACCTTAAAATCTGTTAATGACTTTTTTGATGTCTTGACAAGGTCTCTTATCTCTTTTTTGACCTGGAACCTGCCATCTTCAGTAATGTCGAAATATTTCTTCAGTTTTTTCTTTTCTTCTTTTGTAAGCTGGTAATCTTCTGTAATAAAAGCAAAGAGATTGAATATGCCCTTCTTGGCTTCTTTTAAAGCCAATAGATCCCTATCTGTAACTACAACCTCTAGATTCTCTACAGGTATCCCGCCTTCTATTAAAGCTATAATAGCCTGATATGTAGTAAAGAGTTTTGGCCCGTCTTCATAATAACTTACCCCTCCTGCGATATTACCCCTTATCTTTCCTCCATTTTTAATAGTCTCTGTAAAAGTATTCTTTAGACTTGGTAATAGCTCTTTATTTACCTGCTGGATGATACCATCCTCTTCAAATAATATTCTATACTCTTTTTCAGGATAAGAGGTCACATCAAGATACTTCTTCCTCATTTCTCTGACTCTCTTTTCTCTTTTATACCCCGGGAGAACATGCCTTATATCTTGTACTAAAGCCTTTATATCCAGCATTAGTTCTCTATTAAGCTCTGAATCTATATTCTCATCTATGACGATATTTAAAAGTGGCTTAAGAAACTTTTTCTTAGTAGAGTTCTTTGAATTTTTCACTATGTTTCTTATTTCATCCAATTCCTTCTTGGCTTTTTCAGTATCATTGGCTATCAATGCTTCTCTCAAGTTATATAATGAGAGTTCTTCTTTTTCTTTTTTCCTCTCGAACCAGTCCTGTGATATACCGAATAAAGAACTGTTTAAATAACCACTGGAACTAGTTCCAGTATCTCTCTTGAAGTTAGTTACTTTATTGAGATCGCTGTTTTTTGAGAATATCCATTTTTCCTTATGTTCTTTATTAGATGCATCCTTATAACTGATAGAATATATTTGTTTTGACCTTGACCATACATGTCCTTGGAAGACCTCGTTTCTGTGATATGTCTCATATATCCTTAATGATTGGCCGAACCCTAGTTGCTTGTAATAATCTTTTGTATCTCCATAATATAATGAAAGCCTACCATATAGCTCATTAGGCCCAAGATCAGTATCATAAGTAATTCCGTAAAGAACATTCTCCTCAGGCGTATTTAAAAACCAATCTTCGTCAGTATTATCACCTGTATAATTTATGTAAATTGGACTAGCTGTTTCTAATATGCTGGGTTTAAACCTGTCTGAAAGCACCATAGAGCATATATATTCTCTTATGTTTTCAGGGACATTCTTGCCAAATTCAAATCTAGGAGTAAATGTAATAAGTCTTATGAGGTCTTTATCTTTATCTCTTAATATATCCTTATTCCTCGTCATGATCCTATGTATAAATACATATCTTCTGTAAGGGCTTAAGCCATTTAATGATCTATCATCTATCTTCAGTCTCTTTTTATAAAACCATATGGATTTTACTGATCTTAAAAGTTCTTTTATCGTTTTATCTTTTATCGTGGTTATGATGAAGTTTATGCTCGGAGGACCTCTCTCTCCTTTTTCATACCAGATCTCCTGTAATTTAAGCACCTTATCATAAAGCTGAGCATTTTTACCTTCGCCTAAAAGCCATTCACCAAATTCTTCTCTTACTCCGTCTTCTATTGTTATATTCCTTTCAGTGTTTTCATAGTTTCTTATGGCTCTTTCTATATAATACTTTTCACTCTTAAAATTAGATATACAGTCATTGAGGTTATCTATGGCAAGATTTAGTTTATTTTCTATGCCTGAAAAGTCATTGGACTCAAGGTCTTCTAAAACAGAGATCAATAAGAGTGATGCAGATTTTTTCTCTTCCCTTGCATGCTCATCCTCTGGTTCAGGAAGCACTTTTAAGATATCATCTATTTTATTTATGATAGTTGTCTTCTTTTTCGATGGGAATAAGGCAAGTGGTTCTTCCTCAAGATTAGCTTCTTTAAATTCGCTTAAGAGATTCCTTATCTTATCTATCAATGACGATACTTTATCTATTGCTTCTGGGATATCTTCTACAATATGCCTTGCCTGAGAGACAGTATATTCATTTCCTGAGGATGGAAAAATAATTGTATCTATTTTCTCTCTTAATTTTCTGTCTATATGTTCTCTTAATGCTGTTCCTAGCTCTCCCTTATCCTGATTTTCTTTATAATGTCCTGGGAAGATCTCTTTCTGTGCTTTTATCGCATCATAATGATTGCCTATAATGGGTTCTATTAATTCATGTAACAAATATTCATCTACTAGACTTGGAGGACCTCTATTTTCAAGTTCAGCTATCAAATCAGTTGATAAGAACAATTCATTGGCTGTAGGGTCGTAATGCCCCATCAAGAAATCATCTTTTCCTTTTACTATCGAAGAAAATCCATATATATTTATATTCTCTACCTTCTTCTTTAATTCATCCTTTTTAGTTTCTGGTATATTGAGTTTATCTATATTAGCAGTTATTAATTCCTTAATTCTATTCTGGTATTTACTTGTTATGTCATTTTTACGTATCTTGGATTTATTGGACAAGAATTCAGCTACAGATCCCTCGCCTTGAGCTATAAAGCTGTCTTCTACTGGCCCAGTGTAAATACCTGTGCCACGTAATAACCTCATCCACTTATCATTTCCAGTATCATCTTTATATATGTCTAGCAATGCCTTATCTAGTCTTCTATGCATCACACTGCCATAACTAAGTAGATATTCTTTAGCTTCTTTTATAGCTACTATAGCTAAAGCACATTGTTTTAACCTCGGGTACGAGGAAAGAGACTCTAAATCATCGTGCTGTATTGCAGATATTAAAATGTCAAGGTCATCTTCCTGGATAAGAGTTATACGAGCAAGGAGCGCTTCATAGTCATATGGGAATACTTTGCTAGTGCCTTTTGCTACCATGATATTGAATTTCTCGCTCCTCTTATTGTCTGTAAATCTTCCTTTTAGAGGTCTATAATATAATCCCATTGTATCTTTTAAGAACCTGACTAGTTTATTTATATCTCCATTTATATACTCATCTTCTCTAGTCTTCTTGCTAAGCTCCTGAGGGGAGATTATATCTGGACTAGAAGCAAATATACGATGGCCATGAAACTGATGTATGCTTATTTCCTTTGCCTTCTTCAGGATTATGTTCTTTAGAGGCATGTCTTCTGCCTGTTTTATCTCTATAAAGAAATCCTTCCAGTCAACTTTCGTGTATACCCTAGGAACAGTAAGTACCCCATTAGAAACATTAAAGACCACGTCTACAGGATTATTCTTAAGACCAATATTGCCATCTATCATCCTGAACATAGTTAAGATATCATCTTGATATAAAACCTCATCTATGTTTCCAAGTGAGTGGTAAGAAAGCGCTTTCTCAGAAGGCGAAATAATAATGCTTTGGGGGATGCTTAATTCATCCCCTGTAAGCTTAGCTGATTGGCCAGCAGCTTTATTGTTCTGTAGTTTCTGGTCAATATGATTTCTTAATGATTCGCCTAATATTCCTTTATATTCTGGGTCTACTAGGTTATCTATATAATGTATTGGGAAGACTTGCTTTTGGACTCCTATAGCTGGATAGTGGCCTGTAGTAGGGCATAGTACTTCGTGGAACAGATACTCATCAACTAGGCTTGGAGGGCCTCTATTTTCAAGTTCAGTTAGTAGATCACTTGATAAAAATAGTTCATTATTTACATAATTATAATTACCTAAGAAGAAATCATCCTTTCCTTTTACTATAGAATTAAAACCATATATCTTTAAAGTCTCTATCTTAGCCTTTAACTCAGCTTTCTTAGCATCTGATATATTTAATCTATCAATATTATTATAAACTAAGGCCTTTATTCTATCTCTATACTGATCTGTAATATCATTCTGCACTATACTGCCTCTATTAGACATAAACTCTTCCATAGACTGGTCACCTTGGCTTATAAAACCATCTCTATTATTCCTAGTTATTATTCTGTTATATTTTGGTTGCAGATTATTAGTAAGTTCCTTAAAAATGTCATTTCTTAAAGTTATTATTTCAGTATCTATTTCAGGGTATTCTATCTCTAGATTATCGAGATCACTAATAGCCTGGTTATAAACAGCATAAGTTTTCTTGATATTCTTTTCAAAATTTTCTTTCTTTTTCTGGTCTTTTATCACATTAGGCATCTTGCTTATTTTTGATGAGTTTATTTTCCTTTTTATAGCAGCTAGCTTGGTTTCTCCTGTTTGCTTTATCTTATTCTCTGGTACATTTCCAGCCTTATGTCTAAGAATATTTATTCTCTTCTTTGTTTCTTTTTCTGTAGCTGAATTAAACATACTTGTTAAGCTTGTGTATGAAAAAGGCTTTGCATTATTTCCTTTCTTAGAAGAAATAACACTTACTATGACATCACCATCTTTAAGTTCATAGTCAATGCCTCTTGTCCTTACAGTACCTTTATCACTCATTACTTTAATACCATCAAATCCGTTAGTTAATCTATCTGCGCCGAATATCTTACATACTGCATCTGCGCTTCTAGGAGCTTCTCCATTAGGCCCTCTATTTAGCCTCATAGTCCTTCTATATGGTAAGCGTAAGCCGCCTACTTCTTCCGTATAATAGACATAAACATAATTACTTGTGTAATTCTCATAAAGACTACTTGCTGTAGTTTCCAGATCTTCTGCATAAACAACATCTTTATTTATAGGGTTGAATTTTTGTGGATAACCCTTCAGATCTATATCTAATTTATACTGCCAGTGAGCTACGGGTTTAGGTATATCTCCGTACTTTCCGCTCGCAAAATTCTTAGCGAGTTCAGTATAGGCTGTATAATCCTCCTCTTGAATTTCATCTGTCAAGACTAGGCCACGCTTATCTATCTGATAATTTTCCTTATCCATGACAAAAACATTTATATTCCTGCCGTCTCCCCTTCTTATATAACCATAATAACACCTATAACCTGGCTTATCAGTTATCTCATTGTAAGCAGGCTTATCCTTTATCTCCAATACTCTGCCATTTACTCCAGTAACAACATTTGCTACTATATTTCTAGCTAAAACAAGATCGTCATTATCTTCCACTACGACCTTTATGCCTAATATATCCTTTACTGCTTCTATCTTGCCTTTTTTGATCCCTTTGGCTATTTGATCCATGGTCATACCTGGATTTTCATTTTTAAGTTTCTTATACATTGAATACTCTGTCTTTACCCTAAAAAGCACCTTAGCATTTTTTATAACTTTACTTAATTCTCCCTCTATTAGATTTTTTAGATTTATCATATAACCTAATGCATCAGACTCCATAAGATCTTCTTCGATAAGATCACTTCGTAGGTTTCTTACTATCTCAATTTGTTCTGGTCTTTGTCTTTCAAATACAGAATTTTTTATCATACCTGCGACATTACCATCCCCTAAGCTTTCTGCCATAGGTGCATATAGAAATATAAGCTCTCTTTTTATGTCATCTATGTTTTCTTCTGTCTGCGCTTGATGGATCTTATGACCAAATAAAACTAATAAAGACTCTGAATCTAAGACAGTGCTCCCTTTTTCCTTAACTGCCATTAGATTGATTATCATATTCATCCTATCTTGTATCTCAAACGTACCTTCACAAAAACGATCAGGAGGAGGATCATATTTAGCTTTCTTCATAACAGAGTTTAATCGGTCTATCATCTTATAGATCCTGTCTTTTGGAGCTATAGCTTTGATCTCTTTTCCACGAGTAACTAAGTTTAGACCCATAAGAAGCGATGCTGCTATAGAATTTTCTCCAGCTCCTAATTCTTCCAATATCTTGGCCCTTTCTACAAACTTTCTAAATTCCAGTTTTCCTGCTTTTGTTCCATGTTCTGTATAAATAGAACGAGCTAGTTTATATGCTTTGTCTATTATTTTCGACTCTTTCTTGTTTATGCTAAGACAGTCAAAATCACATATTTCTATAATATATTCATCTCTAGCTTTGGATGCTATGAACATATTTTTACCATCTTTGTCAAGGCCTACAACTATTTCACCTCTATTCATCATGCTTATGGCTTCTGTACTGCCATAGTTTAAAGCAGCACCCTCACTAATATAAACAGTTACCTCTCCCCCATCAGAAGGTTTTTTAGTCTCATCTGGACTTTCTTCTTTTTTCTTAACCTGAGAAATAAATGTACTAACTGCTTTTACTGCTGCTCCAGGGATATTTGCTATTGTTTTCAATACTCCTGATTTATCTTCACCTTTAGTCTTTTCGACATCTTCTTCTATATTGAAAAGACCATCAAGTCCCTTTTCAAAGCTTTCTTCTATAGCTTCTTTTACCTCTTTTACTACAGGGAATTTGTTTTCAATCTCAGT
>JBDRCN010000038.1:0-33143 GCA_043821705.1 Candidatus Omnitrophota bacterium
TGACTTTAAGGTAAGAGTATTAGATGAGAAGCAAGGTACAGCTGCTAAAGTAAGGGTATTGATCCAATCTCAGGATGAGCAGAATTCCTGGGGGACAGTAGGGGTCTCTGAAAATATCATAGAGGCCAGCTGGCAGGCCCTCGTAGACAGCGTGGAATATAAGTTATTAAAAGACAAGGTGAAATAAAACCTCCTTGCCTGAAGGAATAAGCATGAAAAAGACAGCGATTAATTTAATAAACAGCATTCTCAAAAAAGATAGTTCTATTTTAGCAGCTTATCTTTTTGGTTCGCAGATTAAAGGCAGCCCGAACAAATACAGCGATATTGATATAGGAATATTGCTCGGCCGCGAAGTAAATATTGAAAAGTATACTGATATACAGATTGCGGTTATGAATGATATAAGCCAAAAACTTAATAAGGAAGCAGATGTTGTTATTTTGAACCGCACCTCAATGTTTTTAAAATACTATATTCTAAAAAATGGCATAAGAATCTATGAAAAACCGGATAGGGCTGAGCATTTATTTGAGGCTAGGGCGATTGTAGAATATTTTGATTTTTTACCCGTAAAGACTATGATCGAAAATGCAATTTTAAAAAGGGTAAAGGAGGCATAGAATAAAATGGTAAATCAAGACATTGTAAAAGCAAAGATTAGCAATATCGAAAGCAATCTTCAGCGTTTAGAAGAAAAACAGAGCATAACCCCAGAGCAGTTTAAAGAAAGCGCTGATTTACAGGATATAATCCTGCACAATCTTCAGCTATCTATACAGGGCTGTATTGATATAGCCAGTCATATAATTTCTGATGAGGGGTGGCCCGTACCTGATACATTGGCAGGTTTATTTGATATTTTGATGAGACATAAAATAATCCCCGGCGAATTAAATATAAGGTTAAAAAGAATGGCAGGCTTTAGAAATATTATCATACACGAATACGAGGCCATTGATTTGGATAGAGTACATCATATACTGCAAAAAGACATAAAAGATATATATTTATTTTTAAAGCAAATCTGTATGTATGCGAAGATATAAAATTTCTTGACATAACCCGCCAGATTTGTTATAATTAGCTCAATAAAATAACATACCAATAATAGCCTTTGTCATGGGGAGAACGAGGACAAAGGTATTTTTTGCCCTAATTATGTCAACCTTTAAAAAACCATATTAAAGATCCCGCATCTAGCCATGCTAAAAAACACTGCTAAGATGCGGGATCTGGACAAGGTTAAAACATATGCTTAAACCTCACGCCGCAATACGCCCTCCTACGCTAAAGCTACGGAGGGCAGGCATAACGCAATACCTGCCTGCCGCCAGGCATGGCGCAATACGAATCATAATAGCATCTATATTTCTCTTCAATAATATAGCTTACGGTATAGATCTATCCAAAGACTCTCATCTAAGAGTGCCTCTTTCTAGAGATAACTACCAGAGAATAACCCATACCATAGAGACCTTTCAAGATAACCAAACTCTAATAGACCCTAATATTAAAAAATCTCATTTAGATAAAAGGGCAGAGCTTTTTCATGAGAGTGAGGATAAGGAGGTAATAGATATTATCCACAATGCCTTAAAGAATAATAGTCTTGGAGATACAATAGATATATTTAAGGCCTTGCAAGGCCAAAAAGTATTTACTACAGGCCTGGAAGGAAACTGGCGTGAAGGAGGCCTATGGCTGGTAGATCCCAAAGAAGATGAACCTCTTCCAGATGAACATGCAAGTGACTTTGGAGGCATACACATAGTTAAATACCCTGACGTAGACTTAAGAAAAGCTTATGCTCATGCTATGGCAGCTTATGTAGGTTTTACTCATAAAGAAGCAGATAAGTTTGCTAAAGGTATTATAGCTTGGATAGATAAAGGCACCCCATTATCACAAGACCTTATAGAATTATTCAGAAAGGCCTCAATAAATAGAAGAAATGACTCATTCCTTTTAACCAAGCTTTCCAGACAAGAAGACCCTGAAAAGAAAGAGACTTTAAAAAGAGATTATACAATGCCGGGGAAGGATGACAATATAATTCCGCTTGAAAAAATAGAATCTTTGGTCAATACTCCTTTTTATAGTGCTATTCTAGATGTTGTAGAGAGAATTAAAAAGGGTGACGAAAGTGCTGAAGGATTGTTGAATATGGTATTATACGATCTTGAACGTATAAATAGGAAGATAGAAGTAAAGAACATTATGGATAAATGGAAAAAAAGATATCCTTCGGAAGATAAAGAGGAAGTTGATTTATTGGAAATAGATTTAGATACTACTATAGGCTTTCTAAACGATTTCTCGCGGAATATTGATAAAATAAGAATTTTGATGGTATTTAATAATATGATAAAAGAAATAATTAGTTTTTTACGCGAAGAGAAAAAAGATATTCTTCAGTTGACTATGGGTGAGTTATTACAAAATTCGGGAATATCTGAAAGATATAGAGCGACTATAGAATTGGACAATATGGTACAAAACAAGATCGGAATAAGATTTATGCATGAAACGGAAACGGAAACGGGATATAAGTTTACAAAAGATCTATTATTAAAAGATCCTGCTGTTAAAAAGATTATTGAATATGCTGAAAAGACACTGCAGTTAGATGTTGAAGATTTGAAGGAAAAAATAGAAGATATATTTGCCAAAGTAGCTGAAGAAGCAGCTAAAGAAGAAACTGAAAAAAGGGAAAAGATCCAGCCAATATTAAAGAATATAATCAAAGATTTTGTACTTTATGTATTAAATAAAGATACAGAAGTTTTTTTTGGAAATAATATATTCTTAGGAGAATACCTGAAAGATGCAGGATTATACGAATATAGTAAGGATGATCGTCTAGCGATAAAATCTGCGCTTAGGGAGTTTCTTGGGGAGGAATTGAGAGAATTTGGAGGTGTTACTGAAGGATACAATTTTGATTCCCATAAAGTTACATTAGGATACCCCGATAAATTTATTCAAGTGGTAGTAAGATTACTTAAAGCTGCTCCAGAATATTGCCCTGAGCTTATGAACGAGGAGATAAATAATATACCTATCGAAACGTTCAGAAAATTTATTCTTGCACCAGAAGAAAGAAAAAAAGAAATTCTATCCGATTGTGAAGATATTTTTACAAATAGCAAAGATAGAGCAAAGCTTGATTCAGCAAGAAACGTAATAGAAGAAATTGAAACAATACAGGATACTATGCGCTATGGGAGTATTTTTATATCAGAGGAGTTTAGAGATAAACTAAGAAGCATAAAACTGCTTACAGGAGGTTCTCCTGTTGTACAAAAACCAAAAGAGAAAACTATATCAAAGCGAAAATTAAAAAGAGCAAAAAAAATTGCTAAACGAAAGAAAGAAGGACTAAAAACTAAAAAAGAACCGGAAGTAAAGTTAGATGCGATGTCTTTAAAGGAAGAAATACTTGGATTGATAAAAAATATTGATTTATATACTACTATGGCTAAAGGCGGCAGGATTAGCAAGTTTGAAGAATTTTTTGGAGAAAATATAATACCATTGACGTTATCCAATAAGAATAAATTATTGGATTATCTGATAGAATCAGTAATAATTGAGAATGAGTATGAACTAATAGAAGCGATCGGATTTTTCTTCTCAGATGAATATTCAGAACGAGAAAAGTTCGCCATTACTAAAGAGCAATATAATAAATTATCTGATGTGCTTCTTGTGGCAGAGCAGTATAGGGAGAAGTATGAATACGAGATTAAAATAATCAAAAATATCAGCTTTAATCCAGAAAAAGATATAAGTTTACATGGGATAGATGATGTGCCTTACCATACAGGTGCTGGAGCCTCTTTCTTCTATAAATATTATAATCCAGCCAAGGAATTATTAGAGCAGGGCAAAAAAGAAGAGGCCAAAGATAGATTATTGCGATTTTTACAAGCTCTAAAGAGCTATGAAAACAAAGAAATCGATATAGATGGATTAAGGAGCGTATTTGAAGAAGACCCTGGACCTCAATGGGATTACATAAGAGATGAACATATCGATAGCGCAATAAGGCAAATAGAAAGACTTTTAGAGAAGGTAAACGAAGATTCTGAATCAAAAGAGCTGGATAGAAATGAAACTGCTGTTAATTCTTTGTGGGCGGCGTTAATAGAGAATGACGGAGAGAGATTTAAAACTATACTACAGAGTTTGATTAAAGATTACGATGTTAAGAAAGTTTTTATAAAAGGCAGTGGAGCTGATAAAGCTTGGCAGATAGAGACTGAAGAATTTGGAATTTTTAAAGATTATGACGTTTATAGCGTTGTAAAAAAGTTATTTTCCGATTCAGGAGAACAATCTTCAGGAGAAAGGGTTAATAAGGCTATTTTTTGTATGCTTGAAAACATTCATGATCATGTTAAAGGCTATGGAGTTATATTGGTACGTGAAATTTTTGACAAAGACAAAGGCAAAGGCGTGGAAGTTGTATCTCTTGATAACGGGCAAGGTATAGATAATATTGATGAAGCGAGAGGAACAGGTTTTTCTATACTTGGGGAAGGCCGTGGTTTCGGCACATCGATTATTATTAAAGCAATGGATGAACTTGTAATTACTTCAAATGGGAAAGAATGGGTTAAAGGAGAAGAAGGTATTAAAGAAGTTGATTGGAAAAAGGGGACGAAGATATTAGCTAGAAAATGGCTACAACGCTTATCAAAACCCGACTCAGAAGAGCAAAATGAAAGAACAATCCTTAATAGTAATGGCAAGACATTTGAGGATATCTGGAATACGTTTAAAAATAAGGGTTTATTGGAAGGGGTAAGCGATCCTATGGAATGGCCGATTGAACCCGATGAAAAAGAATTTGCTGCAAGTTATGAAAAGATGAGCATAGAAGAGCTGCGAGAGGTCTTTAAGGAGCTTATTAGCGGAGATAAACCTATTATAGAATCATCCGAATGGATGCTCAAAAAAGAAGATCCTTTACTTACTTTTATAGATACTTTAAGCATACCAGACATTGAAAGCGCTTTAGGTAAACCATATATAGAGATTAAACATCATTTTCGTTTAGCTGAAGAAAGATGTAATACGATTAAGTTTAACAAGAAAGAAGGAATAGTTAGCGATGAAAAAGAGAAGAAATACGCAAAATTATTAATAGATGCCTATCGATATAAAGCTTTTATGCGAGAGATTATAAAAAGATGGGACAAGCCAGAAGATTCTGAATCAGAAGAACCCCTCACCTCAGCCCAGAAAATCCTCAAGGGTTATGAAAAAGACATTGATGATTTATACAGGATTAATAAATACGGCCTTGAAGCCCTAAGCCCTGAGGCAAGAGAGGTGCTTTTTAATCCTGAAAAGGCTGAATGGGGAGTAAATTTTACACCTAAAGTTTGGTATGAGGTATATAATTTTCTAATATATTCTCCAGATGGTTTTGCTAGTAGTTTTGTAGATGAGAATATAGACTTATTTAAATTAGGCCGTAAAAACAAATATTATGATTCACAAGTAGTCGTTTGGCATGAGGCAAGAATAATTCAAAGAGCAGCGTTAAAGGAATTAGAAAAAAGAGGGTTATCTAAGGAAGAGCTTGAAAGTATAAAGAAAGCTATACCTGATCCGGACAAATATATAGAAGCACAAAAGAATGGCGGAATAGATTCGATCATAACTTATATGATGTCAAGCTCGGATTATTACGAGACAGAGGAATTTCAGTCTATAAAAGAGTTGGTTTACAAGTATTGCGATATTGTTCACGACATGTACCTTAAAACAAAGGAATGGGCATGGGAGAGGGTTTCTTCGGGTTTGGGGATCCAGTTTTCTGGAAGGGGAGACGAGAATTCATTTATTCTTGCGGGCTCTTACAACATGAAAAAGAGCCTTGTAAAAGACTTACATAATCATAGTAAGTTTTTTGGGGACATAATACTGGCAAAAAGTTACATACTTGAAGGAAGTATGCAGAATGCTATAAGAGAATTTAAAAGTGCACTATCAATTTCTGATGACGAATGGAAACCTAAGGTTATCTCTCGAATCCGCGATGAGCTCATCTGGCTGCAGGAAAATAATATAGACGGAGTGGAAGAAATAGCAAAGGCCCTTGGAATGGATGAAAAGAGCTTATTATTCCCAGTTAATTTAGAAGACCTGCAAGATACCTCTATCTATTTCTTGGCCAGCCAGATAGCTTCTGGGGCCGAGGCTGTCAAAGATTTTAAGGACGCATTAGATAAGCTGTCCAACAATGACAAGATTGTAGTATTGGTAGATTCAGGCAAGGAAAAAGATTTTGAGAATTTCTGCATAGATAATAAGATAGACGTAAGATTTGATATTATGTCTTTCGAAGACGCCAATATACAAAAGGACAAGATAGATTCCTACCGCACCCCCATACTGAACATAAATAACCTCCGCTGCATCCCCCTTACAGAGGATATGCTAAGCGCCAATCCAGAATTACAGAAAGCTGTGTAAAAAATCCAAAAATATTTGAAAGAAAATCACCCCCAGATGTGTCATATATGTATGGGCTGGTCGCGGCCGGGCCCCTACAGCATGGGGGTAAAATGGAATATAGAAAACATAACCGTTTACCGGAATACGATTATTCGCAAGATGGTTATTATTTTGTAACAATATGCACACACAATAGAAAGGAATATCTTGGAAGGATAGAGAATGGAAATATGATTTTAAACGAATATGGCAGGATTGTTGAAAAACAATGGATATGGTTATCAGAACAATATAATTATATACAATTGGACAAATTTATTGTTATGCCAAACCATTTACATGGAATATTAGTTATTGTAGGGAACGGTCGCGACCGTTCCCTACAGAAAATAAAATCATTATCAGAATTAATAGGCGCATTTAAAACCACATCGTCAAAATCAATCCACATGGCAGGTTTGGTGGATTTTCATTGGCAGAAATCATTTTTCGACCATGTTATCCGTAATGAAAATGAATTAATGCGTATTCAGGAATATATTGTTAATAATCCGAAACAATGGGAATTGGATGTTGAGAATGTAGGGGCGGGTTTGAAACCCGCCCCTACTGTAATTCCATGTAAATAAAGGTGTTACGTAGATTGATTATATTTTAAATATTGGCATTGGACAAATTGTCCATTAATGTCTTTCCATGAAGCCCCCAGTTGACTCATTCCACTTGACAATTTAGCCGTATAATGTATACTTTAATTAGATACGTTTCAGTTAATTAGCAGAATAGCTAATAAAATGAACTGGTTAGATTTTGAACAAAAATTGAATAAATTAGGACAGAGTATATTTACGCCTTTAGATGTTGCGCGCATTATGGATAAATCTGAGGTTGCAGTCAGGTTTTTTCTACATCGCTATACAAAAAGAGGCGCATTGGTATATCTAAAAAAAGGATTTTATGCCTTGAAGGCTAAAATGCCGAGTGAGCTTGAAATAGCTAATAAGATATACGCCCCTTCATATATATCTCTCGAATATGCCTTAAGTTTCTATAAAATAATCCCTGAAACAGTATATACCGTTACCTCTATTACTACTAAGGCAACAAGGGAATTTACGGTATCGAATATAATATATAAATATAATAAAATTAGAAAGGATTTGTTTTTTGGTTACGAGCCTATAAAGAAAGACAATGTGCTGATTTTAATAGCAACCCCGGAAAAGGCCTTAGTGGATTACCTTTATTTCGTATCGCTTAAGAAAAAGGCTATACCAGATAGAATGAGATTTAAATCGCTTGATAGGCGAAAGATATATTTTTATGCAGGGAAGTTTAAAAGAGGCAGTCTTGACGGGATCATTAAGGGGCTATTATGATAGACAAGGAATTTATCAGAAAATTAGCCGCAAGATATCATACGACCGACTTTAATATCTTACGAGAATACGCTCAGCATCTTTTTCTATCTTTGTTGTATTTACAAAAGGGTTCTGATGTTATGCTTTTTAAAGGAGGGACCGCTCTTAGGATTATTTATAACAGCCCCCGCTTTTCAGAAGACCTTGATTTTACAGCTGGGAAGGTGTCTAAATCTGATATAGAAAATTTGGTTCAGGAAGTTCTTGTCGAGATAGAAAAACTCGGCATATCCTTAAAGATAGATGAATTTTCTGCTACTTCGGGAGGATATATAGGTTTTCTGAGTTTGTATATTTTAGATGAAGCTGTTTCTATAGAGCTTAATATTTCAAAGCGCATAAGCGCTCATAAAAAAGGGGAAGTTGTTTTAATCTCGAGCGATTTTATCCCGGCTTATAATTTGATTCAACTTCCGCAAAAAGAACTGGTCAATGAAAAAATTAAAGCCTTGCTGGAAAGGAGTAAACCCAGAGATTTTTTTGACTTGTATTTTATCTTGCGCAGCAATTTACTGCCTGCCCGGCAAAAAGGGATTCTTTCGCAGGTTTTAGGTAAACTGGAAAATAAAGAATATGATTTTAGCAGGGAGCTGAAGATATTTCTTCCAAAAAGTCATCAAGCTGTTATAAAAAATTTTAGAGCAATACTTATAAAAGAGATAACAAGATAAAGGGCTTACATAAATAGCTTGAAGAAGCTACCCGCCTACAGTATAATACTTTAACATGAAAGATATACCTACTAGATTTAACCCAAAGGACATTGAATGCCCTATATATGATAAATGGGAGAAGGAGGGGCTTTTTCATGCCTCGCCCTCCAAGAAAAGCCCGTTTACTATCTCTATTCCTCCGCCAAATGTAACAGGTATACTTCACATGGGCCATGCCCTAAATAATACTCTGCAAGATATTTTGATAAGATGGAAGAGGATGGAAGGTAAAGAAGCATTATGGATGCCAGGGACAGACCACGCTGGTATTGCTACTCAAAATGTCGTGGAGAAAAAGCTGGCAAAAGAGAATAAGTCCAGAGATGACCTGGGTAGAGAGGATTTCTTAAAAGAGGTCTGGAAATGGCGAGAGGAAAGAGGTTCTACTATAATACACCAGCTTGAAAGGCTAGGTTCTTCATGTGATTGGGATCGTACTCGTTTTACTATGGATAAAGGATATTCTGATGCAGTATTAGAAGTGTTTGTTTCCCTTTGGGAGAAAAAGCTTATATATCAAGGATACTATATTATAAATTGGTGCCCAAGATGCAAGACCGCTCTTTCAGACGAAGAAGCGCCACATCAAGACAGGGAAGGATTTTTATATTATATAAAATATCCTATAAAAGATTCTAAAGACTTCATAACAGTAGCTACTACCAGGCCAGAGACAATGCTCGGGGATGTGGCAGTAGCAGTAAATCCAAAAGATAAAAGATATAAAGCGCTTTTAGATAAAAAGATCATCCTCCCTCTTATAGAAAGAGAGCTCATTGTAATAAAGGATGATTTCGTAGACCCTAAGTTTGGTACAGGGATAGTGAAGGTCACTCCAGCACATGATCCAAATGACTTTGATATGGGCAATCGCCATAAGCTAGAGCCGATCTTAGTGATGAATCCTGATGGTACGATGAATAAAAACGCAGGGGATTTTGCTAATATGGACAGGTTCGAGGCAAGAGAAGCTGTCCTAGAATCCTTAAAAGAGAGAAAACTATTGGAAAAGGTGGTACCTCATCAGCATGCAGTGGGCCATTGTTATAGATGTAATACTATGATAGAGCCATATCTATCCAAACAGTGGTTCGTGAAGATGAAACCACTTGCAAAACCTGCGATAGATGCTGTTAAAACAGGAAAGATAAAATTCTATCCTAAGAGATGGACCAAGGTGTATCTAAACTGGATGGAGAACATAAGGGACTGGTGCATCTCAAGACAGATATGGTGGGGACATCGTTTGCCTGTTTACTATTGTAAAAAATGCATGGAACAGGCAAACCAAGACACAGGACACAAGCCACAAGACACAGGTAAGGGTGTTATAGTATCAAAAATACGACCTGAAAAGTGCCCTGCTTGTAATTCTACTAATTTATATCAGGATGAAGATGTGCTGGATACATGGTTTTCTTCATGGCTGTGGCCATTTGCTACATTAGGCTGGCCAGATAACAATAAAGACCTTAAATTTTTCTACCCGACATCAGTATTAGTGACTGCGCCTGAAATACTTTTTTTCTGGGTAGCGAGAATGATCATGTCTGGCATGGAATTCATGAAAGACATTCCTTTTAGCGACGTATATATACACGGCACAGTAAGAGATGCAACTGGTAAAAAGATGTCAAAGTCTCTAGGTAATACAATCGATCCAATAGAGGTAATAGAAGAATTTGGAGCAGATGCACTTAGGTATTCACTTATTGCTATTACTTCCACGGGACAGGATGTGTTCTTATCAAAGGAAAAATTCCATATTGGAAGGAACTTTGCTAATAAGATCTGGAATGCATCTAGGTTTATACTTATGAATATAGATGAGGACACAAGACGCAGGATGCAAGACACAAGACACAAGACACAGGTCACAGGTATAGATAAAAAAGACCTGAGTTTGGCTGATAAGTGGATATTGAGCTCTTTGCAAAAAGCTATAAAGGAAACTACTAAGGTGCTTGGAAGCTATAGGTTCAATGAAGCTGAGGCAGTAATATATGAATTTTTCTGGCATGAATTCTGTGATTGGTATATAGAGATAGTAAAGCCGATACTAATGGATACTGAGAACCCAAAAAAAGCTAATATAGAAAAGATCTTGATATATATACTTGAGAGTTCTTTAAAGCTTCTGCATCCATTCATGCCGTTTGTAACAGAAGAGATCTGGCAGAATATTAATAAGAGAGAAAACATCATGATATCTTCTTGGCCTAAAGAGGATAAGTCTTTAATGGATAAGAAAAACGAAGACAGCATGGCACTGGTCAAGGATATAATCGTGAACATAAGGAACATTCGTTCAGATATGAACATACCTTATTCAACTAGATTTAAAGTCTATCTTTCTCCTTTAAAGAAGGGCATAGAGAAAAAGGTCGAAGAAGGTATAGATTACATAACTCACCTCGCTAAATTAGAAAAAGTCTTAATAGAGAAGATATCCAAGAAACCAAAGCATTCAGCTACTGCTATACTGGAAGGTTTTAATCTATTTATACCTTTAGAGGGAGTAATAGACGTAGAAAGTGAGATAAAAAGGCTTACTAAAAAGATGGAAGAAAAGAAGGGATTTCTAGCTGCTAGCGAGAAGAAGATGAAAAACAAGAATTTTATAGATAAAGCGCCTGAAAAAATAGTAAATATTGAAAAAGAAAAAGTAGCTACCTTAAAGAACGAGATCAAGCGCATAAAAGAGACCTTAAAGAACCTCTAGCCATGAAACTATTAAGAAAAGAAGAAGCTCTTCCTATAATACTGGCAGCCCTAAATGAAGACTTGGGTCCAGGAGACATTACAAATAAACATCTCTTCGAGAAGGATGAGGCCATTCTCGCCGATATAGTGGCGAAAGAAGATTGCGTGCTGTGTGGAATAGAAGTCGCGAGATGGGTTTTTAATTCTCTAGATGAAAGGATAGTAACTAGGCCGCTGGCTCAAGACGGGGCAGTGATCAAAAAAGGTAAAAAGATACTTTCCATTAAAGGTTCTGCTAAAAATATCCTTACAGCTGAAAGGACTGCGCTTAATTTTTTGAGCAGGCTTTCAGGAGTAGCCACAGAGACTTCCAAATATGTGAAAAAATTAAAAGGCAAGAAGGCCCTGCTTTATAGCACCAGGAAGACAATGCCTGGAATGAGAGCCCTGGATAAATATGCTGTAAGAGTCGGAGGGGGCACGAACCATAGGATGAGCCTTGCTGAAGAGATAATGATAAAGGATAATCACCAGATGAGCCTTACCTCCAGATACGGAACAAAAAAAATAGGGACTATTAAAAAGACCGTCAATATCTTTAAGGAAAAAGGCTTTAAGAACATAGAGATAGAGGTTGATACATTGAGTGAGTTTAAGGAAGCGCTTGATAGCGCTGCGAACATCATAATGCTTGATAATATAAAGCCAACTGAGGTCAAAAAAGCAGTAAGTCTAAGGAATAAGACCAGCAAGAAGGAAAAAAGAGGCATCATCTTGGAGGTCTCAGGCGGGGTCAACCTGGAAAATATCGCAAGTCTCGCCAATACAGGCGTAGACAGGATCTCAGTCGGAGCTATCACCCATTCAGCCCCGTCAATAGACTTCTCGCTGGAGATTTGTTAGGCAGTTTGCCTGGTTTCTCGCAGCACCGCTCGGATTTCCCCAGCGAGGAAATCCATCGCTTCATGAGAATTTTCGCTCCCCCCACACCAAAATCTATAATTTTGGTGTGGGGGACCGTGCCCGCTCAAATTCTCAAGATGCTGCTCAAATCCAGCCAAACTGCCTATTTCAACTTAGGCTGGAGAAATAAAAATTTCATAGCTCTATTACTTGACTAAAAGGTAGGGCTGTGAGCGAATTTGAAAATTTAGGCTTTTATGCAGTGTTTTGTCGGTTTTTAAAAGGCTCGAAACTGTCCGACGCCGGCACACCAGATTTTGTGCCGGCTAGTTTTTCGAGCCCCGACAAAATACGGAATAAAAGACGACTCCTTGTTGGTTCTAAGTCGGTGAGGAAATTTTCATTGAGCGAACAGCACTACCTTTTAGTCAAGAAGAGGAATATGCCAAAGTTTAAACTAGTCAGTTCATTTAAGCCTGAGGGGGATCAACCTAAGGCGATCGAGAAGATCACAGAAGGCCTTAAAAAAGGTCATAAGGCTCAGACGCTCTTAGGTGTTACTGGAAGCGGCAAGACCTTTACTATGGCAAATGTTATTGAGAGGTTAGAGCGTCCGACGCTGGTGATCTCTCATAATAAGACCCTTGCTGCCCAGCTTTATAGTGAATTTAGAGAATTTTTTCCAAATAATGCAGTAGAATATTTTGTAAGCTATTATGATTATTACCAGCCCGAAGCTTATGTTCCCCATACTGATACTTATATAGAAAAAGATGCATCTATAAATGATAATATAGACAGGCTTAGGCTTAGGGCTACAAGCGCTCTCATGTCCAGGCGTGATGTAATAATAGTATCAAGCGTATCTTGCATATACGGATTAGGTTCTCCCGAAGACTACAAGGAGCAGCTTTTCTTCGCAGAAAAAGGCCAAAGCATAAAAAGAGAAGATATTCTATTAGGCCTAGTCAATATACATTATGACAGGAATGATTATGATTTCAAAAGAGGATGTGTGAGGGTAAGAGGAGAGATCATAGATATCTTTCCTGCGTATGAAGAGACAGCATTCAGGCTTCATTTATACGGAGATAAAATAGAAAAGATCATAGAGATAGATCCCCTGACCTCTAAAACATTGGGAGAAGTAGAAAAAGTAGCTATATACCCAGCAAAGCATTTTGTAACTACACAGGATAAGCTTGATAAGGCAGTATATACTATAAAGGGAGAGCTTTTTGAAAGAGTCAAGGAGCTTAGAAAAGAAAGTAAAACATTGGAAGCAGAGCGTCTTTATTCAAGGACTAATTATGACATGGAGATGCTTAGAGAAGTCGGGTATTGTAATGGAATAGAGAATTATTCAAGGCATATCAGTGGAAGAGAGCCTGGCTCCAGGCCAGAATGTCTGATAGATTATTTTCCAGAGGATTTTTTGACAATAATAGATGAAAGCCATGTTACTTTACCTCAACTGAGAGGTATGTATAAAGGTGATCAGGCTAGAAAAAAAGTATTAGTTGATTATGGGTTCAGGCTCCCATCTGCAATGGACAATAGGCCGCTAAACTTTGACGAGTTTATGAACGTAGTAAATGAGAAGGTATTTGTATCAGCTACTCCTTCAGACTATGAATTACAAAGTTCCAAAGAGATCATAGAGCAACTTATCAGACCTACGGGATTGATCGATCCTGAAATTATTGTAAAGGAGACCCTAAATCAGATAGATGATCTGATAATGGAGATCAGGGCAAGGGTCGAGAAGAAGCAAAGAGTGCTAGTTACAACTCTTACCAAGAGGATGGCAGAAGACCTGGCCAGCTATATATCTGATATGGATATAAAGGTTAAGTATATTCATTCAGAAGTTGATACTATCGAGAGAACTGAGATACTTCAGGACCTCAGAAAAAAGAAATTCGATTGTCTAGTAGGAATAAATCTTCTTAGAGAAGGATTAGATCTCCCAGAAGTTTCACTCGTAGCTATCCTAGACGCTGATAAAGAAGGTTTTTTAAGGTCGTGGTCATCTCTCATACAGGTCGCGGGCAGAGCAGCAAGGCATGTAGAAGGGCAAGTAATAATGTACGCAGACACGATCACTGGATCAATGCAAAGAGCAATAAAAGAGACTGCTAGAAGAAGAGAAAAGCAGATAGAATTCAATAAAGTCCATAATATTACTCCAAGAAGCATTCAAAAGGCAATAAAAGACGGTATAGAAGTAGAGAGAAAAGCAGAAGAAGTCATAATAGAGACTTCAGGTCAGACAGAAGAGGAATTCGAAAAAGAGAGTTTGATAGCAGAACTCCAAAAAGATATGGAGCTTTCAGCCAGGAACCTCCAATTCGAACGCGCAGCAGAGCTTAGAGACAAGATCAAAAAACTAAAAAATGATAGATAATAAAATTATAAATTTTTTCAAGACCCATAGCGATAAATATGTCTCAGGAGAGGACCTTTCTGACACACTGGGCATCTCACGCCAGGCGCTCTGGAAACATATCGAGAAGCTTCGCGAAGAAGGTTACGAGATAGTAGCTTCTCCGCATCTTGGCTATCGCCTAGAATCAATGCCTGACATATTAAGCGAACTAGAGCTTAGTTTTGATCTAAAGACAAATATCATAGGTAAAAAGATATATTCTTATAAAGAGATCGATTCTACTAATGATGCTGCGTATAGATTAGCTTTGTCTGGTGAAAAAGAGGGCTCTATAGTTATATCAGAATCTCAGACAAAAGGTAGAGGTAGGTTAGGAAGGAACTGGGTCTCCCCAAAAGATAAGGGCGCATATTTTTCAGTCATCCTTAGGCCGGATATCATGCCAAGAGAGACATCTTTTATCACACTTTTTTCATCTTTAGCTATCTGTAAGACCATAAGAGAAAAGATAGGCCTATCTGCAGTTATCAAATGGCCAAATGACGTATTAATAAACAATAATAAGATATGTGGCATACTTACAGAGATGAACGGGGAAACAGATAAGATAAACTTTGTTATAATAGGCATAGGTATAAATATAAACACTAAAAAAGAGCTTTTGCCAGAAGGAGCCAGCTCTTTAATGGAAGAAAAAGGTAGCTTTATACCTAGGGTAGACCTCGTAAAAGAGATATTCAGGAATATTGACAGGTATTATAAGCATTTTATAGATGAAAAAAGGGGCCTTATATTGAGAGAATATAAGACTCTTTCAGCGATTCTTGACAAAAGGATAAAAGTAAGTTATCATAATCGTCTTATCCAAGGTCATGCCATAGATATAGACAATGAAGGAGCTCTTATAATCAGGATGGATTCTGGCCTGAACGAAAGGGTGCTTGCAGGTGATGTAAGCATACTTAAAAAATGATATTAGCAGTTGATATTGGAAATACTAATATAAGTAACGGAGTATTTAAAGGTAGCTCTTTAAAGAGTAAATTTAATATACCTAGTCACGGGAAAGGCTTTGATAAAAAATACAGAAAAAGCTTATCTTGTTACAAGGGAAAGATAGAAAAGGTCATACTTGTAAGTGTTGTGCCGAAGATAACTCCTAAAGTAGTAAAAGCGCTCAAGTCTATATTGAAAGTAAAGGTTTATATTGTCGGAAAGAATATAGACAGCGGAGTAAAGAACTGTTACAGGAAGCCAAAACAAGTCGGCCAGGATAGATTAGTGAACGCAAGAGCAAGCTTTGATCTATATGGAGGAGAGTCGATAGTAGTAGATTTTGGCACTGCTATTACTATAGATACTGTAAATAGAAAAAAAGAATATCTTGGCGGGATAATCGCGCCAGGTTTAGAACTATCGCTTCAAGCGCTTTCAGAAAGAGCAGCGCTTCTTCCAAAACTGACTCTAGCTAGGCCAAAAGATATCTTAGGAAGAGAGACAAGAGAGAGCATGATAAGCGGAGCAGTTTACGGGATTAGCTCTCTTTGCGACGGTGTTATCAGTAAACTGAAGAAGAAATACGTAAAAAAAGCTAAAGTAGTAGCTACCGGAGGGCTTTCTAAATTTATTGCCCCATATTGTAAGAGTATTGATAAAGTAGATGCTCTTCTAACCCTTAAAGGATTACAATTAATAGATGAAGAATAAAAGAGTGCTTGTTGCAATGAGCGGAGGAGTAGATAGCTCAGTAGCAGCTTCTTTATTAAAAGAAGAGGGCTATGAAGTCATAGGCGCTACTATGAAGGTCTGGCCTAAGGAACAGTGCCTAAGTGAAAAAGACAAGAGCTGTTGTTCTTTGAAAGATATTGAGGATGCTAAAAAAGTTTGTGACCAACTTGACATAAAGCATTATGTATTGAACTTTGAGAAAGTTTTTAAGGAAGAGGTCATAGATTATTTTTCTAAGGAGTATCTTAAAGGCCGTACGCCTAATCCGTGCATAATCTGCAATGAAAAAGTAAAATTTGGGTCGCTTCTAAAAAAAGCACAGGAATTAGAAGGCGGTTATGTAGCTACAGGGCACTACGCAAGGATCGAACAAGGCGAAACACCTAAGCTTAGAGAAGGCGTAGATAGTTCAAAAGACCAGTCATACGTATTATGTTCTTTGAAAAAAGAACAATTAAAAAGGTCACTTTTTCCTGTAGGAAGTTTTAAAAAAAGCGAAATAAAAGAAAAGGCTAAAGAATTAGGATTATCTTTATTTAGTAAGCCTGAAAGCCAAGAGATATGTTTCGTGTTAGATAATAATTATTCAAATTTTCTTAAGGAATATTGCGGCGTAGAACCTAAAGAAGGGAATATTATAGATGGCTCTGGAAAGATATTGGGGAAACACAATGGATTTTGGAATTTTACAATAGGACAGCGTAAGGGCCTTGGTATTGGATATAAAGAGCCTCTATATGTAATAAATATAGACCCTGATAAAAATAAGATAACAGTTGGCGTCTCTGGGGAAGTTAGAAAGAAAAAGTTTATCGTAAAGGACCTTAATTGGCTAGATAAGGAAGACGAAGACTTTTTTGAAGCAGAAGTGAAGATCAGATATAATACTCCTAAGAGGATGGCAAGTGTCAGGAAGATAGAGGATAAAAGGAGAGAAGTGACTTTTATAGATGGGGAAGAAGCGATTACACCTGGCCAGGCAGCATGCTTTTATGACGGAGAATATGTAATTGGCGGAGGCTGGATAGAGCGGGTAGAAGGATAATTTTTATCTATCTGTCAGCCTGTTAGTCCTTCGAAAAATCGTTCAGCCCAGGGTTAGTAATGCGTAGGTGTGGGGCTTCACTCCACTTTATTTTGACAGGCAGGCTAAATTGTAGTTTGTAGAGCACAAATGCGCAAAATAAAAAGGTTTTTCTCAGGTCTAACAGACTGACAATATGATAGAAATTTTTAAATTAGTGTGATGCCTTGTCTAGCTTCTGACAGTATCTAGAAGATTCGAGCGGGCACGGTTGCCCAGCTATTGCATGTATGGCAGAGCGAGAATATTCTTGAAGCGAGGATTTTCTCGCTGGGAAAATCCGAGCGGTGCTGGAAGAAGCTAGACAAGGCATCCAATGAGTATATGAATAAATTAGATAAACTAAAAAATGAGATAAGGAAACTTGAGAGCGCAGTTGTAGCTTTTTCAGGAGGGGTGGATTCTAGTTTTCTTCTTAAGATAGTTCGCGATACTCTACCAAAAAAGAATATCCTAGCTGTCACAGCGACTTCAGAGACTTACACTAAAGAAGAACTTGATAAAGCAAAAAAATTCACTCGTAAGTTAGGCATTAAACATAACATAGTCTCTACTAATGAATTAAAAGACAAGAATTTTAATAAAAATCCTACAGATAGATGTTATTACTGCAAGAAAGAACTTTTTGGAAGGCTAACTAGGATCGTAAAGGAAAAAAAGCTTAAGACTGTGATAGATGCTAGTAATTATGATGATAGATTGGATTATAGGCCTGGAAGCATTGCAAAAAAAGAATTTAAGGTCATAAGCCCTCTCATGGAGGCAAAGCTTACTAAACAGGATATTCGCATTTATTCAAAAAGATTAAAACTTAAGACTTGGGATGAGCCTAGTATGGCTTGTCTTGCATCTCGTATACCTTATGGTGAAAAAATAGAAAAAACTACTTTAAAAAAGATAAATCTAGCTGAATCTTACATAAGAAAGCAGGGCATAAAAGAAGTAAGGGTGAGATGCCATGATTCTATAGCCAGGATCGAAGTAGGTAAAAAAGACATAAAAAGATTTGTTAAAAAGAGCTTTTGTGATAAAATAATAAAACACTTAAAGACCCTCGGATTTAGATATATTGCCCTGGACCTAGAAGGTTATAGGACAGGGAGTATGAATGAGGTGTTGAAGTAAATTGAACTCCGCTCGGCAAAATTTTGTCTGGAATTTGAAAAATTCCAGACAACTGGGGGAGTTTGAGGGGGTGCAGGCACCCCCTCGAGGGGTAACAGCGAAGCAATGTGACGAATAGGAACATTGCGTAGCGCCATAGGGGCAAAGCCCCTTTGGAATAAATTACGAGGAGTGAAACGACGAAGTAATTTATTGGCGGCGTAGCTCAGTCTGGTTAGAGCAGTCGGCTCATACCCGGCGCGTCAGTGGTTCGAATCCACTCGCCGCTACCATCCTTCGCCTTTCGCGAATAGCAGATCGAACGTCTGGCTTCGGATGGTAAACCATCATGTTGGCTTGTCCACCGAAGCTAGACATGGCGTTTGAGTGTAGATAGAAGCGTAGGCGGACGGGTGGCAGGCCATTCCGCCTTCGTGTATTGGCGTACCCAAAGCTTCGCAGATTGAAGATGGTAATGAGTTTTATTAAGCTATGACATGTGATATAATATAACTTAAGAGGGTAAAAAATGAAAAATATTTGGGTACATAAAGCAGATTCATTTAAAGAAGCAGAAGCTTTAGATGAAAAATATTATCTTAACATGTCTAGTTCAAAAAGACTAGAGATAGTCCAGCTACTGAGAGAACAGTATCTTAAGATAAAGAAACGAACGAATAATGAGAGTAGAAAAAGATTACGAATATCTATTAAGATTGTTCAATAAACACAAGGTAAGATATTGTGTTATCGGTGCCTATGCAGTTGCTTTCTATGCCAAGCCCAGATATACAAAGGATATGGATATTTTAATAGATCCGGATATTAAAAATGCAGAGAAGATTATCAAGGCTCTGAATGACTTTGGCTTTGGGAGCGTTAGACTCTCCGTTAGAGATTTTACTAAGAAAGGGAGGATTGTTCAGTTAGGATATGAGCCGATAAGAATAGATATTATAACTTCGATAAAAAGGATTAATTTTAAAGTCATATGGAATAATAGAAAAAAAGCCATGTATGGAAAACAAAAGATTAACTTTGTAGCTTTAAAGGATTTAATAAAGATAAAAAGAATTTCCAGGCGCAAGCAGGACCAGGCAGACTTAGAGATTTTGAAACGTTTAGAATAAAACCCGCCTGGACAAGAAAATAATCCTTGCTAAACCTAACCCTTTTTGGTACAATAAATTAGGGTTAAATAACCACTAAATAAGCCTTTGTCATGGGGAGATAGAGGGCAAGGGCATTTTTTTGCCCTCATTATGCCAAACTTTAAAAAACCTTTTTTCGTGAACCGTGATGCGTGAACCGTAATCCGATCACGAATTACGAATCACGAATCACGAACATATGCTTAGACACTCTTATCTAACTCGAATATTAAGTCTAACAATAGCTGCTATATTTCTGCTAAACAATATAGCATATGCTATAGATCTACCTACTAGAACTCACTTAAGGGTTGGAGTAAACCTTCCAAAGACCAAAACACGCATTATAGAAACCCAGAGAGAGTTATTTTTAAAACAATTCAATCTTTCTAGATATCTCACTAAAGAAGATGCAATAGATTATTTAAAGAGTGTTGATGAAGTTTCATTTGCATATCCAGGCCAGAAGTTTTCCAAAGATGAAGCAATAAGATTAGTTATTGAAAACAGGGCCTCTATAGCAGAAAATAGAGATGGCTCAAGAAAGGTAATTGTCAGAATCCCTTCACCTGTGTCCCCAAATGCCCCGTCCCTGAAAGAATCCTATGATAAGAGAATGAGTAATCTTGTCAGGCAAGATGATAAGACGCCAGCTATTTCCCGTCAGATGGAAATTGCCAGGACTTTAAATCCAAAAGGTGAAGACTTGGTCGGAGGCTATTCGGGTTCAGAAGGAGGAGTAGCGACTTATTTTCTTTCAACAAATGCAAAAGGAGGTATCCTGATAGATATTCAGCCTTTCAAGGGTAAGAATCCAGAGTTACCGCCGTACTGGGCAGAATATTATAACGAGAAAAACCATAATGACGACAGCATCTTCGGCGGGGTAAGTATGGAGCTTGGGAGGTTCGGCTATAATAGAGAAGCCTTTATCCGCCATGAACTAAGGGAGATGGGAGCTAAAGAGGTCAGAATACAAAAGATCGAGGATGGGATATATCGCATTGATTTTAAATGGGCATATAAAGGAGGAAAGCCTAAAGATAGATTTGTGATATACATAGAAGAAGATATCCGTAATTTTATAGCTGATAAAGATAATAAATATACTGAGCTCGTTAAGGACGCTGCCGGAGGAAAATTAGATTTTCTTATGGTCAAACAGTCTAATTTGGAGCAGTTTGCATTAGGATTCAAAAAATTCTTGAAAGGAGATGCATTAGCTATCCTTCCTTTTGAGCAGTCTCTAATTATACCAGGCGTTAAAGAGAAGGTTACTTCTAATTGGGAAAAGGATATGTTAAGGAAAGCAGGTATAGGAGGTTTAAAAGGGAGAAATTATGATAAAAATATAGAGAATCTAAAGAAGTTGGGCATTGAGAGAGTAAGGATTATTGATAATGCCGGCTGGGGGAGCGCAAACAACGCAGCAGTGTATCGAATATTTACAGCAAATATTCTACCTGCTTCGGCTGGAAAGATTGATGAATCAGCCCAGGAAGATGGAAAGGTGCCCCCAGATGACATGCCTACCGAGGTACTACAAATTCGACGCGAGGAGTTAGTTAAAGGATTAAAGATATATCTTAAATACGAATCACCCCCTAGACCTTATTTCTCATATGAAGGAGGATTGTATGACATGTATGAGATAGAGTACTTTATTGAAGAAAGGGGCGCTACTATTAAAAAAGAGGCTGGAAAAAAGAAAATTTCCGAAGTCCCTGAAGAGGTAGTGCTTCAATATTTTAATGCATATCTGTCGGAATTAAAAGAGTTAAAAGAGATCGTAGAGTCTATTCCTACTAAGATTGAAGAGGTTAACTTTAATGATATGGATTTAGCAACCTTTGCAGAGAAGGTCTCTAACAATAGGCTATTATTAGAGGAGAGATTGAGAGATTTTGCTTTAGCTTATCATCAGGATAAGCTTAGGACTCCATATAGAGGATTTATGGCCCATTTTAAGCAGGGCAAGATAGATAGCAAGAAAATCAATGAATATTTAAGTAAAAACGAGAAGACAAAAGGATTTAAGGAAATAATGAAGCTTTCATTCGCAAATCATTATGAGGATTTGGTCAGGCTAGAGGAGTATTTATTAAAAGAATTAAGCAAGATTAGTGATGATGCTACTTTTACATATGATTTTGAATCAACGCCAGAGAAACCAGAGCCATTTGACGAAAAGGAGAGTGTTCTGATAGGTGAGATCATAAATGGCATGTCTATAAATATCATAACTGTCATCAGGGGTGTGTTTGGCCAAATAGGAGATTATTTGACGCCTGATTCTAAAGAGCTGAAAGAATCATGTCTAAAGATTATAGATATATTATATGAAAAAGAGAAAGATTTGCGCTACGCAGGAAATAATATTCAAGATGTGAATGAATATGGTGAAGGATTAAAAGATTTTATAGATCGCGATGTAACGTTTATAGAGTCAACCATTGATAGTATAAGAAAAGATCTAGAAAGACCTGTATATGGGGAAGAGGATAGATCTCAAATTAATTATCTTTTATATCATGCCGAGTTAAAACTTGATGAATTAAAGGAATTTTCAGAGTTTCTTATAGATATAAATAAAGATGATCTTGGAACAAGGAAACTCTCTGAAGTACTTGAAGAAAATAAAAACCTTATCAAAGAACACTCTGAATCAAAATAAGCGTATCTAAATATCTTGAAGAAATAAGCCTTCTACCTTATAATATGACCTATGCTAAGTACATTAATAGACAAAGTTAAATCCACAGTAAAAAAATATAAGATGCTTGAGAAATACGACAAGGTGCTTCTCGGTCTCTCTGGAGGGGCGGATTCTATCGTACTCCTTAATGTATTAGTAGCTTTAAAAAAGGAACATCATTTGTCTATCCACATTGCACACCTAGACCATAAATTTAGAGGCGAGGAATCCAAAGGGGACAGGATTTTTTGTGAGAACCTGGCAAAGGACCTGAAGCTTGATTTTAATTACGAAGAGATAGATATCCCGAAGATCGTTGAAGATACTGGCCTATCCAGTGAAGAGGCTGCGCGAAAAGAAAGATATAAGTTTTTTAATAAGGTCTGTGAGAAAAATAATATTAAAAAGATCGCAGTTGCCCACACAAAGGATGACCAGGCTGAGACAGTCTTGATGAGGCTTATAAGAGGTAGTGGTATGAGTGGTTTAGGCGCAATTTCTCCGATGAAGAATATTAAAGGCCTCACTATAATCAGGCCATTGATCGAAGTGTCGCGAGAGGAGATAGAAGGATTTATAAAAGAGAACTCTCTGGAGTACAGGCACGACTCTTCGAATGACTCTAATATTTTTACCAGAAATAAAGTAAGACACGAACTTCTGCCTTATCTCGAGAAAAACTTTAATTCAAATATCAAAAAGATCCTTTCTAATACAGCTGAAAATTTAAGAGAAGAGAATGAATTTTTAGAAAAACTTGCAAAGAGGAAAAGAAAGAGCATCTCCAAGAAGAATAAACAGGGCGAGATCGTTCTGGACATTAAAAAACTTAAAAAAGAAGACCTTGCTTTAAGGAAAAGGATCTTAAGAAATGCCTTGGAAGAAGTAAAAGGCGATTTAAGAAGATTTACATATCAGCATTGGAAAGAGATAGAAGCTTTAATAAACGAGCGCCCTACAAATTCAATCGTCGACCTCCCCAGTGGGATCAAGGTAGTTAAAAATCAGAATACATTAGTTGTTAGACGAGAAAAGTAACGGGTGGTCAGCGATTGGAGTGAATTTAGTTTTTAACCAGGTTAGAAAATTACAGATTAGGAGAACGCTTATAAAAAAGGTGCGCATAGGGTCATGTAGGCGCATCAGGAACATAGCGGCATCCCGTAATATTTAAACAGGAAGTGTTCAAGGCTTTAGAGCGAGATCGAGCCTAACTAAAGGCGAAAGCTCTATTCGGAGAGTGAGCTCTAAACCGTAGAACACGGCGCGGTGTTCCAGCGCCGAATGACCCTAAAGCACCTTTTTTATTATGTAGAAAAGAAGAATTACTATTGATTTTTAAATTACTAGATGTTATCATAAATCTTTAGGTTATTAAATATTATAGAATTGGAGATCATTAATGCAAAAGATCAAGCGAACACCTGACAAAAACAAGAAACCAAATAACAATAATAATAAAAATCAACTGAGCAAGAATATGTTTTTCTGGATGGGATTGTTCTTACTTCTAGTATATATTCTAAGAATAGGTTCTATGCAAGCTCCTGGCACGCCTAAAGAGGTGACATACGGTGAATTTTACCAGCTTTTAGAAAAGAATAGAGAGACAAATGCTATACAGTCGGTTGTAAAAGTAGACGATAGGGTCAAGGGTGTATTTTCTAATGGAGAAAATTTCTCTGTGTATATCCCTATCAATGACGAGGATCTTTTAGCTTTAATGAGGACTAACGTAGATAGTTATGATGTGCAGCCTCCAAAGACATTATGGGTAAATCTATTTTATTCACTTGGACCAATGATCCTTTTTATAGGGTTTTTATGGTTTTTTGTCTATAGGAGCGCTCAAGGAGGCGGTAAGATACTTTCTTTTGGAAAGAGTAGGGCTAAACAAGTAAGCGGGGATAAGGCTAAGGTTACGTTTAGCGATGTTGCTGGAGTGGATGAAGCAAAAGAAGAATTAAGTGAAATCATAGAATTTTTAAAAGACCCTAAAAAATTCCAAAAGCTTGGAGGCAAGATCCCAAAAGGAGTGCTTCTTATGGGGCCTCCTGGCACAGGCAAGACGCTTCTTGCTAGAGCAGTCAGTGGCGAGGCAAAAGTGCCATTTTTTAATATAAGCGGTTCTGACTTTGTAGAGATGTTCGTCGGAGTCGGCGCTTCTAGAGTGAGAGATCTGTTTGAGCAGGCTAAACGTGCTGCAAAATTAGGTGGCAAAGGAGCTATTATCTTTATAGATGAGATCGATGCAGTAGGAAGGCAGAGATTTGCTGGCATTGGTGGAGGTCATGACGAGAGAGAACAGACCCTTAATGCTCTTTTAGTGGAGATGGATGGTTTTAATACTCAGGTGGGTGTGATACTTATCGCAGCTACTAATAGACCTGATGTATTAGATCCTGCACTTCTAAGGCCTGGCAGATTTGATAGGACTATCGTTATCACTCGTCCAGATATTATCGGAAGAGAAGCTATTCTGAAAGTCCATGCAAAAGGTATAAAGACAGATAAAGATGTTGATTTTAATTCAATCGCTAGGCAGACACCTGGTTTTTCAGGAGCAGATCTAGCGAATCTCATAAATGAATCAGCGCTTCTTGCAGCAAGAGAAAATAAGACCAGCGTTACAATGAAGGAGATGCAGGAATCTATCGAAAGGGTCATAGCAGGGCCAGAGAGAAAGACGCGCGTGATAAATTCTGAAGAGAAAAAGATAGTCTCTTGTCATGAATCAGGCCACGCGCTCCTGGCGCTTTTAATACCAGGCGCTGATCCATTACATAAAGTCTCGATCATCCCAAGAGGCATTGCGCTTGGTTATACAATGAGACTTCCTGTAGAAGATAGACATATCGTCACTAGAACAGAACTCACAGGAAAGATAATAGGTCTTTTAGGTGGACGAGCGAGCGAAGAACTTATGTTCAACGAGCTTTCTACTGGAGCGCAGGATGATCTGGAAAAGTCCACTGACATTGCAAGGGATATGGTCATGAGATGGGGTATGAGCGATAAACTAGGCCATCTTACATTTGGAAGAAGGGATCATCAGGTCTTTCTAGGGAGGGATCTTGGTGAAGAAAAGAATTACAGCGAACAGACAGCAGTAGATATTGACAATGAAGTGCGTAAGATCATAGATTCGTGTTATGATAGAGCAAAAAAAGAACTTACCAAATATAAAGATAAATTAGAAGAACTGACAGAAGCATTATTAGAAAAAGAGGTAATGGATTTTGAAGAGGTAAGAATAATAGTCTTTCCAGAAGAGAAAGAACCAAAACAAGAAAAACAGGAAAAAGATGTTTGATAATACATTTTCATCCCGTACATATATAATGGGCATATTGAACCTTACGCCTGATTCTTTTAGCGGGGATGGTATATATAAAAATATAGATCTCGCAATAGAGCAGGCAGAGAGAATGGTCCAGGAAGGAGCTGATATTATTGATATAGGAGGAGAATCCACTCGTCCTGGGTCAGAATCAGTTCCTTTAGACGAGGAGATAGAAAGAGTCATCCCTGTCATCAAGAAATTAGCAAAGCGCATAGATAAGCCTATTTCCATAGATACTTCTAAGTCAGAGGTAGCGCGATTTGCAATGGAAAATGGAGCAAGCATAGTAAATGATATATCAGGACTTGAATTTGACGAAATGATGTGTAATATAGTATCTAGGTACGATGCAAAGGTTGTCTTGATGCATATAAAGGGTAATCCCAGGACTATGCAGCTAGATCCTACATATGATGATGTAGTAAATGAAGTGATAGAAAGATTAGGATCACTGGTCAAAAAAGCAGAAACCAGCGGCATAAAAAAAGAAAACATAATTTTAGATCCTGGCATAGGTTTTGGGAAGACATATGAACATAATCTTGAAATACTAAATAGTCTTTCGAGATTTAAGTCTCTAGAAAAACCTATACTTGTAGGGACTTCTAGAAAATCTTTTATTGGCAATATACTTGGAGTTGAAGAAAAGAACAGGATGTTCGGGACAGCAGCTAGTGTAGCCTTAGCAATAAAAAATGGAGCTAATATTATAAGGGTGCATGATGTGAAAGAAATGTCCCAGGTCGCTAAAGTAAGCGATGCAATAATAAGAAGCGGAGAGAAGATAAATGTCAGTTAATATAGCCTTAATCAAGATACTTGTGGAAATCGCAATACTATGGTTTGTTTTTTATGTGATACTTAGCTTTACCAGGGGTACAAGAGGAGCAAACGTATTAAAAGGCATTATTTTTATAGTCTTATTTTTTATTGTTACTCAGCAGTTAGGCCTGGATACATTGAATTGGATATTTCAAAAACTCTTTGCAATATCAGTCATAGCATTTTTGATCATATTTCAACCAGAACTTAGAAGAGGCTTAGCAAATATAGGACAACAACCATGGTCTGGATTTTTCTTTAAAGAGGCTGAGGTCATAGACGAAGTAGTAAAAGCATCCCTATCTCTTTCAAAGCGTAAGATCGGTGCTTTGATAGCCATAGAGAGAGAAAGCATATTAAGAAATTATGTTGAAAGTGGCGTAGAGATCGATGCCAGAGTCAATTCAGAACTTCTTTTAACTATATTTATGCCGAACACACCTCTTCATGATGGGGGAATAGTCATATCAAGAGATAGGATCGTAGGCGCAGGCTGTCTTTATCCTCTTACTCAAAATCCAAAGGTATCTAGGACGCTTGGCACTAGGCATAGAGCTGCACTTGGTCTTAGTGAAGAAACAGATGCTGCAGTTATAGTGATATCAGAAGAGACTGGAGGCATTTCAATAGCAACAGGCGGGAAATTGACACACGATCTAGATGAAGAGGCGCTAAAAAGAGTCCTTACTAATTTATGTAAACCTGATAGAAAAAAGACAAGCATCTTACGTAAGAAGGTCATTTAATTAGGATATTATGAAAAATTGGATAATCAATAATTTTTGGATAAAAATAATCTCTCTGATATTAGCAGTGATAACATGGTTCTATGTCAATGGAGAGCTGGTTAAAGAAAGCCGCCTGTCTGCAGATTTTTACAAGTCTTCCTACATAAAGCATCTTGAGAATGCTCCTGCCCAAGAAGTACCAAAGATGAATAAAGGATACTTGATGGAGAAGAAGTAACATGCCTGAGTTGGGTGTAAATGTAGATCATGTAGCGACTTTAAGGCAAGCTAGAGGCGGGATAGTCCCTGACCCTATTAAAGCTGCTTTAATATGTGAGAAAGCAGGATGTGATAGCATAGTAGCTCATCTAAGAGAAGATAGACGCCATATAAATGATAAAGATATAGATATGCTAAAGAAGAGTGTAAAGACCAGACTTAATCTCGAGATGTCTATAAATAAGGGAATAGTAAAGATAGCAAAAAGGATATTACCTTATCAAGTTACGCTTGTACCTGAAAAAAGGCAAGAGCTTACTACTGAAGGGGGCTTGAACGTTTCTAGAAACAAGAAAAGAATAGGAAGGGTTGTAGAAGAACTTATAAAAAAAGGCATAGAGGTGAGCCTTTTTATAGATCCTGATATACGTGAGATAAAGGCTACAAAAGAGATAGGGGCTAAGATAATAGAGATACATACTGGACTTTACAGTGAGGTACTTAAAAAGAATAGGGTGCGAAAAGAATATGAAAAGATAAATGCTTCATGTCAGTATGCCCTAGACCTAGGACTTACAGTAAATGCAGGCCATGGCCTAGACTATAATAATGTAAGGCCTATAGCTAGGATAAAAGGGATGAATGAATTAAATATTGGACATTCTATAATAAGCCGCGCTGTATTTGTAGGATTATACGAAGCAGTCAGGGAGATGAAGAGGTTGATAAAATGATCGTGGGTACAGGTATTGATATAATAGAGGTCTCAAGGATAGAAAAAGCACTCTCTCTATGGGGGGAACGTTTTTTAAAGAGAGTATTCACTGAAAGAGAATTAGAATACGCAAATACTAAAAAGTTTTCCCATGAGAATCTAGCTGCAAGATTTGCTTGTAAGGAGAGCGTGCTAAAGGCGTTTGGGGATACCAGGATAGGTGCGAGATTAAAGGATATAGAAATAATAAATGATAAAAAGGGAAAGCCAGAAGTTGTCTTACATGGCGACGTGAAGAAGTTCGCTCTCAAGAATCGTTTGGATAATATAATAGTCAGTATGTCTCATACTAGTAATTATGCTGTCAGTAATGCTTTACTCTGGAGAGACAAATAGTGGAATTAAAATGGATCTTTAAAAAATTAGTATCTAAAAGAAATAAAGGTACTCATAAAGGTGATTTTGGCCATGTCTTTATATTAGCTGGTTCAAAGGGCATGACAGGCGCAGCAGTCCTATGTTCAAAAGCAACTTTACGTTCAGGCGCAGGACTTGCGACTCTTGGTATACCTAGTTCTTTGAATAATATAATAGAAAAGAAGAAGGCAATAGAAGTGATGACACTCCCTCTTCCTGAGACAAAGGAAAGTTCATTTTCTTTAAAAGGCGAGAAAAGAATATTAAAAAAGATCTCACTGGTAGATGTAGTGTTAATAGGGCCTGGGATCTCCCGTAATAGCGAGACCAGAAAGTTAATATTAAAGCTTATACCAGCTATTAAAAAACCAATGGTCCTGGATGCTGATGCATTAAATAATATAGTGGGAAATCTAAATATTTTAAAAAATGCAAAGGCTCCGATAGTAGTCACTCCTCATCCAGGAGAGATGGCTAGGCTTATAAATAAAGATACTGCGTTTATAAAAAAGAATAGATTAATTGTTGCAAAAAAATTCTCAAATCATTATAATGCTGTGGTAGTTTTAAAGGGAAAGAGCACAGTTGTAGCTAAAAAAAGTTCTTTATATATAAACAAAACTGGAAATTCTGGGATGTCCACTGCAGGAAGCGGAGACGTGCTTACAGGTATGATCGGTGGATTTCTTGCTCAGGGGCTTGATGCTTTTGATTCTGCGAGATTAGGAGTTTATCTTCATGGTTTAGCTGGAGATATCGCAGCAAAGAAAAAGACAAGGATCGGCTTGATAGCAAGTGACATTCTAGAAAGTATTCCAGAAGCAATAAGTTTCGTGATTCGTAATGCGTGATTCGTGATCCGATTACGATTTACGGATTACGGTTCACGAATAACGACAAAGGGCAGATACCCGAGTGGCCAAAGGGGTCAGACTGTAAATCTGATGGTTCGCGCCTACGGAGGTTCGAATCCTCCTCTGCCCACCATGTTATTTGACAGTATAAGGGTGTAGTAGGATTCGAATGGAGTCCCGCGCTGACGAAGAGGAAGAAAAGCTACGACGAACAGGAGTAGCGACAGCGGGACGGATGGCCGACCCTGAGAGAATTCGAAGGGCGCCGAATCCTCCTCTGCCCACCATGTTAATTTTGCTTTGCAAAATTAACAGTTGTTAGTTGTTAGATTTTAGTTTTTAGATGAGATATGTTTTTCTAACAACTAATGACTAACAACTAAAAACTAAACACGCGGGTGTAGCTCAGTGGTAGAGCACTAGCCTTCCAAGCTAGCTATGACGGTTCGATCCCGTTCACCCGCTCCAAGCCTGCTAACGCAGGCAGTTGTTAGCTATCAGTCGTTAGTTTTTAGATCTTTCTAACAACTAAAAACTAACAACTAAAAACTAAACACGCTGGCGTAGCTCCATTGGCAGAGCACCTCACTTGTAATGAGGATGTTGAAGGTTCGATTCCTTTCGCCAGCTCCAGTTTTTTGGAATAACAAGCTGTGCATTGGAATCGAATGGAGTCCCGCGCTGACGAAGAGGAAGAAAAGCTACGACGAATAGGAGTAGCGACAGCGGGACGGCTGGCCGACCCTGAGTGAATACGAAGGGCGCCGATTCCTTTCGCCAACTCCAGACCTGCTAACGCAGGCAGTTGTTAGTTTTCAGATTTTAGTTTTTAGATCTTTCTAATAACTAAAAACTAACAACTAATAACTATTATTATGTTTGAAAAAAAATTAGTTGAAGAAATCAAAGCCCTTATCTCCAGATTAATATGGAGAAGGGTTATTTTTATTTTATTTATTATTTCCATAGCTATCTTTGGTTCTATATATTTTGTATATAATTCATTGAAGAGCGAGATGATCACTGTCATAGCCCAGAATTTTAAAAATGAAGATGTAAAAAGCCTAGTAAAGGAAGCAGCCTTAGAGCAAGGCGATCTGATACTAAAAGAAGAATTGTATCCCGAGATGACCTTAATAAAGAAAGATCTAAAAAAAGATGCAAATTCATTTAACAATATCTTAGAAGACTATAAAGTAAAGTTTAAAAATGAGTATGAGACATTTGTATCTGATTCAGAATTTTTGAAAAAAAGTGTGATGATAGCTAGGTTGGGTGATAGGGCGATAGGCCAGGGGGATAGATCAGCGTTAAAAACTTTAGAGGTTTTTATTGAAGGTTTTCCAGAGCCTGATCTTATGAACGCTGCCCAGGCAGAGATCCGCCAGATAAGTGCTTTTTATGAGAATAAAAAGACAGAGAGAGGTACATATATCACTCACTTCGGTTCAGATGGAAAAGAGATAAAAGATGATGAGATGGCTACGCATTATCTTGTATTTGCGCTAAGGAACGATCAAAGTTGGAAGGTGAGGGTTAGGGCTGCAAATCTATTAGGGAATAGGAAACAAAGAAGCATACCAGAGACACTTCTCAGCGTAGCAGAGAATGATTCGTCCTTAGATGTTGTAAAGGCCTGCATGGAAGCTTTTTCCAAGATCACTGGTTATGAGACTCCTGGAATACTTGCATATAAGCAGGCAAAAGACTGGTGGCTTAGAAATAAAGAGAAAATTAATCCAACACTTTCAGAACAAGTCAGATAAGTCATGGTAAAGATCAATACAAAAAAAGTAGATACATTCGCTCTTTTCTTCCCTGAGATAAAAGATCGACTAGAGAAAAGAGATTTTGTTTCAGTGAGAGATATTGTAAAACGTATTCCCCCTATGGATCTGGTTGAAGGAATAAAATTGCTTGAAGGCAATGAAAAGGTCCTGGTCTTTAGGTTGCTAAGCCATAAGGCAGCTATAGAGATCTTTGAAAATCTTCATTTCGAAGACCAGTCTTATCTATTGACTAATCTAGAGAACGAAGAGATATCAGGGGTACTTAATGAGATGGCATCTGATGAAAGAGCTGATCTATTTAAGGACCTATCTCCCAAGATCTTCAAGAAGCTTACTTTTCTTATGAAGAAGGAAGAAGTAGAAGACCTTAACAAGCTTCTTAAATATCCAGAAGACACTGCAGGAAGCTTGATGACCACAGAGCTTATAGAGCTTCGTCCATCCATGACTGCTAAGAAAGCGCTTCTTACTTTGCAAGAGAATTACAAGCCAGGGCAGATAAAGGATATTAATTCTATATATGTTACTGATGAAAAGCATGCTCTACTTGGAGAAGCAACGCTTCAGATGCTTATCATAGCTTCTCCAGATATGATAATAAAAGATATAATGACCCCAGTGGATTGGATAAAAGTGAGCACTGCTACACCTAGTATAGAGGTAGCTAAGAATTTTGAAAAATATGATCTTTTGAATATGCCCGTAGTTGATCTAGACAATCGCCTCGTCGGTATCATCACTATAGATGACGTAGTCGAGCTTATACATAAGGAAAGAACAAAAGAAATATATGAGATAGGAAAGATGTCTCCTATGGAAGGCCAGGAGATACGTTATTCACATATAACTAGTTTTGAACTTGTAAAAAGACGTGCTGGTTGGCTTATATTTCTTTTGATTTTTGATTTTTTAACTTCCACTGTCCTTAAGACATTCGAACATTCTCTTACAAATGTAGTTGCGCTTAGTTTTTTCATACCAATGTTATTAGGTACAGGAGGGAATGCTGGGACGCAGACATCCATATCTATAATCCGAGCATTAGGAACAGGGGATATCACTTTTAAAAATGTTTGGACGGTGGTAAGAGTAGAATTGAAAGCAGCTTTAATAATGGGAGTTGTAGTAGGAGTGGTAGCTTTTTTAAGGGCATTGCTCTTGCAGCAGTCAGTGCCGCTTGCTTGTGTAGTAGGGTTCACTATGAGCTCAATTGTGCTATTAGCAATAGCCACTGGAGTCATGCTCCCGCTTATTTCTAAGAAGGTAGGTTTAGACCCAGCAGTTCTAGCAGGCCCCATAACTACTAGTATCGTTGATATCATAGGCCTTATAATATATTTCAAAATAGCCCAGGCGATTATCCCAGCATTACAGATGTAAAGGCTTGTCAAAAAAATCTATTTTTTTTCTTGACAGGTAATTTTATTATGTTATAATTCTGGCTTCTGTCTCTATATATATTATATATATAAATAGTAGTAATTATAGATAGATAATTGGTTCTGCTGTTCTTCTTCGCCCTTCGATAGTCAATCGATGTTAGGGCTACGAAGGAACTGAGCACTGTAAAATTCCTACGAAGCTATACCATCGATTAATAAGTTGAATAGCGAAGTAGAAGCTGCTGTAGCTCAGTCGGCAGAGCACTTCCTTGGTAAGGAAGAGGTCATGGGTTCGATTCCCATCAGCAGCTCCGTCGACAAAATAGCTTATATGGCGGGATCAAGTTATTGAAAAGGGGAAAGTAAAACCAGGAGGAAAATAATATGGCCAAAGAAAAATTTGAACGTACAAAACCGCACGTTAACATCGGAACAATAGGACATGTTGATCATGGTAAGACCACTCTTACTAGCGCTATCACTAAGACCTTATCAACACGCGGCTTAGCGC
>JBDRCN010000039.1:0-38918 GCA_043821705.1 Candidatus Omnitrophota bacterium
TATCGTTTATTCAAAAATTCTTTCAAAGAGATGATCATAGCCATTATTTTAGTGGCGACTGTATTAATATACGGCAGAGTAAAGATAAGCGAAGATATTAAAAAAGATTCTATCAAGATTTCAGTGATCCAGAGTAATATATCCCAGGAAATGAAATGGAAATTTTCAGCTAGGGAAGATATATTGGAAAAACAATCTACGCTTACAAGTTTAGCGAGCCTAGACGAGCCTGATCTAATAGTCTGGCCAGAAACATCTTTCCCAGGATTTTTTAAGGAAGATATGCAATTGACGAACAAGGTCTTAGAGTTGGCGAAAGATGTTCAAGTGCCTCTTCTGGTAGGTACGAACACATTAAAATATAATTACTATTTTAATAGCGCTGTCTTGATATCAAAAGATGGTGAGATGGTGGATAAATATGATAAGGTTCACCTGGTCCCTTTTGGTGAATATGTACCTGGGTCAGATAGATTTCCAGCATTGCGTGATCTTATAATGGGTGCTTTTGGAGAATTTACGCCCGGAAAAGATTTTAAGATATTTTCTTTACCAATTGGTTCGCAAACTCAAATTATCTCTGGTTATGGGAGACAAGTGACAGAGGATGTTAAATTCGCTGCTCTAATATGTTTCGAAGACGTATTTCCTAAATTAGCTAAGGAATTTGTAAGAAGAGGCGCCCAGTTCATAGTAGTGATCACAAATGATGCTTGGTATGGGAATAGCCCTGCAGCATACCAGCATGCAGCTTGTTCAGTGTTCAGGGCAATAGAGAATAGAGTAAGTATTGTGAGATGTGCAAATACTGGATACTCCTGCTTTATAGACACCCATGGTCGCATTTATAGTGATGTGAATGAAAAAGGCAAGCATCTCTTTATAACAGGCCACAAAACCTCCTTTGTAAAATACTAGTGTTTAACCTCCGCAGACCCGGGCTCTACGAGCTCGTAGAGCCCGGGTCTGCGGAGGTTAAATATCTCCTAATTTTGTAATTCTATTGACACCCCATTATATATAATATATAATTTACCCAATAAGGAGTATATATTTATGCTAGAGATGAATGAATTTATCCAACAGAGGATCGATAAGCTTAATTCCCTAACAGAGATGGGTGTAAGTGGTTATGGAGAAAGGTTTAATAAGGTTCTTCCAATAGGAGAGCTGGCAAAGGAATTTGAAGAAGGCAAAGTAGTAGAGACTGCTGGTAGGATCACTGCTCTTAGGGAACATGGTAAAAGTGCTTTTATAGATCTAAAAGATTCAAGTGGCAGGATCCAGGCTTATATAAAGCTGGCAAAGGTCGGAGAAGAAATCTTTAATAATATATTTAAGAGATTAGACATAGGAGATATATTAGGGGTAAAGGGAGAGTTTTTTAAGACAAAGACAGGCGAGATCACGGTATATGCTGAATCCATTACTATTCTTAGCAAGGGGTTAAGGCCTTTACCTGAGAAGTGGCATGGCCTAAAAGATGTTGAGATCAGATATCGTCAGAGATATGTAGATCTAATAGTAAATGAAGATGTGAGAGAGGTCTTTAAGCTTCGCACAAAGATCATATCCTCAATAAGAAGGCTTTTAGATAATAAAGGATTCTTGGAAGTAGAGACACCTATGATGCAGTCTTTATTCGGAGGCGCAGCAGGAGAGCCATTTAAGACCCATCACAAGGCACTTGATATAGATCTATATCTTCGCCTTGCGCCAGAACTATATCTAAAAAAACTATTGGTCGGAGGATTTGATAAGGTCTATGAACTAAATAGAAATTTTAGGAACGAAGGCATATCTGTAAAGCATAATCCTGAATTTACAATGCTTGAAGTCTATGAAGCATATTCAGATTGTTCTGGTATGATGAAGCTTACAGAAGAGATATTTAATTCTATTGCCAATGAAGTGTTGGGTTCTAGCAAGATAATGTTTAAAGAGCAGGAGATCGATCTAGCGCCGCCTTGGCCAAGATGGAGTTTTGCTGAAGAGATAAAGAAGATCTATGACATTTATCCGGATGATCCTGGAGAAGTTTGGATAAAAAAATTAAAGGCAAAGGGAGTGGATTTTAAAGGAAAAGATATTACAAAATCTCAAATAGTGAATATTATTACAGAAATGCTTGAACCAGAGACAAAGGATAAGCCAATATTCGTCACAGATCTTTTTGCCGAGCTTTGTCCATTAGCAAAAAAGAAAAAAGATAACCCTTTTCTTACTGATAGATTCGAACTTTTCATAGGAGGCATGGAAATAGCAAATGCTTATTCTGAGCTCAATGATCCTATAGAGCAAAAGATTAGATTCGAAGAGCAATTAGTAGATCAAGTTGGCGTTAAGAAAATAGATGAAGACTTTGTAAGGGCTTTAGAATATGGCATGCCTCCAGCAGGAGGATTAGGGATAGGTATCGATAGACTGGTGATGTTGATAGCGAATCAACCATCTATCAGGGATGTAATACTATTCCCGCAGTTAAAACCAGAAAAGTAAAAATTAAATGTTATACGAATTATGGATAAGTTTTAGATATTTTAATTCAAAGCGCAAAGAAAGATTTATTTCAATAATAAGCGTGATCTCCATCTTGGGCGTTGCCTTAGGTGTGATGGCACTTATAGTAGTACTAGCTGTGATGAGTGGTTTTGACACCCAGCTTCGTGAAAAAATAGTAGGCACTAATTCTCATATTATTATTGAAGGTGAAGGCGGGATAGAGAATTACAATGAACTGATACAGGAGATCAATAAACTGCCTGATGTCATAGCTAGCTCTCCTTTTGTGAATGGTCAGGCGCTTATAAGAGAAAAAGATAAGGTTACAGGAGTCTTGTTCAGAGGTATTGATCCTGAAATAGAACAAGATGTCACGAATATTAAAAAATACATAGAAGTAGGCTCTCTTCCTTACGAGAAAGACAGTGCTCTCGTAGGCAGGGAACTTGCATGGAGGTTAAACTTAATAGTAGGAGATAAGATATCATTGATCTCAGCAGAGCATCATAAGCCAAAGGAATTTAGGATAGATGGCATATTTAATTCCGGGATGTTCGATTATGATATGAATCTTGTCTTCACTAATCTGGAAAGTGCTCAGGAATTTTATGGGGTCGAAGGCCTAGCTGGAGGGATAGGCGTAAAGATAGATGATATCCATAAGGCTGAAAAGGTCAAGGATATGATCCAGCAAAAGATAGGTTATAGCTATTGGGTAAGGACATGGGCAGACCTCAACAAGAATCTATTTAGTGCATTAAAATTAGAAAAGATAGTCATGTTCATAATCTTAACGCTTATAGTAGTAGTAGCGTGTTTCAACATAGCATCAACTCTCATAATGATGGTCATGGAAAAGACCAAAGATATCGGGATATTAAAATCTATAGGTATGACAAGTTCCAGCATAAGAAAGATATTTATGTTCAATGGTTTTCTGATAGGATCATTAGGTACTATACTGGGTGGATCCAGCGGGTTTATCTTATGCCATGTTTTAAAGACATATAAATTTATTAAACTGCCTAAAGACATATATTATATGGACGCGTTACCTATCAACCTGGATAATTTTGATATCATGACTGTGATCGCTTGTGCTATGGTGATCAGCCTAGTCTCTACTTTTTATCCAGCTTATCAGGCAGCAAGGCTTCAGCCAGTAGAGGCCTTACGATACGAATGATATAATGTTACGCATTGAAGGTGTACATAAGATATATAAAGACGGCAAGACTGATCTACATGTTTTAAAAGGCATAGACTTAGAGGTGAAGAGTGGAGAAAAGATCTCTATAGTAGGGCCTTCTGGCGCAGGTAAATCTACATTGCTTCATATTGCAGGGGGGATAGACAACCCTACAAGAGGCAGGGTATATATAGATGATGAAGATTTCTATGCGATGAAAGAGCTTAAGAAATCCAAGCTGATAAATAAAAAAATAGGCTTTGTATTTCAATTTTATCATCTCTTGAGTGAATTCACTGCATTAGAGAATGTGATGATACCTGGTATGATAAAAAGTGACATTTTAAGGTTCAGTTTAAAAGAGCTAAGAAGTATAGCAGTAAAGACATTAAAAGAATTCGGGCTGGGGGACAGGCTGGATCATAGGCCATCGCAGCTTTCAGGAGGAGAACAGCAGCGCGTAGCGATCGCGCGTGCTATAATAAATAATCCTGACATCCTTTTATGTGACGAACCTACGGGAAACCTGGATTCCAAGATAGGGGATGAGATACTGAATATGTTATTCGATCTAAATAAAAGATATAAGACCGCAATAGTGCTTGTAACACATGATAGAGAGATAGCAAAACGTTCAGATAGGGTATTGGAGATAAAGGACGGACTGTTAGTTTAAAATTTATAATGTTGAGGAAAGATGAGTTTGAAGATCTATATAGATGGTGAATATTTTATTAAAGACAGTGCTAAGGTATCTATCTTTGATCATGGGTTCTTGTATGGAGATGGGGTATTCGAAGGCATACGTTCTTATAATAGGCTGGTTTTTAAATTAAATGAGCATATTGATAGGCTCTATGAATCTAGTGATGGAATCATGCTTAAGATCAGCATGTCCAAGGAAGATATGATAAAAGCAGTTTTAGAGACACTGAGATTAAACGACCTTAATAATGCTTACATAAGGCTGATTGTAACAAGAGGGGTCGGGGACCTAGGCCTTGACCCCAGAAAATGCAAAAACTCTTCAGTGATAATCATAACAGATAAGATAGCTTTATATCCAGAAAAGATATATAAAGAGGGCCTGAAGATAGCTATAGCTTCTACTCTTAGGAACGCGCCAGAGGCATTAGATCCTCGGATAAAATCTTTAAACTATCTTAATAATATTTTAGCGAAGATAGAAGGCATTAATCAAGGATGCGATGAAGCTTTGATGTTTACAGCCGCTGGATATGTAGTGGAATGCACAGGAGATAACATATTTATGATAAAGGACAATATGTTATTTACGCCGCCAGCACATTTAGGGCTCTTAAAAGGCATAACAAGAGATTGCGTTATAGATATTGCTAAAAAAATAGGTTTGGATACGAAAGAAGAACCTATGGTAAAAGACGATTTTTTAAAAGCAGAGGAATGTTTTTTAACAGGCACAGCTGCTGAAATAGTCCCTGTGGTTGATATAGGAGGCACAAAAATAGGTTCTGGCAAACCCGGGAAGATAACACTGGACCTTATAAAGGAATTTAAGGCCTTGACAAAAACTGAAGGGGTCAGATATTAGCACTACAAGGAGGACTTAGATGCTTTGTGATATATGTAATAAGAATCAGGCAACAGTGCATTTAACAGAGATAATAGATGAACAGATGACAGAGTTACATCTATGCGAAGGCTGTGCACAAAAAAAAGGCGCTCAGATGGAAAGCAATTTTGGCCTAGCTGATCTATTGGCAGGCCTAGCTGATCTAAGCGGAGGGCAATTTTCAGAGACGCAAAAAGAGATAAAGATAAAATGCCCGAGATGCGGGCTCACATATGAAGATTTCAAGAAAGTCGGGAGACTTGGATGTGGAACGTGTTATTCAGCTTTCAAGGACGCGCTTCTGCCGCTTCTAAAAAGGATCCATGGGTCTAGCCAGCATTACGGCAAATCTCCGAAAAATATCTCAAAGACATTGAAGGCCCAGACCTTAAAATCTCACGACATAAAAAATGAACTCCAGGACCTAAAGGAAAGACTTAGGAAGGCTATACAGATAGAAGAATTCGAAGAGGCAGTAAAACTTAGAGATAAGATCAGGGAAATAGAAGAAAATAAAACGAAAGAGGGTTGATCCATGAAATTAGATGATCTGATGAACAGTAAAGGCGAGTGGCTTAGATGTACGGGCCCTAACTCAGATATTGTAATGTCTTCGCGTATACGATTAGCAAGGAACCTTGCGAAATATTCTTTTTCTCATTGGGCTAGCAAGAAGGAGCAGCAGGAGATATTGAATATAACTAAGGAAGCTATTAGTTCTTCTAAAAAGATAAAGAACTCACTTTGTCTGGATATAGCAAAACTTGATTCTGTCGATAAACAGTTTTTAGTCGAGAGGCATCTTATGAGTAAAGAACATACTGTAGATGCTGATAACAAGGGGCTTTGTATAAGTGACGGGGAAGTCGTAAGTATTATGATAAACGAAGAAGACCATATGAGGATCCAGGTAATGAAATCAGGATTTGATCTCAGGGATTCATTAGCTATTATAAGTGATATAGATAGCGAGCTGAGCTCTCTTCTCGAATATGCTTTTTCATTGGACTTTGGTTATCTGACAGCTTGCCCTACGAACACTGGGACTGGCATGAGGGCATCAGTGATGCTGCATCTTCCAAGTCTAGTCATGACTAAACAGATCGGCAAGGTCTTACAGGCGATCACAAAACTTAGTCTTACTGCAAGAGGGCTGTACGGAGAAGGCACTGAAGCTAGTGGGAATTTCTTTCAGATATCAAATCAGGTCTCGATGGGACACAAGGAAGAAGACATTATTGACAATATCGAGAGGATCCTCAAACAGATCATAGACCATGAACACAGCGCAAGAGAAGCACTGCTTTCTCAAAACAGAGCAGTACTGGAAGATAGGATCTTCAGGGCTTACGGGACTCTGAAAAGCGCTCATATAATAACTAGCAGTGAGACGATAGATCTTCTTTCTCTAGTAAGGCTGGGGGTGGACCTGAATCTTATAAAGGAAGTAGACAGGTCTCTCATAAACGAGTTATTTATAATAACTCAACCTGCGCATCTTCAGAAGCTTGAGAAGAAAAAACTTTCCCCAAACTTAAGGGATATAAAAAGAGCACAGATCATAAGAGAAAAATTAAAAAAATAATAAATTCACTAAGGAGGCAATAAAGATGTTAAACAGATTTACAGAACGTGCTAGAAAAGTAATATTACTTGCAAAAGAAGAAGCAAAAAGGTTCAATCACGATTATATCGGGACAGAACATATATTATTAGGCCTTGTAAGAGAAGGCGAGGGAGTAGCAGCAGTGGTGTTGCAGAAGATCGGACTTAGCCTTCAGCAGATACGCTTAGAGGTAGAAAAAATTGTAAAACCAGGGCCTTCTACTATTATTTCTGGTGATATACCTTTTACTCCTAAAGCAAAAAAGGCAATAGAACTTTCAGGAGAAGAGGCAAGGTCTTTAGGCCATAATTATATTGGGACAGAACATATATTATTAGGACTTATAAGAGAAGGTGAAGGAGTAGCTTCACAGGTACTCCTGAATCTAGGTTTGGATCTTGCTAAAGTGAGAAAGGAGATAGTAGAGCTTTTAGGCTCTGCAACTCCTGGATTTGATGCACCTCCTCAGGAGGAAAGCCAAAGTCATGAGGGAGGAGCTCCTGGAGCAAAAGGTTCTTCTAAGACCCCTGCTCTTGATGCATTTGGAAGAAACCTTACTCAATTAGCTAAGGATGATAAACTCGACCCTGTTATTGGTAGAGAAAATGAGATCGAAAGAGTAATACAAATACTTTCAAGACGTACTAAGAATAATCCAGTACTATTAGGAGAAGCTGGTGTTGGAAAAACCGCCATAGTAGAAGGATTAGCCCAGAAGATCATAAAAGGAGATATACCTGAAGTGCTTAAAGACAAAAAGGTGATCATATTGGATCTTGCGCTTATGGTAGCAGGGACTAAATATAGAGGGCAATTTGAAGAAAGAATAAAAGCTATCATGGATGAGATAAAAAGATCTACCAATGTAATAATGTTCATAGATGAATTACATACTCTTGTCGGTGCAGGAGGGGCTGAAGGCGCGATAGATGCTTCTAATATATTAAAACCAGCTCTTTCAAGAGGTGAGATACAATGTATCGGAGCTACTACTCTAGATGAATATAGAAAACATATAGAGAAAGACGCAGCGCTGGAGAGAAGGTTTCAGACTATCATGGTAGACCCTCCTACAGTAGACCAGACAATAGAGATATTGAAGGGCTTGAGGGGCAGATATGAGGCTCATCATAAGGTAGAGATCACTGATGAGGCATTAGAAGCAGCTAGCAAGCTATCAGATAGGTATATAGCAGGAAGGTTTTTACCTGATAAGGCCATCGATCTGATGGATGAAGCAGGTGCAAAGGCACGACTTTCAATAATGACTGCGCCTCCAGAAGTAAAAAATATGGAAAAGGATATAGAGAAGATAAGAAAGGAAAAAGATGACGCTATCAAGAGCCAGGACTTTGAAAAAGCAGCTCATCTGAGGGATGAAGAAAAAGAAGCCCGTAAAAAACTGGATAAGTTCAGGCAAGACTGGAAGCGTTCTAGGATGGAGGCTCGCCCAACTGTGGATGAAGAGCTTATTTCTAATATTGTCTCAAAGTGGACAGGCATCCCTATAGTGAAATTAGAAAGAAAAGAATCAGAACGCCTTCTAAATATGGAAAAAGAAATACACAATAGGATCGCTGGCCAGGATGAGGCAGTGACTGCTATCGCTCATGCAATAAGAAGATCACGCGCAGGCATAAAGAACCCAAAGAGGCCAATAGGATCTTTTATATTCTTAGGGCCTACAGGAGTAGGAAAGACGCATCTAGGGAGAGTACTTGCTGAATTTATGTTCGGGGATGAAAACGCTCTTATACAGATAGATATGTCAGAGTATATGGAGAAATTCAATGTATCCCGTCTTGTGGGAGCTCCTCCAGGATATGTGGGATATGAAGAAGGTGGACAGCTTACAGAAAAGGTAAGACGCAGGCCGTATTCAGTGGTCCTTCTGGATGAAATAGAAAAAGCACATCCTGATGTCTTCAACATATTGCTTCAGGTCTTAGAAGATGGACGTCTTACAGATAGCTTTGGCAGAAAAGTAGATTTTAGAAATACAGTCCTCATCATGACATCGAACGTAGGGGCTGAGATCTTTAAAAAACAAGGTGCTATAGGATTTCAATCTGCAAAAGAAGAGATCACTTATAAGAACATGAAAGATAAGTTGTTGGAGAAAGTCAAAAAGACATTTAAACCAGAGTTTCTAAATAGGATCGATGATATTATAGTGTTCCATAATCTTACTAAGGAACATCTCTATAAGATAATAGAGATAGAGCTAGCTGAGGTAAAGAGTAGATTAAAGGAACAAGAAATAGATATAGAGCTTAACAAAGCTGCGAAGGACCTTTTAATAGAAAAAGGTTTTGATCCTATTTTTGGAGCTAGGCCGCTCAAGAGGACTATACAGCGTCTTATGGAAGATCCATTAGCAGAAGAGATCATTGGTAAAAAATTCAAGAGGGATAAGCCGATAAAGATCTCTGCTAAGAATGGAAAGTTGGTTTTTAAATAATTCATTAAAAAAGGGAGAAAGATGCGCGGCAATAAAAGGATACAGAAATTGAGAAAGACTCTCCTGATAACGTTGCTTCTGGCAGCATTTATCACAGGCCTTTCTTTTATATTCAGGGACATCTTTCTTTACGACGATAGGTTTTTTGTCAACGTAGATATAGATAGCATGCCGTCGCTTTCTGAGATGATAGATAGCTCCCACATAGATAAAGAACTCTCTTTGGATGTAAATTTTTTAAATGATGATTATTTCTATTCTGAACTCAATGTGAGCGAATATGATCTTAAAGGAGAGATGATAAGCGGGGATTTTTTTATAAAAGGAAAGATATTAAAGGGTATTGATGGGAGATCAGCTGGTGTCTCTGGGAAGATGTTCTCTGACAATATAACATTTAATTCGAGCCCGTTCAGAAAGATGAGCATGTCGTTTAGGATCAAAGATGATGTGTTAGAGATAGAGAACCTACGCTTGGGAAGGTCTTATGGATTAAAAGGCAGCTTAGCGCTCTTCCCGCCATATGAGACAGACCTGCATCTAACAGTAGAGAGGGCTGATATCAGAGATGCAGCAATGCTGACAAAACTTAAAGATCCTAACGTAGCGCTTGGCATGATGAGAGGTTTCTTTGATATAAAAGGGCCTTTAACTAACCTGTCTTCTAACGGGATGATCGAATCTAGAAATGGCAAGATAGGGCCTATAGAATATAGCTTGATAAGTCTAAAACTTGAAGGATTAGGTCCTATTATTAGCATAGCAGACTCATCCTTAAGACAAAAAGGTAAAGGGCTATTGACCATGGAAGGATATATGGATCTGAGGAACATCAAGAAAGGTAATCTATTCGATGGGATCACTGTGAGATCTGATATGATGACAATAGTCTGGGATGGTTGGGATATCTCGAAAGAAAACTCTTCCCATCTCAGCATGACTAAGGAGATAAATGATAATATGATCGTCGGATTTAAGACCATAGCCAGTGAACCTCTTACAACATATTATGACAGAGAAAGGCCCGAAGAGATGAGTATAGAATACAAGGTAGGCAAAGAAAATTTAAAGATGAAATTAAAGGAAGACGAAGAATATTTTGTAGTAGAGCATAATATAAAATTTTAAAACTAGACGGAGTTATCATGAGACAACTAATAAAAAGACTTGGCGGAGATACACTGAGTTTTTTTGCATATGTAGGAGGGGTCTTCAACCTTCTTGTCCATACAATATTTCAGACATTTATACCTCCTTTTAGAAGAAAAGAATTCTTTGTCCAGATGTATAAAATAGGATGGCAGAGCTTTCCTATAGTGTTTTTAGTTTCAATATTTACCGGTATGGTCCTTGCTCTTCAGAGCGCGTATCAGCTTACCAAGATGAATGCTGAGATATATATAGCTAGCTTAGTGGCTTTATCTGTGGTCAGGGAGTTAGGGCCAGTATTGACAGCACTTGTGATCGCAGGCAGGATAGGTGCAAGCATAACTGCTGAGTTAGGTACAATGAAAGTAACTGAACAGATAGACGCGCTTCAGACATTAGCAGCAAACCCTATAAAATATCTTGTTGTGCCTAGATTTTTAGCGCTTTGTATAATGCTGCCTCTACTTACAGTATACGCAGATATGCTAGGTATAATGGGAGGATGGTTCATAGGAGTTTATAAGTTACTCATAGGGAACAGTATATACTGGGATATGACGAAACAAGCGCTTGCCTTTAAAGACCTATTTACTGGCTTATTTAAATCATTAGTGTTCGCTGTCATTATCTGTATTATTTCCTGTTATGAAGGTTTCAGGACAGAGGGAGGAGCTGAAGGAGTGGGTAAGGCTACAACGCTTTCTGTGGTAATATCTTTTATCCTGATAATAGCAGCTGATTGTTTAGTAACAGCTTTATTTTATTTTATTCTAATATAATTTATGATAGAGATTATAAATTTATTAAAGACATTTGGAGATAAAAAAGTTTTAAGAAATCTTAACTTCACTATCAACTCTGGTGAGGTTATGGTCATCATAGGGCGGTCTGGTTGCGGGAAGAGCGTACTCTTAAAGCATATTGCAGGGCTCCTGAAGCCTGATCTAGGCCAGATATTCATAGATGACAAGGATATAAATAAATTAGATGACAAAGAGCTTGATGAATTAAGGCTTAGTTTTGGGATGCTGTTCCAAGGTGCAGCTCTTTTTGATTCTATGACAGTAGGAGAGAATGTGGGATTTGTCTTAAGAGAGCATACTGATATGCGCGAAGAGGAAGTGAAGGCAAAGGTTGCCAGGGCATTGGAACTCGTGGGTCTTAGTGGCATAGAAGATCTCCTGCCGGCAGAATTAAGCGGCGGAATGAAAAAAAGAGTAGGCCTTGCAAGGGCTATATGCAATGAACCAAAGATAATCTTATATGATGAACCTACTACAGGAGTAGATCCTATAGGAGCGGATTCTATAAATAATCTTATTTTAGATCTGGATAAGAAATTAGATATGACATCGATAGTAGTCACTCATGATATGGTAAGTGCCTATAAGATAGCTGATAGGATAGCTATGTTATATGACGGCAAGATAATAGCGTGCGGCACGTCGGATGAGATAAAAAATACTGAGGACCCTGTAGTAAAGCAGTTCGTAACAGGTGCTGCAGTCGGTCCTATTACTGAAAACGGAGGATAATAATGTTTACGAGATCAAATTTTGAAATCAAGGTCGGCATATTTATCTTTTTTGGGCTTCTTATCTTAGCGATAATAATATTTTCCATAGGTAATTTCTATGGGATCAAACGAGGCTATAACATCAATGTGACTTTTAGTTTTGCAAACGGCATTAGCGAGGGCGCTCCTGTACGATATGCAGGGGTCGAGGTCGGAGAAGTGCAAAAAGTAAAAGTGTATTTTGATGAAACAGAAGATAAGCCTATGGTAAGACTTTTATTATGGGTGACCCAAGATACGATCGTGAACGAAGATGCAAGAGCGACTATAAATACACTAGGCTTGCTAGGAGAAAAATACCTAGAGATAGTCCCAGGGTCGACAGATAAAGCTGTATTAGGGAAACTTGCTACTTTAAGGGGCCAGGACCCAATATCTACAGAGGAACTTACGCGCGAGACAAAGGAGACTCTCGTAAAACTAGATAGGATACTTGGGGATATAAGTGAAGTGGTAGGCGATGAGGAGACAAGGGTTTCTTTAAAAGAGATAGTCTCTAATATAGAACAAGCAACATTTGATCTTAAAGAAGTGCTAGCTAAGATGAAAGAGGGTAAAGGAACTGTAGGGAAATTTATGGCAGATGACAAATTATACAATGATATAGATGAGATGATATTAGACATAAAGAAAAATCCATGGAAATTATTATATAAGCCGAAGAAGTAAGCGATAGGAGGGATTCATGACTTTAGTTTTTATTCGTATATTTTTCATAATACTAAGCGTGATTTTAGGTTTTCAGATAGGATCGTTCATTCAGAGCGATAGTGGTGATTTTAGTGCTATTGGCGGCATTATCGGCTGTGTTGCTGCAGTAATGATAATCATGATCGAATTTTCTTTAAGAAAGGTCTCAGTCAGAGGCCTGTCTTCAGCTGTCTTTGGCTTGATATTTGGTCTAATAATGGCAAAGCTTGTTACTGATACACTTAGTCTTATTAAGATAGAAGTCACGTTGTTATATTCATTGAAGGTCGTATTGACCCTTATATTTTGTTATCTAGGCATGATAGTAGCAATACGAGGAAGGGATGAATTTAATATAATAGTCCCTTATGTAAAGTTTTCGAGGCAGGACCAAAAGGATGAGCTGATGATCCTTGATACAAGCGTGATCATCGATGGAAGGATAGTGGATATCTGTAATGTCAGATTTTTAGAGGGTAAATTTATTGTGCCAAGATTCGTCTTAAAGGAGCTTCAACAAATAGCTGATTCTAGTGATTCCCTGAAGAGAGCGAGAGGTAGGCGCGGCATGGATATCCTGGGGAAACTTCAGAAAAACCCGAACATAGATGTAAAGATACACAGTGATGATTTTCCTGATATACAAGAAGTAGATGCAAAGATCGTGAAACTCGCGAAGATATTAGGTGCCAAGGTCTTTACAAATGATTTTAATTTAAATAAAATTGCTGAGATCCAAGGTGTAAAAATATTGAATATAAATGAACTTGCTGGTGCTTTAAGGCCAGTTGTGCTGCCAGGCGAGACGCTTGAGACTAGGCTTATAAAAGAAGGCAGAGAGCATAACCAGGCAGTAGGATATCTTGAAGACGGCACTATGATAGTCGTGGACAATGCAAGACGACTTATAGGACAGAATGTAAAGTGTATTGTAGGCAGTGTACTTCAGACAACTGCTGGCAGGATGATATTCGGAAAGCTGCCAGAAGATATAAATAAAAACAAGTATTGATCAAATAGATAGTTATGATGAAAGTCGCAGCAATTGTTCCTTCTGCAGGCAAGGGTAAAAGAATAAGATCCTCGATACCTAAACCCTATATAAGGCTCAATAATAAACCAATATTAATCCATACACTCTTAAGGCTCTCTAAGAATAGCTCTATATCTGAAGTGATAGTTGTCTGCAATAAAAAAGAGATCAAACGCGCAGAGCGTATAATAAAAAGATATTCTCTTAAAAAGGTGAGAGTTGTAGAAGGAGGCAAGGAAAGAAAAGATTCGGTCTTGAATGGACTGAAGAATGTATCAAAAGATATTGATTATGTCTTGATCCATGATGCAGTAAGGCCGTTCATCACTAAAGATATAATAGAGCGTTCGTTAAAGATGGCCAAGAAATACAAAGCAGCTTGTGTGGGTGTACCTGTCAAACCTACATTAAAATATGTGAAAAAAGACTATATTGTGAACACGCCTGACAGGAATGATCTTTGGGAAGCGCAGACCCCGCAGGTTTTCAAGAGATCTCTATTAGAAAATGCGTACAGAAGGAACAGTAAAAAGACCAATGCTACAGATGATTGCATGCTGGTAGAACGCATTGGGATAAAACCAAGGATGGTCCTTGGTTCTTATAGCAATATAAAGATCACGACAAAAGAAGACCTGAAACTGGCAAAATTGATGATATGTGGCAGGTAGCAGGTTTCATGTAACAGGGAAGATATAAAATTTTACCTGATACCTGTGACTTGTGTCTTGCAACTTGTGACCTGAAAAGGAGTGTTTATGCGAGTAGGCATAGGATACGACATACATAGATTTGTTGAAGATAGGCCGTTGATGTTAGGTGGAATCGAGATACCACATATAATGGGTCTAGAAGGCCATTCAGATGGTGATGCTCTTATCCATGCAATATGCGATGCGATCTTAGGTGCTGGTGGTATGGAAGACATAGGCCAATTGTTTCCAGTAAATGATGATACATATGCTGGTATAGAAAGTACTAAGCTCTTAAAGCAGGTAAAAGATATGGTAGGGGAGTTAGGATATAAAATAGAATATGTGGATTCTGTAGTGATATTAGAAGAACCAAAAATAGCACCATTTAAGATAAGGATGAAAGAAGCGCTAGCTGGCGCATTGGGCATACCAAAGGAATCTATCAATATAAAGGCAACAACTCAAGAGGGCATAGGAGCTTTAGGTAGAGGAGAAGGAATAGCAGCATACGCAGTTGCGTGTTTGACATTTGAAATTTGACATTTGGAATTTTAATATATGGCTATCAAAATTTTTAACACACTTACAAGGTCAAAACAAGATTTCAAGCCTATTAAGGACAGCAGAGTAGGCATGTATGTATGCGGGCCTACTGTATATGATGAACCTCATATAGGACATGCTAGAAGTGTCTATGTGTTCGATGTTATCAGGAGTTATTTTGAATATAAAGGGTATAAAGTAGATCTTATAAGAAATGTCACTGATATAGATGACAAGATAATCAATAAAGCAAAAGAAGAGTTTAAGGACGATGATATAGACACTGCTATTAAAAAAGTTTCTCGTAAATATCTGGATTCCTATCATGATTACATGAGCCAACTAGGCATTAAAGAACCTACTAAAGAACCTATGGCAACAGAATATGTAGGCAAGATGAAGGATTTCATAGCTAAGCTCATAGAACGCGGAGCTGCATATGAATCAGGCGGAGATGTATATTTTAATATTAAAAAAGCAAAAGATTACGGAAAACTGTCTAACCAAAGCCTTGAGAGCCTGGAAAGTGGAACGAGGGTCTCTCCTGGAGACAATAAATTAGATCCTCTAGACTTTGCTTTATGGAAAAGCTCTAAAGAAGGTGAGCCATCCTGGGACAGCCCTTGGGGAAAGGGCAGGCCTGGTTGGCACATAGAATGTTCTGTGATGAGTTCTGATATCTTAGGGGATGAATTTGATATACATGGAGGCGGGATAGACCTTATATTTCCTCATCACGAGAATGAAATCGCTCAATCTGAAGGAGCTGGAAAAAAGTTTGCAAGATACTGGATCCATAATGGCCTTCTCACTATCAATAAAGAAAAGATGGCAAAATCTCTAGGCAACTTTATCACTATGAAAGATGTTTTAGAAAAATATCCAGCAGATGTCTTAAAGATATTATTTTTACAGACCCACTATTCCCATCCAGTAGACTTTTCATGGGACAGGATGGAAGAGGCGAAGAGCGCGTATGAGAGAATAATTATCATGATTGACAAGGTCACAAGACACAAGACACCCTCCTACGCCAAGGCTTCGGAGGGCAGGCAAGTCACAAGTAAAAACGAGAAAAATTCCGATACAGAGAAGTTTCGCGAGAAATTTGAGGAAGCTATGGATGATGATTTTAATACTCCTAAGGCTTTAGCTGTTTTATTTGACATGGTAAGTAGATGCAATAAACTATTGGATAGCGATGATGAATGGAAGGGTTTTCAATTGTGTGTTGCTTTAGATTTAATAAAAGAAATGGCTGAAGTATTGGGTTTAGAGTTCTTACCTAAAGAAACCAGTATCTCTGAAAAAGAGATCCAGGAGAAAATAGATAAAAGGTTAGAGCATAAAAAAAATAAAAATTACCAAAAAGCTGATGAGATCAGAAAAGATCTGGAGGCAAAGGGTATTGTGCTAGAAGACACTAAAGACGGCACTACCTGGAGGATAAAGTAAGTTATTCGTTCTTTTAAATCTATAATGAGCTTGTATGCTCATATGAAAATTTTCCTACGTCCATCTGACAACCTGGCAGGCCTTCGAAAAATCGTTCAGCCCAGTGTTAGTAATGCGTAGGTGTGGGGCTTCACTCCACTTTATTTTGACAGGCAATCTAAATTGTAATTTGTAGAGTACAAAGTGCGCAAAATAAAAAGGTTTTTCTCATGCCTACCAGGTTGTCAGTACGAGTTAGATTTTCATAATAACTAAACCTGGACTGGGAGCTTTGGCGCATCAGGAACATAGCGGCATCCCATAGTATTTAAGCATGAAGTGTTCAAGGTTTTAGAGCGAGATCGAGCCTAACTAAAGGCGAAAGCTCGATTCGTAGAGCGAGCTCTAAACCGTAGAACACGGCGCGGTGTTCCAGCGCCAAAGGTCACAGGCTGGGTTTAGTTAATGTAGTAATAGGCAGTGGGCAGGGACCCGCTGCTAACATGAAATAAATTATATGACAAAACGAGGACTATTCATAACATTTGAGGGTGGGGAGGGATGCGGGAAGACAACGCATTCTAAACTTTTAGCTGATTTCTTAAGACAAAGAGGTTATAAGGTCTTACACACAAGAGAACCTGGCGGCACCAAGATCAGCGAAGCCATACGAAAGGTGCTCTTAAGCACGAAGAATAAGGGCATGGATCCTTTATGCGAGATGCTTTTATATATGGCAGCGAGAGTCGAGATCATAAAGGAAAAGATACTTCCCGCCTTAAAGAAAGGTCATATTGTCATTTGTGACAGATTTCTGGATGCTACGGTCGCTTATCAGGGATATGCAGGGAGCATAGATATAAAACTCATAAAAGATGTGGGAAAAAAAGTTACTTATGGGATCATGCCTGATCTTACTTTTTTGTTAGATATAGATGTTAAAAAAGGCTTAAAGAGGTCTGTTGGTAAAAAAGACAGGATGGAAGAGAAGTCTTTGAGATATCATAGATCAGTACGAAGGGGGTACTTGGCTATTGCTAAAAAAGACCCTAAAAGGGTTAAGATCGTTCCAGCTTTAGGCAATATAGGCGAGACTCAGAATAATATTAGAAGAATTGTATTAAAACTATTATAAGGATAACCCTCCTACGCCTTTATGAATGGTAATTCAAAAGGCTGGCTTCGGAGGGCAGGCGAATATATGTCGTTCAATGATATCATAGGACAGGATATAGCAGTTAGATCAATAAAGAGCATGATAGAAAAAGATGAGGTGAGAGGTTCTTATCTTTTTTTAGGCCCTGATGGTGTCGGCAAAAGAACCTTGGCTTTGGAATTTGCTAAAGCTATAAATTGCGAAGGCCATGGTGAAGTCCCATGCGATGAGTGTGCCTCTTGCAGGAAGATAAAAGAAGGCAATCATCCTGATATATTGAGCATTTATCCTGAAGGAAAGTCTCGTTCTATAAAGATAGATATTATCAGGGAGATAATCTACCAATCTAGCTTAAAACCATATGAGGCTAAGAAAAGATTTTTTATAATCAATGATTCTAGCAGTATGACCGAAGAATCTCAGAACGCTCTTTTAAAGCTTCTAGAGGAGCCTCCCAGAAATCATATATTGATATTAACAGCACTAAATACGGCCGGTCTTTTACCTACAGTTTGTTCGAGGTGCAAGACATTGAAATTCTATCTGATCCAGAAAAACCGCATAGAAGAGCTGTTAAAAAAAAGAGATATTTGTGATATGGAAGCTGTTTTATTTTCTCATATGTCGCTAGGGAGCATTGGCAAGGCTTTTAGTTTCAAAGAAAAAGACATGATATCAAAGAGAGATAAAGTTATAAATGATTTCTTTTTCAAAAAGACCGCTATACTGAGAGAAAATGTTCTGGACAGGGATGGTAAAGAGGATATTGAAGACCTGTTATATATACTTTTATCCTGGTATAGAGACCTTCTGATAGCAAAGTTTACTGGTGATAAAGAGAGCCTGTTGAATATTGATAGAGCTGAAGAGATAGCTTCTCTAGAAGAGAGGTTCTCAAAAGAAAGAATAGAAAAAGATATATTTAACATCATGGATACAGCTAGTAATATAAGAAGGAATGTTAACCCAAAGTTAGCGCTTTTCAATATGGCAGTTGAGCTTAAGAGAGGACAATAATGAGAGAATCTGTACAGATAAGATTAAGAGAGGCAGGCAATATCCTCTATTATAATACAAACAACATCAAACCTAATGTAAGTGATTATGTTATAGTCGAGGTTGAACGTGGACAGGATTATGGCCAGGTCATAAGCGAAATAGAACTTATCTTAGAAGCTGACCTTGATAAGCCATTAAAGAACATAATACGGATCGCAACAAAAGACGACATGAATAAGATAGCTGACAACAAGAAGCACATAAAAAGCGTATCCCAGACTTGTTTAAAGAAGATAAAAGAGCGGAAGCTCGATATGAAGCTTATTGATTCAGAATATTCGTTCGATAAGACCAAGATCATATTCTATTTTACCTCCGAAGGAAGAGTGGATTTTAGGGAGCTGGTAAAGGACTTAGCCCATATATTTAAGGCAAGGATAGAACTTAGGCAGATAGGTGTCAGGGATGAAGCCAGGATGTTAGGGGGGTTTGGGCATTGCGGGAGATCGTTATGCTGTGCAAGTTTTTTAAAGTCATTTGAACCAGTTACAATAAGAATGGCAAAAGAACAGAACCTGCCTCTAAATCCTTCTAAGATATCAGGATGTTGCGGAAGGCTTATGTGCTGTCTCGGATATGAGTATCAAAATTATAGGCAATATTTGAAGAACCTTCCAAAAGAAGGTGACAAGATAAAGACCAAGGAAGGTAAAGGTAAGGTCATAAGCGTTAATGCATTGAAACGTAAAGTACTAGTAGAACTAGAGAACGGCAAACAAATAGAGATAGAGTGTAAGAAGTAAATGCCAAATGACTAATGACAAGATCCAAATAAATTCCAAATTCAAAATTTCCAATTTGGTATTGGGATTTAAATAATTGATTTGACATTTGAAATTTGACATTTATCATTAACTTGTTAATTATGAGAAAATTCTATATTACTACTCCGATATATTATGTAAATGGAAATCCTCATATAGGGCATTCATATACCAGCATTGCCTGTGATGCGCTTTCTAGGTATAAACGCCTTAAAGGGTATAAGGTCTTATTTTCAACTGGTACTGATGAACATGGGCAGAAGATAAAGAATGCATCATTGGATAAAAAGATGGAGCCCAAGGCGTTTGTAGATACTATAGTGCCTAGGTTCAAGGCATTATGGGAAAAGCTTGATATATCTTATGATGACTTTATCCGCACGACTGATGAAAGACATATTGAAACTGTAAAAAATATCCTAGAAACTATCCATAAAAAAGGGGACTTGTATGAAGGAGAATATAGTGGATGGTATTGTACCCCGTGCGAGAGTTTCTGGGCAGAGAAAGAGCTTAAAGAGGGAAATTGTCCTGAATGTAACAGGAAGGTAGAGTTTATAAAAGAAAAGAATTATTTTTTCAAGCTTTTAAAATATCAGGATTGGCTTATAGATCATATAAACACCCACGAAGATTTTATATTACCTGAGATAAGACGAAATGAGATCCTCAGCTTTCTTAAGAACCCTTTGAACGACCTGTGTATCTCCAGGCCTAAATCAAGGCTTTCATGGGGCATCACTATGCCTTTTAGTGAGGACCATGTGACTTATGTGTGGTTTGATGCTTTAATAAACTATATAAGTGTGTGTGGGTACCTTAAAGATCCTAAAAACTTCAAGACATTTTGGCCAGCAGATATACATATGATAGGGAAAGACATATTAAGGCCTCACACTGTCTATTGGCCTATTATGCTTCATGCAGCTGGTATAGATATGCCAAAGACCGTCTTCGCTCATGGATGGTGGAAGATAGGTGAAGATAAGATGTCTAAATCAAGAGGGAACATAGTGAACCCTATTGATATGGTAGATAAATACGGGGTAGATGCATATAGGTTCTTTTTATTAAGAGAAGTGCCATTCGGGATAGATGGATCTTTTTCTGAAGTTGCTCTTATAACAAGGGTGAATAATGATCTTGCGAATGACCTGGGAAATCTTTTAAACAGGACGCTGTCCATGATGGAAAAATATTTCTCAGGTGTTTTACCAGAGAGAAGAGACTATAAAACTTCCTGCGAGATCACAAGGTCTTTAATAGAGACAACCAAGGCGCTCGATGAAAAAATAGATAATGCCATGAATAAAATAGATTTTAACAGCACTTTTAACTCTATATGGGAACTTATAAACAAGGCTAATAAATTTATAGAAGATAAAGCTCCTTGGAAGCTTAAGAAAGAAGAAAGAATAGATGAATTGAAAGATATGATGTATGACCTGTACGAGGTCTTAAGGATCACTGCGATCAGTGTATCCAGTTTTATGCCAAACATATCAAGTGAGATGATGAAGCAGTTAGGCATAAAAGAAGACCATCTTACTAAAGATATGACCTGGGGTTTAACAAAAGCAGGTACAAAGATAGAAAAAGGTAAGCCTTTGTTCCCAAGAATAGAACGGGTTGTGGAAGATGGGAGAGAAATATGAAAAATATATATTTAGATAATAATGCCACGACGAAGGTACGCAAGGAAGTAATAGAAGCTATGCTCCCGTATTTTGATAAAGAATATGCTAATGCTTCGAGCGTGCACTCTAAAGGTCAAATTGCTAATAAAGCAGTAGAGGCAGCCAGAGAAATAATAGGCACATCTCTTGGCACAGAGCCAGTAGATATAGTTTTTACATCTGGAGGCACAGAGTCGGATAACCATGCTATAAAAGGAGTAGGGTTAGCTAATCTAAACAAGGGAAAGCATATTATCACTAGCCAGATAGAGCACCACGCAGTACTAGAATCAGTGAGATTTATGGAAGAGGAGCTTGGTTTCGATGTCACTCGTATAGGTGTTAATAAAGACGGTATAGTAGATCTGGATGAATTAAAAGATTCTATCAGAAAAGATACGACCCTTATCTCAATAATGTTCGCCAATAATGAGACAGGCGTCATACAACCTATAAAGGATATAGCAAAGCTTACTAAAAAGAACGGCATATACCTACATACGGACCTGGTCCAAGGGTTAGGTAAGGAACAAATAGATGTAGAAGACCTGGGAGTGGACCTATGTTCTTTTTCAGCGCATAAACTTAATGGACCTAAGGGTATAGGAGCTCTCTATGTAAGAAAAGGTATGAAGATAGTCTCTTTTCAGAGTGGTGGATATCATGAGAGAAAAAGAAGAGCAGGGACATTAAATGTGCCAGGGATAGTGGGATTCGGAGAAGCAGTTAGGATAGCTACAAAAGACCTGGAAAAGACAAAGAAGCATCTAAAGAAACTTACTGATAGACTTCTTAGTGGACTTAAAAAAGAACTTGATGAGATATATTTAAATGGCCACCCAGAGAAAAGGCTTGCGAATACAATCAATATCAGTTTTAGATTTATCGAAGGTGAATCACTATTATTAAATTTTGATCTAAAAGGCATATATACCTCTACTGGTTCAGCATGTACTTCAGGGTCACTGGATCCTTCTCATGTATTGACTGCTATGAAGATCCCTCCAGATACTTCTCAAGGGTCTATAAGATTTTCATTTGGCTATGAGAACACAGATGAAGATGTAGACTATTGTTTAACAGAGATCCCTCCTATAGTAAAAAGACTGCGAGAGATGTCACCGCTATGTTGATAGACACCCATTGTCATTTAGATTTCAAGGATTTCAATGATGATAGAGAGAGTGTTATAGCTCGCTCCAGAGAGGAAGGGATCGAGGCTATAATAAATGTAGGGTCTAGCCTGGAAGGCACTTACTCCTCTATATATCTTGCAAAGAAGTTTGATCTTATACATGCTTCAGTAGGTATACATCCCCATGACGCTAAAAAGATAGATGATGAAAAATTAAGATTATTTAGAAATTGTATCAATGAAAATAGAGATCATGTTGTAGCGATAGGAGAGATAGGCCTGGATTATTATAGGAATCTTTCTCCCAAGGAAGCGCAGAAAGGATTATTTATCTCTTTACTAGAAGAGGCAAAGGTTAGAAGTTTGCCTATAATCATACATAACCGCGACGCTGATAATGACACTATCCCTATCTTAAAGGATGTGATGGGTAATGATATAAAAGGAGTCATGCATTGTTTTTCAGGAGATAAGGTGTTTTTAAAAGAATGCCTTGATCTGGGCTTACATATCTCTTTTACCTGTAATATTACATTTAAAAATGCTGGAGATTTAAGAGAAGTTGCAAAGCTTGTGCCTATGGATAGATTAATGCTAGAGACTGACGCACCTTTTTTAGCTCCTCAAGTTTTTAGGGGCAAGAGAAATGAACCAAGTTATGTAAAATATCTTTGCCAGGCACTCGCAGACATAAAAGGCCTGGATTATAAAGAAATAGCGCGTATCACGACAGCAACAGCCAAAACGCTCTTTAAATTAAAATAGGTATTAGCGGTCTGCCTTGCCTTACTTTATCAGCACCGCTTGGATTCCCCCAGCGTGGGAATCTTGCGCTTCATGAAAATTCTCGCTCCCCCGCATCATGCTGAAATAGGCGGGGACCGTGCCCGCTCGAATTTTCAAGATGCTTCTAAAGCAAGCCAAGGCACCCGCTAATAGTTAAAGATAAAATAGATGCTCTGTGCGCGAATTTGAAAATTTAGACTTTTATGAAGTGTTTTTCGGTTTTTATGCCACATTTTATGAGGCCAAAAGGCTCGAAGCTGTCCGAAGCCACCGCGCCAGATTTTGCGGTGGCAAGTTCTTCGAGCCCCGAAAAATGCTGAAGAAAAGGCGACCCAAAGGGGAAATTTTCATATGAGCGAACAGAGCTCATTTTAGCTTTAACAATAAAAACTAAATTATGATGATATTCATAAAAAGAGAACGATTATATGTATTGATGCTTTTATTTATCCTGTTTATAAATCTATTTGGTTTTTTTAATTCGGATAAAGCGCTTCAGGATAAAGAAGGGATTAATGCAAAAGAAGTATTTAGTGATGTCGACTTCAAAGAGGAAAAGATAAAGGAATTTCTTGGATCAGGCAGTATCATTGCCAAGTTCTATAGAGTATTGTTCTTTATCGGATTTTTTATTTTCGTAGGCGCAGTGATCGCTAATATTATTTTTATACTTCGTGGAGAGAGGATCAGAATAGCTAGTTTTACTAATAACATATTGATAAGCTGGAGTATCCTGGATATATTCAGGTCAGCGATCAGTATAGTCACTTTGGGTTATGCGGTTATTTTTATACAGGACATCTTATTTAGGATATTTGATCTAAAAATAGACATGAACTTACGTTCAATGCTCGATACATTCTCAATAGATGTTATAGGGATTATCGTGGTGTCTTATTTTGTTGTTTCAAAATATAAAGATAAGCTAAAGGACCTGGGGCTAACTTTTGATAATTTCCTTAAAAATGTTGCTTCAGGTATAGGATCGTATATATTCATCCTGCCAGCTTTAACAGTGGTCTTATTCTTATCTATATCTTTTTTAAATCTATTAGGATATGAACCAAAGCCACAAGCTGTATTCGAGATATTTATGGGAGAAGAAAGAAGCCGCGTGCTTTTCTTTTTTACAATATTTATATCGCTCTTGGGTCCTATTGCAGAAGAGATATTCTTCAGAGGTTTTATGTACCCTGCTATAAAGAAAAGATTCGGCATTATATGGGGAGCTCTTTTCAGCGCTTCTATATTCAGCCTGCTCCATACAAATATTGTAGGGTTTTTACCAATAATGGCATTAGGACTTCTATTAACGTACTTATATGAATCAACAGGGTCGTTAACTGCTCCAATGATAGCACATATGCTGCATAATTCTATAATGCTTACACTTATGTTCTTTGTTAAGAGGTTAGTGTGAAAAACAGATCCAAGGTTTCTATCGTAAGGTGTAATAGTTATAGTCCGGAAGAGGCAGTGCCTTCAGTAGATAAGGCATTTAGTTTATTGGGAGGACTCGAGCTATTTATAAAACCAAAAGAGAGAGTGCTTCTTAAGCCTAACATGCTTTCAGCATCTCTCCCAGAAGAGGGGAAGAACACTCATATTGAGATCGTCAGAGCTTGTATAAGACTAGTAAAGAAGTGCGGGGGGATACCTCTTATAGGAGATAACCCAGGAGGTTCTGTGATCCCTAAGGAAGCTTATGAAAGATCAAAATTTTTAGCATTAGCTGAAGAAGAAGGAGTAGAGCTTTTAGAATCTAAACATATCAAGATCATACGTGATCTTCCTATATCGAGTTATTTTTTTGAATGCGACAAGATAATAAACATACCTAAGATGAAAACCCATTCTTTGATGATCCTTACAGGAGCTATTAAGAATATGTATGGTGCAGTCTCTGGGCTAAATAAAACGCACTATCATAAAGTATTTCCAAGGCCTGAAGATTTTTATAAAATACCAGTAGATGTCTTTGAGAATGTTAAGCCTACATTAAATCTAATGGACGGAGTTGTAGCAATGGATGGCAATGGCCCAGCTAGCGGCAGGTTAAGAGATGTGAAGATATTATTAGCTAGTGAGGATGCAGTTAGCCTGGATACTATATTTTGTAAAATTGTAGGGCTAGATCCAGAGAAACTCCTTACCAATAGGGAAGCTTATAAAAGAGGGATCGGCAACATGCACCAGGATGAGATCGATATTGTAGGCGAGAAAATAGAAGATATCTATATAAAAGATTTTAGATTACCTGATTCCCAGGCTCTTTTAAAGCTCCCTGATTTTTTGCTTAATATCTTAACAGGGTTTATTAAATTTGGACTTTACATAAATAAAAGGAATTGCGTAAAATGCATGATCTGTAAAGATAGCTGTCCAGTAGATTGCATTACTATAAATGGATCTACTTCTAAGATAGATCAAAAAAAGTGCATTAGGTGCATGTGTTGTCATGAGCTGTGTCCCCACAATGCAGTATCCATAAAAAGAAATATCCTAGCAAAGGCGCTAGGCGTATAAAAGAAAGGCAAGATATGTTACTCAGTCCTATAAAATGGAAGAATAAAAAAATAATCTTTATTGATCAGACAAAACTGCCGTCGAAATTAAAATATGTGACATGTAAGGACATAGATCGCCTATGCGATGCGATCAAAAGGTTAGAGATCAGAGGTGCACCTTTAATAGGTGTTTCAGTAGCGCTGGGTTATGCATTGGGAGCTCTTAACTCAAAGAAAAAGACTGTAAAAGGATTATCCCAGGATCTAGCAATAGCCAGCCGAAAGCTAAAGAACACTAGGCCTACTGCAATAAATCTATTTTGGGCATTAGACAGGATGCAGAGTTCTTTCATAAAGTTTTCTAAGTCTTTGGGTGATATTAAGAATATAAAAAAAGGCATTGTCAAAGAAGCTATAAATATATTAGAAGAAGATAGGTTAATATGTAAGAAGATCGGGAGGCACGGCGCAAAGCTTATAAAGAACGGGGATATTATCCTTACGCACTGTAATGCAGGCATGCTGGCAACAGCTGGTTTTGGCACAGCGCTTTCTATATTTTATGAAGCAAAAAGGCAAGGGAAGTGTTTTAAAGTATACGCAGATGAGACAAGGCCTCTTATGCAAGGATCCCGCCTTACAGTATGGGAGCTTATGAAAAATAACATTGATGTGACCCTTATCTGTGATGATATGGCAGCAAGCACTATAAGAGACAAAAAAATAACCAAGGTCATCACTGGAGCTGATAGGATCGCTAGAAATGGCGACAGCGCTAATAAGATAGGAACATATGGCGTAGCAATATTAGCAAAACACCATAACATACCTTTTTATATAGCTGCTCCCACATCTACTATCGATAGAACGATAAAGACAGGAAAAGATATCCCTATAGAGGGGAGAAAAAAAGAAGAGCTTATATATGTAGGGAATAAACAAACTGCCCCAGTGAATAGTAAAGTTTATAATCCAGCATTTGATGTAACGCCGAACAAGTTAATAAGAGCGATAATCACTGAAAAAGGTATATATGATATTAAGAGATTTAGGAGAATTTAATCTTATAGACAGAATAAAGAAGGATATATCTAAAAGCAGTTCTGTCATCAAAGGCATAGGAGATGATACAGCTGTGTTAAGATATAAAAAAGGCAAGTTCCTCCTTTTTACTATAGACATGCTTATAGAAGGCAGACACTTTACTAAAAAACTAGACCCATATCTAGTAGGAAAAAAAGCTCTATCAGTAAGTATAAGCGATATAGCTAGCATGGGAGGGATACCTACTAACTTTTTGGTATCTTTAGGAGTGAAATCTGGTTTGGATGTAAAATATATAGATAGGTTATACAGAGGCATGAAGGATGTTGCTAAAAGATTCAATATAAATTTAGTCGGAGGAGATACTGTCAAGTCAGAGAAGATAATCATAGATATTGCGCTCTTAGGAGAAGTGAAAAAGAAGGACCTGACATTACGTAGTAATGCTAAAGATAAAGACCTTATATTTTTAACAGGAGATATAGGGGGTTCTATAAAAAATAAACATTTTAATTTTACTCCCAGAATAAAAGAGGCACAATTTTTAGTGAAGAATTTTAAGATAAGTTCTATGATAGATGTATCAGATGGCCTTAGCCAGGATCTCGGGCATATATTAAAAGCCAGTAGTGTTGGAGGAGTTATACATGAAGAGAAGATACCTCTTTCAAAAGATGCTAGAGACTTTAATTCTTCTTTAAGTGATGGTGAGGACTTTGAACTGGTCTTTACCTTGCCGAAGAAGGAAGGTCTAAGGCTAATGAAAATTTGGCCTTTTAAAACCAGATTATCTAATATAGGAGAGATAACTTCTTCTAACAAGGGCATCATGCTTGTTTTAAAAGATGGTAAAATTAGTAAATTAAAAGTGAAAGGATACACACATTTTTGAAGTGATGTAAACGGGTGGCCGAGATTGGGGTCCCTGCAAGCGCGCAGGCAAATGCTGAGCACTTGCGGGGTGAATCTCGGACAGGACCCGTTTACATCATTAAGTAAAATTTTAGTATGGTTACTATAACAAATAGTACAGAAGAGACAATAAGATTAGGAAAGGATCTTGCGAAAGGATTATCAAAAGGAGATGTTATCTCTCTTTCTGGTGATCTTGGCAGTGGGAAAACTACTTTTACTAAAGGCATAGGTGAGGGGCTTGGCATGAAAAGCGCGATGAAGATAAATAGTCCCAGCTTTGTCTTAATAAAAGAATATAAAGGCAGGATACCTATATATCATATGGACCTATATAGGCTCGATAATGTCATGGAAGTAGAAGATATCGGGATAGAGGAATATATTTATGGAGATGGCGTGACTGTTATAGAATGGGGAGATAAGATAAAAGAACTTCTACCAGAAAAAACTATTGTTATAAGATTTAAGATGATCGGAGATAATAAAAGGGAGATCAGTGTTGAAGATAATAGGGATTGACACAAGTTCAAAATTTTTAAGCATAGGGTTAAGTGAAGATTCTTCAATGATCACTGAAGAGCATAAATTACTTGATAGATCACACTCTAGATTTTTGATACCATATATAGAGGACATGTTGAAGAAACAGGATATTTCCATAGATGAGATAGACTGTTTTTTTATAGGCCTTGGGCCAGGTTCTTTTACAGGGCTTCGTATAGGTGTCAGCACTGTGAAAGGTCTTGGTATGGGAAGTCACAAGACTTGCATGGGTGTGCCGAGCATTGATGCAATAGCAATGAATGTGGGTAATGAAGGAGACACTATAGTACCGGTAATAGATGCAAAGAGGTCCTTAGTTTACACATCTGTCTATACTATGAAGAAGAACATCCGGAAAAACGAAACAGGACACTTGCTAGTTAACATAGATACATTGATGGAAAAGGTCTCCGAGGGGAGTATTTTTTTAGGAGATGGCCTGACGCTCTATAAAGATGATATAAAGAAAAAATGTAAAAGAGCAGTTTTTATGGAAGAGAAATACTGGTATCCAAAGGCAAGCAATATCATCAAACTGGGCCTTGAAAAATTAAAGACAAGCAAGAACAATGATCTATCAGAACTAGATCCAATATACTTATATGCTAAAGATTGTCAGGTCAAACGAAGCCATGATTTACGGAGCAAAGCGACTTAAATCATAAGGCTGAGTTTGACCCCACACCCAGCATGTATTGTGTATATGTTTTAAGAAATGTCAAAGATAAAGAGTTTTATTACGGGTATACAGGAAATTTAAAGAAGCGTTTTATGATAAATGCTGGGTGTGGGGTTTAATTCGCAGACGGCTTAAAATAGCAAAGCAAAATAAAAAATTTAAGCCTATAATTTATGTCACTTTGTTCCATAAATTATCTGCTCACTTAAAGAAAGGAGATTGATCACGAAGTTTCGGGATCAAGTGCCCATTAAACATGAAATTCTACAGGCCCACTTTTGCAGAGATAGACCTAAGTGCTATCCGCTATAATCTGAGGAAGATAAAAAAAATAGTAGGAAAAGAAGTTTTGATACTTGGTGTGGTCAAGGCAAATGCATATGGCCATGGGATGAAAGAGGTGTCTAAAGAACTTGTGAAAGATGGAATAGGTTATCTAGGAGTTGCGTCTTTAGACGAGGCTAGGGCCCTGCGTTCAGTAGGCATCAAGAAAAACATAATAGTGCTCGGGACAATACTCCCTAAAGAAGTAGAAGGGGTCTTAAAGTTTAACGTCATACAGACGATTTCAGACATAGCTATAGCAAGGTCTCTTTCTAGGATAGCCCAGAGAAGAAAGAAGGCCATAAAGATCCATATAAAGATAGATACAGGTATGGGTAGACTGGGTATTTGGCATCTAGAAGCAGTAAAATTCATACAATCTATTTTTTCATTAAAGAATATTTTAGTAGAAGGCATATTTACGCATTTTCCAAGCGCTGAAGATGATAAAGTTTTTACCAATAAACAGATAAGGGACTTTAATTCTCTTATAAAAGAATTAGGATGGCTTAATATTGATATACCAATAAAACATACATCCAATAGTATGGCATTGCTGAATTTTAAAGATTCACATATGAACCTGGTCCGTCCTGGGCTTATTATGTATGGGTTATATCCGAAGAAAGGCCTTAAAAAGACATTGAAATTAAGACAAGCCCTGACATTAAAGACTAGGATCGTATATCTAAAAGATGTATCTAAGGGAAGAAGCATAAGCTATGGCAGAAGTCATGTTACAAAAAAACGTACAAAGATAGCGACTATACCTATAGGATATGGAGATGGCTATTCAAGGCACCTTTCAAACAAAGCAGAGGTATTGATAAAAGGCACTCGATGTCCTGTCGTAGGCAGGGTTTGCATGGACATGACCATGTGCGAAGTGGGCCATATAAAAGATGTAAAAATAGGAGATGAAGTTATTTTGATCGGAAGACAGGGGCACGAAGAGATAAGTGTAGAAGAAATAGCATCATTAAGTAATACAATACCTTATGAAGTAGTGTGTAACATAGGAAGACGTGTTCCACGAATTTATAAGAAGTAACACCTAATACTCAATACCCACGACCAAATGGAGGTAATTAATGACTGAGTCTGTCTATCTAACAAAAGCAGGATATGAAAAACTCGAGAAAGAACTAAAACAACTTAAGGGAACGAAACGAAGAGAACTAGCTGATGCAATCGATAAGGCAAGACAGTTAGGGGACTTAAGCGAAAATGCTGAATATGAATCTGCAAGGCATGCTCAATCACTTAATGAGGGCCGGATCATGGAGATCGAGGACAAGCTTGCTAGATGTAAGATCGTGGATAATGAAAAGATATCCAGTGACAAGGCTTATATAGGAGCTAAGTTAAGATTGATAGACCTTGATTCCAAGGAAGAGATAAATTATATGCTGGTCACAGAAGATGAGGCAAGTTTTCCTGAAGGCAAGGTCTCGATCTCATCTCCTGTCGGAAAGGCCTTGTTAGGGAAAAAGAAAGACGAGATTATCAATATAAATGTCCCTGCAGGGGTATTGAAGTATAAGATAGTAGACATATCAAGATAAAACTAAACCCACCTAGATACTACTTCATAAAAAAATCAAAAATAATTGAAAGAATTTAGGCCCCCCATGTGTCTTATATAAGTGAGGACGTGGTTTACGGAACGAGCAAAGCGAGTGAACGTAAGCCACTGTCCGAACTTACCCCTCACTCAGTCTGAGTGAGGGGTAAGTTCGCACGTTCAAAGGAGGTTTCTTTATGTCCAAATACGGAGACTCAGGGATAAGTGCTTGGCCTAAGGATGAGCAGCCTCGCGAAAGGCTTTTTAAAGAAGGAGAGCATAAATTATCCAACACAGAACTATTAGCTATCCTTATTCGAAGCGGTGTTAAAGGACAGAGCGCTGTAAGCCTCGCTAGGGAAATCCTGCATAGATTTAAGACCTTCCGCAATATGTCCTCTGCTGACTTATCCTGCTGGAGGAAAATCAGAGGGTTAGGTACAGCCAAGATTGCCCAGATAAGGTCTGCTATTGAGATAGGCAGGAGATTTAAGGAAGAAGAAATAAAAGAAGACAGGCCTCAGATAAAATCCTCAGAGGATGCAGCAGAGATATTTTTAGTGAGGATGAGGGATTTTAAAAAAGAGGTGTTTAAGGTAGTATTTCTCAATCCTCAGAATAGGATTATTGATATTTTAGAGATCGTGGAAGGTACGATAAATCAGGCAAATCCGATCATAAGGGACATCTTTGAAAAGGCCATACAGAATTTTGCTTCATCTATAATATGTGTCCACAATCATCCGTCTGGAGATCCAACGCCCAGCAAGGAGGATGAAATATTCACGCAAGAATTGGTACAGGGAGGCAGGATCCTCCAGATAAATGTATTAGACCATATTATTATAGGAAATAATATTTATTACAGTTTTGCCGATGAAGGAGTTATTCAATAAAGTGCTTGGGATTTTTCTTATATATACAAGCGAGTTCTTTTATCTGGACAATATCCAGACGGCGCTGGCCGGATTCTAATTTAGATAAGTAAGATTGAGTTCTTCCCAATCTTTTTGCTACTTCCTCCTGCTTAAGGCCGGCTTTCTTCCGAGCGGATATTAACCGTTTAACTAATTCTTTATGCGCCTTAGTGTAAATTGTTTTAGCCATATTTGACTTACCTCCCCATATATGTTATATTTCATATTGGAATATTCCAAATTGGAATATAAGGCTTAGAGAATAGAATAAAGAAATTTTATATGAACAGGAAGAAAAATATAAAAATACTGATCGTAGATGATAATAAATCCTTTAGGGATATATTGACTATTACGCTTTCCCTGGAAGGTTTTATGGTAGAAGGTGCAGGCAATGGAAAAGAGGCATTAGATAAAGTCAGCAGAGATATACCTGATCTTATCCTCCTTGATTGTATAATGCCTGTTATGGATGGGTTTGAGACATACAGGGAACTAAAAGGAAATCCTAAAACAGAGAATATCCCTATTATATTTTGCAGTGCTACAGATATTGAAGAGATTAAAAAGAGAAAGATCAAGGCAGACGGTTACATTGAGAAACCTTTTACAGTAGAGAGTCTTTTTAGAAAGATCGATAAAATCATAAAGAACAAAGAGTAGATTTCTCTTGGGAATTGCTGTATCCATTGGTATAATGTTCAGTATGAAAAGCCTCAAAAACCTACCTGTTGTTCTAGTAGTTGATGATGAGCCAGCTGTTTTAGAGACGTTTAGGGCAATACTAGATACCTGTTTTGAGGTCTTAACTGCTACAAGCGGCAGAGAGGCCTTGGAAAAATTATCTAATAAGTCAATTGATCTAGTCTTTTTAGATATAAAGATGCCGGACATGGACGGCATGGATATCCTGCACAGAATAAAGGAGTATGATAAAAATCTTTCTGTTATTATGGCTACAGCTACTGATAAAGTAAAGGTAGCAGTGGAGGCAATGCTCTCGGGAGCCTCTAATTACATAACAAAACCTTTTGATGCTGATGAGATACTAGCACTGGCACAGAAGGCAATAGAGAGAAAGGACCTACTTAAAGAGGTAATCTCTTTTCGTATCCAGAGAGACAAAAATAGGTTTGATAATATTGTCGGTGAAAGCAGGAAGATAAAAGAGATATATGAGATAGTTGAGAAAATAAGCAAGAATGAAGTTACTGTTCTTGTTTCCGGTGAGACTGGGACAGGAAAAGAACTTGTAGCTAGGGCAATCCATTTTAACAGCTCAAGGCAGAATAAACCCTTTATAGCTATTAATTGCGCAAGTATACCTGAGAATTTGCTGGAGAGTGAACTCTTTGGCCATGAGAAAGGCGCTTTTACTGATGCCCATAGCCAGAAACTAGGAATGTTGGAACTTGCGAATGAAGGGACTTTATTCTTAGATGAGATCTCTGATCTTAGGATGGATATGCAAGCCAAACTCTTAAGGGCATTGGAAGAAAAAGAGATTAAAAGAGTAGGAGGAACTAAGCTTATTAAACTTGATGTACGCATAATCTCTGCTACCAATGTAGATCTGGCTAAGGCTATCCAAGAAGGTAGATTTAGGCAAGATATATACTATCGCTTAAATATTGTACCTATATATATTCCGCCTTTAAGGGAGCGCAGAGACGATATCCCCTTACTGGTAGAATATTTTCTTAATATATATAATCAAACATTTAGAAAAAAGATAACTAACTTTACAGATGAGGCTATAGAGTGTCTTATAGATTATGACTGGCCTGGCAATGTAAGAGAGCTAAAAAATATTATAGAGCGTCTCGTAGCTTTAAATGACCCTGATAACCAAACCATTACACCAAAAGAACTACCTTTTGATATATTTATAAAAAGCAGTCTTGTAAAGCGTTTTAAGGCAAAGGGGACACTTAAAGAAGCGTGTAATGGCTTTGAAAAACAATACATAGAAGCAGTATTAGAAAAAGTAGGCGGTAATCAAGTAAAAGCTGCCAAAATCCTGGATATTCATCGCAACGCTGTTCTTAATAAAATAAGGAATCTAGGCATAAAAAAGTGAGACTCTGTTATTTTTTATTTATTTTTACATTAGTAGTCGCGATATTTTATCCTAGTGATATAAAAGCCGCAGAGGTTGAATTAGAAAAGATTGTAGTAACTAGCAGAAGAATTGAAACCTCTCCCGGTGAAATAGCAGAAAACATAGAGATTTTTACAGAAGTTGACATATCCAATATTCCCTCCAGAAATCTTAGCGAGGCCATAGACTATATAAGAGGCATTGATATTGATCGAAGAAACGGCTTTGGCAGAGTTACTTCTATAAGCATTCAGGGTTCTGACGCTAGGCAGGTAAGGGTAATGATCGATGGTATACCTTTAAATACCCAGTCTTCCGGTCAAGTCGACCTTACTAAATTTCCCATTGAAAATGTTGCTAGAATAGAGGTTATAAAAGGTGCTTCTTCAAGTATGTGGGGTTCCAGTCTGGGAGGTGTTATAAATGTCATTACAAAGGATACAGGTAATGCTTTATCTCCCAAAGCAAGCCTAACTACGTCTTTTGCAGGATTCCGTACTCAAAAACAGAATCTTGAGTTATCCGGAGGATGTGGGGATTTAGGATACTATAGCTTTATAACTTATATGGAATCAGGTGGAAAGGGCCTAAAAGACGATGTACTGGAAAAAAAGGCATTTAATAAACTTTCTTATGACCTAAAAGATATGGGTAAGATAATTGCTTCATTCGGGTATACGGAGTCAGATGTTAATAGCGGCGAATATCCGGGTGCGTGGTTCGAATCAAAACCATTTACAGCTCGTTATGGAAAAATAGGATGGACAGGAAAATTAAATGATATTGATTTGAAGATTGACCTAAAACATTCCAGACAGAATGTTACCACCCATACCTATAATTCTCTTACTGACGAAACCCCATCTTCATCAGTCTGGTATCGTGATTTATTATATCAGCTTAGCATTGTCTCGAGCTTTAAACCCAGAGATAAAGATTTATTAGTTATAGGGGGAGATTTTGACTGGGATCTAATAAAATCAAACCATCTTGCTGAGGCAAAAAGCTTAAACCTGCAAGCCCCTTATATAAATTATACATTTAAGGAAGACCACTTGGATTTGAATCTGGGTGCGCGCTATGATGATAATAGTGAATATGGAAAGGAGATCAGTCCTTCGCTAGGCATAGTTTATCGCTTTGAGGATATAGCTAAGACAGCTATAAAGGCTAATGTCTCGCGCGCCTTTAATGCACCGCCTTTACTTTGGAAATATTATGAAAGGGTGTTTCTTGGACTGACAGCTGACAATCCCGGCATTGGGCCTGAAGAGGCTATTTGTTATGGCATAGGCCTGGAAACCAAGCCTTTTTCCAATCTATGGGCCAAACTTTCTCTATATCGTTCTGATATAAAAGATGCTATAGGAAATGCCCAGAATGAGAACGCAGATTGGATAAAAAAGAATTTTGAAAAATTTAGAAGGCAGGGTGTGGAGCTTGAGCTTAAGATGGATATTCTGGAAGGATTAAGCTTGTCAGGCGGAGGAGCGTTTAATGACATTGAAGATAGGTCTACAAAAGAGACTGTACAGGGAGGAGGCAAGGCAAGACAGAGCTTTAACCTGGGGCTGGACTATTATAATAAAAAAGGATATAAGCTTTCTTTAAGAGGTTATTATGACTACTGGAATGAGCCAGCATCGAGCGAACCTAATGACAGGAAGATGATCTTTGACTTAAAGCTGATCAGAGAGCTCAATAAGAACTTTTCTATATTTTTCAATATATACAATCTTACCAACAGTAAATACTGGAGGGATTTCTACTTTCCTATACCAGAAAGATATCTTGAAGGCGGGCTTACCTATGAATGGTAATAGAAAATTGCACAATAAGGTTTTTCTTGACTTTTTCGAGATTTAGGTTTATCATAATAATTAGAGTTAAGAGCCACCCTTTATATATACCTATCTTTTAGTCATATCTGTGTTCAGGAGGGTAAGACTAATGTATACCCGAAGAACTTTCAAAACTAAATATCTAATTTCAATAAGCCTAATATTAACATGCATCTTTTTTATCAATCTTTCCGCACATTCCGCAGAATGGAAAGAAGTTCAGAGATTATTACCTAGTGATGGGTACACTGGTCAATGTTTTGGTAACTATGTGTCAATATCCGGTAATTGGGCTATTGTTGGAGGGGTGCAGGGAAAACCTAGGGTAAAAACTTTCGCATACATATTTTATTTTGACGGTACTAAATGGACTGAGTTTCAGAAATTATCAGCCAGTAACTATGAAGATCATGGTAATTTAAGCGATAGAGTTGCAATATCTGGTAATTGCGCTATTGTTCTTGGTCGGCGCTATTGGAATGCATGGAATAATGAAACATACCCTAACTCAATTTATTTCTTTAATTATAATGGGACAGAATGGGTAGAGGCGCAGAGAATAGAAGAAGATGAGGATGATATGAGGAGTTTTTCAGGTCCTATTTCTATGTCAGGAGACAAAGCTCTAATTGGTGATTTAATTTTTAAATATGATGGCACTGAATGGATAAAAGAAGCTGAGTTTATGCCAAGTGATAGTGAGGATGATGATAGCTTTGCTGAAGCAGTTTCTCTTTCTAAAGATGTGGCTATAGTTGGGGCTCCTTGGGATGATGGTAATGAAAAAAATTCCGGATCAGCTTATATATTTAGATTTAATGGCACTGAGTGGGTAGAAGAGCAGAAACTTTTAGCAAGTAATGAGGGTGAGAGTAATTATTTTGGAAATAGCGTTTCTATAGCTGGTAATGTAGCAATTGCAGGTTCTGGTCCAAAAAATACAGTTTATGTATTCGAGTATAATGGAAGCACATGGGTAGAAAAACAAAAACTAATGCCAAGTGATGTTGCTGAGCATGATTATTTTGGCCGTCATATCTCAATATCAAAAGATAGAATGCTTATAGGAGCCCTCAATGATGATGATAAAGGTAATGCTTCCGGCTCAGCCTATATTTTTAAATATAATGGCACTGAATGGGCAGAAGACGCAAAGCTTGTACCAAGCGATGGCGATGAAATGGATTTTTTTGGTGGTGCTGTATGTATATCAGGTAATAGAGCTATTATAGGTGCTTGGAATGACGATGAAAAAGGAGAAGGATCAGGCTCTGCATATATATTTGAAGTTCCTAGTGAGTTTTCAACAGCACCTGTAATAAGAAGTATTAAAGGAAACCAATCTCTTAAAACTGCATTAGGTACAAGTGACGGGAAGGTCTATCTGTACGACCATAATGGAAATACCATTCCTAATTGGCCGCAATCTGCTGGCAATAAACCAATATTCAATAGACCTGCTATAGCTGATATAGATGGAGATGGCTTAAGAGATATTGTTGCTACAACTGAAGATGGTATTTATGTATGGAATAGTGACGGGACTCCAGCAAGTGGCTGGCCCTATATAGAGCCGACTGGTGCTGAAGGCGATACGATTTTATCTGGCCCGGTAATCGCAGATATAGACAGAGATAATAAATTAGATATTATCGTAAGTGTTATTAGCCGGATTCCTTTGGAAGAGAGCATATGGATAGACAGGGGTGTTAAGGTATTTAATGGCGATGGGACTATCAAAAGGTTCAATGGCTCTAAGTATTTTTATTCCACCACTAATAAATTTTTATATATATTCATAGAAGCTGTTGGAGACCTGGATGGAGATGGAGATTTAGAGCTTCTTCTCAGCGAAAGATGGGATTTAGGTTATCCTTATCGAGTATCTAGTGTTAGTGCATTTCATCACGATGGAACGCAGGTTAAGGGTTGGTCAAGAGGTTACTCAGGCACTAACACAAGAGTTAAACCTTGCTTGGGAGATTTAGATAACGATGGAGATCTTGAATTAGTAACAGTGGAATATAGCGATACTTATCGTATAGTTTCAGCATGTCATTATGATGGAGGTATCGTTGGTGGATTTTCAAGGATTATCCCCATAAAAGATACAGAAAACCCTGATTATAAATGTTCTTCTCCAGTCTTAGGGGATTTGGATAACGATGGAGATTTAGAGATCGTTCTATATGCTTTAACAGATTCTACTGATCCGGATCATTATATCTCAAATGTATTAGCGTATCATCATGATGGAACTTTAGTTAGCGGTTTTCCAAAAGAGGTAAAGAACTGGAAGAATGTTTATTATCCACCTACAGTCGCAGATTTAGATGGGGATGATAATGCTGAAATTTTAGTCATATTACATGAAGCTGATATGCCGGAGCCCAATAAAACAGGTGTTATAGCATATCATAATGATGGAAAGGTCGTAGATGGTTTTCCAAAATATATATCTTCAGATGCATTGGAACTAGCAAATAATAATGAGAATTCTTTGGCCGTGGGTGATTTAAATGGAGATGGAGATTTGGAAATAATCTTAGCCGGGAACTCTAAGAAACTTCATATTATTCCCATAGAAGGGACATTTAATTCTAGTAAACTCGAATGGCCACAATATAAATACAATTCCTATAATACAAATGCTTATTCTTTAGCAAATGAACTTCCCTATTTCTCCCCTATATTTTATTATGAAAAAGTTGATGAGACAGGCTTTTTAAAGTTCTATGTAGAGGCCTATGATGAAGATAATGATTATATAGACTTAGGAGTCATTGAACTGCCGGAAGGCGCTGGTTTTAGGACAAAAGGACTCCGCATTGAGGATGAACCAGGATATAGAAATGGAAAATTTTATTGGCGGCCTAAACCAGGACAGGCTGGTGAATATAGCGTGGTCTTTACTGCTACTGATAATATAGCGCCTCCAGTAGAGATGAATGTAGTTATAAGTGTAACAGATAAGTCGAAAACAGGTAAGTTAAGGGTAGCTACTCATAAGCCTTTCTATATGGATTTATGGTGGTCAGGTTCAGGAGGACCTGTAGAATTTGATAACACGGACTTAAAGACTAGTGGTAAAAACTCTATTATGTCTGTCAGTAAGCCGTATATTGGCAATACAAGGCAATTATTTTCAGCAGGGCCTACTATACAAGTAAATGATGCAGCTTTAAAGATTAATTCTAAGAATACCATTATGTCCAAAGATAATCCAAACACATGGCAGCCATTTCCAGGAGTAACTATAAGAGTAAAAGAGGCTGATAGAACTTTAAATACTGAGAGCAGAGGCTACGTTGACTTTACAGATCTTGCTGCTCCAGCTACCTATAATGTAATAGCTTCAATGCCAGGTTATGAATCTCAATCTAAGACAGTAGGCGTAGAAGGGTATAAATCCAAAACAATAGTATTTTACCTTAAACC
>JBDRCN010000040.1:0-4732 GCA_043821705.1 Candidatus Omnitrophota bacterium
CATGAAAAAGTTTTTCTTCCTGCCAAACCTTATAGATAGGGCCTTCTATTGTCTTAGGATCAAATCTAGTAGGAATATCATTCATGGTAGGGGATCTATTTAACCTTGTCTTTTAAAAGTTTATACTCAACACTATCTACGAGAGCCTGCCAGCTAGCCTCTATGATATTTTCAGAGACCCCTACTGTTCCCCAGGAACTCTGCTCATCTTGAGATTGGATCAATACCCTTACTTTAGCAGCTGTACCTTGCTTCTCATCTAATACTCTTACCTTAAAGTCAGACAGATGCATCTTAGCAAGTGTAGGATAAAATTTATTAAGTGCTTTTCTAAGTGCATTGTCCAATGCATTGACAGGACCATCACCCTCAGAAACAGTATGTTCGATCCTTTTATTGACCTTTACCTTGATCGTAGCTTCTGAGACTAAAGTATTGTTCTCTCTCTTCTCAATGTTTACATTGAAACCCTGCAAGGTAAAATAAGGTTTATACTTCTTTAATGCTTTTTTCATCAAAAGCTGGAACGATCCATCAGCTGCTTCATAATAGTAACCCTGATTCTCCAGGTTCTGCACTAATCTAAGGATCTTCTTGATCTTAGGGTCATCTTTAGTAAGGTCCAGCTCCATATCCTTTGCTTTTAAGATAATACTGGTCTTTCCAGATAGCTCTGACATTAAGATCCTTCTATGATTTCCAACGAGTTCAGGGCTTACATGTTCATACGTCTTGGGATTCTTCATGACTGCGTTTACATGTACCCCGCCTTTATGGGCAAAAGCGCTTCTACCGACAAAAGGTTGGTTGTCCTGCTGTTTCATATTAGAGATCTCGTTCACGTACCTAGAAACTTCTGTAAGTTCTTTTAGTTTGGAATTCTTTAGACAGCTGTATCCCATCTTTAACTGTAGATTAGGGATGATCACGCAGAGATCAGCATTTCCGCATCTCTCACCATAACCATTGATAGTTCCCTGTACCATATTAGCACCGGATTCTATTGCTGCAATACTGTTCGCAACAGCCATACCACTGTCATTATGAGTGTGGATACCTGTAGGGACCTCAAATTCATTCACGATGCTTCTAGTAATAATAGAAAGCTCATTTGTGATCATGCCGCCATTTGTATCACATAAAAAGATCCCGTCACAGCCTCCGCTAATAGCAGCTCGAAGCGTCTCTAGCGCATATTCTTTATTGCTAACATACCCGTCGAAGAAATGCTCTGCATCATAAAAGACAGTAAGTTTTTTTGACTTAAGGTACTCTACGGTGTCCTTGATCATTTCAATATTTTCATGCAAGGGCACTTTAAATACATCTGTTACATGCATATCCCAGGTCTTACCAAAGATAGTAACGATCTTTACGCCTGATATAAGAAGTGATTTAATGTTTTGGTCATTGCTGGGCGAGATCTTAGGCCGCCTTGTGCTGCCAAATGCGACTACTTGAGAATTCTTTAATCTCGTCTTCTTTATCTCTTTAAAATATTCAGCATCCTTGGGATTGGAACCAGGCCAGCCTCCTTCTATATAATGGATACCGATATGATCTAATTTTTCTGAGATCCTGATCTTGTCATTTACAGAAAATGACACGCCTTCACCCTGCGAACCATCTCTTAATGTAGTATCATATAATTTAACATCTCTCATATTCGCCTCTCATTGATTCGTAATCCGATTACGGTTCACGAATCACGGTTCACGGATTACGATTTTTTGCCTAACTTAAACGCCTTATGAATTGCCTTAACTGCTTTTTCAGCATGTATCCTTTTAATAACGCAGGATATCTTTATCTCGGAAGTCGAGATCATGTCTATATTGATCTTATTAACTGCCAGACAGTCAAACATCTTTGCAGCTACACCTGAATGGGATTTCATGCCTACACCCACTATAGAGACCTTGGCAATGTCCTTATTATAGGTAGCTCCTTTTGCCTTTACCTTCTTTATGATCTTCTCCATTGCTTCTTTAGTCTTATGAAGCTCTGCAACTGGAACAGTAAAAGAAAGATCTGTGTAACCAGTCCTTGATATGTTCTGGATGATCATATCAACATTTATTGAATTCTTAGCAATGTCCTTAAATATCACTGCAGCTATACCTGGCCTATCAGGGACATCACAAAGAGTGACCTTAGCTTCTCCCTTGTTCATCGTAACGCCGCTAACTAAAACTTCTTCCATGGCCTTGACCTCCTTAGAAATAATTGTGCCCATCTTTTTATTAAAACTCGATCTTATATGTATTGGGACTGAGAATTTTTTAGCAACCTCCATGGATCTAGCCTGCATGACCTGAGCGCCTAAAGAAGCTAGCTCCAGCATCTCTTCATAGCTTACAGTAGATAGTTTTCTAGCATCTTTTACTAGTCTTGGATCAGCAGTATAGACACCTTCCACATCAGTATATATCTCACACATACTAGCTTTAAGTGTCTTTGCCAGAGCGACTGCAGTGATGTCGCTTCCGCCTCTACCAAGAGTAGTTATCTCCTGGTCTAGATTTATTCCCTGGAATCCTGCTACTATCACAATCTTATTTTTCTTAAGCTCTTTTCTTATCCTGTCAGCGCTCATGCCCACTATCCTAGCTTTACTATAAGTACCATCGGTCATTATCCCTACCTGGGCACCTGTAAAAGATATCGCATCTACTCCTAGTTTATGGATAGCCATTGCTAAAAGCGCTACAGATACCTGCTCTCCAGTAGAGATAAGCATATCCATTTCCCTGTCACTAGGTGTAGTAGTTATGGAATTTGCCAGCTCTACTAATTCATCAGTAGTATCTCCTAATGCTGAGACCACTACAACAAGCAAATACCCTTTTTTATGGTAGCTGACTACTCTCTCAGCTACCTTTTTTATCCTGTCGATATTAGCTACAGAAGAACCACCGTATTTTTGAACAATTAAAGTTTTGGGCATGTTAATTTCCTTTTTCTAACTACACTAATAACATCAAATAACATCATTATTGACATTATTATAAGTGCTACTCCTATTGCGCTAAGGAGAATATTTTTACTCTTAATAAAACCAATAAGTTTATAGATCAATGCGCCCAGTGAAGTAATAAGCATAAGGACAGCTGGAACTATAGTATATCTTATAGCCTTACCTCTACATAGAAGCCAGCTGGATATCACTATAAAAGTAAGCGCTGCTACCAGCTGATTACTAGCGCCAAATATGGGCCAAATACTGCTCCACTTACCACTTAGGGCTAATGCGCCACTCGTAAATACTACCACAAACGTTGAAAAGAATCTATTCTTTATTTTAAAAAGTTCCTCAGATAAGTACCTGCATATTCTAGTGGCTGTATCCAATGTGGTCAATATAAAAGCATTGAGTATCATTATAGCTATCATCTGGCCTTTAGAACCTAAGAGTGGCTCTACTAATACTCCAAACCCCTTGCCAAACGCACTTATTGGGCCTGGCCCTCCTTTTGACAACATCACCTTCAGCGTTCCTGAGGAAAGCCCTGCTGTTACTGCTAATAGCGCTATTATTGCTAAAAATGCCTCTAGTACCATGCCCCCATAACCAATACGCTTCGCATACTTTTCATTTGAAAGCTGTTTAGAGGTAGTGCCGCTTGCAACAAGCGCATGAAACCCTGAATTAGCACCACACGCAACTGTCACAAAAAGCATTGGCCATAACCACTCAGATCCAGCTGGATTCCATCCATTGTATGAAGCAGTATTTATAATAGGTCTGGTTATAAATATCCCTACTACTCCTATGATTATACCGAAATAAAGTAAAAAACTTGATATATAATCGCGTGGCTGAAGAAGTATATGGACTGGTGCCGTAGATGCAATAAATGCATATATTAAAAGCACGACACACCATACTACATAAGCATTATTTCCTACGGTGATAGGAAACATGTCTCCAAAGATGATTGACAATACTAAAAGGAAGAGGCCTACAGCTGTAGCTATGAAAAGATTCAGCTTTAATCTATAGAGCATAAACCCTACTAATAGGGCTATTGCTATAAGTCCAAAAGATGGTATTACTGTGGAAGGATCTGTAGTGAGCGTCTTAGAACATAGAGATGCAAAAACAGCTATGACTAGTATAAGGGCAAGCCACACAAATCCAAGAAATACGATCTTTGATCTTTTAGATATGACAGTCTCTGCAATGTCTGCGATCGAGCGTGCCTTATGCTTTACAGAGATAATAATACACGCAAAATCATGTACTCCACCCATAAAGATCGTACCGAACAGTATCCAAATAAGAGCTGGATACCATCCCCATATACCAACAGCTATTATTGGTCCGACTATAGGCCCAGCTCCTGCAATGCTCGCAAAGTGGTGGCTAAAAAGCACTAACCAATTCTTGCAAGGCACATAATCTACACCATCATAGTATTCATATGCAGGGGTCTTCTTAGCTGGATCTATGTCGAAAAGTTTCTCAATTATCCGGCCGTAAAATATATACCCGAGAACCAAAAATACAGTCGAAACTAAGATTATGGTCAATGCGCTCATAATATATCCCTAATTTGAATAGCTTTTTATGGCTCTATCCGGCGCTGGAACACCCCGTTCCAAATTCTTAAGTATTAGCAAATAATCAATTAGAATTTGTAACGGGGCACGCCGCGCCGCCTGCCCCGTACGGAATCGTAGATTCTCGTACGGGGTGTTCTACGGTTTAGAGCTCGCTCTCCGAATAAAG
>JBDRCN010000041.1:0-6464 GCA_043821705.1 Candidatus Omnitrophota bacterium
ACTGGGATGAATATTTCTTAAAAATGGCTTTTCTTGTAGCTGAACGCTCTACATGCCTCAGACACCATGTAGGGGCTGTCATTGTAAGAGAAAAACGCCTGCTTACTACAGGCTATAATGGCGCTGCAAGCGGAGTGCAGGATTGCATAGCCTTGGGATGCCTGAGAAACGAAAAGAATATCCCTTCTGGAGAAAGACACGAGATCTGTCGAGCAATACACGCTGAGCAAAATGCTATTATCCAGGCAGGACTCCACGGCATAGACATATCAGGCAGCACTATATACTGCACCCATTCCCCGTGTATACTTTGCGCAAAGATGCTTACAAACGCAAAGATAAAAAAATTCATCAGCGCTACTTCTTATTCGGATAAAAGCTTTCAAGACCTATTTAAAGAAGCTGGGATATCATATAAAATAATCACGCTTCCAAAATTAATAATCACAAAAAAGGAGTGATCCATGAAAGAAAAAAGAAGATTCATAAGATTTGAAACAGCTGTAAAGATCAACTACATCTTACAGAAAGAACCCAAGATAGAAAAAACAGCTAAGACTAAGAACGTGAATACCGGAGGATTGCAGCTCATAACAGATGAGAAGCTGGATGCAGGGTCTAAGGTCGAACTAAAGATATTCGTGCCTGATGGATTAAATCCTGTACACATGAATGGTGTTGTCTTATGGTCAAAAGGAGATGATAAACCTTTTAATTCTGGTATCGAGTTTGGAAAGGTCGAGGAAGACAACAAAAATACATTTTTGAAGTTCTTATGTGAACTAATGTACAAAAAATAAGGAGTCTTAACATGGTTACTCTCCAAGAAAAACTCGCAGAAGACCTCAAGACCTCTATAAAAAATAAAGATGCCTTGCGTACGTCCACGCTCAGGATGCTGATCGCTTCTATTCAAAACCTTTCTATCGAAAAAAAAGGAAAAATAGAGGACGCTGATGTACAGAAGATTCTTGCAAAACATATCAAACAGCACCAGGATTCAATAGAAAGCTTTAAAAAAGGCAACAGAAACGATCTCGTCGAAAAAGAAGAAAAAGAGCAAGCTATCTTAAAATCATATATGCCCGAAGAGCTGCCGAAAGAAGAAATAGAAAAAATAATCAAATCTATCATAAGTGAAATAGGAGCCACATCAAAATCAGATTTCGGGAAGGTCATGAAATTAGCGATGGAAAAAGCAGGCCCCAGAGCTAATGGAAAGATAGTCTCGGGTATCGTACAGGCTCTGTTAACATAATAAGGCATGGCGCTGCGCTTAATATTATTAATCTTTTTTATCTTTTCAATATCCGGCTGTGCGACTATATATAATCCTGCAACAGGCAGAAATGAGTTCATATTCGTAACTACACCTACAGAAATATCTATAGGAAAGTCTGTAGCCAAACAGATCGAAAAAGAATACACTGTCAGCGAAGACCCTAAGCTGACTTCTCGTGTTGAAAAAATAGGCGAAGATATCGCATCTGTATCTGACCGTAAAGACCTTGAGTATAGATTTTTTGTGATCGAAAATAAAGACCTAAATGCGTTTACGACACCAGGGGGTTATGTGTATATAAATTCTGGCGTATTGGACAAGGCTACTGATGATGAGCTCGCCTGCGTGATAGGTCATGAAGTAGGACATGTCGCTGCAAGGCACATAGCTAAGAAACTTCAAGCACAGATGGGATATGATATATTGATGGCTATTGCATCTAAACAAGAAGGATTAGGGGAGTTCCAGAGAGCTGCGTCAATAAGCTATGACCTGATAGCGCTTGGCTATTCAAGAGAAGATGAGATGTTCAGCGATAGGCTGGGTGTAAAATATGCTTATAAAGCTGGGTATGACCCATACGCTATGATGAGTTTTTTGATGAAGATGCAGGAAGAGAAGGAAGAAAATATTGGGGTTGTGTTTTTAAGAAGCCACCCTTATGTGTCAGAAAGAATAAAGATGCTTAATGATGAGATTCCTGGTATAATAGAAAAAGCTGATGGGGTGCCTGAAGCTACGAAAAAAGACATAACTATCAATAAAAACACTACGATAACCTCCCTAGACAAACCAGAATTAAGAAAAACTAGGGCCATGTGTGAAGAATGTAGGAAGATGTTTTCGGGCAGCACAAGATACTGCCCTTACTGCGGGGTAAAACTGCAATGAAAGTATTGGGGCACACAGCGATCTCTTTAGTGGTCGGAGGGATACTTTATAATATAAGCCACTCTGTCCTAGGAGTATTCGCATTTCTCACCACTAGCATACTTATTGATATAGATCATTATATTGATTACATCAGGGAGAATGGATTAACGCTAAATTTAATCAAAGTCAATAACACCTACCGTCAAGGCCTGCCATGCAATTTCAAAAAGATAACCTTGATCTTCCATTCATACGAGCTCCTCGCTGCGCTTTGTATAATAATATCAATATTTGATCTTAACATCGTCTATAGATATGCAGCTACTGGCATGATGCTGCATCTTTTTATAGACCAGATGACAAACCCCGTAAAACCACTCACCTACTTTTTTATGTTCCGACTCTTCAATAAATTTACCAAGAACCGGATATTTCTACCACAAAAGGAGTTCTTTATGTATAAAGATAAAGGAAACCGCATCTTTGAACGCATAGCTGCAGACCTGGCTGTCAGATATAGCCCAAAAGGAAGTGATAGAGAATTTTGCACTACGATCAAGAATATAAGCGAAAACGGCCTACGCATGACCCTGCTAAAGAAACTAGAGCCGGGTACTGTGATCGATCTAGAAATATTCAAATACGACAAAGAAACAAGGGCAAGATGTAGAGGCAAAATAGTATGGATATCAAATGGCCACCTGTCTAAAGAGCAAAACTATCCTATTGAGGCAGGTATACAATTTATAGACAGAAAGCTTGTGTCTGTAGAAAATATAGTTAACCATTTAAAAGACCTCGAATAAAAAAAGGTGTGTCATGAAGATCGTTTCAAAAATGCTCAATCTTAAGAAAAAAGAGATATCTTCTTTTATCAACGATCGAAGGAACAGAAAAAGATATGAAGTACCCCTAAAGCTTATCTACAAGGACCCCTCTACAAATTCCGAACACGAAAGCCTCACCAAGAACATATCAAGGGCTGGGTTACGGTTCTCGGTATCGAATAGAATAGAAAAAGGCACTACTATTGAACTGAACATTGAAGACCCTAACACGAATAAGTTTATTTCTTCGTTAGCTAAGGTCATGTGGATAGAGGAATTTGTTGCAGGAGATAATGCAGATAAGATCATATATGAAATAGGGGTCAGACTAGCTAAAAAGAAACTGTTTTAATAACATGGATCTAGAAGACGATCACTATTGTTTTGGCTGCGGTTCATTAAATGATTCTGGCCTAAAACTAAAATTTGACCTGGATAAAGAAAAAAAGATCATCACCACAGAATTCACGCCTCAGAAAATATACCAGGGTTTCAAGAATATAGTGCATGGGGGGATCATAGGTTTAGTGCTCGATGAATGCATGGTAAACCTACTTTGGAAATTAGGTATCCCAGCTGTGAGCGCTGAATTCAACGTAAGACTGATCAAACCAGCTCACATCAATAAAAAGCTTATCTTTAGAGCTTACATAGTCTCTAGTAAAAAAAATCTATTAATGGTAGATGGAGAATGTCTTGATGAAAAAGGTAAACCAGTAGCAACTTCTTCATCGAAATGCGTAAAGATCAAGGAAGTGTAGTATGACAAAATGTAGTAAGGTAAAGGAGCTTATAATAACCACCCATGACAGTCCAGGCATGCTAGCAGAGATCACATCAGCTATTTCTGAAAAAGGCGTAAACATAGAAGGTATATGCGCATATGCTATGGAAGGAAAAGCAATATTTTACATGATCACAGAGAATAACCAAAAGGCAAAAGAAGCATGCGTGGCAAAAAACTGGCCTTTTGAAGAAAGTGATGTTGTGACAGTCGAACTTCCTGACATAGTAGGAGCAGCAAAAGAGATGGGCAAGAAACTTAAAGCTAAAAATGTAAACCTCAAATACTGCTATGGCACGACTGCTGATCCAAAAAAGGGTGGCAAGGCAAAAATAGTCCTTAGATCCGACGACAACGATAAGATAATAGATGCTCTAAAGTAGCGTGAAAAATAAAATCTTTTTTCTAAAAATCCTAAAGCTTTCTATCTTGGTGCTAGCCGTGGTTTTGTTGGTAGTTAACACAGCCTTTATAATATCTTCATGCATGACAAAGCAATGTTACGTCATTAACATATTCATTGCAGCGCTTCTTTTATGGGCCATTATATTCTGGATCGTCATATTAAAGGATCTTGATAAGACTGAAAAGAAATAATATGAAAAAAAATATCTTAATATCATTGATCATAGCGATATTTTCTTTTTTAATAATGTCAGAGTCTATGGCTTCTGAGGAAAGTATCCTGATATTAAGGGAGGCAAAAGAGTCAGGGAAAGATATGGCAGCAGTAGAAGCACACCTCCTGGACAATATCTTGACCGTAAAGATCACAGCTAGAATGGAACAGACAAAACCAAAGATCTACAATGCTCTTATTGTAGGGCCTAAGCTAGGGCGTCTAAACATAGAAAAAAAAGAAGTGCTCTTGCAGGGCTTAGAAGAAGAGCCGTATCCCACTAAAAAAAGGCGTGGATTTATAAGCTTTGATCCGAAATCTGAGAAGAAAAGAGGCAAAGGTACACTGACAAGAGAACTTGTAGATTTCAAGATCCCTAAAGATAGGTTAGTAAAAGGAAAAAAATATCAACTTTGGGTACAGATAGAAAGCCTGCAAAGAGGCGGCGGGTACGCTACGTTCAAATTCGACCTAGAAGATCTAGCAGAGCTTGTATTGGAAAAAGAGATGGGGGAAGAATAGACGTAATCGGTGAGTTAACGGGGGTAGAACATGTCATTCCCGTGAAAAACGGGAATCTAAAAAAATCTCTCCAAAATTTGCTTTTTTGAATAGTATCGTGTATGTTTAAAAATATGCGATACTATAATTCAAGTCCTACACTTAAGCTTTCATATTGTAAGAGCTGTTTTGATAAACAAAAGTATATTGACCAGTTAGAAGAAGAAGTCACATCATTAAGATGGAAGTTAAGATACCGCCAGGATAAAGACAAAGAACCTTTTTTTGGCTCATCAACTCCATCCTCCAAGTTACCCTTCAAAGAGAATTCCCCAGAAGAAAACAAGAATAATAAAGGCGGCGCAAAGATTGGCCATAAAGGATGCGGCCGTAAGTCCATCCCTGAAGATGAAGCGGATGAGATTATAGATAGATTTGTAGAAGAAGAGCTTTGTCCTGATTGCGGATCCAGTCTCGAATATAAAGAGACTCTCTTACGAAGCATAGTGGATGTATGCCTCAACAAGGCAAAGAACATAGTCTATAGGTGCCAGGTAAAAAGATGCACAAACTGTAACAAACAAATCTCTAACAAACCACCTGTATTGCCAAGGAATAAATACGGTAATAATCTGATAGCCAATTCAGTAATTATGCACTATTTTCACGGTATACCCTTAAAACGTTTAGAGAATCTATGGGGTAAAGAAGTCATAGAAGGGAATTTAATCAAAACCTTTCATCGCCTGAGTAATATCTGGAAACCTGCGATAGCAAAGCTCAAGGAAGGCTATAGAAAATCCCCTGTAAAGCACGCAGATGAGACTGGCTGGAGGACAGACGGCGAGAGCGGCTATTCCTGGTTATTCTGTACAGATAATATCAGTATATTTAACTTCAGAGACACGCGTTCTTCGAGAGTAGCAAAAGATGTGCTTGGAACTAAGAAGCTCCCAGGTGTCTTAGTGGTAGATAGATATGGCGCATACAATAAATCCCCATGTAAGATACAATATTGCTATGCCCATCTATTAAGAAAGCTGGAAGATATGGGAAAAGAATTCCCCGATAAAAAAGAAGTTCAATGCTTTGTAAGTTCTCTGGCGCCCTTATTGGCAGAAGCTATGCACCTGCGTTCAAGCCCAATCCCTGACAGTAAATACTATAAACGCTCAAAGAAGCTTAAGGCTGAGATACGAAAGATAATAAGAGCGCCTTCAGAGTATCCAGGAGTACAGAATTATCAGGATATTTTTAGAAACAATGACCACAGGCTATATCATTGGGTTAGAGACAGGAATGTTCCTGCAGATAATAACCGTGCTGAGAGAGAATTGCGTCCTACTGTCATTGCCAGGAAAGTAAGCTTTGGCTCTCAGTCAGAAGAAGGAGCGAAGACACGCTCTGTATTGATGAGCATTATTCATACAGCTTCGAAGAGATTAAAGGATAAATCACTGGAAGAATGGTTTGTGTGGACACTAGAACAGATCTCAAAGAATCCCGAAGTCGATCCGATCTTATTGTTACCCTAATATCGAAATTCTATAGACATACCCCCGTTAACTCACCGATTAC
>JBDRCN010000042.1:0-2331 GCA_043821705.1 Candidatus Omnitrophota bacterium
GAAAAAGGCTCTGGATTAGGCCTCAACATAGTAGATACCATCATCAGGAACCATAAAGGTACTATTGATGTCGAGAGCAAGGTAGGGGAAGGAACTACTTTTGTAGTTAATATATAGGGAAGTTAAACTATGAATTTATACGTTATTACATCTGCACTTACAGCGGTAACAAGTATATCTGTTGGTGTGTTTGTATATTTAAAAAATCCTAAGGCCATTGTTAATAAAACCTGGTTTGGTTTAAGTATTAGCATAGCATTTTGGAGTAGCTTCCTTACCTTGATGTATACATCAAAAACATTCGACAGCTGCCTGTTCTACAGTAAAATGATAGCCATAGGAATCTCATTAATACCTTCCATATATTTACATTTTATTATATCGCTAGTAAACTATCCTAAAGAAAGAAAAGTGATAATTAGATTAAGCTATATTATTTCCCTCTTTTTCTTATTATTTTCCTTTAGTCCATACATCTATAAAGCAGCTATCTATAATGCAGCATTGAACTGCTACTATCCTACCGGTGGAATACTCTACTATTTTTATATATTATTCTATTTTTTATCTTTTATATACTCTATATATTTAATGATAAAAACGCTGTCTATTGAAAAAGGATTTAAGCGAAATCAAATAATGCATATGATAGGAGCTTCTTTTGTTGGATTTCTATCAGCTTCAACATTATTTCCCTTAAGTTTCGGTATACAAATTCTACCTATAGGAACTTACTTTACATGGCTCTATACCCTAATAGTAGCTATTGCTATTGTTCGCTATCAATTTTTTGGCATTACTATTGCTGTAACAAGATTGGGTATCTTTTCACTGGTTTACTTCTTAGTTTTAGGTGTTCCTTTTATTATAGCTAAAAAAACGCAGCCTTTTTTAAATAGCTATTTAGGGCAAAATTGGTGGCTTATGCCTCTTGGTTTAATGGCCATCTTCGCCACTGCAGGCCCCTTCATCTACTCCTATCTTCAACGCCAGGCTGAATCTCACCTTAGAAGGAAAGAGTTCCTTGCCCATGAAGCTCTAAATAACCTTACCCAAGACATGATGAAATACACCAACATAGATGTCTTATTAAGATTCATAGTAGAGCGTGTATATGAGATTATGAATGTAGATTCAGTAAGAGTGTATTTAAAAGATGAGGCAAAATCATGTTATATGCGCAGGTCAACCTATCCTCTTTATGAAAAAGGTAATAAAAGATGTGAATTTTTTGATAACTCATTACTAGTAAAAACCATGCTCTTAAATAAAACTCCTATAATAACTGAAGAATTAAGATTCAAGCAGGTATCAGATGATCTTCAACATGAATTAGAAGATATAAATGCAGCATTAGTAATACCAACTTTTAAGGCAGGTACCCTATTTGGCTTCTTGACCTTAGGCCAAAGGAAAGATAACAAGATTTTTACCAAGGAAGACCTAAATATACTAATAACCTTAACTAATCAGGCAGTCTTAGCCATAGATAATGCAAAGGCTTATGAAGAACTTATGGATACAAGGGATCAGCTTATCAAGGTAGAAAAACTTGCTACTATGGGTGAGCTGGCAAGTGAAGTAGCCCATGAGATAAAGAACCCTCTTCAGGCCATAAAGACCTTCACAGAGCTTATACCTACAAGATATAAGGATAAAGACTTTAGAGATAAGTTCTCTAAGCTTGCTATGGAGGAGATCAACAGGATTGATAACTTCGTAAGAAAATTGATAAGTGTGACCCATCCCCTTCCTCCTAAGCTATCTCCTACAGATGTAAATGAGGTAATAAGCTCTGTATTAGATTTACTAGATAATGACTTTAGAGCTAAGAATATTAAAATCAAGAAAGAACTCCAAACTACTCCTGTAAGGATAGAAGCTGATAAAGACCAGCTAAAGCAGGTATTCCTAAACCTTGTATCAAATGCCATAGATGCTATGGATAACTCAAAAGAAAAGGCTCTTGCTGTTAAGACCTCGTCCTACCACTCTCATGCTATAATAAAGATACAAGATACTGGCTGCGGCATACCTCATGAGTCTATACCAAGGTTATTTAACCCTCTCTTTACTACTAAAGAAAAAGGCTCTGGATTAGGCCTCAACATAGTAGATACCATCATCAGGAACCATAAAGGTACTATTGATGTCGAGAGCAAGGTAGGGGAAGGAACTACTTTTGTAATAAATATATAGCTGCAGTTTGACTTCAAAATTACATCTTAACCAGGTTAAAAATGGGCGATTTTAACCTGGTTAGGTTTCAAAATTTAGTTACTCCGGAGCGTCTATGCCTTCGAGAAACTCCTTAGTAAGCTCAAAATCATA
>JBDRCN010000043.1:0-7706 GCA_043821705.1 Candidatus Omnitrophota bacterium
GAGCCGTAATAAAACTAGAGAGCATAAAGAAAGTAGAGATGATAGAGGCAGGAGTGGGCTATATAAGATTATCAGAGTTTCAGGAAAAGACAAGCAGAGACCTGGAAAAGGGTCTTATGGATCTTGAAAAACAAGGTTTACGAGGCCTTATTTTGGACCTAAGAAATAACCCGGGAGGTCTTTTGGACTCATCCATAGAAGTCTCTGAAAAATTTTTAGAAAAGGATAAGATCATAGTTTCTACAAAGGGCCGCATAAAGAGTCAAAACTCTGAATATAAATCCAGAAACAAGAACAAACACCTGGATTATCCATTAGTGGTCTTGATCAATGGTGGCAGTGCTTCAGCATCTGAGATCGTAGCTGGTGCGATGCAGGACCATAAAAGAGCTATCATATTAGGTACAAAAAGTTTTGGTAAAGGCTCTGTGCAGACAGTAGTACCTTTATCCGATGGCTCAGCAGCGCGACTGACCACAAGTAAATATTTTACGCCTAATGACCGCTCGATACACGGCGAGGGGATCATGCCTGACATTGTAGTAGAATACATAGACCCTGAGCAAGAAAAAGAAACTGAGAAAAAAGATAAGGATATATTCGAAGAATTAGTGGAAGAGAAAAAAGTAGAAGAGAAAAAAGAAGGCAAGGAAGAGCCTGCTAAAAAATATGATAATCAGATCTTAAGCGCAGTGGATGTATTGAAAGGGATACTAATATATAGTAAGAAATAAAAAGAGGCTATAATGACAAATAACAAATTTCAAATGTCAAATCAATTACTTAATTCCCAGTGTAAAATTGGAAATTTTTTAGTTTGGAATTTATTTGGATTTTGTCATTAGGTATTTGGAATTCTAAAAAAGGTTATTTAAATAACATGCTGATTTTAGGAATAGAGACATCGTGCGATGAGACTGCAGCAAGTATTGTAAAAGACGGTAAAGAGATACTTTCAAATGTGATCTCATCGAGCCTCGAATATCACAAGAAGTACGGTGGCGTAATACCAGAAGTCGCTTCGCGACACCATGCGGAAAACATAGATAAGGTAGTAGCTGGTTCTTTGAAAGAAGCTGGGATAAAGATAGAGGATATAGACAAGGTAGCTGTGACGCAAGGGCCAGGGCTAGTAGGAGCTTTGCTTTGTGGGATATCATTCGCTAAAGCACTCGCGTTTGCTATAAATAAACCACTGTTAGGAGTGGACCATCTGTCAGCTCATCTATATTCACCTTTTTTAGAGAATAGCGATATAAAGTTCCCTTTTATCGGCCTGGTCATATCTGGGGGGCATACAAGACTTACTTTGGTCGAGGATTTTGATAAGATAAAAGTGTTGGGCGATACCTTGGACGATGCTATAGGAGAGGCTTTTGATAAGGTCGCTAAGATCCTCGGGCTAGGATATCCAGGAGGGCCGATAATAGATAGATTAGCAAAACAAGGCGATCCTAAAGGAATAAAGTTTAATTGCAGAGAGATAAAAGGGACATTGGATTTTAGTTTTAGCGGCATCAAGACAGCGGTCTTGTACCATGTACGGGACGCAAGACACATGGCACAAGACACAAGACACATGGAAGATATTGCAGCTAGTTTTCAGGAGTCCAGCTTAAAAGTGATCGTTAACAATACAATAAAGGCGCTAAAAAAGTACGGGATAGCTACACTTGTCGTGGGAGGAGGAGTAAGCGCTAACTCCAGATTCCGAGAGTTGATAAAAAAGGAAAGCTCTATAAATGATTTTAAGGCATATTTTCCTCCAATAAAGCTTTGCCAAGATAACGGAGCTATGGTAGCAGGCCTTGCTTATCACTTATATAAAAAAGGTTACAGATCGAGCTTTGATATCACTGCTAATATCTGAAAGGAGAAGTAAATGGTAGGGACAATTCAGATTATTGTTAGGCTGATTGCAGCAAGCGTATTAGGAGGTCTTGTAGGGTTTGAAAGAGAAAAGCACAATAGAAAGATAGCTGGCTTTAGGACCCACATATTGGTCTGCGTGAGTTCAGCTCTTATAATGCTTACATCGCTCTATGTATATGAAATATACAAAGATTCTGGAGGAGTTGACCCATCCAGGATAGCATCAAGCGTGCTTACTGGTATTGGTTTTTTGGGGGCAGGCACTATAATACGCTCTTCTTCATCTGTAACAGGCCTCACTACAGCAGCTAGTCTCTGGACAGTTTCTGGAATAGGGCTTGCTGTAGGGTGCGGATTTTATTCAGCAGGAGTGGTCACTACGATAATATCATTGGTGGTGCTTTATTTTTTACGCAAATTACCTGTAGAACAAGGAGGGGGTGGAAAAAATGGCCAGACGTGATAAGGGCGAAGAAAAGATCCTTGATGTTGATGCTAGTATGCAAGGGACACTTGCATTCAAGGATCCTGTAAATCTCAGGATAAACGGGAGCTTTGATGGAAAGCTGGACACCAAAGGCAGCCTTACTATAGGAGAGAACGCCACAGTAAGAGCTGATATAAATGGTGAAGAAGTGATTATAGGCGGGAAGGTCACGGGGAGCATCATTGCCTTAAAAAAACTTAGCATACTTTCCCACGCTCATATAGTAGGTGACATCACAGCGCCAGTTTTGGATGTAGAGGCAGGCGCAGTTATTCAGGGAAAATGCGAGATGCTAAGTCATGCATCAGGCAGAAAAGGAAGGGTATTTAACGCAGAAGAACTAGCTAAATACCTAGAAGTCGATGTCTCAAATATAGTGAACTGGGCTAAAGCTGGGAAGCTCCCTGGTTTCAAAGAAAACGATGAGTGGAGATTCGACAGAGTTCTTGTCGATGAATGGATAGCAAAAGAAAAAGCATAGTTTACTAGATGTCCTTAAATATGATGCAAAAATTTCTTACATCCAAGGAAGCTGCTAACTACCTAAACATCTCTGAAGAAGATCTAGGCAGGTTAATGGAAAATAATACACTTTCTTCTTATAAAATAGGGGGGGTGTATACTAGATTCAAGACTGAGGACCTGGATTCCTATAGGCGCAGAACAAAAAATCGCTCCAATGAAGAAGGAGCAGGTATCTTATCAGACAAGATAAAAGATCTAATATATTTCAATGATTTTTATATACTATCAGGCCTCAGCATAGCGCTGATCCTATATTTTATTTTTAAATAGTGATGAGCTTTAAAAAAGACCTAAAGACACTACTCGCTGCTGTAAAAGACAATAAAGTGTCAGTAAAAACAGCTTACAGGTCTCTGGAGACCCTTCCTTATAAGAATCTTGATTTCGCGCGTTTAGACCATCATAGAACTATTAGAAAGGGCTTTGCTGAAGTAGTATATTGTGAAGGCAAGACAAACGAGCACATAAAAAAGATACTAAAAAACATCCTAAAAAAAAATAAACATATACTCTTGACCCGTGCGAACAAAGGCCTCTTTAACTGCCTGCAAAAATATCACAAAGACCTAAGATACAATGAAGTCGCCAAAGTAATATATTTAAAAAAGAAACCTCCTAAAAATAAAAAGACCATCCTTATCCTTTCAGCTGGGACAAGCGACATACCAGTAGCAGAAGAAGCTAAGATCACCTCTGAGGTGATGGGGAATTCAGTCAAGGTGATATACGATGTAGGCGTAGCTGGTATACACAGGCTCTTTGATAAATTAAAGGATATTAGAAGATCAAATGTTATAATAGTCGTAGCTGGGATGGATGGAGCGCTCGCGAGCGTTGTAGGAGGACTGACCAGTAAGCCTGTAATAGCAGTGCCTACCAGCGTAGGTTATGGCTCTACTTTTAAAGGGGTCTCAGCGCTTCTCACTATGATAAACTCCTGTGCGCCTGGAGTAACTGTGGTTAATATCGATAATGGATTTGGAGCTGGCTACTTTGCTAGCCTGATCAATAGATAGTTCTATGAAAAATAAAATCACTCGTAGACAAAAAGATGTCTCAAGGCTCTTAAGAGAGCGTAAAAAAATACAAAAAGACTCATTAAAATGGAAGGGGAAAAAATGAAAAAGCTATTTATCTTTGCTCTTTTATTAGCTGTGATCGTGATAATATTCATTAAAAGTGGTGCGTGGGAACCATATCAAACTAAAGTTGACAGACAAGGTGTTTTCTCTTATACGCAGACAAGATACCGTATCAATATGGGTAATTTCTTTAGCTACATCAAAGACATCCCTGGAAAGCTGCTTAGTTATCTACCAACAGATAAGTGATAAGTGTAATAATCCCTACCTATAATAGATCTATTCTTTTAAAAAGAGCTATAGAGTCTGTTTTAGACCAAGCCTATAAAGATCTTGAGCTACTCATAATAGATGATGGCTCGACTGACAATACCAGAGAATACGTAGAGTCACAGGCCACAAGTCACAGGCCACAAGTAAGATACTTTTACCAGACCAATAAAGGGCCATCTTCTGCTAGAAATCTAGGCATAAAAAAAGCACAGGGCTCATTAATAGCATTCCTGGATTCAGATGACTGGTGGGATAGGGAAAAACTCGCTATACAGATCGAAGAAATGAATAAAAAACCTACTTTTCTCATATCCCATACCCAAGAGATCTGGTATAGAAAAAATAAACTATTAAATCAGAAAAGAATTAATTCAAAATCAAATGGATATATTTTTAATAGGTGCCTTTCCATCTGCTCTGTAAGCATGTCGACAGTAATTATAAGAAAAGGGCTGTTTGATAGAATAGGGCTGTTTGATGAAAAGCTTCCATGCTGCGAAGACTATGATTTTTGGCTAAGGGCAAGCAAAGAGTATCCTTTTCTTTTAATTGATAAACCTCTTACCCTAAAAGATGGTGGAAGGCCAGATCAACTTTCTCACCTTCATAGGAACGGCATGGATAGATTTAGAATATATTCTATAGTAAATCTACTAGAAGAAACTGGCTTAAATGATGAGCAGAGGCAACTTGCTATAAAAGAACTTGCTAATAAATGCCGTATATACGGCCAGGGATGCATAAAGCATGGCAGAAAAGACGAAGGAGAAGGCTATATAAATTTAATAAAAAAGCACTTGCAATAAATAAGTCTTTTTGGTATAATAAATTACAATAAATATTCTATAAAAATCAGCCTTCGTCATGGGAAGATAGAGGACAGGCTAATTTTTTTGCCTACATTATGTACCAAATTAAAAAGTCTTACAAATTCAAGATAGTTAATCTATTAATAGCAGTAATATTTCTAATGTAAATATGAACGTTTCATTGTCAGAAATTCAGGTTGGGATAAAGGTCACAAGCGAGGTACTAGCAAGCTATAAGGAATATAAAGACAGTGTGACTGGGTCGTAAATTTTGCTTGATGAAATAACACTAAAGGAGTATAATAAAAGAAGATGCAGAAAAATAAAACCCAAGTTTTTAAGGCACTTATAGCATTTCTGATCATCTTTGGGATACTTAGTCTTTATCAGACATATATAACCAGAGGACAGGTTGCTTACAATTTTGGGATTCAAATGTCCTCTAGTCTAAGGTCCATAGCAAGATTTGTCTGGTTTAAGAAGTATTTGATCGGCGGCGTTATTGGGCTATTTTACATTTCTAGCGCTCTACTAGCCCTAAAAAGAAAGAAAATAGTAAGCTTTATCATGGTTATAGCAGCCACACAATTAGTGCTTTTTGGGATTCTTTTAAGTATAGACTATTACAGCTGGGCACTATTAATTATGCCGCTATTAATATTTTCAGCAGTTTTTTATTTTAAAAAAGGAGTGAAGACATGAAGAAATGTCGTTATTGCTTAGAGATGATAGATGAAAAACTAAAGATCTGCAATCATTGCGAGATGTACCAGCTTGATATGGCGACGACTGCTACTTCATTTGACAAAAGAAAACACAAACGCTATGAAACCCATCTTATGATAAGATACAGAGAGCCTGGCGATTCTATGAACAAATGGGATATGACGCGGGCAAAGGATATAAGCGCAGGAGGATTGTCCTTCGCTGTAAGCAGGAAGATACCTTTAAATACACTTATTCTCACAAAGCTGGAACCACCTATCTTTGGCGGACAATATTCAATAGAAACCCTGGCTAGAATCCAACACATTGAAGGAGATAAAATGCTATTCAAAGCTGGGGTCGCCTTTGCTACATTAGACGAAGAGACAAGGAACAGGCTTAATAAATTCTTAAATTTTCTCGCCAAGTAAAAAACCTAAATGAGCTTACAAAGTAAATTTTTTAATTTTTCCTGAAAGAAATCAGAAGGAGGTGGATTATGAGGTACATAATTTTAACGCTTATTGCTGTTATGCTGATGATCAGTTTGAGCAATAAAGCTCACTCAGATGCTATATGGGATCAGGTCAAAGGTATTAAAGAAGCAGTTGTCAAAGAGGTCTCTTGCGATAAGGAAACAGGTTCAGTTTACGTTGCATCGCCTAAGAGAGTTTATAAGACAAGTGATTCTGGGCTCACCTGGAAGCAAGTCTTAGCTGTTTCAGCGAATAACTCGATAAACTATATAGGTGTTTCTAGGGCAGGGGTCTTTGTCTTAACAGAAAAAGGCGTGTTTAAGAGCGAGGACAGTGGAGCTTCTTGGGAAAAGGTCTTTAAGAGCTCAGGGGAAAAAGATTCGCCGTTTCATATTAATTTTTCAAAAGACAATGTAGTGTATTTAGGGACAGGGGAAGGACTTTTTATATCAAGGGATGAAGGGAGTTCCTGGCAAAAAGGTTTTGATGAGGCAGGGGACCTGAATGTCAAGTGGATAGAATTTTTGGGTAAGGATGTTTACATGATAGTGGATAAAGGTGTGTATAAAGAAACAGAGAATGGATGGGATAGAGTTTTTGTTACAACCACAGAAGATATCCTCTATGATCCTGATGTTTTTGATGAGGACCAAACTAGCCTAGCACCGATCAACAGCATGCTAGTAGAGAAAGATAAGATGTTCCTTGCTACAGATATAGGCGTCTTTACCAGTGTAGATAATGGAAAAAATTGGCCGAGACTGCCTTTAAGCGGGCTTATCTCTCAAAAAATAAAAAGGCTTCTAGTGTCGGATAATGATCTGTTCGCTCTTTCAGATAAAGGTGTCTTTGTGCTCTATGATAATTCTAAGGTTTGGAATGAGCTATACAAAGGCCTGGCTGACAACAGAACATGGTCTTTTTCGCAAGAACCCAGCGGCCTGATATGGCTTAGCACAAACAAAGGTGTCTATAAATCCAATATAAAGGCTAGTTCCTTTAGTGTTACAAAAATAGAAAAACATGCCTCGATCGAAGAGTTTGATAAGCTTAAACATCTTTTTAAAAATGAACCTACTATACTACAGGTTCAAGAAAAAGCGATCGACTATGCAGAAGTCCATCCAGACAAGATAAGATCTTGGAGAGGCAAGGCTAGCATAAATGCAGTTCTTCCAGAACTATCTTTAGATTATGATAAGACAGTGACCTACGATAGTGGTAGTGATAGATATTATACAGGCCCTCGTGATTGGGGCGTCAGTCTTAAATGGGATCTAGCTGATCTTATATGGAATGCCCAGCAGACATCTATTGATACCAGGTCAAAATTAATGGTGCAGTTAAGGGATGATATTATGGACGAGGTAACGCGCGTGTATTTTGAAAGAAGAAGGGTGCAGATAGAAAAAGAACTATCCCCGCCTTCAAACAAGAAAGAAGGAATTGAATTAAACTTACGCATACAGGAGCTGAC
>JBDRCN010000044.1:0-6620 GCA_043821705.1 Candidatus Omnitrophota bacterium
ATGCCGCTATGTTCCTGATGCGCCAAAGGCTCCCAGCCTAGGTTTGGTTATAGTAGTTATATTTTTAACCAGGTTGTCAGCCCAACAGAAATTTTGAAAATAAAATTTTAGGAAATATGTCTGGTTAGAAATGGGTGGCCGGCGATTGGGGTCCCTGCAAGGCCGCAGATAAAGGTGCACTTGCGGGGTGAATCGGCGGACAGGACCCGTTACTAATCCTAACTTTTATTTTCATGAGCTATTGTTTTTAAAAATATCTGAGGCATACTTTAAGTAGAGACAACTGAATAGTTATGTACGAAACGGCAAACCATTTGAAAGAGTGGGGCGCAAAGTCATCGGGCCTAAAGCTTTTTAAAAAAAGTTAAGGCGGCTGGATTACCGAAACAGATTAAAGCCTATTCTTCCATAGTGGAGGATAGGCTTTTTTGTTTGGTTGCTCAAATGAAAAACTTAAAAATACCCCTCCTAATTGTTTTAATGCTCGCTTTTATGCTGCAGGTAAAGGATGCAGGAAGTAGCCACACTATTCTTCAAGGCAATGCAAGTTGGTATTCAGAGAGTGATCCAGGCATTTTAAGGACTACTGCCAATATGGAGGTCTTTGACCATGAGATGCTGACCTGTGCTATGTGGGATATGCCTTTTAATACCTTGTTAAAGGTAACTAATGTATATAATGGCAGATGTGTCTATGTAAGGGTAAACGACAGAGGACCTGCTAAAAGACTGGTAAACAGAGGCAGGATAATCGATCTCACCAAAGAAGCTTTTTCAAAGCTAGCTGATCTAAAAGAAGGCCTAATCCAGATAAGAGTGGAAGTAATATAAATAAACTAGCATACCCTTGAATTTTCAATATTTATCAAGTAAGCTATATATACGTTATGGCACATATTAATAATAAGTCTGGTTTTACTTTATTAGAGCTTGTAACAGGCATTATGATGCTTGTAGTGGCATTGATAGGTGTTTTGTCTGCTTTCTCAGGGTGTTTTACATTGAATGAGACTGCCAGGAATATCACTATTTCCATAAATGGGACTCAGGAAAAGATAGAACAGATCAGAGAGCTTGATTTTTCTCAGGTGCCAGCTATGGATGGTACTACTTTTGAGATATTGCAAATTCGAGACGATGATTCTGAGGGCGTCGTAGAAGTAGATGACAGTGATCCAGAGATATTGAGAGTCACAGCTACTGTGTGTTGGAGGCAGAAGGCTGGGATGATCTTTGGCGAAGATAGTAATCTTAATGGTGTATTGGATGGAGGAGAAGATATTAATGGTAATAACCAGTTAGATTCACCTGCGCAGATCACTACTATTATTTCAGAGAGGTTATTGTGAAAAAAGGTTTTACATTGTTAGAGTTGATGATAGTCCTTGCTATTTTTACAGTTATTATGGGGAGCATATTTACAGCACTTAGCATAGGGAAAAACTCTTTTTATACTGGAAGTGTGCAGGTAGAGATGCAGCAGGAAGCTAGAAAGGGTTTAGACAGGATGGTCAAAGAGCTTCGCCAGACCAATAACTTTGTGATCCCCAGCCTCCCAGCAGATGATATTTTTTATAACACTATTACTTTTAGATTACCAGTTACTGATGTGAATGGATATACTAATTGGACCAGTGATGTCACTTATTCACTTGGTGGATTAAATGGTACTCAGCTTTTACGTATGACTGTTAATGGGACTGAAATATTGGCTAATAATATTAATAGCATTCAATTTAGGCGTACTACTAGCACGCCTAATGTCATTGACATAAGGATCCAGGCAGTAAAAAACACATTGATAGGGCATACTATACAAGCTCCATTGAACTGCCAGGTTAATATGAGGAACTAAAGGGAGGAATAAAGTGAATAATCAAAAAGGCGTTGTCCTTATTATTTCATATATGGTTATAGTAGTTTTATTGATCTTTATAGGAAGTTTTGTGGCCAGGTCTATCAGCGAAAGCGTTGTTGCTAATAGAGAAAGGGATTCTATAAAAGCCCTGCACATTGCTGAAGCTGGGATAGAGCAAGCAATACATGACCTTACTCTGGATTTTATCTATAGTCCAGGCGTCCCTAGTTTTAGGGATAGCAGGATATATACATCTGGAGGCACTTCTATAGACCTTACTCAAGGAGGAGGGGTTTCAGTTCCGCAGGATTATGATAATTTCTATGAAATACCTTATGGTACTGGTTATTGCGTGCCAGCTGTATCCACTTCTATAGGTGGCGGTATCTTTAGAGTAGAACTTACTAATATACCAGGCGAAGAGAATGAAGTCTGGATCTCATCTACAGGAACATATGAAGGTATCTCTAAGACCATTAGGACGCTTGTAAGAGCAAAAGATATATCTCCTTGGGATAATGTTATATTTGCTGGCTCTGGCGCATCTGGAAGGGTGATATCTGGGAATGTTGACATAGCTGGATCAGTCATAATATTAGGAGATGGGCTTACAGAAAATGATATTGCTGTAGAGATGACTGGCTCAGGTATGGTCCGCAATAACTATGAGACATTACCTGATTTTTTTCTAAGAAGAATACCTCCTTGTCCTACAGTTGTATATAACGGGGAAGTTGTAGAAAGCCTTGATGCTGAGTTCAGGGTAAAGCGAGGCAAGGTAAGTTTAAGCGGTTTTTCTACTGTGGGAGAGCCAAATGATTTTGGGGACCCCTATAAAGATACTGTTGATGGCAGTTATGTTACTGATGGTTTTACTGGAAATCAGGGAGTTAGTAATGTGCATTCAGACAATGGCACTACGCATAGATATGATCTAGGAGATGAGCTTAGCTTTCCATTGCTAAGTGATGCATATGGTGGCTATAACAATTATATGGATTATGCTAGAGACAGGTCATTAGTTGTAAATGACCCTGTATTTAATAATGTCACACCTGATTCTATTTTTAATTTTGCTGATGCAAATGGTTCTATAAGCATGGATGGCGCTGGAAATATGACCATAGATGGATGGGTTTTTCTCGACGGTGTTGATTTTAATACTAAAAAGACAGCTAATAAAGACCTTATAACTTATACAGGAAAAGGTGTTTTAGTGGTTAGCGGGAACATAAGCATAACTACGGATTTTCTTACCCCTGACGTGCCAAATTCATTCCCTAACAATCTAATAGGTTTTATTACACCGAACACGGTAACATGTTCAACAGCCCAGACAGAGGTCATGGGCGCTTTCTATGCTGAAAATGAGATCATATCCACTAAACAGACGATCGTGACAGGAAGCTTTGTGTCTAATTTTTTTGACATGGGCAATGAGGTACCTAAGATATTTCAGGTGCCATCGTTAGCTAATGCTCTTCCTGATGGTTTTATTGGAAAAGGCTCTATCTGGATAGTCACGATCCTCTCCTGGCAAGAACTATAAGCTACGATATTATGGATAGACAGGGAAAGTCAGATCATATTTATAATAACACTGCTATTTTTTCTATGGCAGCAGTTTTTTTATATACCTGTATCCGCGCTTATTCTTTATCACTTGTCCACGATGAATCACTGACCTATCTCTTACATGTCAAAGCTTCATTCTGGGAGATCATTACTTACGGCCGAGGGATCAGGACAAATAACCATCTGCTCAATACTCTTTTAATCAAGCTATTCACCTATCTTTTTGGTATATCCGAATTTGTGATCAGAACACCTGCTCTGATAGGGCATGGATTATATCTAGTAGGAATATATAAAATATTAAATCTTTTTTTAAAAAGACAGTCATTATTGATCGGGATACTTCTATTAACACTTCATCCTTTTATGCTGGATTTTTTCTCTTGTGCCCGTGGGTATTCCCTTGGATTAGGGTTTCTCATTTTTGGGATATATTATACTTTTAAGAGAATTGGGCAAGATAAGCCTAGTCAATACAGCTTAATAGCTATAGTATTTGTTTTTTTATCAGTGCTTTCACACTTATCATTTGTCCCCATATTCTTGAGCATGATATGTATCCTTGCATTATTGGAGTCTAGAGATCAGATCTCCTTGATCAAGCAGAAGCAACCCGCAGCTTCTATTATTAAGCCTCTTTTTAAAAATTTTTTCTTGCCAGTTATTATACTCATGTCTTTACTAGCCGTGATCTATAAAGGGCCTATTGCTAAAATGAAAGAGGCAGGTGAATTTGCCTGGGAGGGCGTGACCTATGGTTTTTGGAAAAGCACTATAGCAAGCCTGATAAAGGTTACTTTATATAACAAAGATTATTTTAGTTCAAATTTACTTTTCGAGATCGGACTAGGAATAATCATTTTACTTATTATTTCTTTATTCGTATTATTCTATAGGTCCAAAAAGAAGGAATTCAATTTGGATAATAGATATCTATTATGGATAACACTGTTACTAATTATCTGTTCTCTTGCTGTAACATTACCAGTTATCTTGTTTGTTGGGGATTATCCCACTGGAAGAGCTGCGATATATTTTATTCCTATTTTTTTAATTTTCAGCCTGATCCTATGGAAAAACTTTAAATTTATTCAAATTAGATCTGCCAGGATCTTGATAAATATTTTATCTTGTTTAATGACATTAGTTTTATTGGTCCATTTTGCCGGTTGCCTTAATTTTACTCATTATTTTATGTGGAAAACAGATGCTGACGTGAAAGAAATGATGAAGTATCTTATAGAAATAAACAAAGATAAGCATTTAAAGGATAACTCTGTAAGAATGGGGATCCATTGGATCTATGACCCCTGTATAAATTTTTATAAGGTAAGATATGGGTTAAGATGGCTAATGTGGGTAGATCGAGGAGGGTTCGCTGGTAGGAAATTCGATTATTACTACTATTATGATTATACTAAAAATCCTATTCATAATTTAAAGGAGAGGCAGGGAATGCCCCAGAATATCAAGATAATCAAAAAATTTGAAGTATCAAATACTTGTTTGGCAATCCCTAAAGAGGAGTAGGTGATAAGGATGACCCGAAATATTGGATCAAGATCATATGAATGCTGTATTATCGGAGCAGGCCCAGCTGGTTTGGGAGCAGCTTTAGAGTTGGTTAAAAATGGCGTTACGAGCATTCTAATAGTAGATAAAAATACAAAAGTTGGAGGATTGGCTCGGACTGAAGTCTTTGACGGAGTCAGGTTTGATCTTGGGCCTCATCGTTTTTTTACTAAGAACAATGAGGTCAATAAGATCTGGCATGATACTTTAGGGAGGGATTTTAGACCAGTTTCTCGTTTGACAAGAATACTTTATAAAAACAAATATTTTAATTATCCAATAAAACCAATAGATGCGTTGATAAAATTAGGGCCAATAGAATCGTTTAGCGCAATACTATCTTTCATGTTTTCGCAGTTAAATAAGAAAAAAGACATTATAACCTTTGAAGATTGGGTAACGCAAAGGTTCGGCAAAAGATTGTATGAAATATTCTTTAAGACGTACACGGAAAAGGTTTGGGGCATCTCTTGTGACCAGATCAGCGCAGAATGGGCTGGCCAAAGGATCAAAGGCCTAGATGTTTTTGAAATCTTGAAGAATTCTTTATTCGGAGGAAAAGATAAAAAAATAAGGACATTGGTCGAAGAGTTTGACTTCCCAGTTTTAGGCGCAGGCCAGATGTATGAAACGATATGCGATAAAGTAATATCATATGGCGCAGAAACGATGTTAAGTAGTCAAGTTATAAGGTTTAATAGACACGATAATATTATAGGATCAATAGATGTTTTAGATCCTTATGGTCAAACGATAAGTATCACTTCAAAGCAGTTTTTTAGCAGTATCCCTTTAGCGCATTTTTTTAACATGCTTTATCCTGAAGATTCTCAAGAAGTCAGACAGGCATCAGGGATGCTACGATATCGCGATCACATCACTGTCGACTTGTTAGTCGAAGGAGAGAAAATATTCCCTGACCAATGGATCTATGTACATTCTCCAGAGGTCCAAATGGCGAGAATAGCTAATTATAATAATTTTTCCAAGGCAATGGTTGGGAAAGACAATAAGACTGCTTTAAGTATTGAATACTTTGTTTTCAAGGAACATGGCCTTTGGAATGAAACAGATAGATCATTGATCGAGTTTTCTATCGCTGAACTAGAGAAAATAGGATTAATAAAACACAGAGAAGTAGAAAAAGCATGGGTTGTCAGAGAAACAGAAGCTTACCCTATTAATTATTTGGGCTTTCAAGAACACTATGATCTATTAAAGGCAAGGTTAAGTCAATTCATTAATCTCTGTTCTATTGGCAGGGCTGGTATGCATAAATATAATAATCAAGACCATTCTATCTTGAGCGGAGTGTTGGCAGCTAGAAATTACCTAAAATTACCAGGTTCTCCTTATTCGTTATGGAATATTAATATGGATGCTGAATACCAAGAGAATGGCAAGCGATGAAACTCTACCAAGTTATCAGCAGCCTGTCTTGTCTCACCCCTATCAGCACCGCTTGGATTCCCCCAGCGTGGGAATCCTGCGCTTCATGAAACTTCTCGCTCTGCAAGACATGTATAATATAGGGCAACCGTGCCCGCTCGAACTTTCAAGATGCTTCTAGGGGTAAGCCAAGCCATCCGCTGATAGTTACTGTAACCAAACCTAG
>JBDRCN010000045.1:0-90892 GCA_043821705.1 Candidatus Omnitrophota bacterium
AGAATATAGATATCCATCAGAATCACAAATTGCTGTCACCACTATATCTTTTTTCTTTTTACAGATATCAAGACACGCCTTACCTAATCCCCCTGCGCCTAAAACACCTAACCTTATCTTTTTCATTGCCTTCCTCCTATGTTTTTAAATATCAAACCCCAGATCTTTCACCATCTTTATATCTTTTTCTACTTCTCTACCTTGTGTCGTAAGATATCCTCCTATGATCATCCCGTTCGCTCCTGCCATAAAAGCCATGTTCTGGAGATCTCCAAGAGCGTACTCTCTTCCACCAGCGATCTTAATGGTAGATTTTTTCAATATTAGACGAAAAACCGCCACTGTCTTTACTATATCAGACACAGAAAGCTTCTTCTCATCTTCTAATGGAGTGCCTTTTTTAGGATTAAGTATATTTATAGGAACGCACCCTACGTCTAATTTTTTTAGATCAAACGCAAGGTTCAATCTATCTTCTTTACTCTCGCCCAATCCTATGATCCCCCCGCAACATAGATCCATACCTTCTTCTTTTAACAATCTCGCAGTATCTCTTCTCATAGAATAAGGATGAGTAGTACAGATAGAACTGTAATATTTTTCTGATGTCTCTAGATTATGATTATATCTTTCGATCCCCAGCTCTCTTAATTCGATCACCTGCGACCGTTCAAGCTTTCCTAAAGAACAGTCTACACTTATCCCAACTTCTTCCTTGATCCTCTTAATAGCTTCTTTTATTTTTTCAAAATCATCCATCGTAGGCCCAGTGCCACTGATGACGATACAAAAATTCGTAGCCCTATTTTCCTTAGCCAGCTTTGCCTCTTCTACTATTTTCCCAACATCTATCAGGGGATAGACACTGCACCCAGTATCATATTTTGACGATTGGCCACAGAACTTACAGTCTTCTGGACAAAGCCCGCTTTTAGCATTTACAAGGCTGCATAGATCTATTTTATCACCACAATATCTTTTTCTTACGATATTAGCAGCGCGCATTAAAAGAGGCATATCCTCTTCTTTAGTGTCCAAAAGAGCCCTTGCCTCTTCAAAACTCAACTCTCCACCAGAAAGTATGTTTTCTAATATATCTTTTATCATATGGCAGCTTCCCGATTAGATTGGAAAACGTCTCTATTTGCTAGCTAACAACTAAAAACTAACAACTAACAACTGCTTTTACATATATTGTATATAGGATTTATTAATTGTCAACCGAAGTCTGATTCTAGGTTAACGATTGGCAGGAAGATCTTTCTATTAATTCAGTAGCTAGTACTATTTTTTTATTACCTTTTATCTTACCATTTATGATCTTATAAAGCATCTCTGTAGCTGTCATAGCCATTCTATGAAGAGGCTGCCTAATAGTAGTGATAGGAACTGGTGAAAAATTAAGAGTAAGAGGGTTATCATCAAATCCTATTACAGATACATCCTTAGGTACATTAACACCTGCTTCTATTAACACCTGTATGGCCCCTACAGCCATCTCATCACTAGCAGCAAAGATAGCAGTAGGAATGGGCTTTAATCTTAAAAGTTTTTTAGTTGCATTAGCCCCTGATTCTCTCCCAAAATCTCCGTATGTTATATAATCATCCTTCTTTTTAATGTTATTATCTTCTAATCCTCTTATATAGCCATTAAGCCTATCTATAGCAACCTGGGACCTAAGCTCTCCTGTTATAGTAGCTATTCTTTCATGCCCTAGTTTTACAAGATAGTTCACTGCCTTCAGCGCCCCTTTAAAATTATCTATAGACACGCATGTCACAGGCAAGTCCTTGGTCATATAGTTCATGATCACGCATGGTATGTCCATCTGGAGTACATTATCCACCTGCTCTTCATTGCCAATAATATCAGAGAATATCACTCCTGCTACAGCTGATGTATTAAGGAAATCATCGCCAGATGTAATATGCATGAGTAGGTCCAGTTTTAGCCTTTCAACGCTAAGCCCTACTCCCTGAATGACTTGCAGAGCATAAAAAGAGTGGAATATATCAGAATACCTGGGTATGACCAGGCCTATAACATTGTTAGCGCCTTTTGTAGCTAGCCTCTGAGCACTCACATTGGGCCTGAATTTCAGCTTCTTAATAGCCTCTTCTACCCTTGTCTTATTATCCTTACTTACACTAGGCAGCTTATGCATCACCCTGGAGACTGTGGCTATGGATACACCTGCTTCTTTTGCTACTGTTTTAATGTTTACCTGGCTCATATTCTTTACTCCTAAAATTAGCGATTGATACAACTATATACTATGCTAGGTGATTTTTCAAGAGGAGCAGGGTAAATTTCTTGAATAATTTCTTATATTAAAGTATAATCTATTTAAAATTATAGGGTTAAAACAAATGTCAAAAAAAACCATACTTTTCATATATCAATATCCAGATACCTCAGGAACCCAAAACAAGCTACTTGACACTATAAAAGACTGTCTTGAAAAAGACTATAGCTGCATGGCTCTCTTTCCTAAAAAAGGGGATGTCAGCAACCATATAAATGAACTAGGCGTAAAAACTATCTTCTTCCCCATAGGAAATTATTCCCCAGTCAACTATGCCTTAAGATTTCCTATCCTTACTCTTCTATTATTAGACCTATTAAGGAAAGAACATGTTGATATGGTGTATGTAAATGGTACGGACATAGCCCGTTGGATAAAGATCTCAGCTTCATTAAGGATGACAGCCCTAGTAGGCCTAAAATAAAAACCCCGCACCTTAAACTAATAAGATGCGGGGCTATTTAAGATCTAGATCTTTCTACGAATTACTTTCCAGATACTTTATTTATTAAGTCCTGCATTAACTTTCCAGCAATATCCTTTGAGCCTAAGCCTACTGCTATTGCTAAAGCCAGGCCTATGGAAGCTAGGATAATATTAATAGTTAGATTAAGTATACTAGAAGCTATGTTAAGCTGTTCTAGAGTGATCACGGAAGCAAATACCATGATAACTGTCTGAGAGAGCTGGCCTAGAAACTTTGCTTGGGTTATCCCTGCGCTACTAGAAGCAGTGCGCACTATAGTGCCAACCATGCCTGAGAAGAATATACCAAGTGCCAAAATAAACACTGCAGCGATCACGTTTGGAATATAGAGAATGACTTTGTCAAGTAAGCTTGCTGCTACTGTCATGCCGAGCGCATTCAATGAAGTCATAAATACTAGTAGCATTATAAGCCAATATATCAAAACCCCTATAAGTTCTGATAAAGTATGCCTTATGCCGCCTCGACGTAGCACATCCCCTAATCCTGCTTTTTCACACGCAGTATCCAGCTGGATCAGCTTTAGGACTTTTATAACAAAACTTTTAAGCAGTCCTGCTATTATCCAACCTACAACTAAAATTATTATAACACCTGCCAGAATAGGCAAAAATCCAGCAATCCTTGCCAGCATCGCCTGTACTGGTTCCATCACCATAAGCTTCCAATCCATATCCCCCCCCTTTTTTTCGGACTATACCGCTATCCTATTTTATAGTGGGAGTATACCTTATGATTTTTTAATCGTCAAGGGTAATGCGTAATGCGTGATGCGTGATGCGTAATCCGTATACGGTTCACAAATCACGATTCACGGATCACGATTTGGCTTTGCCTTGTTTGCTGACACTCTCCATTGCCTTCTTAACCTTCTCAGGGTCACCTAAGTAATAATGCTTTATTGGAGTGAGGTCTTCTTTTAGCTCATATACAAGTGGTATACCTGTAGGGATATTTAGACTTACTATATCTTTATCTGATACATTATCCAGATACTTTACCAATGCCCTAAGGCTATTACCATGAGCTGCGATCAGGACTTTTTTACCTGATCTTATAGCAGGGGCTATAGTCTCTTTCCAGTAAGGCAAGAATCTATCTACTGTATCTTTCAGGCATTCTGTGAGAGGAATATCTTTTTCATCCATATCACTGTATCTTGGATCCTTGCCAGGGTATCTAGGGTCATCTTTTGTCAAAGCATCTGGTGGGATATCATAACTTCTACGCCATATAAGAACCTGTTCTTCTCCAAATTTCTTGGCTGTCTCAGATTTATTAAGCCCTTGGAGCACTCCATAATGCCTCTCATTCAGCCTCCAGCACCTCTCTACTGGTATCCACATCAAATCCATGCCCTCCAATGTAAGCCAAAGCGTCCTGATAGCTCTCTTTAACACAGAAGTAAAAGCAATATCAAAAGTATAGCCTTCTTTCTTTAATACTCTTCCAGATTCCTTAGCCTCTTCTATACCTTTTTCAGATAGATCCACATCAGTCCAGCCAGTAAATCTATTTTCTTTATTCCATGTGCTTTCGCCATGCCTCAAAAGTACTAATTTTATATTGTCTCTCATATCTCTCCCCTTCGAAATTTCTCCCAGATTTTTCTTCTTTCGCCAGTAAGCGCTTTATGGTTCAAAGAATCTATATCTTCCAACCATTCTAACCGCATAGCTGGAGAAAGGCGTAGATATTCTATGATCTTCTCATCTTCCAAAAAATAACTAAAACCTTTGCCTTTAATCTTCATTTCATCCTCAATTTCTTTACCCGTCTTAAAGACTCTATATCTGAAATATCCTGTTTACGGCCTGCCATTTGCTTTAATTTAATCAGATGTTCAATTGAAACAACAGGTATTTTAAACTCCCCCGCTCGGATATTAACCCTATCCCTATATAAGTCCTTAAAATCTATAGGGTCTTTTACGAAAACATCTATTGTCCTGTAAGGCGTATATTTATTCCATAAAGAAAAAACTATCATGCCTTTATATTTGAACCAGCTTTCTCTGTTTTTCTTAATACCAAAATCTTCTATATTGACAGGAATTTTGGGTTTATACCCTAACGCTTCCATTGCCTTAGAAAATTTGCTGACATTTTCTTCGCCAAGATATATTATTAAATCCAGGTCTCCTGTAACTCGTGGTACACCATGAAGGTTTACTGCTATGCCTCCGGCTACCACATATTTCACTTTCTGCTTATTCAGTTCCCTAAAAACCTCTTCGTAAAACATATCTATACTATACAGTAGTACCTTTAAAAAATCAAAGAAAAAAAATCCAGGCACGCCCTAATATCTTAGCCTTCGTCATGGGAGAAGGGTTTTCAATAAAAAGGCAATGCCTGGATATATTATGCTCCCCTATTAATAGCCTTAGCTATCCTTGGGTCTAAACTTTCTATTACATCGAAACTAACTCCTATTTGATTTATATATTTTATGCTTATCTTCTTATTAATCTCCTTGATCTCTATCTTTAAATCCTTGAAGCACTCATCAGTAGCAAGTAATATCTTGATATTCATTTTAGTAAACTCATTATCTTCTATTATTTTTTGTATTGCCTTTTCATCAGAATCACTCCAAGCTATCACAACTAGTTTATCTTCTTTACTGAACTTACCTGACTTTAGTTGTCTTATAAATTTGCTTGGTTTTCTTAATACCTTATCACTTATAAAGACAAATTTAGGCTTGGATTTTATCTGGTCCTTATTATGAGGATCTTTTGTGGAGTTACCCGGATCTTGCTCTCTTACTCCATAATCAATATCTTTTACCAACTCTCCGTTCTCATTTAAATCAATAACTATATGGCCTGAATCTGTTGAGCGAGCAGAATATCCTTCAGCATTTAAATCTGAAACAATATAATCTCTTATTTGCGCATCTACCTCACTGCCTTCGGAAATAGGGCGCTTTTCAAAACCTGTTTTATTTAATATAATGCCTATATCTTTATTCCCAGAAACACTATAACTATTACTAATATCTTCTAACTTATCCCTACAAGATGCCAAAGACTGATCTCCTTCGACAGGTACACCAATAATAAGTTCATCATTAGGCTCCCCAGTAGATTCTTTTACTCCTACAAAAACTCCAATACTTGCTGGCACCATTCTTCCTTCATTATTTTTCTTATAAATCATGAATACCTCGTCTCTTGATTCAGATCCAGATGTTCCGACTATAAGAGCGCCGCCTACTTTTAACTTCTTTCCCTGGAGGCCTTGGGCGTTTCCTTTTCCCTTATTCAACTCTATTACTTTGTCAAGATAAACATCATTGTCAGGCTCGCCGATTAAATCTGCCAAATAGTCGCAACCAGCGTCTTTCAATATGCCGCCGAAAATTTTATCTGAATCTCTATATGCTAATCTATTATCTTCCAAATAAATTGCTACCCATATATTATTACTAATAGACAATGCTAAAATTCCATCTTCTATAATATATTTGGCTTTCACCCTGACGGATGCGCCAAATCTTGTCTTAATATCTGCTCCTTCTATTATATAAGGAGCAGATGAATAACTAGCACCCCTACATAGCATCTCTCGCTCATCTCCTTTAGCCTTTATTATCTTAACAAGATCCCCTCCAAGAAAATCTAAATTGACTTCATTAGAATCTATATCTTCCCAATCTATGTCGCTAGGGATTAAATGCTCTTTAAGCGTTTTATCTTGGAGTACTGGTTTCAGTAACTCAATTTCTTTTGCAGAAAACATCTTTTCTATTTTATCTTCTATGCTTTCTATAGCTCTATTTATCTTCTCTGTAAATTCTCTATTCTTGTCTCTTTCAAACACCTTATCCTGCAGGCCGTCGCCTAATGATAAGAGTAGCTCAGGTGATGATAATATATCCTGAAGGCTCAGGCCTTTTTCAAGGAGCAGTGCAAAGTTATACATAATAAGTGCCTTTGCGTCATCACTCAATCCTTCGCCAAGCTCTTCTTCTATTTTTCCAATAAGGTCATCTATATTCTTTATATCATCCTTATTTATCTCTCCTTTTTCAATCTTATCTATTACCTTATTAAGTGCAGCCCATTCCTCTTTGCCCAATCCTCTTAGGTATTTGTGTTTATTTAAGGAGAATGTCTCATCTCCTACCTTTAGCTCTATTACATCCGGCAGGACTGCCTCAGCTAGTTCATGGAAGGCTGCCACTACATCCACTGTACCGTCTGGGTTACGGAATATCTCTGAGAGATAGAAGGTTACCTTGCCATCCTCATCTACCTTGAAGTTACCGATATTATCCTTATTGTGCTCCATAAACACTATGCGTTCTGCGTTAGTGAAATGATCCATGATTGTCCTAAGGTAAGGCCTTGCTGACTCATGTATATCAGGGCTATCTATATCTATCTTTTTAAGCTCTCCATTTGTAACTTTGTGTAACTCAGTCTCGTTTCCAACCGCTATTGGTTTATGGACTTTATTATGAGTTATGGAATAACCTGTCTCATCGGTAAAGGTAACTGTATCTTCAGTCTCAGTTACAGTGACTTTGCCTGTAAAGGCCTTGCCCATTTGGAGGGAGAAAGCGGTAGGGGTTATGTTTATTCTTTTTTCAATAGCTCCAACTGCATATTCACAGGCTTCTTTAATAGCCGGATCTTTAGCTGAATTTAATAATGCGTTTAGCGCATTATAGGAAGTTTCAGTCCCTATTTCTCCCAAGAGATATATTGTCTGGATAAAGTTTGGTAGAGTCGTATCGTTATTGTATAGGGTATTTATAAGAGTAGCTTCATCTGGAAATAAGTCTTTATTTATATAAGATAGACTCTCCAAACCAAAATCCATTGTTTCAAAAGCTATTTTACTAAGAGGGTGTTCTTTATAATAATCTTCTTTCAACTCATTAATGCCTTTTCTAATTACTGCTAAATAGCCTTTAAAGACTTCTGGGTTTTGTTTAAAACATTCCTGCATTTTAATAAGAACTGTTCTTACATTTTGTTCATCGAGCTTATAAGGAGTGCGTCCTCTGTGTGGGAAATAAAAATCTCTATCTTTTTTGCCTAATATTATATCTAAGTCTTCTGGGCTAAATACCCTTTTGCCATTATTGTCTTCAAGGCTAAATAGATACGCTCCTATATCACCTTTTACTTTATTGTATAAAGCTATATTTTCAGTATCAGCTTTGTCTCCTTTTAGCGCTTTAAAAGCATAATAACTTAAAAATACCTTTGCCTCTAAGTCATATTTAAGTATCTTTATCATAAGGTCTTCCTTGGAAGAAATAGGTAGCTTTGTATCTGGGTCAATAAAAGTAAAATTATTTTTCTTTGCATAGTCAAAGATTGGGCCTATCCAGTGAAATGCCTTATCAAAGAAATATGTTTGGGTTTTATTCCTCAACAATTTTCCTGTTTTAGTATCAACTGTTTGTCCTATATAAGACTGATAGATATTTCCAAAACTTAGGGCATCAGCATATTGGCTGAAAGGCATAATATTTAAATTAGCCCCTACAAATTCATTATTAAATACTGAAAGAGCTATGATAAAGAAAGCTTCTTCGTTAAGTTCGCCTTCTATAGTTATAGGATATGCGCTAAATTCATTTAAAAGGCTTAACTTTATATGCATAAGTAGGTTAAGATATATTATTGGATAGCTACTTGGTAGGGTACGCAATGTAAGAGTATTTTCTTCTATAAAACTATTGCCTACGTTATGCGGAGTAGAAATTTCCATTGAATAATCTGAGAGGATAGCTTTATCAATAGATTCTTTATCCACTCTCTGGACGATCTCGCAACCCATATTTGGTAAATCCATCTGGAGGGATTCTAAGATATATAAACTTGGAATGATTTCTTTATCCAATTCTTTTAATAACTTATCAGACTTTATTTCAGGAGATTCTTTTAAGCTATAATCTAACCATAGTTTTAAAAATTGATGGCCACCTAACGTAAGTTTATGCTGGATAGGGAGATTGAGCATCGCCAAGTCATAGAAGATTTTTGTTATGGCTTCTATTTTTCTATTTCCTTCAAGTTGCTTATCTATAAAATTACTGATAATGGAATTTATAGGCAATGCTTTTATAGTATATTCAGCACCTAATTTATCAAGCATCGCTTCTGTTCCAGCATCATTTCCTGCCCCTCTTTTATGCGCAAGTTGATGGGATATGGTAGAATTTTTGTATTCTTTTATGAAGAAGGAATTTTCACCTTTCTCAATCATAAGTTTTATGTCAGAGACGTTTAGGATGATTACGTTATTTTTCTTATTATGATCTCCACATGGGTAGTCATATTTATCTGCAAGGACTATGGTTATTTTTTTACTGAGTTTACCTTTATGGAGGGAGCCGGAACGAGCTATATTTTGGGCAAGGTCTTCTGTGATAAAACTGACTAAATGTTTATTCTTAGGAGATCCTCTTATAGTAAAGGTAGTATTAATGCCTTCCAGTTTATATTTAGCGAGCTCTGGAATCGTATTTACTACTCCTTTCTTATTTACATCATAAGTTACCCCATCTACTCCAAGTTCATTGTAATTCTCATTACCCGGGGCATGGAGGGAGTTATTTTTGGAGAGGAGATTAAAGTGGATAAAGATAGAATTTTCTTTTATAGAATGACGAATTATTCCAAGATAATATTCCAATTTTGCAAGTCTCTTATGATCTTTTTCACGATCGCTAGCTGTTATCCAACCGATATTTAAAATTAGGCGCTTAGAATCTAACTCAGGCTGAGCCAATAGATATGGTACATCAGTAAATACAACCTCCCACCCTGTTTCTCGTTTAAACCTTTCAATCATTTTTAATAAATCAGTATCATATGTTATATTCTCCGGATTTTCTCGATATTTTTTTGCATTATAGGCGACCATAGCCTCATATATCATTTCTTCTATATATGGAAGACTAAAAGGCAAACCAAGGCCTGAAAAAATAAATATTGTAATTATCGTACTAACAACTGGTGATGAAAGCAATACCCCGGGAAAAAGAAGTGGCAATATAAACGAAATTTTATGATCTGAGATAGTTAATGGGACTTGGAATACCTTTTTACCTTTCCATAAGCCGGATCTATGTTTCCATGCCCTTCCTAGAGAAATTCTAGAAACTGATATATCATCTTTAGAAATAACATTGGGTTTAAAATCTCCATCTTCTTCCTTGCCTGGTTCTTGCGTTATATTTCCATCTGCTAATTCTTTATCCAATAATTTCTTACTGAAATCTTCCGAAAAGTTAAATTCCTTTGCAAATTCTATGGGAGTATATACTTTGCCTTTTGCCATTTCTTCTCTGGCAATTTCAATAGCATCACTAATTGTAGAATCTGTATCTTTTAAACGTCGCAATAATATTTTAAATATGGCGTTGCTATCTAGAATAAGTAATAATTCATAAATTAAAAAGATGCCTATATACTTACTATGTAAAACAAGGAATCTGCTTGTATCGCGTTTTATCTGATGGACATAAACTGGTTTTTGTCTATATTTAGGTTGATTTAAATACCACATCTCCCTTGCTCTTCGCATTATCATATACTGCATTTGTAACGGCTGCTCTGTCATTCCCTTTGAGATATTTATAGTACCTTTAGGCAGATCAAAAACCTCTCCAACTGCTGGCCATTTTTCTACGATATCGAATCCTTTTACTACGGATAGAACTTCTAATACCTCATTATCGCCGTTTTCTTCAGCCTTATCTTTAAGTATCTTCAAAACAAACTCTGCTCTTTCTTCTGGTGTTTTATTATAGTATTCATTATTATAAGGGGCTATTTCTGTAAGTGGTGATCTATAGGGAAGTAGCATAAATAAGTGATGTGCGTGTCTCAACAGTAGTGGTGATGCTATAATAAAATAAGGAAGAAATGGAAAATCTGCCCCAGTATTTGTAAATGTAGTGGCTATAGAATAAAATGCGCCTAAAATTATTAATGGTAATAGTACCCATGATAATTTTTCAGTCAAAAATAACAATCCGCGTTCCAAGCGAGAACTTTTATCTTTAGTTTTTAATTTTTCTGTAACCTCCTGATTCGCCTTCTTTATTTTATCTGTAGATTCTTTATTCCTCTCTCTTGTAAGCAGATTATCTTGCAGACCGTCTTGCAAGGCTATCAATGAATCAAGATTGATTAGTGCTTTATCCTGGTTTAGTATTGCAAAGTTATATCTAAGTAATACCTCTTGATTTGGTGTTAATGTAAATCCCATTTCCACCATCTTAGCCTTCATTGATACAACAATCTCCTCAATACCAACACTATCTACATCTCTTCCTTGTTTCTTAAGGTCAGCTATTACAGCTTTAAGGGCAATGGTTCCTTTATCTCCTAATCCTCTTAAATATACATGTTTATTTATTGAGAAGCTCTTATTCCCTACTTTTAGCTCTATTATATCAGGTAGGAATGCCTCTCCAATCTCATGAAATACTGCCACTACATCCACTGTACCGTCTGGGTTACGGAATATCTCTGAGAGATAAAGGGTTATTTTGCCTGTTGATTGATTTATCTTGAAATTGCCGATATTCTCCTTATTGTGCTCCATAAATACTATGCGCTCTGCGTTAGTGAAATGATCCATGATTGTCTTAAGATAAGGCCTTGCTGATTCATGTATATTAGGACTATCTATATCTATCTTTTTAAGGTCTCCGTTTGTAACTTTGTGTAACTCAGTTTCGTTTCCAACCGCTATTGGTTTATGGACTTTATTATGAGTTATGGAATAACCTGTCTCATCAGTAAAGATTATCTTATCTTCGGTTTCAGTTATAGTGACCTTGCCTGTAAGCCCTCTGCCCATTTGTGCAGAAAGTACTTCTGAACCCTCTCTATCTCCAGCTTCTGAGTCTTGATACTGAGCCATTATTTCATCAAGTGTTACCCCCTTAGGAAAAACTCTTTCCCTTATCCTATCTCGAATATCAGATGAAGTAATATCTTCATAGAGTATCTTATGTATAGCTTGGTGGGCATTTTCAATATCAACCGGTGTAATATCTTTACCTTTTTTCTCTAACTCATTTAATATGTTTGTAATTTTATTCACTGCATTTTCTATATCAGACTCTAGCTTATCTTCCACTAGTTTCTTGCTGGTTGTACTTGGATTAAAGTACCAGACTATATAGTCAGCTGATTTGTCCTGACTATCTTCTGCCAGGTCAGAGACTACATCACTTATCTCTAAGAGCTCTGCATGATTCTTTTCAAGCTTACTCATCTTTTCATAATCATCACTTGAAAAAAGTGCTGAGATATTGAGTATACCTACCTTGATCTGTTGTTTAGCTGCATCAGTTACTTCTTCTATTTCGTTTAGGTATAGTTCTATGACCTTTTCCCTGTCGCCAAGAATTCTATATCCTGTTGCTTTATCTATGACATTTTGGGTTACTTCAGGGTTTACCTTCTTAAAGGAGCCTTCTATGGACTGTTTTATTTCAGTAACTATCCTGCTCTCGCCTTCTCCTGGTAAGGGCAGGATTCTTTCTGAGAGGGATATTCCAATACCTACTATATCTCCTACATTCTCTGCCTGGGCAAATGATGCAAATTTATAATCATTTGATTTTATCTTTTCATAATCCTTAATATTGCCTTCTTTATCACCTATTAGATCAAGTTCTTTTAGATAGTTCTTCAGTTGGGTCTCAGCATATCCTTCTTTTATAAGCTTATTGCTGGAGAGTAATTCTCCTACTGCTTTATAGGTGTCTAGGAGGGTGGATTTTAAGATACGCAATACATAGTCTTTTCCTTTTTCAGGGAGGGTTTCCTGTAAGAATACATTTCTCATCTCTGAGTCTGGGTTTAGGATCTTCTCTAGATGCTTGTTTAGATGAATTCTGTCGCCCTCAGCTACATTGGTGAGGTCTTCTATGAGTTTTACGAATATCTTTAGGGTGATCTCTGTTCTAAAGGCTTCAGAGATGCGGTGCTTTAAAGAAAGGGTGTTATGCAATATCTCTAAGAATGCGCTTGAGTACTCCACTCCCTTTCTAAGGCCTTGTTCCTTAGAGGTGTATTCCTTTATAGCTTGTTTTAGGGTTTCACCGTGGAGGGTAGCTAAGGCATATTCTCTCAAGATCGGTTCAGTTATATAAATTTGAGCGTTTTCTTTATATTGAGCTCTTAATAAATCATTCTCGAATTTTTCTATTTTTTCTGCATCCCAGAGCTTAAGCTCTCTTATATATCCTCTCTTTGAGAACAAAAATGCTAGGTTCTTATCTAGGCTGGATTTATTTATGTGAGCTACACGGTATGACTCTGCGCCTCCTCTTTTTACCCTCTTTAAGAGCTGGCCAGCTGTAGTCCAATCATATATATCAAGGTCTAGTGCAATAAGGTCTATCTTTTTACCTATACCTGGGCTATAGTCTTTGCCTCTAAAGTTAGGGTCAGTTATTACAGTTATCTGTCCGAAGTTACCTGCCCTCTCAGTAATAGGGCGCATGTCAACTGTAGAAGGATCTATTACATCTATCCTTATAAATTCCTCTATGCCTAATCTCCTTGCAGCCTCGAATATCTTGTCAATATATCCTTCTTCGCTCAAAAAGTCCCTTGCAGCTATTAGGATTCCGCCCTGTAGGGATTTATCTTTTTTGATTATCTCTAATTCCTCTATCTGGCGCTCTATTTTGGCGATTTCTTGTTTATTCTTTTGCCTGTTTGGATTCTTCTTCCAACTCTTAAGTGAGTTTTTGAGTTTAGCTATCTTCTTGTCGCACTCTTCTACTAATCTACTCTCAGCTTTATAGATATCATCTTGAGGGGCCTTTCTATTCTGTAATACCTTGAGCTCTTTTGCAGCATTAAATATCTCTTCACTTGGTACGCTCTGTCTAAAGGAAGAGAGTCTTCTTTCTATTATGCTGCCTTCCTTAAATATATCGGCTTTATCTATTACTACCTCATCCAATGATGTTTCATCGAATATGGTCCTACTTATAGTTATAGTGCCGTTTGGACCTATTCTGCTTGCTTGAGCAAGAGCCTCTAAACCCTCTAATGTGCCTGATGCACCGACTATAAAAACATTATTTTTGGTATATATGGATGAGAGCGATTTCTGCATCGTAGCAGTATTTCCTCTTACAAAAACCTTTGGATTCAAATTGTTTATTCTTGCAACAGCAATCTTATAGATCATGCTGCCATCAACCTGGCCAGGCTGTGGGTCGCCACGCTCATTCATTGTATGTATTGTCTCTTTTCCTTTTGTAGTAATAATATCATATGAGTTTGGCGACTCTCTCTTATCAGATTTAGCCCTCAAGACTTCTCCTACATTGGAAAGGGCGTGTCCTTTTTTGTTAAAATACTCTCGTGCTGTCTTATTTAGATATACATCCTTACCAACCCTATAGTAATAAGGCTTGCCTGAAGTTTCATATTCATTGTAGCTTTTTGAGTAATCTGCATGGTCCATCCGAAAGCGCTCTATACTATATCCTTCTAATTCCTTTAATACGTTATCTGCCTTTAGGATCTGGGCGTCACTTGGAAGTTTTGCCTTAGAGCTTAGGATAGTGACTGTTGTGGATGTTGCTAGTTGATCAGCCTCATCTATTACTACAAAGTTATATTCATTTAAGCCATTCCTTACTGAGACGTTTGTAGCTGCCATGGTATTTAAGAAGCTTCTGGTTGTGCCGTCAAACGCAACTACTATATTAGGATCTTTCAGGTATTTTATTAATTCTTCTAAAGCCTTTGGGTTTTTGCTGGATTCTCTGTATAGCGCTATCCCGTCCTTAAACTTAATTCCAAATCCCTTTGCTATATGGCCGTATGTGGTATTACCGATCTTTCCGGAAGAATACCTCGAGAATTCACCTTTATCGCTTACCAATATCTCTAACCTGGCATCCTCTCCAAGGATAAGCCTTGCAATGCCAAGTGTAACTATGAAAGGAATGGTCTTTCCTCCGGCAGCAGCCAGGTTTACATTCCTCCCCTGGAAGAATTGAGCGATCATCATATCCTGTGTTCCATAAAGAGATTTGAATCCTGTTAGAGACGTGACTAAGTATTCTGTGTATGCGTAGAGCTCATATGGTGTTAATTCGCGGTTTTCTCCCTTGGCGTAGTCTTTTAATTTTTCAAGAGATTTTTCTGGTTCTTTATGGTCTATTTCTTTTACAACTCTTCTAACAAGTTTTCCTGATTCTTCTAACTTATTATTGAATCTACCTATAGCACCGTCTATTTGTAGCTCTGACCATTTTTCCTCATAGCTTAAGATATTTCCTCTGAGCGGGTTCTTCCACAAAGAGGTGTATAGTTTTTTGTAATCTTCTCTTACATTTTCTGAGATGGCTTCATTTTCAGGGACTATGTTATTTTTTCTTAACCATTTGTCAAAGGCCTTGCTGCTCTTTTCTATTGCCTGTATACCATCTCTTAAAGATATAATATATATTATATCTCCGAATTCACCCTGTTCTTTTATCTTAGCCTCTTGCTTACTATTGAGAGGCTCTCCTTCGGTCTCTACATAGAGTGAGGCGAGTTCTTTTTCTATTGCCTCTACTTCTTTTGGAGACATTTTTTGTCTCTCACCATTATCATTAAAAGTCTCTATATCCTTATGCTTTAGTAGTGCCTCCAGGTAGTCTCTTCTGGATAACTTGTCCGGGAGTTCTCCGGTTGTCTCTTTAATAGCGATACTCCTTGCATAGATATTGTAGTTATTTATCCATTCGAACTTCTTTGTGGATATGTCAATAACTTCTATCTCGTTATTGGCTCTAATGAGCGTAATCTCAGCTCCAGCCTTTTTGATATTAGAGGCCTCGATTAGTTTTTCATACATTACTAGGCTCTCTGAAGGCTCGGTGAATCTCTCAAAGTTAAATATCTCAGTCTTATTACCAATCTTTATCTTGTATGTAACTGGCCTTCTAAAATAACTTTGAGCGTTTGAGCCGAGTAGATACATGCCTACCCAGCTGGAGGCCTCTCTTACTAAAGGTGAATCCCCGAATACACCTGTACCTGCCCACTCTGAAAGCTTGCCCCACCAGTGGAAGGCATACATGGTATCTGCCATAGAGAAACTTTCAGCGCTAAACCTGAGCAATGGATCTTTTATCTTATGGATTAATTTGTCGTAATTCCAGAATGCTTTTCCAATGCCTATGCCATTTCTTGTTATAAAAGGATGCAAGACTGCAACTCTAGTTAGCGGATTTACTACTATTTGAGAAGCTTTCTCTTGAATAGCGGGTACAGGTGCCTTTCTAAAGAACTTAGATACAAAAGACTTTGTGCCTTCAACTGCCTTATTTACAGCAATAGGCGTACCAAGAGGGTTCCAGAATGCTGGGAATATCGGCATAAACAATGCGCCGAATTTTACACCTCCCAATGTAAATCTAAAATATTCTCTCTTTGCTCTAGGGGTGAGGCCTTCTGTAAATATTAGTAATGGTTCTCCATTGGTTAGAGGCGGCATCATGACTGCGCCAGCTCCCAGGTTAAACACGCCCAGCCTTGCAGCCCCTCTTCTTTGCGCCTTCAAGAGATTGGTCAATTTTCCGTAATTGCCGACTGTATTTATAAAGTTATATCTTGCTAGGTCAAGGGGGCTGGCGCCCTTATCAATCAAGTAAAAGAACCTCTTTATAATACCCTTTATTTTATTTGCCTTGGTTACGGTTTTCTGCATCCATATGATATCCTTTGTGCCTTTCGCAAATCTAAAAGCAGTAAGGCTTGCATTTAATGCAGTTCCTACGCCAGCAGTAACAGCTGTTACTGCAATCCATGTAACTATAAAGTCGCATACCTCTCCTATCAATACATCTTCATCGTATCTATCGAAAGCCTGTTCCAGCTGATAGTCTGGGGTTTTTCTGTATTCTTTTCTTGCAAGATTCATCTTGTCTTGGAGGATAAACTGCATGGTAGTGCGTGCTTCTTGTTTTATATCTTCGATTCTTTCTATGGAGCTACTAAGGCCTGGGTATACTTCTTTTCTTCCGGTAAGTTTCTGCCAGTAGCTTGTTGTAGACATACCTAACCTTGCTTCTATACCAAGGTATCTAGATAGGGATAGCTCTGCAAGGGTAGAGGTAGTTTGAGCTTTACTATGCTTATTCTCTATCTCCACTGCAACTGCAAAAGCAACTTCTTCTGGAAGAGCCTTCTTTGCATCTTCAGGGTAAATAAGGCCAAAGGCCTTTCTTATCCACTGTACCTTTGGATTTACACAGCTTGCGTATATAAGGAGATAATCCTTTAATGGGCTCTTAGGTAAAAGTGATATTAGAGGTATGTCCTTTGGATTTAATGCTTTCCCGCCTGAAGAGATATCCTTTATTCTCTTATCAATTTCCTTTAATGCCTCGCCTGCGCTGAGGAAATAGGATTCATATGGAAGTATCTTTAAGGCCCCTTTAAGCACAAAATCTCTATCTACAATGTATCCATTTGATCCATAGTCAGTTGAGCACCTTCTTGCTGTAAATTGAAACATCTTTAGAGTAATCTCTCCTCTGGCCTGAGATAAGTGATAAACCTGCGCTTCTTTATTCTCTACCTTTTCATATACCTTGTCCCTTCTAAAATCTTTTCCTTCTTTGATCTCTATAGGTACATATAGGATAAATTCCTCTTCGCGGTCTTCTATCATAGAGATCCTGAATTTTTTGTCTTGTTCAAAATCTCCTGAATTTATAGCTTCCTCTGCCCTATCTAAAGCAGTTTGCTTTACGAATACCTTTTCTGTCTTTATTTTAGTTGGGTCTTCTCTGTCTCTTACTCTGATGTTACATACCTTGTAGAGGCCATCTTTAGTCTCAACCTCATCTCCTATTTTGTACTTATCTCCCCTTGATTCACCTTCAATTTTGTATTCTTCATCATTTATATTGCCAGGTATAGTTTCCTGTTCTCTTACTGGTCCAGGCTTAGTAACATATATCACTTCATCTATTGATGTTCTTATATTTTCTGCCTCACCTATAACAACGCTATCCGCCACTAAAGAGATCTTATTCTCTCCAGTATTTTTATTATAATCATAAACCAGTGTATAATAATTACTGATATCTATCTGTGATTCATATTTATTGAGGCGGGATACATAGTTTAATACTATGTCTTTTTCGGAAAGGGTTATTTCTCCGTTAGGCTTCATAAGCCCCAGAGACTTACTATCTTCTGAGAGAACAATGTCTTTTATGTGAGGGAATAATTCTGTAGGATTACCTTCGAGTGCCAATAGATCTATTGTTTGTATAGGAGAAACATACCCAGTAGGCGGAGGATTAGAAGCATCCCACAGGCCAATAACTTCTTTAGTGATAGACTTAATACCTGTAGCCTTTTTTAATTCATAGGTTATTCCATGCCTATTCAGATAGTCTTTTGCTGCTAAGAGATTATCCAGCTTTTCGTCTTCAGTCTCTCCTTTTGTTTTGATTTCAGAGGCAATTTCTACTTTTTCCTTAATGTCTTCCAGCACCCTTACTATATTTATGCCCATCTCAAAGCCAAAGGCACTTAACTTCTTATCAAGTGCTTCTAATTCAGTGAGGATAGCTTCTGGTGCTGGAGATGAGCCTGCGCCCAATAGATTGCCAAAGATAAGCTTTCCATTGAAGATTATGTAATCTACGTTCCTCTGGATGATTTCACTTGCAGATGTACCTATGACTTCACTAGAAGAAGGTGGGGATGTATAAACACCTGTTTCACTTATATTGTATTCTAGATCAAAAGATGGGTCTTTGGATTCATTGTAATTATAATCATCACTTAGTATCCTCTCAGTAATATCATCCAAGACTTTTTGTGCATAAACACCCTTTTCCCACCAGATACTTCCTTTATCACTCCAGCGGTCTTCTTTCTTAATAAAATTAAGCTCTTTTCCATCTACATAGAAGGTCCATTCATAATTCTCTACTCCTTTTGCTACTAATTTTCCGGAGCTATCGTATATCTTGTAGAATGCACCGTCTTCTACTATCCGGGCTACCTCTATCTGGAGCCTGCCGCCATCCCCTACGATATCTATTCCTTTAGATGATGTCACTGCATTGTCCTTGTAAAGGTTGTAATGTATGTCCAGCTGGCTGGAGGCGCTAAAGATCCTCTTAAACTCAATCTTATTGGTTATACTAGATAGATTTAAGAGTATCTTATTCTCGTATTTACTTCCCTCTCTAATGACTGAAAAATCCCTGCCTATTACCCAGGAATTATTGTCTTTAAAGGCAATTGGTTTTGAATCTTTATCAAGTAAAGCTATGATGACTCTATTATCTTTATAGGTAACTGCGATTTGTATGTCCTTGTTATCTATATCTACTTTAGGAGTTTCAGTCTGGAAGGTCTCTACGAATCTAAATTCATCTAATATATCCTGGTATCTCTTACTGGTCTTGGATAAAAGGGCTCCATATTCCTGGATATCACCCTTGCTATTAGTATGGGCTGAGAGCTTTGTTACCTCGGTTGAAGTAAAGCCTTTTTCGTCCATGATGTCTACAAGGGCACTCCATTTATGGGAGTTTAGTTCGACTTCATAGTCTGATAAGCCTTCTAATCTTGGATCACCAGGTTTAAACGCAGAGCACTGTAGGTATTTCTTATAGATGGTTTTACCTCTTTTTTCAGTCTTCTCAAATATATATATGCCATCAGTCCACTTGTTATCTTTGGTCTCAGCTAATAGATCTCCATCCTTATTAAGGAAGTAATGGGTCTCGTTATTAAAGGTAACTATATGTTCAACTGCGTCATGTAGATAGAAGTCCTTATGACCCTGGGAATTTACTTCAGCTAGGCGTAGGTTTTCTTTAAGGGTGTTATATTCATTGCTATCCTTTTTAAGTACTATTGTGTTCCCCGGAAGGATTATGGGGGTTTCGCCTAAGGTAACCACAAAGTCCCTCTGTGATCCAGTTATATCACTTCTTCCGTAGAGAGTTGCAGTTACTGAGCCAAGGAGAGTCTCTTTACCAGCTGTAGACCAGTCAATCTCCTGTACAGTTCCAATAGATTCATTTACTATAAAGAGCGGGTTGGATTGGGTGTCTTCTCCTGGCAGCTCTTCCTTATAATTAAGCTCTGCCCTCATAGGGTCAACTGTCACTATTGCATAGCCGTCATGCTTACTGACCTTTACTATGATGTTACCTGTTAAGTGTTGACCTTCTTCCTCCTGAGGGATGATTTCTGAATAAACTGGTTCGGTCTTATCCTGCGGCTCTTGCACTAGACTGTTGCCAAGGCCTCCAAATAAATTAAGCTGATAAGAAGGTATGGTAGGAGTGCTGGTCTTGGATCTAGTTGGATCTTTGTGCCTTAATTCTACTCCTTCTATCAAGCCAATCTCGCTAAAGAGCTGCAGATACTCCATCTCAATATCTTTATTGGGCTTATCAAGCCTTAGGTCTTTTAGAGGGTCTACAAGCTGTGCCTTATTGTAGATATCTTCAGGGATATAGTCTGTAGTCCCATCTTCATTCTCTACGATAATAACAGGCTCTTTGTCCATTTTTTTGAAAGGATTGGTCAAGAGGACCTTTATTCCGTTAAGGCTGTTTTGTATATTTGTGCCTTTTGGAATTGTGATAGATATATTGTTTGCTTCATCAATGACCTGGGTTATATCCTGAGGCACTATACCCTGCGACATGTCATAGAGTTCCTTTAATATAAAGTTAATGCCTGTAAATGCGTACTCGCTTCCTTTGATATTGTCTTTATTGTAAGAATCTACTATTAGGCCTGGGATGAGTTTAGTCTTATCTGGTATACGGAGTATAATATCATCTGTTATCTTGAGCTCATAATAAGGCTTGTCTTTTAGTTCTACTGTGGGGATTCCGTTTTCATCCTCTTTTATTATTTTTTTGAAGTCATGGATTTTTTTGGAGATAAAGGAGTTGTCTTTCCTAAATATGACCTTGGAGGGAAGTTTTCTGCCTATTGTATATAAATCTCCTTCTATTAGATCGCCTTCCATCTTGGCGCCTTTTTTAAACTGTATGAAGGAGTAAGTTGATACATAGATCTTTATGTCTTTTTGTAGTACATTATCTTTTAGGTTATTCTTTAGTTTAAGGGCTCCTCTTCCATCCCCATCTACAAGGTGTTTTGGAGAAGCTTGTTTAAATAACCTGATTGCATTTAGAAGGCCTTGAGAAGCATTATCTTTATCCACAGAAAAGAGTATATTTAACATGCCTTTCATGGCAAAACTAAAGCTTCCGAATATCTTATCAAAGCCGTATATCTCAAAGACTGCTTCTGCAAGCTTACCGTCCTTTATAAGCCCTGCTATATGCTGCCATTCTTCCATGCCTATGCCTTTCATCTCGCCCTTGAAGAAGTTAAGGAAATTTTCAAGACCGAATACATCAGCTACCCTTATAAACTGAAGGACTTTATTAACGTATTCCTGCGCTTTGGGTATAAGCAGCTTGCTCATTTCGGCATCTATCTTTTCATTTTCTACATAGGCAAGATATTCACCTAAGAGGGTGAAGATATCTACGTCCGGCCTGTAATATATAATTACTCCATCTTCAGATGGGTCTCTAAAAGCAGACATGTTTTCAATGTCTAGGTCTTTATATCTTGGGTCTTGTTTTATTTTTTGTATGGCGTTATCAGTGAGAGGTGATAGCTGGATGGTTTTTTTGTCTTCTCCTTCTCCAATAGTAATAGTGGTATTACCTTCGGAGAGTGCTTTTATAAATGGATTGACCAAGGTATCATAGTTTTGTACCTTTATCTTATCAGTGATAAGCCTTTTATCAATATTGGCTGCATTCTGTAAATCAATTAGGTGTTTATCAGCTATAATGTCCTCTTCTTTATAAAGCCCTGCCTCACTCTTACTGGATTCCAGGAAGAAGCGTTGAGGTGTGGGTCCAGCATTAGGTAAATCAATCTCAATATTTAATGGTAAAGAAGAAGGATCTAATATGTCACCTTCATATAAATTATCTATGGCTGGAAATTTTTTACTATTATATTTTTTTCTGGGTTCTTTAATGTAAAATCTCCTTGTTCCAATTCCTCCTAGAATTTGATCTCTTAAAGAACCAAAATCTATCCCTTCTCTCACTAATGCTTCTGTAAAATCTCCTGGTCTTATTGGACGTCGTCCAGTTATTACCCATTGAGCTAAATCATCGCTTGAAGCAGGACGAGGCCTATCTAGTAGTTCATGTAGTTCATCAGGGACAAATCTTCTTTCTTCCTGGGGAACTTCCTGTATTGCGTTACCCTGTTCTCCTTGCTCTTGAGGAACCTCTTCTGTGACTACTGTAGCTTCCTGAGGCTGAGGAACTTCCTGAGTAACAGTTATTTCTTCTTCGGTTACAACTTCTTCACTTATAGATGGCTCTTCTATTGTCATAAGAAATCTATGATCCTCCGAAGAATCTTTATCTTTTTTCTTTATAGCTTTTGTTTTATATATTTTATTATAACTATCATATTCCATAACAATACTATCTCCTTTTTGATAGCTATAGTATTCTCCTATCTTATCTTCCAGAAACGTTATCCTTATATCCCCATCTTCGAATTCGTTAATATCTAACTCTACATTAAATGTACCCATAAAACTGCCGGCTGTATTAAAAACTGAGACTATATATTCTTTAAATATAGTGGAAGGATCCGGAAGAATATCCACGTTATTAACGTAATCAAGTATTATATCACCCTCTGAAACCTCAAAGTTTGGATCTTTTACTAAGCTTTCCCGAGATAATTTATCATTATCTTTATTCTCCAAAAGCACTTCCTCTAATTTTTCTGCTACTTCCTGATTGCGCTTACCTCTTCCGTGCGGTATATTCCCTATAAAAATAGCACCTCCAAATTTTTCATAATATGTCCTTATATCCTCCATTTGGTCATTTATAACCTTATTCCCTCCGCAAGAAGCCACCACTACGATCGCTACACTTCTTAGATTCTTTGTATAATTCAGGTAACCTATGCTATTCCCGGTATGTACTCTTGGCATAAATACATCTATAGGGATGCGTTTTTCTTCAGGAACCGGCCTTCCATTATAAGTTATTCCATTATCAAAATAATACTGAATCGTAGGTACATAATCCGTAAGAACAAAAATCTCTTGGATTCCTCCAACTGTTCTTCTTACAATATACTTTCTTCCTTTTTCTATCTCTACTTTTTCCACATTGTATCTTAAATCTCTATACTTACTAGCGGCGATATCTATCCAAGGTTCCAATGGCCCACGGTCAAATACAATCAGCATCGTCAGCTTCTTATCACTAAATATATCTTCTGTTGGAACCATTTTTTCTTTTATCCCCATATCCTTTATAGCATTAGACATGTCTATAGCATCTTGCGTGATAAATCTGCCGTCAAACCTTGCAAAAATAGATGCAATCGAAGCTACAGGTATAGGATCGCCTGTTCTTTTATACTCTTTATAGTATTTTTTATATTTAGAAACAATGACCTTTTCTATTTCCCTCTGATAACTATCTGGGACATTATCGCTAAATATAAGATCAAGCGGCCTTTTGAGCCTATTCACATTGGCAGCTATTTTTTCCATGTCATCTAACGGCCTTTCTATGGGTGAAATAAAATACTCTTCATTCTTATCAAATACTTCTACGAAATGGCCATAGTCCAACAAGCTCATAAGAAAATCATAAGAGTATGCCCTATTTGGATCAATAGTATTATCTTGGAAAAAGCCCTGATTATCTTTTATGTGTTTTTCGTATACTGCTTCAATGGTTGTTGGGTAAAGGTGGTCTTTGCCTAGCGCCATTAAATAATACGCAGAATTATTGCTAAGATTTTTTACAAAGGTTTCTCTTATGTTATCGCTTTCATGCTCAGTTAATGTAAACTGCCTGACATGTAAAACATTCATCCATATAGATATCTTTTCTAAAACCTTTCTTAAATCAATTTCTTTAATATCCTGGGCGTTTTTAGTGAATTCATTTAGTCTTACAGCAATCTCTTTACCAAGCTGGGCTTCATTTCTGCACTTTTTTAAATCAATACCCAATGTTGCTATTAAATAGTACATATCAGGAAACGTAAAACGTTCTAACTGAGAGCCCATATAAGACTGTAGTTGGATATTATCAATATCAGTTAAAGTTAAATTGCTGTATTTTACTATCAGGTAATGGCCTTTCGTAGGGAAGGACTTTACGTCTTTAAAAAACTCTGGATTGGTCTTATAAAAATCTACTATTAAATTCGATAAATAGTGTTGTGAACGCCTTAGATCTACTATGGTTTCATCCCCTAAAGTAGCTATACAAGCCTTAAATATATATTTTTTATCTTCTTCTAGTAATCCTTGAATATTATTAATAGATTTCACCCTGTGAAATGCAATAACTGATCCATAATCACCTTTTTTAATGTTTGATATTGCTGCCCTGACAAAATCTTCGGCTAAATCATCCTTCTTTAACTCTAATGCATATATAATTCCAGATGAATGATCAGGATCATATTTAAAAAGATCTATAGTAGCATTCACAATTATTTCTTTTACTTCTTTATTTAATTCCATATTTTGTCTTTTAAACTTCTGCAGCACCTCTTTCAATTTAGACAAACTTTTTATATTAGCTATAATGGATTTAAAAACAACTATCTTTTCTTTCTGAGATATTTCGATATTAGACAAATTTAGGATCAAAAGAGCTGTTTCAGGATCTTTATTATTACATAAGCCCACAACAGTCTTTGTAACCATATTCTTAGTCCTAGAGTCGAACCCGCCTGATTGAATAGTCTCATTTTCAAAAAGGGCTATTATAGCTTTTGTATCTCCAGTTTTACTTATACCTCTTATGATTTTATTCTTTTCCTCTGATGTTATATCTCCTAGATCTATATCAGGCAATATTCCATATATCCAGTAGGATCCCTCAGTAGTCTCTTTCGAAGTATTCAATATATCTATAAAGGTAAATAGCAGATCTATTTTTTCTTCTGGGCCAAGTTCATTATAAATCCGCTTCAAGATAAGAAATACGCCTTTTGTTGCTTTATCCGTAGATGTGCTCTTTAAAAAACGCATAGAAACTGAATAAAGCCTCTTTCTAAGAGGTTCCGGCATTGTGCCTAAATCATATTTTGCGTTAATAGACGATAATGCTAATTCATAAGTTCCATTAGTTAAATTAGGGGCCTCTAGGATCTCTAGCATAGATAAAACTATTTTTTCTCTATTTGATTTTATATGAGCAATATTCTGCATAATTTTATCAAACACGTCTTCATTTAATCCTTCATCACCCTGCCGTACACTAGACAAGGCTGTTAGAATATCTGCATCAAGATTCTCAGAAGCATTTGTTATACGAACATATTTTCTTATCTGACTTATGGTATAAAGCTTTCTATTGTCGATCTTCGGATTATTTAACGCAGCTCTAAGATTGGATATAAGATCTCCTTTCATCTGGTTAGTAATCATATGTTTACTAGCTCCGTAGAAAATCTCTCGCAGGGCAACTATTAAAACACTTCCCAGTGCAGCATACTGAATACTAGAAATATTTGTATTTTCAAGGCCCTTGATCATAGTTGATATCATATCCGTATCTATTATTTTCTTATTTTCAATTAGGCTATTTATAAGAAGATTGCCTGCTGTCTTATAGAAATCATCGCTTCTTCTTCTATCGCTAGCTAATTCATTTACTATAGCTTTTATCGCGACTTTGTTGTTCTTCAGATTGTCTCTACCAGTAATTTTATTTCCGGTAACTATTGCTACGACGCCTACGGTGAGATTTCTGTTAATATCCTCTAAGATAACAACTGTTTGTACGTTACCACGGTCTTCAATAATGCAATTTTTGCCTTCTTTTAGAATTATTTCTTCTCCAGTTTTACTATCTTTAAGTTCTATTATCTCAGTTTCAATATCAACTGCTCCGTCATTAAGATTTGCTGTAGCATACCCTATCACTCCAGAAACAATATAATTCCCAAGCTCATCATCTATTTGAGGCTGTGTTTCGTCAGGGATTAGGGAGCCAGTGTCTTTTTCTTCATCTAGTTCATTAAGTTTTTCTTCTATCTCTATCTTTTTCTTCTTAAAAAATTCTTTAGCCGCATCTGAGGATTCATTATCATCAATAGCTTCATTTATTATCTCAAGAGCTTTATTGTAATTCTCTTTTGTTTCTTCGCTACCAATCTTATTTAGTTTCTCCAGATATTTAGCTCTATGTTTCAATTGTTCTTTAAATACTTCTATAAAGACTTTTCCTTTTTCTTCAATTTTACTAATAGCCTCTCTAGTCTCTTCATTGTATAGATCCTTTAATTCTTCAAATTCTTCATGGCCTTCCTGTATTAATAGATATTCATAACCTAGATCCTTTTGATATAAGCTAAATCCAAAAGCAACTACTTTATTAGTCTTATCTGTTGCAACATAAAAAACACTCTTCTCTCTAATGATGTAGTTTACGCCACCACCCTTTTCATCTATCAAATATACCTCTGGGTCACTTAATGGAGCATAACCATCTTCTTCAGAATAAAAATATGCACTATTATCTACTCCAACTTTATCCATATCCCATGAAAAGAGATTATCGCTACAATAACGGAATAATCCAAAAAGCGCAGTATAGCTTTCAATTTTTCTATCACCATATAGCCAATGATGATCACCTTTTTCATCTTTTAATGGACTTGATTCTATCAGAACAGGTCCTTTTTCTAATATTTTATCTAATTTTTTCTTTAGAAGTCTTTCTTCTGGTAATGTTTTGACTCTTTTTATCATCTCGCCTTTAGGCTGCTGTAATTTTTCAATGTCCTCTTTTGTTATTTCTTTATCCAATAATTTTTCTACCAACTCTTTGCTTGTGTAATCTTCAACCGGTTTTCCTTCCATAACAGGAACTATCGTATTGTAATATTTTGGATAGTTGACAGGATCTCTGCCTTGCAAATATAGAATATCTTTAAACTGTTCCAGAGGCAATTTTTTAATATTCTCAGCGCCATCAAGTCCTATGGAATCATAATAAGTGACCTCATTTGTCTCTTTGCTAAACGATGTGATATGGACTGAATGAGGTCCATGGTTATCAATTATCAGTATCATGCCGTATTTTTGGATATTCGTGTCCGCAAGCCTCTCCTCAAGGGTCACCCTTCCCTTTTCCTTGTATGAAAGGGTTTCTTCCATTTCGAACCTTACATCACTGCCGTAAAGCTCTGCCTGCTGGTTCATATAATCCCTCAGCTTATCAAAGGGAAATAAACTTTGATCGGAAGAATAAGTTATATTTGCTGCATAAATATCAATATCTCCATATGTACTTAGCCCGTTGTTTTTTTCAACATCCTTTAAAATACCAATCTTATCGAACATTGAGAGTGCAGCAAATATTGTGCAAGGTAAAGACAGGTCAAAAGGACCTTGCGCATTATAATGAATATTTGGATATTTTGTATCATTTGACGGTTCCGCCTCAGTGGGTGGATCGTATACTGTCGGCCTTGTTTGTTCATCTCCTTTGGTCTGGTGTTGGACTAGGATATTATTGATTGCTTCTCCTAGGCGAACTATCTTCACATCATATTTCCCATCCTCATTAAGCGTAAGTTCTAGCCTGTCTTCTTTCTTAAGAGGTTCTTTTTCTCCTGGTATATAGACTCTGTCTTTTCCGATTTTATATACTAATTTTCCATTTATAGATTCTTTATCTAGTTTTATTACATCATCTCCTATTATAAGCTCTCTGGCTTCTTCGTTAGAAGCAAGGCTAAGGACTTTTATACCCTTATCTACAGTGCCACTCATATCAGCCAGGCTTATGCCAGAGATAGTGGCAGTGAGATCGTTAGAAGGCGCAGTAAATGCTATTTTATATATTGACTCTTTATCCGGGGTGATCTCTATGCCATTTCTTGCTTCAAATACCACTTCACCATCTTCATCTAATATGTCTTTTTTGACTGTAATAGTCCTCTTGCCTGTCATCTTATCCCACGTAATCTCAGAATTTGATTCATTGAAGCTAACAGTAATGCCATTCATTCTTAAATTTATCTCTTTATCTGAGATCATCTTCACTTCTCCCACGCCTCCACCACCAAATGTTACAGGCATATAGCCTTCATCAGGAACAGTTTCAGGTGTATAATTATCACCTATAGGCACGCCAGACATAATCTCAGTTCCTAACGACGAAGGAGATTGGATGTTTTGATCTAATTCAGGCCTAGACATTATTGACTCAGTGTCGCGTTGTTCAGGTTCTTTGCTTTCTGCAATACTGCCTTTTCTAACAACTTCTATACTAAACTTCCCATCACCTTTAGGAGTTAGTTCTAACTGATTTCCACGATAAACCTTGACTTGTCCTAATATATTTATTCCTTCTTCTGGGATGTTTTTGAAGGTAAGTATTATAGACCCATCAGCTTGCGGCTCGCTTAGATCTACCTTATCTCCTATAATAAATGCCTGGGCTTCGCCATTAGAAAGGGTAAAGGTAATCTCTTTTACTCCAAAGAAACTCTCTACATCATCTATATCAGCAAGGCTTATACCTGATATAGTAGCTGTAATGCCAGTAGGGTAGGAATGTTGAGGAAATGGGAAGGTTTGGCCTGAGTCGGGTTCTGGGATTATTAGACCAGTGTCGGAGTTTTTCTTAGGCTGGCCTTCTTTTTTATCTGTACTTACAGGGATAAGCTTCATCTTCTTTATATTAATAGTGCAATCTGGTTCATTTAATAATATTTCATTTTCCCCATACCTTTTTCCTGTGTACATTTTTATCTTAGTGACACTTGTCAAATCTAAGTTTGAAGGCATATATATCTTTTTAATGCCATCTGTAGATACATCTATTTTAAAAGACGAGTCAAATATTTCCTTTCCATCAGACGTTACGAAGCTAATAGCAATTTCTTTAAGCCTGCCTTTGGATTTAAAGTTAGTGCCTGACGGTGTTTTTCTCACATCCAATTGCAATTCACACCCAGTAAGGTCTAAAGGCTTATCAAAAACAAAATCAACATAATTATACTCGCTATATATTCCGCCTGCTGAATAATATTGGCTTACTCCATCAATAAATATATTCATCCTGCCTACTGCTGATACGATAGATCCTATATTTCTCATTGTTGCTTTTTCAATAAAGATAAGTGGCGCTACATTTTTAATGGTTGATTCACATCTTAAAAGCCATTTATCCTTTTTATCCTTACATTCGTAACTCGCAATCAACGTATATCTAAAATCTTTTCCTCCAGCTTTTGCGCGTGTTTTATTAACTAAATCTAGCACACTCTTTTTCATCATAGGATGCGGCAGCTTCTTAACTTGTTCTCCAATTTCTTTAAGAGAGCCTGTAAATATTTTCTGCTCAGGAATAATAGAGCATTTACTATAAAATCTCCAGGAATAAAAAGTATCTGGATGTTTTTCTAACTCTTTCTTTGCTCGCAATGTCAAATCATACTTAAGATTTTCTCTTGAAAATGCAAAACTAATAGAAACGTATCTAAAAAAGTAGTGTCGCAACAATGGGCTTTTTATTTTCTTAGCCTGCTCTTTTATCTCGGTAATAGTGCCTATAAATCTCTCTTCAGGAATCTCTAACTCATTTAACCATCCTCTTTGCCTTTTCTTAAAATCCATACCAATTTCTTCTGGTGCTTCTGCTATTTTATATCCTGCATTTCTTAGCTCAAATTTAACCCAACCTTCAGACATACCATAGCTACCATCACGACCACTACTCTCTTGAATATTGTTAGGACAACCTTTATCCAGTGTCATGATGCCAAATTCATATTTAATGCCTTCTTCTGCATTGTAAAATAGGCGTTTACTAACTTTATAATAATCTAAATATTCTTTAGCATATTGTCGCATTCTTGAATCCTCTAATGCCTCTATTTTTACCCTAAGTTCTGCGAGCGTACCTGTAAGTTTCAGCGGCTTAGGTGGCAATTCTTTCATCTCTACCTGCCAAGATTCTCCTGGCATCTCCTTTACAAATTTCACGGTTAAAATATACTCTACACCTTCCTGCAGTTTTGGTAGATTTTTCTCAAATTCTTCTTTAGCTACTTTTTTGATTTCTGCATCTTCTGTATTGCCTATTTCATGTTTAATCTCAGAATATGAACCTCGAAACTCTGTTTCTATATCTTTTGAACTGCTTAATAAATCCTTTGCCAGTATTTGTTCAGTAAAAATCTCTATCGGGTCCTCTTCTAGCTCCTCTTCTAGCTCCATTGATATATCTTTAACTAATTTATCTTTCTGCAGTTGCGTGATTGATTTTATTTCTTCCGGCTCTAAAACCCCTTTTCTTGTTTTGCCTTTACCTTTGCTGGGAAAAAGGCTTATTTTCTCACCAGAGCTATATTCTCGCCCGTCAAGAGTTATGTCTTTTAAGAAAGTAACGATCCTTTCTCCATCTTCATCTCTATTGCCTATATCTACATCAATACCATTATAGAGCTTTACCTTTGTCATATCTTCTAGCTCTCTTAAAAGGTAAAAAGGTTTTTTATTTTTTAAGACTGTATTATATATATATTTAATTGGCTCTGGAGGTAAGTATGAATGCTTTGGTTCTTCTTCAGGTTCTGGGGCAGCGTGTTTTTCTAACTTTCTATCTTTACTTTCTTCTAAAATCTTCTGGGGTTTTTGTGGTTCTTCTTTTTTCTCAGAATCTCCATCGATAATATTATTCCAATAATTATGGTCCATCCAGATCTTGCCGTTTTCATCCATTGACCACTTGGCGTAATATTCATATCCATCATCATATAACTCCTCTAACTCTTCTTCTGTATAGAGACGCGTAAATCTATATGTCTCTAAATCTAACTTACAGCTTGTCATTCTTTCTACCTTTGCAAGCAATACTTTACTCTTTTTGCATTTTTCCAAAATTTCCGAAAATAGAGGATATGAAAAATTGAATAAAGATTCTGCAATAGCTGCTTGATCTTCTTTAAAACTACCTTGTCCATGCCCTCCTGCACAATCCTCAAGCTCTAGGCTCTCCGGCCAGCTAGAATCATCATTTGTCCATATATAAGGTATATAATCGTCATTAAAGTCCATAATGTGGAAAAGTTCGTGATGAAAATACTGATAATTGGAAAGAGTCATTGTTGTAGGCCAAAAACGTGACTTAATATAATTTGTTACTTCTTGATTACTACTATGCCCTACATATTTAGGATTTATTGCTATCTTCTTAAAATTTGAATTTTTTAAGAAAATCTTTGGATATCTAAGAAGCTGCTCTTTTACAGCATGAACCTTTTGGTATAAATATTCTAATCTTATCTCATCTCTTCCAGGTGTAGTACGATCTGTCTTAAGCCATTCATCTATTGCCTCAAAATCTAATTCATCAGAAATACCCAATAGAGAAACTTCTATCCCGAGATTTTCAATATCAAGTACCTGAAGATAAATCTCTTCTTTAAAGTAATTCAATCTAGCCTTTTCTTCCTTGTCGCTACCTCTAATCACTTCTACGCTATACTTCCCATCATCTTTAAGGGTTAATTTTAGCTGATTTTCAGGATAGAACGTGCCTAAACCTAATATATTTACCCCATTTTCTCTGAAGGTAACTATTATTGTCCCATCAGCTTGCGGCTCGCTCACATCTACCTTATCTCCTATAATAAATGCCTGGGCTTCGTTGTTATAGGTAAAGGTAATCTCTTTTACTCCAAAGAAACTCTCTACATCATCTATATCAGCAAGGCTTATACCTGATATTTCAGCTTCGACGGATGTTAGATCAGTAGAAGGTAAATCTATTCTATCAGCGTCTTTTTCAGGCATTAGTGAGCCAGTGTCAGGCTGCTCTTTTTTCACAAACTCTTTAAGCTGCCAGATAAGTTTGATAAGTGTCTTCTGCGTTAGACCTTCATCCGAAGAGGCTGCCTTATCAATCTTGTCTTGTATAAATCCAAATGCCTCTAAACCAAATGCCTTTATAAATAACTCTCTATTAGTCCAATCATCGCTTAAAATTTCTAACGGATTTGGAGAAATAAGCATCAGCATTGAAATATAAGCTGGAATATAAACACCTTTATAAACCTTAGAAATTCTATATGGCGAATATCTAATAAGATCTTTAGTCTCATAATATTTTGCATCATCTATCTTGCTCTTTTTGACCCAGACCTTTTTTCCTTTTTTCCCATTGACTACTTTATTGGCCGATATATAGCCCTTAGACCACTTGGCTTTTACAGCTGTATTTGGTACAAGGCTATATTTTTTACCATCAAAAACAATCGTATAATATCTGCTAAGATCAACTTTAATGGGAGATAATGGTTGAGTAAAATCTTTGTTAGCTGTACGATATTTTACTTTTTTCTCTTTGGCAAACTTTGTATTATCAATACTTTTCTGTATTCTATATTCCTCAAATCTTCTTTTGATGTCTTTAGGACTAGGTAGTTTACCTTTCATTAATTTTCTTAATTCTTTTAACTCTTTCCTTTCGCTTCCTTTAATTTCTCTATATTCTAAGAGTTTATCTATCTTTTTAAGTGCTTCTTGCTTTATTGGGTATCTTTTTCCTAATAACGTATCAAATATACCGAGATCATTGATTTCTTTTATTAAGCCGTTTATCTTTGCTTTTAATATAGCAATCTCGGCTTTTGTCTTATATTTTTTCAAGTCTTTTTTCTCATCTGCGCTTATCGTTTTATTATTCAACCTTTCTTCTATTATCTTAGATGCCCTCTTATACGCATTAGCTGCCTCTTTATAATCCAGACCTGTAGCGTTTAACTTTGCTTCGTTATAACATTTATTAATTTCTTCAATTACTATATTTCTTTCTATAATATCTTTTTCTTTTTTCAATTTTACAGCTTCATCTATAGTTATATTTTTGCTATTTAATCTGCGTTTTATTCTCTCAAGAGTTTTCCTATACGCATCGACTAAGGTTACGGATGAAGTATCCTTTGAAGTCAAATAAGATTTAATGTCTTCGTAATGAGTTTCTGAACTTAGAGAAGACCTCCATTCCATACTAATTCCGTTAAACTCACCATTGTCACCTCTTGCAGATATGATACTAAGATCATATTCAGCATCTATAATATTAAGGTGTTTGTAGAAATGTTCAAAAAATAAGGCTCGTATAAGTGGGCTTTTTATCTTTTTTGCTTTAGCTTTAATTTCTGAGAAGGTCCCAGTAAGCTCTATTTTGTCTGGAATATTTGTTTCGTTAATCCATCTCAGCTGTGTATATTTAAATCCTATATCACATGGCTCCGTAGGTTCTAAGATCATCGACGGGCTACCATGACTATTAAGCCATTGGACTTTGCTCCTTTCCCATTCTTCATTACTATACCAAGGGGTAAAATCAGGGCCTGGAGAATCTATTGCTTTTCCTTTTAGATCTAGATTTAATCCTATCAATATGCCAATAGTGTATGTTACGCCTGCTTCAAGTAGTGGTCTAATCTCTTTAAGACAGTGATCCAATGTTTCCTCAGCATACTCTTTCACTCTCGGGTCTTGTATATTCTCTATCTTGACCCTAAGTTCGGAAAGTGTACCTGTTAACTTCAATGTCTGCGGCGGGATTTCTTTCATCTCTACTTGCCATTCTTCCCCCTTCATAGTTTTAGTTAATTTTATATCTAGAACATACTCTACGCCCTTTTGTAGCTTGGGTAGCTTCTTATTAAATACCTTTTCAGCTTCCTTTCTCATTCTTGCATCTTTTATATTATTTATTTTATCTTTAATACTGGAATAGGAGCCTTGAAATCTCCTATTTATACTTCTTACCTTATATCTTACACCATCTTCTGAACGGATAAGTTCTAACTGAGTACCAGTTGGGAAGAATTCTTTGCCTTGAGGGGTATCTATATAGGTCTCTTTTGTAAATTCTACTGCGATGATTTCCTCTCCATCCGGGTTATCAACTTCTTTTATGCAATTTGGATATGATTTACCATCTACCTCAATTCCTGTAGAGCCATATATAGTTAATCCATCAACTGATGCTAGATCTGTAAAGAAGGTGATGTTTATAAGAGGAAGGATTTGTTTAGTGTCAATGTGAGGGTGAGTTTCATCAGGCATTATCGACCCACTGTCGGATTCTTTAGATTCTTCTTCTCTTAGTAATCTCTTATATGCCTTTATAAACATAACTCCTAAGTTCTTATGAGGTGCTATATAATTACCAAAGGCTCCATTGTGGCCGAGTCTATCTTCCGCCTTTTCCCAGAACGCTGGCCATGATATATCCTTACCTTTAAGTATCTCAGTATTTAATAGATATAAAAGCGGATCATTTACATACATTGTCCCTGTTCCTTTAGTAGATATAATATGGGCTTGGGGAGTTTTATCTAATATATCTGATATCTCATTATAACCACCGCAGGATCTAAGGACAACTAGCTCTGCTTCTGGGTTTATTCTCTTAATAGTCTTATTAACATGATAACTATGCCCCATATGGACTTCTATATGGACCTTTTTCCCTTTTAAAGCCTTATCTATAGCAGCCTGCCCTTTATCTTCGAATTCTGGTTTATTGACATATAGTTCAATCCTTTTACCATTAGTAGGTCTTGATATTATAAGGGTATAGCTATCTTTATCTTTAATCTGCCAAGCTTTTTTACCTTTATATTGATTAAGGAGACTATTGTAAGAGGCCTTGCCATCTTCATCATTATAAGAATAGAATCTCTGGATGCTCACTTCGTCTTCATTAAATAGGTTCTTAGTAGGTAGTTTTGTAATATCCTGCAGTTTATATTTTTTTGACATCTTTTTAAACCAATCAGTGCTAAGTACTGCCTTTTCGCTGAAGAGGCCTGATAATAAGCCGTAAATAACTCTTGCCTCTTTATTGTCTTTCTTGAGGACTTTATGGTATTCTTCCTTTATGGTTTCTTGGAGGACTTTTAAGACTTCTTTATCCTGTATCATGCTAAAGGTATCAGCTATAATTACAGCCTGTGATAGTAAATCTTTATCATCGGACTTAATCCTTACAAATCGTTTAAGTAAGTGTATCTTTTCATCCTTTGTTACTGTATTCAAGAATTCATTCAATCTATTGTAGCTGGCACATAGTTTAATCATCACTCTAAACTTATTGTAATCTACCTTTTTAAACAAAGTCTTAGCAGTCAATCCTTCTTTTTTCATTTTATTAAGCATTCTTGTAAATAGGCCATTAAAGGTGGAAGTAAAGACTTCGTTTTCGCCATAGACCATAAGAGTATAGAGTGTTTCGGAATCAAAAGTTTCTACTGATCTAAAACGTATTGTGTCGGATGAGTCATGTAGATAGTTTATGTCCCATATCGCTCTAAGACAAATCATTTTTAGGCCATTGGTTATAGAAAAACTTCCTAAATAATCTGGCTGTCTTTTAATTTCAATAATATTTTTAAGTAATAGACTAGGGTCTTTGGCTATATTATAGGCCTTTTCAAAAGACAGGTTATTCTTTACTATCTTATCTAAAAGTAATGTCGTCCAAAGTGCATCTTCCTGAGATTTCAACGGTACATTTTTAACACCCCAATCATATAGCCCGCACAATTTTTTAACTATAGGATTTTTACTGCGTTTCAATACTTCAATAAAATCTGAATTTCTGGTTAAGGTTGCAAATATAAAATCGGTCAGCTGTCCTCTATCGTTTCCTCCAAAAATTAACTTCGACCCTCCATCAATAGCTTCAAAAGGAGCAAAAATAACCTTGGATTCAAGAAATTCTAGTCCATAAGGTTGATCAATAAATATCTTATAGTGTCTAGATAAATTCTCATTAAAAACATAAATAAGATCTAGTATTTCAGGAGCCCAAGACTTGCTTATCCATTTTGCTAAAAATGGTTTTACTATGAAGGTATCGCCTACTATTTTCCCTTCTATGAGCATAACTTTAAATATTTCCTTTGCCCAAGGTTTATCAATATATTTATCCATATCTTCCATTGCCCTCTTAGGATCATCTCTAGCTAACTCCATATAATAAGATTTTTCTTTTTCAGTATCACGCTCGCTTAAAGATATTCCAGCAGAAGAAGGGCTTAATATGCCTTCGGTAGATGGACTGACAATAAAATCAAAATCTTCATCTACAGGAATATCCGACCTGCCTGTAATATCTTTTGTCTTTTGAGGCTCTTTTTCCTTGGCACTACCTCTATCTATTTTATATTTCATCTCTTTTGAAACATAAACCTGATATTTTAATTCTGAAATCTCATATGGTGATTTAGCTATATCTTGTTTTTTGATAAGATCTGTCGCGCTATCTATACTAGATTTCTTTATAAGTACTCTTTCCTTTATTTTTCCATTAACCATTCTTACACCAAGGACATAAAGGCTTTTATCCTCACTCCATCCATCTAATTCATATTCAACATCATCTTTATGAATAAGGCTGTGTTTTTGGCCATCATATACAATAATATAGTCTTTGCTGAGGTCTGATTTTATTAGTTCAGTTACCTTATATCCTATTCCATCTTCTTGAAGTACGAGTCCTAATTGGGTGTATTTGGGGAAAAATTCAGCTTCTATGGTGGTGTCTTTTGTAAATTCTACTATTGTAATTCTACCCTCTGCTCCTATTCTTGTTTTAACCTCTTTTATACAGTTTGGATATGGTTTACCATCTACCTCAATACCTGTATAGCTATCTATAGGAGTAAGCTTATCAATGGATGCAAGGTCTACGAAGGGGATGATGTTGGAGAAGGGGAAGATTTGCTCAGTTTCAGGTTGAGGCTGAATGATCCCATCAGGCACCAGTGAGCCACTGTCAGGTTCTTTTTCAGGTTCTGGGGTTTTCTTTTCTTGTATTCTTTTTAAAACTTCCAATAGTTTAGTATTTGTAGGGGCGCCTTCACTGTCCAATCCCGACCTTGTCCAAAAATCAATCATATCTCCTAAATTCCCTACTCCTAACACATTTCTATCTTTATCTAAAAATGTTATAATGGGAGTCATGGCTTTCTTAGCACCAAAAATAAAAGGCACTAAAGCTGTAACTAAATTTGTACTTTCGGAAGTAAACTCCTCTCCATCAGAAGATGTTACCTTTATACCATCTTTCGTAACTTGATAGAAAAACTCCTGGCCACTTCCTTCTGGTATAATATACCCTTCGGAAATTATTTCAGAATCTTCTTCTATGCTGGGTTTATCTATAACGTTATAATCATCAATTCTATGTAAATAACTAACATTAATATTATCGGTTGAAATGAGATTATTTAATAAAGATCCTCCTATTAAACCTCCTAATATCTTACCTAATTTCAAAGAAATGCCTGCTTCAATACGATCAAGAGTATGGCCATCTCCGTCCGGCTGCCAAAATTCCCCGATTTTCATAAAATTGAAATTTGCTTCACCGTAATCAGTATTTAAAGATATGCCTCCACCCCATTGGTACTGATCCTCGGGATCTATGGAATAATTAAGCCCGCTTGATGTAAATGGTGTACGCCCCCATGCATTAGCTTTTAGCAAAATATCTTTACTTAAACTAAAATCTATATTCATAGCACCAACACCAAACCACTTTCTGTAGAAACGACTGACATTACCGCTTAATCCAATGCTAATATCATCTGCAATTTCAAAATCTGCATTTAGTCCTATCTTGAATTCAGATAAATATCCTGCAGGATCATCAATTATACTAGGATTTATAAATCCATTTAACAATGCATAACCCGATATGAAAAGATTATCAATGTAATCCTGCTTAAAACTTTTATAGATCCCAACAGATGGCTTGGCATACCAACTACTTGTCCCTAGACTTGGGTTTATAAAGATATTTGTACTAATGCCGGCTCCATAGCTCATATCCTTAATGCCAAACAAACCTGGATAGGCACGATAAGCATCTAACATCATTCCTAGATAACTATCGCTTCTCAAAGAACTATATTCGTTAGTTTTTATCAAATCATCCACCCAGCTACGATAATTTAATGGTACATAACCCCATAGACTTAAACCCATATCAGTAGCATATTCACCTTTTTTGTCCATTGTTGATGCTGAACTTGCCATAAACATATTGCTTTCATGGGTTGATAATTGAAAGGTATTAGAGGATATCTTAATCGGCGACCAGCTATCGCCCAAAGGATTTACAATGCCCACATCTATCTTTGGATATAGATGTTCATAATCAAAGAAACCTTTAATATTAATTTCATTGATAAAAGGCTTTTTCTCTGGTTCTACATCTTTGTTTTCCTCAAATATCTTCTGGGGCTTTTGTGGTTCTTCTTTTTTCTCAGAATCTCCATGGATAATATTATTCCAATAATTATGGTCCATCCATATTTTGCCCTCTTCATCCATTGACCACTTGGCGTAATATTCATATCCATCATCATATAACTCCTCTAACTCCTCCTCTGTATAGAGACGCGTAAATCTATATGTCTCTAAATCTAACTTACAGCTTGTAATTCTCTCTACTTTTGCAAGCAATATAGAGCTTTCCCGACATCTAGTTAAAAGTTCAAAAAAGCTATGTCTTCCAAAAAACGAGTCTGCAATAGTAGCCTGATCTTCTCTAATATTTATCTGGCCATGATCACAATCGTAATCTTTAGAACCTAAACTTTCCGGCCAAGAAGAATCATCGTTAGACCATAAATGAAACGGCAGATAATCATCTTTAGAATCTGCGTGATGAAATATTTCATGATGGATGCTTGGGGTGCTGGTAATAAATATTCTTGAAAACCATTTTCCAAGACTAAAATTGTATTTATCTGTTTTCATGTTATAAATATAAGGATTAACAACTATTTTTACAGTGATGCAATTTTTTAAAAAAGCCTCCGGATATACTGAAAGGGCCTCTTTTATTTCTAAAAGCTTCCTCTCTAATGTTTCCAGTTTATACCTTCCACTTATAAGCCATCTATTAGAAGAGCCTCTCAAGAAAGTTACTAGCGCATCAAAAAATCTTGGTATATCAACTTCAAATCCAAATTTACTACTGATATCGCGCACATGGGAATTAATCTTTTTCTTAATGATTAATACTATATCAGCATCTTCCTGTAACCTTTTGCTTGCAAACTCTATAGCCATGCTATTCTTTTCAACAGCTTTTGACACAAATTCCTTATCGCCTCTGAACTCCATATGATAAATAATGCTTGGCGCTTGAACGACTATATCTAGAATAAACTCTTTATCATTTTTCAATCTATCGCTTGCAAACCGTATTGTAAAAGTATTTTTCACAGCCGCAGCAAAAACTATATTCTTATCATCCTTAAAACTATCGCTTACATATTCTAAGACTTTGGGGTTTTTTTCTATAGCCTTTAATACAAATTTTTTATTATCTATAAATAGAGAACCTACAATAGCTTTTTGGTCAAACTCTATCTTGTCAAGCAATTCTTCCCAAGTTACTTTAAAGGTTACTCCATCTTCTGAAATGAGTTCTAATTGGGTGTATTTGGGGAAAAATTCAGCTTCTATGGTGGTGTCTTTTGTAAATTCTATTACTGTAATTCTACCCTCTGCTCCTATTCTTGTTTTAACCTCTTTTATGCAGTTTGGATATGGTTTACCATCTACCTCAATACCTGTAGAGCCATATCTAGTTAATTCATCAACTGATGCTAGATCTGTAAAGAGGGTGATGTTTGTAAGAGGGAGGATTTGTTTAGTGTCAATGTGAGGCTGAGTTTCATCAGGGATTAGTGAGCCAGCGTCTTTTGGTACTATTGATTTCTCTACAGGTACTAATGTTTTTAAAGGTGTTAGTTTGATGTGTGTTATATAAATTTGGCCTATTCCTTTATTTGACAATTTCTGGCTTCCATACTTTTTACCACTATAAAAACGTATTTCCTTAACACTTGTCATATCCAAATCATTAGGTATATATATCTTTTTCCAGCCATCAGCGGATACATTTATTACAAAGGAAGGATGAAATATTTCTTGCCCATCAGATGTTATAAAGCTTATGCCGATTTCATTGAGCCTTTTATCAAGCTTGTAATGGAAAGAATCAGGCACTTCTTTTACGTATAATTCTAACTTACATCCAGTAAAATCAGCTGGCAAAGATGGGAAGCTTGTCGAAATATCACAACATACAAAATTATCATCTTTATACCTAGCAAGATCGCTCATATAATGTCCATACTTGCTGCTTTTGTACATTCCGTACTCCTCCCCAATGAATACGTTCATATTGCCATTTGTACTTATAGCTATTTCTACATCAAAACCGAATGAACGCGCAAGAACTTTCCTCCCGGGATAAGTTTCTAAGAAACGAATACTCTTCATTGTTTTCTTAAAAGCCATCTTATATATTATCCCTTTTATTTTTTTACCTTTTTTCTCAAATTCAGGAATTACACTAAGTTTATACTCTTTTACGTTCTGTTTTTTGCCTTCTTTGCGCTCCTTATCTATTAATTCTAAAGCAGCATCTTTCATGCTGGAATATTTAATTTTTTGAACTTGAGCAGAAATTCTATCTAATGTGCCATTGAAGTTTATTAGTTCAGGTAATTGAGGAACAATATCGTAGGTTAAACTCCATATTGGTACAACTGTATGTTCAAACTTTATCTTCCTTATCTTGACAGTAAGAGTATGTATAATATTATCATCATCCGAAGCTACAAAGATGGATCTGTCTTTAATAAGATCTAGCGTCATCTTTCTTAATAGTGGGCTTTTTATTGAGCGTGCATTTCTTCTTATTCTAGATATCGTACCTGAACGTGTAGCTGTTGCTGACTCGGCTTCATCTATCCAGGCATATAATCTCTTTTTATAATCAAATACTATTTCCTGAGGCGTAGAAGCTATTTTATCACCAAAAGTTTGCATGGCACAGTTTACACCAACTTCGCCTTCATCCAACAAGAAAGGCACTGTATAACTTATATCCTCATCTGTTACTACAATTCCAAAAGAATATTTTACTCCTTCTTCAAGGCCTATTTTATCTCCCATACTAAGCGCATTATTTACAAAATAGTCCAATTTTGCTTTAGCATATTGTTTCATCCTAGGGTCTTCTATATTGTCAATTTGTGTTTTAAGCTCGGAAAGAGTTCCTGTAAAGCTTATCCTATCAGGCGGCAGTTCTTTCATCTCTACTTGCCAGTATTCCCCTTTCATCTCCTTTACAAATTTCACGCTTAAAATATACTCTACGCCCTTTTGTAGTTTAGATAAATTCTTTTCAAACTTCTCTTTGGCAAGTTTCTTTATCTCTGGATCTTTTATGTTAACTATTTCACTATCTATCATATGAGACGAGCCCTGAAAGCTCATACCTATACTCTTTACTCTATATCCTGCTCCATCTTCTGAAAGGATAAGTTCTAACTGGGTGCCTGCTTGGAAGACTTCTCTGCCTTTTGAGGTGTCTATAGTGGTGTCTTTTGTAAATTCTATTACCTTAATCTCTTCTCCATTTGGACCTGCTCTTGTTTCGATTTCTTTTATACAGTTTGGATATGGTTTACCATCTACCTCAATACCTGTAGAGCCATATATAGTTAATTCATCAACTGATGCTAGATCTGTAAAGAGTCTGATGTTTGTAAGAGGAAAGAACTGTTCAATGTCAATAATAGGGTGGGTTGGTTCATCTCGAGGCATTATCGACCCACTGTCGGATTCTTTAGGTTCTGGTGTGGTTGTTCCTTTTTTCTTTTTACTACTAATAATATCTTGATAAATATAGATTGGAACATATACTCCTTCATATAATTCAGAAATCTTAAAGTATGTATCTTCTAGATCTTTCTTTCTTAGGTACTTAACTGCCGTATCTATACTTGTTTTTTTCACCCATATCGTTCTTTTCTTCTTTCCATTAACGACCTCTCTAACTTTGACATATTTTTTGCGGTCTATATTTTTGATATTCTTACGCCATATAATATCCTTATTTGCAACAAGACTGTATTTTTTTCCATCAAAAACAATTGTAAAATTCTTGCTAAGGTCAACTTTATTAATGGGTTCTACTTTGCTCTTAAAAGAATACTCATCTTTCTCTTTCTTAATTTGAACATCTATAGTCAACACCCATCTTAAATCATGTTTCATCCAATATCTATCGATGGTAGATTCTGCTTCTTTTCGTAATCTTGGATTTTTTAGTTTTTTAACCTTGGCTTCAATCTCTGAAAGTGTACCAGTAATTTTTATTGACTCTGGGTATTTCTCGTTAATTTCACCCTTAATACCCTCTCTTGTTGTCCCTACATATAAGGTATACTCTATATCATCTTTAATAAATTTTGATTCCTTTAATAGTTCTCGGGCAAACTCTTTCAATGCAGTATTTTTTATATTTGCTATTGAAGTTTTTAGTTCTAGGACTGTGCCCATAATTACTATAGACTCTGCATCTTTTTCTTCAATCATTGATGCCTTGGTATAATCAGTGCCTATCTTCTGCGATTCTGTCTCCTTTATCTTCAATGTAAAATTATAAACCTTGTCTGATTTAAGGCCTCTGGCATTAATTAATATCTCATGCAAATATTTCTTTACTCTAGGATCTCCTAATTCCTCTATGTCTTTTTTAAATTCCCGAGGATACCCTTGATATATAGAGAAATGAGTAAATCTTAAAGGAGGAAATTCTTTTATTTTCCCCTCATATATAGACTCTTTTTCGGTTTCTCTAACATCTATGGTCAAAATATAAGATACATTTCTCCTCAGTCCTGGAGTATCATTTAATATACGCTCAGCACGTCTTTTCAAATCAGTATCTTTAACATTACGAATTTTAGTCTTAATCTCTGAAACATCACCTTCGATTCTGAGGAATCCAGGAGATAGCTTTCTAATATCAATCGATGTTGTATATTCACTTCCTATATTTTGGGGTGTACTTTCTTCTACATCAAAATAAAGTATATATTTTATATTTTCTTTTTTTGTCAAATCCTTTGCTCTATCTAAAGCTCCCGCTAGATATTCTTTCAAGTCCTCATCACTTAGTCTGTCAATCTTTCTCCTGATCTCTGAAAAAGTACCGCTAACTTCCATATTTGTTAAATCAATAGATAAATACGCAGTCTTACCTTTATAGAGAGAATCTGTTGAAGTTAAGTCTCTAATTATAATTTTATCTTTGTTAGATCCTTTCGAGATCTCCTTAAACTGGACTGTTGGCCTACCGTTAGAATAAGTTATGCTCAAAACATAGTTCTCTCTTTCACTCCCCGGTGTGTTGTTTTTTAAATACCTTTTAATTCTCGGGTCTTCTATTTTTTCTATCTTATATTTAAGTTCAGAAAGCGTACCAGTAAGTTTAAGTGGCTTAGGCGGCAGTTCTTTCATCTCTACTTGCCAGTATTCCCCTGGCATCTCCTTTACAAATTTCACGGTTAAGATATACTCTACACCTTCCTGTAGTTTCGGGAGATTCCTTTCAAATTCCTCTTGAGCAAGTTTTCTAGTTTCAGGATTTTTTGTATTGTTTATTTCATGTTCAATCTTAGAATATGAACCTCGAAACTCTGCTTCTATAGGCTTTGAACGATTTGATAAATCCTTCGTTAGCGTTTGTCCAGTAGAAATTACTGGTATATCTTGTATCTTTTTTGGTTTTAGTTTAGCAGTTAATATATCTTTAACTAATTCATCTTCCTGCGGTTGTATGATTGATTCTATTTCCTCTAGCTCTAAAGTCCCTTCTATTGCCTTGCCTTTACCTTTACTGGGAAAAAGACTTATTTTCTCACCAGAGCTGTATTCTCGTCCGTCAAGGGTTATGTCTTTTAAGAAAGCAACGATCCTTTCTCCATCTTCATCTCTATTGCCTATATCTACATCAATACCATTATAGAGCTTTACCCTTGTCGTATCTTCTAGCTCTCTTAAAAGGTAAAAAGGTTTTTTATTTTTTAAGACTGTATTATATACATATTTAATTGGCTCTGGAGGCAGGTATGAACGTCTTGGTTTCTTTAACTTTTTCACAGTAGAAACAGTTCTTGTCTCCTCCATATCTAACGCCCTTTTTACTTCATAACTTTTCCCATCTTTTTTAAGAGTTAGTATTAACTGATCTCCAGAATAAAACTGCTCCTGTCCTAATATATTTATCCCTTCTTCTGGGATGTTTTTGAAGGTAACTATTATTGTCCCATCAGCTTGCGGCTCGCTTAGATCTACCTTATCTCCTATAATAAATACCTGTGCTTCGTTGTTATACGTAAAGGTAATCTCTTTTACTCCAAAGAAACTCTCTACATCATCTATAGCAGTAATTTCAACTGTGAAGCCAGGAATAAGAGGTTTTATTTCATCAGGCATCAGTGAACCAGAGTCGGATTCTTCTTCAATAATATCTGTTGGCACAAAAATAATCTTATCCTTCTCATATTTAACCTTTACATATTGATTTCTCTCTTTTACAAATCCTATCTCGTTTTCTTCTGGCCACAGAGTCTTTTTATTTATCTTAGCTCCTTCCTTAAATGACACTGCCCAATCTTCATCGATATCCACCTCGGGTTGATTCCATACGTATAGCTTAAATTCCTCACCTTTTCTTACTATACCAGAAGTATTGAGCTTGTTTTTCTCTTTCTCAATCAATCCTGCTAGAATTATAGCCTTTTTAGCCATAGACTCCATTCCGCTTCTAGGGCCTTCTCCGTAATATGCAAAATTAAAGGCTTTCTTATAATAAATAGCAGAGTTCTTTAAACATGTAAGAGGATCTAAATCTTCTGGTAGATTTAATATCTTTCCAGCAGAAAAGACGTAACCCATGCTCTCTGGATCAAGCGGCTGTTTTACAGTCCTATCTCCTAAATAGAGATATATATCTCCTAATTCACTAGATGCTGTTATAAATCCTGGATCCTTCTCTAATGCCTTTTTGAATAAATCTATTGTTTCTAAAATATAATCGGGTTCCAGATTCTCTCCGTAAATTATATTATGTTTATAAAGTTCTGCCAGATTGGCATAGCCCCAGACAGAGCCTGGATCTTTTTCAATGGCCTTTTTTAAAAAATCTATTTTCTCTGATTCTTTTTTTAAGCCTACTGATGTGCTTCTTGCATATAAAATATAGGAAGATAACAGAGCTTCAGGTGTACCTATTCTAATCTTTCTATGTAGTTTCTTTTTAAAATGACTCTCTTTTAACTGCAGATATTGCCCAGGTTCAATTTTTTTGTATAGCCCGCCAGAACCTTCTAACGGAAAAGGCTCGCTTATGCCTACTCTAGGATTTGATATATCAACTATTATAGATTTGTTATCAGAAAGTTTGACTAAACTAGCTACATGATATACACCTTCTTGTACTCCACAGGACCATGTAACCTCAATAGGATCTATAGATAAGCCTGCCAATCTACCTAAGATTACAAAAAGCTGTGTAGAACCTACGCAATTAGCTGAACCAATATAGCCTTTGTCAGCATGTTCTTCATTGAAGACCTTGGTAAGAAGAGCTGGGTAATCACCTCTATCACTCTTAACTGCATTTTTTATAATTTTCGATAAACTATTAATCCTTTCTAATCTTGGCATATCTTTTATTTTTTCTAACTCATAATTATTATAAAAACTAGAAATTTGCTCTACTATTTCCGATTGTTCTTCCAAAGAATATCCTAATTCTTCAATAGCCCCAGAAATTACTTTTTCTATATTAGTTTCAGGTTGATTTTCTTCTCCATAACCACCTAAATCCCCCTTGGACCCTTCATTAAGGTCTAATTTCAATCCTTCACCCTTAAGCGCTGCTCTATTGTCTACATCTACAATTAGAGATTTAATATATTCACTATCCTCTATAGATAAAAGAAAAATAGGTAATTTAATCCCCTCTTCTTCCAGGTGTTTCTTTATTGCTTCCTTCTGACGAGAAGGTAACGCTACTATAGCTACTTCATTAGGAGCAAGACGGCTAACAAATTCTTCCTCAAGAAACTCTTCTAGCTCGCCATTCTTCAGTGAATAAAAGCCTCCTTGAATAAAATGTCTACCATCGAATAAAACCGGAACTTGAATAGGAGCTTTCTGTGAATCTGTTTTGCGAGATTCCTGTTGACTAACTTTTATTATATTCCCATCTTTATCAAATGTTACGTCAAAACTTATGTTTGCTAAAAGCATGGCAGTCCCAAATAAAGCCCCTCCTCCACCGCCAAAGGTAAATGTAAAGGTGTCTTCGCTGAGTCTAGCGGCATCATCTTCAGGTGCATCAATGCTGCTTGTATCCTTAGATTTAGGAGCAGATATTTCTTCAGTAGAAGTCTTGGTTTTTGGAGCTTGTTTGGAAGGTTCTGGTTCAACATCTATTACAAGCATACCAGTATCATTGTCTTTCTCGATACTAATATCTATCTTTTCTTTTCGAGCTACTGAGTTAAATCTCTTTTTAAAATATTTTAATTTATCCTCATCCTTATTAAAATTATGTACGAGTAATATCCTTCCTTTAGGTTTTACTATTCGAAGAATATCTTTGATGCAGTCATCTATTTCTCTATCTCCTTTCAAGTGTTCAAAAAACCCACTTATGCTCATCTTGGTAATACTGTTGGGCTCTATCTGCTTCATGCTATCGCCATCATTTTCAATAATATTTACATTATCAGGAATAGCTCCAAGAGTAAGCCCCCAGGCATAAAGCTCTTTTAATAGTTCCGGCACATAGAGTGGGCTTGCATTTAAAAGAAAATTTTCGTAAGTTGTGTACATAACATCATTAAATTTTCTAAGATTGTTAAAAGCAGAAAAAAGCGCTGTTGTAAATTGAATATTGGTTTCTGATATATCAATATAAAATACCTCTTTTGCATTATAGCTAAAGTAGGCCGCTACTGCATCAGGGCTCATTCCCATCCCAGCGTCACAATATGCATCCTCCTTGCTTACATCAAGAAGGTCCATAACATCTGATGCGCAATAATCACGGCTCCATTTAATAAAATTATATCCATTGTCAATACTAGATCTGTCAAAAGCTTCTACCATAAGATTATCAAACCAGCTAAATTGTCTCATCACGTCTTTTTTAATACGCCCAATATTATCTTCGGTAATTTTTTCATCTCCGATTAGATCTGTTACATATGACCACATTTTTTCGGATAATATAGAAGGGCCTGGAGAATTTTTAACTATACGGAGCCGCATAGACATATCCATATCTCTATCTGACATATCATCTTTAGGAAGTTTATAAGATGCTTTTAGAAAATCATATAGTGAAGCTTCTGGATATAATGATAGGTAGATTAATATAGATGTTAGATATGCTTCTCTTTCATCAAGACTTGCCATATATCCTAACATTGTATCCGGGATATTCGCTTTATCTCCTCTATTAGACTGCTCAATGTGTGCTAATTCATGGACTATTGATGTCATCCTCAAAGAGCTGCCAATAGATACAATAAACGGGACTTTAAAATTTCCTTTAATACCAAGCGCTTCTTTAAATTTATTAAAAGACTGTTCATTCTCCTTTTCTATAATAAAACCACCTGCAGCATAGCCATGTTCAAGTATCAACCAATCTTTCAGATCAGGATCTTTAAGTGCCTTGTTTTTTTCATCATCAGAAATTACTAAAACTTGTGCATTTAAAGATTCGTCGCTTATGTCTAAATTAATAAGAACTTGCTTAGGGATATTTTGTTCATCAATATAATCTCTCGCAATAAAATCATCTCTTCTAGATTCATCTTCGGAAATAGGTACGGCCTTCTTTAATGCGTCAATAAACTCTCCATCAAATATTTTTAAAAGATCATCAATGCTATAAGAATTTTTCACTTTGACCTTACCTTCTAGGTCTTTTCGTATACTCTCATCTTCTTGTTTTAAAAGATCAGATATAGTAAAGATTTTACTTTCTAAACCTTTAATATGTTTATTTCTCCCAATAATAAATCTCTTAACTCCTTCATCAGCTGCTATAATTAAACTTGCGTTTTCTAAATCACCGCGTACGATCGGATAGGCAGATTTTTTATTTTTTAGATCTTCTTTTAAATCATCATCAATTTCAATATATTGAATTATAGATTCTAGCTTGTCTAAGCTAATATCTTCCCCTTGAGATAATGAGCCAATATCTTCTACTGGCAGATATCCGCGCGAACTTACATTAACACCAGAGATATTATTTTTTGACGCAAGAATAGATAATACTATATCCATTTCAGGTCCTCTTAATTGACCGTCACCGCAGATAGTAAGAATATTATATGTATTCGATGAAGGATTTTGTTCAGGTAAATCATTAATGGTATTCTGTAGTTCTGACTTATCTCCAATTATAGGTATTGTTATCTTAAACGTACTTCCTTTGTCTTTTTCAGACTCTATCCATATCTGGCCATTATGTTCATCTGTTACATATAGCCTACTTTCAGCTAAGCCAAGGCCTGTCCCACCTTTTCTCTTCGACCAGTTAAGCCCAAACGCCCTTTGGTAAGTCTGGCCTTCTTCCTGCTCTAGCCCATCTTCAGGGAAGCCTGCTCCATCATTATAGATTTCTAAGACAATACTCTTCTTGTCTTCCGATAGCTTAGTAGTGATAGTAACATTTTTGATCCCCAGGTCTTCACTTAACTGTTTGTTATTTGTTAAAATATTACTTAAAACACACAATATCATTTTCTGGTTTACCTCTGTCATGGGGATAGAAGATAAATTAAGAGTAAGAGTCACGCCTTTTGTTTCAAAATCTTTAAGCATCTTATTGGCTAGATCGTTTACCAATGCATTTAGATCCGTAGGTTCTTTTTTAAGAGTTCCTCCTAGCCAATCCAATCTTTCATTAAGGACATTTATATTTTCTTGTACAGGAGCTTTGATATCTTTTCGTAATAGGTCAAGGGCTGCTATAACATAGTCAGAACTCTCTTGGGAAACCAGATAATTTTCTAATTCTTCAACTTTATTATAGATAATCTTTGTTTTTTCAAATATATCATTTAAACTATTCTGCCAAGTATTTTCTACGCCTATCTCTAATTCTTTACTAGCATCTATAGGCGCTGATTTAGCCAGATCGTTATAACTAGAAACTATATCAGTAATGTCTTTATTTATCTCATCAAGAGCTGTTATTATCTGATCAGGGTCTTTCCCGTATGTAAATTCGCTAATAGAATTTAAGGCAGGATTAAAATTATTCTTAATGTCGTAGATCGTTCCATTATGCTCCATGCTTCTTAAGGCAATATATGTCTTCAGGAATTCTTCATTGTCCAACATGGAAGATATTGGCGCAAGAAGACCTACCTTTTCCTTTATTAAAGATAGGTCATTATTGCTTTTTCTTATTATATTCAGGTAAGTAGCAGCAATGTGCATTCCTGCAGGACAGGCTTCTAAGATCCCAGAGACTTCATTAATATCATAATCTTCACCTGACAATAGGATATCTTTAATCAACTTTAGAGATTCTTCGAAGTCTCCGTCTAGAGCAAGGTTCATAGCTTGTTCAGTTAAACGAGCTTCTTTAGTCTGAAACTTTTCTTCTACTTCTATAATAAAAGCTGTTTGACGATCTATTGTGCCCTTATTATCTTCTACAATATTTATTTTTATATTACCCTTTTCTGCTATTGAAATGATCTTATTTTTAAAGTCTTCTACTCCTGAAGGAAAGTCGTATACTACCAGTATTCTGCCGCCTGGCTTAACTACTCTAAGCATTTCTCTTATACAGGCATCTATCTTATCCTGGCCACCCTGTTCTTTAAGCCAAGTAAACAACTCTGTTACGCTTAATTTATCTACGCTGCTAGTCTCTATCTGAGACATATTAGATGCATCACCATGTATAATTTCAGCCTTATCAGAAATAGGATGCATATCGTTAGGCACAAGGCCCCAGGTAAAGAGCTCTCTTAAAGCTAACGAACCAGAAGCCAAAGACCCTTTCTCATTCAGAAGATTAAAAATTATATCGCTACCTTGAATTTCTTCCAATTGTAAGAAATTTTTCCAATTGCTTAAAAAATATTTAGCAAGCATCACATTAGATTCTGAAATATCAAGATAAATTGCTTTTTCAACATTAAACATATTAGCTGCTAATAAAGTATATAGCCCTGAACCTCCTGCTAGATCAAGATAGACTTCTCCTTCATCGAGTTCCAGCATACTAAATACACTAGCTGCGCTATGAGTACGTGTATCCCTAACTTGATTTAATGGATTTTCTGTATATAGTTCAAATCTTTTTATCATCAGATCATTGAACCAGCTAAATTTATCAAATACGTCTTGCTTAATATCTAAAATATTAACTGGGGTAATGTTAGAATAATTTTTAGACTTCATAGTTTTGCCTATTTCAATCCACATGGATTTTTCTACTACTGCAGGGACAACCTCTCCATCAACTATTCTATTTTTCATCTTATTTTGTATATAATCATCCGTTAAATCTGGATCGCCTACAGAGATCCTTATAAAATCCTCAAAAGAAATCTCAGGATAGAGAGATCTTATTATCAGCATTGGTGTTAAGAATGCTTCTCTTTCTTGTAGATCCCTGACATATCCATCTGCACCAATAACAGATGTAGGCTTTTCACCTCTATTACTTTGTTCAACATGGGTCAATTCATGAAATGCTACATTGATATTGTAATCTCCTTCCACAAGAACTGACAGAGGGAGATTAAAATTGCCTTCTATATTAAGAATAGTTTTTACAGCTTCCCATGTATTAGAAGATTGTTCTGATACAGCAAATGCTCTATGGGTAGGTTCTATAGTCCCTTTTGGAAGCTCTTTTATCAGTTCTTCTTTTTCTTCTTGAGTAATAATTACGATCTGGGTATTTTGTGTATTATCCATAAAAACAGCGTTCAATAAAGCTTGAGCTTCTGCTGTTTTTTCTGCTGGGATAATCTCCCCCATAATACCTGGCAAAGAACTTACTCTTCTGGAAGGTTTTGGCGTAAGGGTTTCTTCAACAGCTACTATGCCTGTATCAAATTCTTTCTTAGACGAAGAGCTTATTTCCCCGCTTGCGCCATCAATCTTTGCATACTTGGTCTCATTCTTCTCTTTATATTTAAATATAATATCTCCATTGCTGGAGATGGCTATATCCTTATTGCCTTTCATCTTTTCTGGGCTTGTCTTGACCAACTCAATCATAGTCTTTCTTATACGATTAAACCCATCCGATATCTTAAAATCTTTCTCATCTTTTCCATAAAGCTTTGCTAACTGAGGTGCGACCTGCTTATTATACAGAGCTATCATCTCCTTATCAGCTGTTGTAAGGATGTTCCTTAGCTTATCAGTCATGCTAGATATAAGCTCATCTATAGGCTTACGCTTACCTGAAAGAAGGAATTTATAGTTTTCTTCATCTGTTTCTTGGGATGAATAAGGAGAGATCACAACATATGAATATCCACTTTCTTTAAGGAGTTTTGTAAGGCCTCTTGTATGAAAACCTCCTGAAACAAGTGCAGCTACTTTTGCCCTTCTTTTATTTATCTCGCTTGTGGCATTATCATACATCGTATTATCACGCTGATAAGCAAGATCATAGAACTTCTCAAGCGGAGAGAATTTATCGTCTATAATTGAAGCGTCATAATTTATCGGATAAGTTATGGAGTATTTTTTAAGGCCTTTTTCTATGAATCTCTTAAAAAATGCCATTCTAAACCCATCTTTATCTGCAAAATATCTATCAAGCTCTTCATTGGATATCTTCAGATTAAAGAAGCCCTCTAAAAATGTGATATTTCGTATGGCCTTTGTAAGGATCAATTGATCATTATGTGTCGAGATACTGTTCTTAAGATCAAATGAGAGTTCTTCTATTTCACGGAAAAGTTTTAGTGAATCGAGGGAATTGACTTTTGTCAGATAATCAACGAAGTGTAAGAGGTTTGGATATTTACTTAACTCTTCCTCTTTTAAGTGTCTCCTGGATAATTCATCTAGATAGCTATAGAAAGAAAATGGGGAGATCTTCTTATCTTTAAAGAGAGAAAGCTGAGCAACTAGCTTTTCTATACTAGAATCATCTCTTTTAGACATTAAAGCCCTCTGCAGGCCTTCCAGTATCCCCTGGGACTCCCCCATCACCTTTTCCCGATCTACTTCTTTTTCTAAAGCCATGCTTTTTCGTAAAAGCGCTATATTTTGGAACTTCTCTTCGTCCAGTGTTTCATTAAAGTTCCATAGATAATCTAGATATTCATTTGTCTCTATGGAACTATTCTGATAAGAAACTTCTTTTGAATCTAGCTCTAATAACTGTGCAGAATATATATGGGTCTTTAATCTATCCAATGCATTTTTAATATTTGAGATCAATGCTAGAGATGGTAGGTTGAACTTCATGACCCTGTTAAATTCGATTATATTTTCAAAATATATCTCTTTAGTCTCCACACCCCATATTGCCAGGTCAGGATACTTAGTAATAGAGAGATATTCTTCTCCTGTCAGCTCGCCTGAATCAATAAAAAGACGCGCTGTCTTTTCTCTGATCTGGGCATCCGGAAAACTCGACACACTAGAAGTATCGACCTCACCTTCAGCGCCTTCAGAACAGACTAGATCTAAATTATAATCTTTTATTAAGATCTCAAGAATGGATGCAAGATTAAGCTCTGCCTCAGGATTAGCATGGAGATCTTGGATATGGACAATAAGAGGTTTTTTTTCTGCTCCTTCTACCCTAGGAGCTTCATAGACTTCAATTACCTTACCTAAGCTATCTGGGATATATATATTAGATAGATCTTTTAATATATCTTTCTTTATTTTAGCAGCTATATGGGTCCTATCTGTATTTCTGCTGTCTTGGGGTTTCTTTTTATCAGAAAATATCTCTTTTTTCTGATTTATAGTATCTATCCTTTCTTTTTGGATAGCTTCATAATTAGGGCGTTTATTTTTAAATAAACTCCTATTGGAGGGTGCAGGATAGCATACACTTGTAAAGAAAAATGTATGCACTAATACAAGAGAGATTATCTTCTTATATATATTATTTCCATGCCCAAAGCTTCCCATGCAAACGCCTCTTCTGATAATGATCCGGATATGCCTCCATATTGTCCTTCGTCATGGGAAAAGGGTTATCCAATAACGGAGGCAATATCCAGAGATCCTTCCTGTTTAAAGCAGAAAAGCCAGGCATTGAGATAATCCCTGGCTTTTCATTGTTTTTATTAGTTTTGTAGAGGCCCATGACTTATTTCCCCTATTATTAAAATCTTTTATAAACTCTAGTTAAAAGTATACACTATAAACAGGGAAATGTCAATACCGGGCTCTTTTTTTGTTTATAAAATTGTTATAACTTGTTTATTTAGATAGGGTTATTGTTTTTTGGGATTGGTACTTTCCTTTGCGGTCAGAGTAGGTAGTGTCACACTCTTCCTGGGACTCAAAGAATATGATCTGGGCTATGCCTTCATTAGCATATATCTTCACCTGGGAGGCTCCTGTATTGGAGATATCCATCGTTAAGTACCCCTCCCAGCCTGGTTCTAGGGGAGTGACATTGACTATGACACCACACCTGGCATAAGTGCTCTTACCAGTACAGAGCGCTAGTACGTTCTTAGGCATCTTAAAGTACTCTAATGACCTGGCTAATACAAATGAATTCGGGGGAATAATGCAATATTCCCCCGAATGATCTTCAAATAGATCCTTATTTATATTCTTAGGATCAAGTATGTCTTCTTTCTTGCCTCTAAACAATTTAAACTCATTTGAGAGTCTTATGTCATATCCGAAGCTAGAAGGTCCATAAGATATCTTACCATCTCTTACTTGCTTCATCTGGAATGGCTTTATAATATCTTCTTCCAAAGCCATTTTTTTTATCCAGGTATCTGGTTTTATTGACATAGTTTTAACACTTTGAATATCCACATGAACGGCATACTACACAGCCTTCTTCATGGCGAAGAGCTGCTCCGCAATCAGGGCATACTCCTACAACATTACCAAGTTTATCCTCTATCATTGTATGAGGAGAATGTTTCTCCAGCGCTTCTTCTGTATGGTACATCTTTCCATTGCCCAGTCTTAATTCCAGGACCCTTGCTATAGCATCAGCACAGGAGAATATTCTTCCACCCTTTTCCCATGACGGAGAAGGACATCTTATGCCTCTTAATTGGTCGACTATCTTTTTATTCTCTACCCCAGAACGAAGTGCTAATGATACAAGTCTTCCTATGGCTTCTAGCTGGCTTGCTGCGCATCCACCAGCTTTGCCCATCTGGATAAATACTTCGAAAGGTAAGCTATTGTCATCCACATTTATAGTAATATATAGATTACCGCACCCTGTATTTACCTTGGTAGTCGTACCAGTTGTCACTACAGGTCTTGGCCTAGGAGCCACGCTATTATCATCCTTAACCTGTTCGTCTTCTTTCTTTGATCTCTTCTTAGAGTCTATGTTAAGTACTTGTTCATCCCTAGAACCATCCCTATAGATAGTGACACCCTTACAACCTAACTTATACGCAAGCATGTATACTTCTTTCACATCATCTTTTAAAGCCTCATTATGAAAATTCACTGTCTTTGATACTGCATTGTCAGTATGTTTTTGGAATGCTGCTTGCATCCTTATGTGCCAAATAGGAGCAATATCATGGCTTGTCACAAATATCTTCTTATATTTTTCAGGCACTTCATCAATATCTTTTACAGAACCTTTTTCAGCAATGGACTCCATGAGTTTTCTTGAATAAAATCCTTCTCTTTTAGCTATTTCTTCGAAGAGTGGGTTTACTTCTATGAGCTTATCATTATCCATTACATTCCTATAATAAGATATCGCGAATATAGGCTCTATGCCGCTTGAGGTATTGGATATAATAGATATAGTACCAGTAGGAGCAATAGTTGTAAGAGTAGCATTTCTTCTTAAAGGCGTACTGTCTTCAGCAAAGATACTATCATTATAAGTCGGAAAAGCCCCCCGGCTCTCTGCCAATTCTTCTGACTTTATCTTTGCCTCTTCATCTATAAAACAAGCTATCTTTTCAGCTAGCTCCACTGCCTCATCGCTATTATAAGGTATCTCAAGTTTAATAAGCATATCAGCCCAACCCATTACCCCCAGGCCTATCTTACGGTTACTCTTAGTAATTTCTTCTATTTTCTTCAGAGGGAATTTATTCATATCAATTTCATTATCAAGAAATTGCACGGCGATATTCACGAGCCTTTTTAGCTTCTCATAATCTATTTCTTTTTTTCCGTTTCCACAAACTACTTTGGAAATATTTATAGAGCCAAGGTTACACGATTCAAATGGAAGCAAGACCTGTTCCCCGCAAGGATTGGTTGACTCATATTTTCCTAACTTTGGTGTCGGATTAAACTCATTCATTTTATCAATAAATATCGCTCCTGGTTCACCATTTTTCCATGAGTATTCAACAATCAAATCAAATACCTCTTTTGCCTTAAGCCTGTTTACAATCTTGTCTAAATGAGGGTCTATAAGATTATATTCTTTATCCTCTATAACCTTCTCCATAAAATCTTCTGTAATTGCAACAGAGATGTTAAAATTCGTGATCTCTTTATCATCCTGCTTACATCTAATAAATTCTAATATATCAGGATGATCCACCCTTAATATCCCCATGTTCGCGCCCCGGCGGGTATTGTGGCTAACAAAACCATTAGCAATATATGTATGGCCTTCAGGCACGACTAAATCCAACGTTTGCTCCTGTGAATATGTAATATCCTCTATCTGGTCATAATACTGATTTTTAGTAAGTATGTCTTCAAGGAAACTTTCCTGTAAAAAATCATACTCTTCTACTAAAGTCTTGGCTCTTGCGCGTGTAAGGTTTCTTTCATTTTTTACGCCATCAAGATAATGCCATATTTTCCTATAGAATTTATTCCGCGGCTTTAAAATAAGCTCTTCATAAAACTCCCTGAACTGTCTTGATTGATTAGGGATAATATCATTATAGCTGATATCTCTTCTTATAATCTGGCTGAGCCGTTCTCTCTTTTTCTTACTTAAGAAGCCGATCTTTTCTTTGTAGGTTTCTAATCCCTTAGGTGTTGTAATATTTAAAATATAAAGGGGATTTCTTCCGTAAGAAGATTCCCTTTTTGTATTAACCCTAATTTTGGAAGATATGCCTAAACTTAACAATAAAACCTGCAATTGATTGATCAATCCCGAAGAAACAGAAGATAGCGCTATATGATAACCTTGTTTATCGATATGGCCATCAGCCTCAAACAAACCTCTTAAAAATCCTTCAGCGCATTTTTTGTCGCCTTTGAAAATTATGGCCGGGATAAATACCTGTAAAGCGCCATTTTTATCTACACCTATAGACTTAAGCCATTCGACTAACATCTGGCTGTGATAAATAAGGTTAATACTTTTATCATTCTGCTTTTGTTCAAATCGGCTGTCGATTCCAAAGTTTTCTCTAACATAACTATCGAAATAATCTTTAAGTTCCAGGCAATCATGCGGAACCGCCAGCATCATCTTTCCTTTATAGAAACAACCGTCTCCTATAAAATAGCCGAGCAATTCAGCTAAATCAGGATTCATTTCAGAAGGTAAATCACAAAGCTTACTATTAAAATGAAAGCTCCTTTCAAATTTTTCAAATTTAACTTTCTCTCCGGAAAAAGTATCCATCTGTAAGGCAGCCCAGTCGCCTTTCTTGATATCTTTTAATTCTTTCCATACATAGTTACCTTCTTTATCTATAATCCTGATCTTATGATTTAAAGTAGCGGTAAATCTATAACCGCCTTTTGTAACTATAGTTTTAACTGGTTTAACGCCATTATTATAAAACTGCTCTGCCATCTTTACGCCTTCATCGCTAAAGACATTTAGATATAAATTTTGGTATCCGCCAGGTAATGCATCAGCAAGTTCCTTGATCGGCATTAAACCTTTTTCTGTAGAAATAACTGTATTCTCTTCTACGCACCCTCCCTGCTTCACAGCCTGAGTCGCAGCATTAAAGACCTTCATAAATGATACAGGGCCGCTCGAAACGCCACCTGTAGAACGCACTACACTATTCTTAGGACGAAGCCTGGAAAAACTAAATCCAGTTCCTCCTCCCGTTTTGTGCACCATAGCCGTATTCTTAATAGCATCAAAGATAGATTCCATTGAATCTTCTATAGGCAGGACAAAGCAATTATGAACAGAGATCATATTTGCGCAATATGAATGATCTTCGTCTACTTCAAGATTATAAACTTTTTCCTGATAGTGCTGTTTTATTATTTTAGTAATAGGTGTTAAAAGGGTATCTTCGCGAACTATAGTCCGAATATAACCTATACCTTTATGGGCAATATCGACATTTAAAAGTTCGTTTACCAATTTAGTGCCGCTTCTACCACTAACTGCACATCTGTATGGCAAAGCTTTACCGAGTTTAGGCATTGATTCAAAATTAAGCGCAGCAAAATGTCCAGCCCTCATAATCAATTGCCATGCTGCATACACTAAATTCATATTACACATAACAAGTTTTGTGCAGAAGTTATTGCCATTTTTGAACGTACAGCTGTCTCCACGAAACATTCCTGCAAGCAGGCCCTTTTGTTTTTCTACCGAAAGAAGCGTGATCCAAGAAGGTATCTTTTTTGATGCATAACCTGTTCCAAATAAACCTTCAATAAATCCAGCTAATATCTTTGAATGAAACCTTATTGATAACCATCGTCGATCAGGAGAATTCGTTTCCTCGATATAGGAACTAATTCCAAATTTTTCTTTCACTATCTTAAGGACATCTTCACAATAATATCTTTCCTTCTCGGAGAAAACAAAACGTAAGGCATTATTATCACTGACACACCCTTCGGATAAGTAGTATCCGAATAACCTCATTAAATCTGTATCAATCTCTATTATATTTTTGACCGGATTAACCTGTTGCGAAATTTTACCTGACCTATTTCTATCTTGACTATATACACTGCCATCTTTTCTAACCCTGTACCTTACATCAGTATTCTTTTCATATAACATCCCATCTATATCAATAAGGTTGTTATTATTAATAAAATCCGCTATCTTAATATCCTTAACGTCAACAATCTCCTTAGGAAAACTTATTGCTATATAATCTCCTACGGATAAATCCTTTATCTGAATCCACACAGGATTGCCTCTGTCTCCTTTTTTAACCGCAAGGATAGGGTGTTCACCGGTTACCTTAAGGGTCTCGGTAGGAAGTTTATAGGCATTGAGGATATAAATTTCATTTGATTTCCTGGCAAATATTTCAGTTACCTTTCTGAATCTGTTTTTATGTGTTAATACCCATTCTCCCTCTTTTATTTCTGATATTCGCTTTGGTCCAGATCTAGTTATGATAATCTGATCCGGTGTAAAACACGCGGATAACTGTCCAAGATCTCTCCCTGCATTCATCAGGGTAGGGCTGTTTGGCATGAAATCAAAACTACTCATAATATCGTAAAATGATCTTTCTGTGTTTTCTACTGCTTGGTCGCTCGCTCCGTATAGTTTATCAGCCTGAGCAATATGACTGGCAACCCGCTTAAACATCTCTTCAGGTGTCTCGATTATCTTTCCTTCTTTATCTTTCTTTAGATATCTACGTTCGAGCACTGTTAAGCAATTAGTAGAGATGTTTATTTTTTTCATGCCATTTGTTTCTAACTGCATCTTCACCCCCTGAATGGTTGGTTTATGGTTGGAAAAACTATCTTTTTAGATAAAAGTAAGTATATCACTTGAGGAATCTATGTCAAGTGAAAAAATACAATATATTGCTAGTGGAGCTTACCTCAATAACTATATGTTGTGTTTACTAGGAAACGTATTTTCCTGGAGGAAGGCCTGGAGATCTACCCTAAATGATCTCTACACTTTCTTTTGGAAGCCACCCTCTTAAGTCCTTTGAAAGATCGATCTCGTACCAATTTTTTATTTCTTTTATTATTCGGAGCTTTGTTCCTTCGTGCAGTGTGAATTGCTTAAGATAATCTTCATTCGGCCCGCTTCTTACATCAACCTCTTCAGAAATTATAACTGCTTCTTTTGTAAAATGCTCTGCTGCGATCTTCGAAAATAAAAACGTCAGAGAAAAGCTCAATAAAGCTCCTAATGATAATATAGTATAAAATATAAATTTCCTTTTTTCAACTAATTTTATAGAAAAAATCAGAAGCACCATTATTATAAGATATACGATACTGTTAAAGAACGTCAATTCATTGATATTCATCCTGTCATATAGGTATAGGACTGAATTTATTATAAAACCTCTGTCAGGCAGGTCCAATCTATCTACCTGCCTTGTCCTTGCAAGTTTTAGGTTTAATTTTATATCCCTGTCTCTAGGAGAGATCCTGGTAGCTCTTTCATAATTTAGAATAGCTTTTCCTATTTCTTCCAATTTAAAATATGTATTGCCAAGATTGTAATAAACTTCAGCATTTACCTTACCAGTGTCGACAAGCCTTCCATAAATAGAAGCTGCATTTTTATAATCCTGGTCCTGGTAAGCGCGATTTGCTTTTTCAAATATCTCTTCCGGAGTCTCTGCAAACAGAACATTTCCTGAAATAAATATACTGATCAGCAATAATATTATTATTTTTATCTTATGCATAACTTTTTTCTTCCTGCCCGCCGAAGCCAGACTTTCGATTCGCCTTTCGTAAAGGTGCAGGAGGGTCATAATCTCTTTCTCTCTATCTCGGATATGACCTTTACTGCGTCATCTATCGTCTTAGACATATCATCCCCTGTGAATCTCCCCAGAGCAAACCTTGCCATATCGCATTCATCAAAAAGCCTTTTTATATCTTCTATCAATTCACCTGAGATATCTTTTTCCTTCAATCTCTCTTCCAAGAGTTCCTTTGTAATAGAAGGATGGGGGATATTAAGTTTACTGGCTATATACTCTATAACAGCTTTATATATCTCTCCATAAAATACCTTTATATCTTGTTTATCCAGGGCATTCTTTGCTTTCTTGAGCCTTTTTGATGCTATACGTTTTGCCGTACGAGAACGAGCATAGCCTATATCGCTCCTTAACCTCTCTTCGTGCAAGTAAGATATATAAAAAGCGACGAGTATTAAAAAAGCCAAGATATTGATAAAAATAAACATCTTATCTTTATATAAAAATGAATCTTTAGATACAAACTTTGAAGGATGTGTCTTTATATAAGCTATGTCTTTCTCTAATATCTTTATCTCTTCTTTTGTAAGACCAGGAATCATGGAAGGCAATATAGGCGTAGAAGGCTCTGTCTTTAGCCCTTTTTCTACCTTTATTATAATAGGTGCTACTTCTTCTTTTATATACATCTCCTTAGAAGGGTCAAAGTAATGATATTCTATAGGCCCTATTTTAAAATCTCCAGCCTTCTTAGGGACTATGACTTTCTCGAACATCTTTTCTCCATGGACAATATAACCATCTTTACTTATGTTCTCCGAAGCCCCTGAATCATAGACCTTAGCATCTTCCAGATCTGGGATATTAGGTGATGAGATAGTCTTTATATTTCCCTTTCCCTCTATCTTTATCTTTAATATGACAGGTTCATTCTCCTTTGTCTCTCCTTTATCAACTTCTCCTGTCATATTATAGGTACCTACGTCTCCTTTAAAGCCTGAAGGCTTGGCTTTATCAGGTAGGGATGAGATATTCACTGTGATAGGGTCTGTCTTGAGTAATATTGGTTTTCCACGCCTAAACATGCTGAATGGATCCCTGCCAAATGGACTTCTTGAAAAAAATCTCTCCAGGTCTTCTACAGTAGCTTCGAGTGTCGCGCTCCCTATTATAAACTCTCCAGGAGATGTGGCAAAGAGCGCTGTCTTTATCTCATTTACCAGATATCTAGTCCCATTTACGACTGTATAATATTTTTTCTGTGGAGGCATGTCTTCTGCCCAAAAACCAGTTGTATCTGGAGGCGAATACCTAGGGTTCTCAAACAGATTCACAGATTGATAAAAGGAAAACGTCAGCGTGATCTGTTCATTTACATATGCATTCTTTTTATCTACTGATGCTGTGATAAAAAGTTCTCTACCTTTATTCTCCTGGACATATTGCTCGTCCTGGCCCTTTTCTGGATAAGTATACGTAGGAGGAGATATTACAGGTGCTTTAGCGTTCCTGGGTTTTACTCTTACTTCAATAGAGTTTGTAGAATATGAGTTTCCTTTATAATCAATAGTAAATGGCCCGATCTGGAAACTTCCTTCATCATTAGGGACCAATACATAATTAAAAGAAACAGAGCTCGAGATCTTGCCGTTTATTATAGAGATATTCTGGGATCTTCCACCAGAATAATAACCAAAGCTAGCCATATTGCTAAGCTCTGGTTCAGGTATATTAGTTATGCTGCCGTTTATAACTATGGTCAAAATGATCTCTTCGTCTAAAGCTATCTCATTTTTATTTACACTCGCCTCAATAGATATATCCTGAGCATAACATGCCATAGTTATAACTAGACTTAAAAGTAATGGAACTATATATTTTATAATTTTACTGTTCATTCCCAATACCTGCAACTTGTGTCATGTGTCCTGTGACTTGCAACTTGAATATTACCAGTCTTTTTCAACATTATATCTAGTCTCACCTATGCGCCTTCTTAGGTCCTTTTGTACATCTTCTTCATCATCTTTTAATGCATCTAAGAGTCTCTTAGCATCTTCTTCTGACATCTCATCTTTTTGCTGGCCCTCTTCTTCCTTTTGGTCCTCTTGGCCTTGTTGTTTTTCTTGGTCTTCTTGAGATCCTTTATCCTGGTCTTTCTTTTCTTCTTCCTTAGACTTGTCATCTTTAGAATCACTTTTTTGTGACTCTTGTTTTTGCTGCTTCAGTAATTTTTTTATAAGTTCTATATTATATTTAGCATCTTCATCTTCAGGATCAATAGAAAGTGATTCTTCGTAAGAAGCTATTGCTTCTTCTAACTTCCCCATCCGAAAGTTAGTGTTTCCTATATTATAATATGTCTTTGCCTTAAGTTCATCATTTTTTGAACCTAATGTCTTTTCATACTCTTTATAAGCATCTTCATGTCTATCGATCTTATGAAGGGCATTACCGATATTATACTGAAGTTCATTGTTCTCTGGATGATCTATCTGAGCATCTCTCCACTCTGAAAGAGCTTCATCCATATTTTCCTCTTTATAAAGCTCCCTTGCCTTCTTATCCTTAGAAGACAATGATTCCTTCCACCCCCACCCTGCACTGGAAAAAGAAAATAATAATAAGAAACATAGTAAGACAACGGGTCCTGTCCGCCGATTCACCCCACAAGTGCTCAGGCAAAGCCTTGCGCGCTTGCGGGGGCCCCAATCGCCGGCCACCCGTTGTCTTAAAATTCTTTTAATTTTTAATGCAGTGAAATTCATACTCTTTTTCTATCTCCTAACAAGGTTTCGGCTATGATCAGAAGAATAGCTATTGCTAAAAAGTATTGGAACCTGTCTTCGTATTGTGTAAAGAGCCTGCTAGAAAGTTCCTTTTTCTCCATTCCTTGAATATCATCATATATCTTGTCTAGTTCAAATTCACTCGGTGTAGCATTATAATATTTACCGCCTGTGATAATAGCTATCCTCTGCAGGGTTTCTTCATCAAGCTTGGATATTATCACCTCTCCAGACTTATCCTTTTTATACCCTGATGCATTCCCTTTCTCGTCCATTACAGGAACTAGTTCTCCATCCCTTGTACCTATCCCAATAGTGTATATTATTATTCCTTCTTTTTTAGCTAGTCTAGCTGCATCTATAGCCTTAGAGCCATGGTCCTCTCCATCAGTAAGAAGTATCAGCACTTTATGTTTGGTCTCTTTCTTTATAAATGCTTCTTCTGCTTTTTTTATTGCCTTTCCTATCTCAGTACCTGGCCGCGGGATTATGCCTACGTCTATTATCTTTAAAAATAATTTTGCTGCCTGGTAATCAAGTGTAAGAGGACACTGGACAAAGCTGTCACCAGCAAAAGTAATGATACCTATCCTATCCCCTTTTAATCTATCTATAAAAGATGTTAATTCTAATTTTGCCTTTTCTAATCTATTGGGTTTTATATCCTGGGCCTTCATGCTAAGAGATGTATCTATTGCTACTAAGATATCTATACCTTTTCTCCTGGTCATAGTAAGGCGCGACCCTATCTGCGGCCTTGAGATAGAAATAATGAGAAAAAATACTGCTAAAATAATAAGTGCTGCTTTTAGATAGTCTCTCGTAAAGTCTTTGGAAAAAGATATCTTTTCCAGGATGCCTTTATCAGCAAAAAACTCCATTGCCTTTCGCTTGTTCCTATAAGCTATGACAAAAAATACCACTAGTATAGGAATAATTATTAATAGATTTAAAAATACTGGTGAACCCCAATGCATAAGTCGTAATCCGTAATTCGTAATCCGTAATTCGTGATGCGCAATCGGTTCACGCATCACGGTTCACGAATCACGATTCTAGGGGAGTTTTCTGAACAATGTGTTCGAAAGAACTACCCCTGTAATAAAAATCATAAAACCTGGGAAAATAAAAGAAGTAGCTCCTTCATTATAGTTAGCATACTCCTTGGTCTCTATCTTTGTCTTTTCTAGTTCTCCTATAGTCTTATATATCTCCTTTAACCCCTCTTCATCCTTTGCCCTAAAATATAAGCCGCCTGTCTCTTCTGCAATTTTACTGAGAAGCTCTTCATCTATCTCAGTATCCATCCTCACATATCTTTTCCCGAATATCGGGTCAGTCACTGGATAAAGCGCTTTTCCTGGCTTACCAGCGCCGATAGTATATATCTTTATACCTAGTGTCTTTGCTAGCTTTGAAGCAGTCAATGGGTCTATCTTTCCAGCATTATTCACGCCATCAGTCAAAAGTATTATAATCTTGCTCTTTGCTTCTGAATCCCTGAGCCTATTAGTAGCATTTGCAATAGCCAGTCCTATGGCAGTACCATCCTCTATCATCCCGATCTCTATCTTATCCAGAAGATCTAAAAGCACATTATAATCCAGTGTAAGAGGGCACTGTGTGAAACTCTCTTTTGAAAATACTACTAGTCCTAATCTATCATTGCGCCTTGATCCTATAAAATCCTTTAAGACTTCCTTGGCAGCTCCTAATCTATTCTGCGGCTGAAAATCTTCTGCCTTCATACTGCTAGAAGTGTCTAGTGTTAAGATAATATCAACTCCTTCTGTTATTATCTCTTCTTCTCTCTGGCCAAATTGAGGTCTCGAAAACGCGATTATAAATATAAATAGTGCTGTCATCCTTAATATGAACGGAAGATGCTTGTATCTTGCTTTAACCCCAGGAGCAATATCCTTAACTAATCCTATATCTGAAAACACAATGCTTGCTTTCTTTTTCTTGAGATTTTTCAGATAATCCCACGTAAGCGCTGGGATAATAAGGATAAGTATTAAGAATATCGGGTGTAATAATCTCATATTTCGTGATTCGTGATCCGTGATTCGTGATTCGACAACTGATCAAAATTTATGGTAATATCAATTATATCAATAGCTCTATTGTAGACCTCACTTATTTCCTTCTCACCCGGATTATATTTTGCAAATTTTACAAGGTCGCATTCTTCTAAAAAATCTTTTATCTTAGTAGATACTTCGAGCTTTATCCCCTTTTCCCTTATATCTTGATAGACTTCCCAAGTAGTCCTATCAAGAGTAGATATAGTAAGTTTCCCTTCGATATATTTACGTATGATGTCTGATAACCTTATGTAATAAACTTTTACCATACGTTTTCTAGGAAGGTCTTCTCTTAAAAGAGTTGCTAATTCTTCCCTTGCGATCTCTTCTGGGGATCTAACAGGAACTTGTGGGAGGTTTTCTAAATTTTGTTTATTCTTAAAATATAAAAATATACCTATAGCTATGGCTATTAAAAGAAATAATATTATAACTGGCCAGATATTAAATCCAGTGTTTATCTCTATGATGTCTTTTAAAGGGCGTATATCTTCCATATTTAGATACTTACTTCTAATACCTTCTTAGTGCTTTTTAACCCACTCTTTATCTAAATCGCTTAGCTCGCTTTTTAAAAAAAAGTATGAGCGGCTCTATATAAGATGTGCCAGTGGACAGCTCCACTACATCAAGGTTCATGGACCTAAAGAGTTTTTTTCTGTCTATTGTTATGCTCTCTTGTCTTTTTTTAAGCTCTTTCCTTAAGATCTCATCCCCAGTATCTATAGATAACATCTCTCCTGTCTCAGCATCCTCAAATTCTACCAGGCCTATGTCCGGAAGATCCTTTTCTCTCGCATCAGAGATAGATATACCTATAATATCGTGCCTTTTATTTAAGATCCTCAGGAGCTTTTCATATCCTTTATCCATAAAATCAGATATTAAAAATACTATCGAGCGTTTTTTTAATATCCTTGCCAGATACTCAAGGGCATTCTCTATACTAGTCCCTTTTTTTCTGGGTTTATAATATAGGACCTCTCTTATGACCCTAAGCACATGCATCCTGCCTTTTTTAGGAGGAATGAACTTTTCAACCTCGTCAGTAAAAAGCAAAAGCCCTACCTTATCATTGTTCTTTATTGCGCTAAATGCCAAGATAGAAGCAATCTCAGCCATGATCTCAGATTTTAACTTACTCCTGGTGCCAAACTTCCCAGACCCGCTCATATCTGCCATGATGAGGACTGTAAGCTCTCTTTCTTCTATGAACTTTTTTACATATGGATGGCCTGTGCGAGCAGTGACATTCCAGTCTATAGAACGTATATCATCTCCTGGCACATATTCCCGTACTTCATGGAATTCCATGCCTCTTCCTTTAAACACAGACTCGTACTGACCTCCGAAAACATCAGTTACAAGTTTCCCAGTCTGTATCTCTATACGTTTTATTTTTTTTAGGATCTCTTTTGGGATCATAAAAACCGTGAACCGTGATGCGTGAACCGTGATTCGCGATCTGTTACGAATCACGAATTACGAATTACGCATTACGAATTATGGGACTTCTATTTCATCGAATATCTTCTTTACAATGATCTCGCTGGTCACTTCTTCTGCTTCTGCTTCGTAAGTAGTGAGCACTCTATGACGGAGTACGTCCATGCCTATTATCTTCACATCTTCTGGTATAACATAACCTCTGCCTCTTATAAATGCATGCGCCTTGCTAGCAACATTAAGGTATATAGTTGCTCTGGGAGAAGCGCCATAAGCAATAAAATCCTTAACATCTATCTTATATTCCTCAGGGCAGCGCGTAGCATAGACTATGTTGACTATGTAATCTTTTATCTTATCATCCATATAGACATTATTTACAATATCCCTTGCCTCGAGTATCTCTTCAGGAGATATGACAGGATTTACTTTCTCTACTTTTTTGCCTGCCATCCTTTCCATTATAAGGCGTTCCTCTCTTTTATCAGGATAATCTATCTTTATCTTTAGCATAAAGCGATCTACCTGCGCTTCTGGAAGAGGGTAAGTGCCTTCCTGTTCTATTGGATTCTGAGTAGCAAGGACTAAAAAAGGTTCCTCTAATAGGAATGTATTTTCACCTATTGTGACCTGTCTCTCCTGCATTGCTTCCAGAAGCGCGCTCTGCACCTTGGCAGGAGCTCTATTTATCTCATCAGCAAGTATGAGATTTGAAAAAATAGGGCCTTTTTTTGTAGTGAATTGCCCGTCTTTAGGGTTGTACACTAGCGTTCCTAGAAGATCTGCTGGTAAGAGATCTGGTGTAAACTGTATCCTCTGGAATTTAGTCTTTATACAGCTTGAAAGTGTCTTTACAGCTAGGGTCTTGGCGAGGCCTGGCACACCTTCTATCAGGATATGACCATCTGCTAAAAGCGCCACTAAAAGCCTTTCAGTAAGATATTTCTGCCCGACTATCACCTTTGAAAGTTCATTGTTCAATTGTTGGATGATAATGCTTTTTTCTTTTACTTTCTCATTGATAGCTTTAATGTCCTGACCGTATCTAGATTCTGACATACATACCTCCTTATATGTTTTTAAGTAGATTCCCATTACCCGTTATCCATTCCCCGTCTGCCCTCCGTAGCCAGCCTTTTGAACTGCAATTCGTAAAGGCGTAGGAGGGTTACCCGTTTTTAAGTCTTTTAACCCGTTCCTGAATAGGTGGATGTGTGCTAAAGAGATTTGCCAGCATATTCCCACTAAATGGGTTTACTATAAACAGGTGCCTAGTAGCATCGTTCGCATGCAATGGATAAGCCTTAGCGCCTTTTTCTAATTTCAATAGAGCGCTGGCCAAGCCATCGCTTGAGTGAGCGATCATAGCTCCTCTTTTATCAGCTGCATATTCTCTTGAGCGGGATATTGCTAACTGTATCAATAGCGCTGCTATCGGAGCTAATATGATCATAAATAAATATCCCAGCGCATTTCCACTATCTCGGTTTGACCTGGATCTCCCGCCAAATCCTCCTAATATCATGGCCCATCTTGCCCAGCTGGCAAGCATGGTAATAGCTCCTGCGATAGTCGCAGTCACAGTCATTATAAGAGTGTCTCTGTTTTTTATATGAGAGAGTTCGTGCGCAATGACTCCTTTTAACTCATCTCTATTTAATAGATTCAATATACCTTGCATGACACATACTGCTGAGTGTTTAGGATTCCTTCCAGTGGCAAATGCATTAGGAGAAGCCTGCGGCGCAATATAGATCTTTGGCATAGGGATGTTCGCTTCTGTCGCAAGTTCATTTACCATATTATATAATTCAGGCACTTCATTTGGCTCTATTTCCTTCGCGCCATACATCTTTAAGACGATCTTATCGCTAAACCAATATGCGCCCACATTCATAATAATAGCGAACATGAATGCCATGCTCGCTCCTCCTTGTCCGCCAAAATATCCACCTACCCAGACAAAAAGCATTGTCAGTATTACTAATAAAAACGTGGTCTTTATATAATTCATAATCTCACCTCTTCAGATATTTTTCCAGCGCACTCCAGGTCTGTGACCCGACCTTGCCATCCACCTTAAGGCCTTTTGTCTTCTGAAATTCCATGACAGCTTGTTTTGTGCGCTGTCCCATCTTACCGTCTATTGTCCCTGGGTCAAATCCTGCATTCTTCAGGGCAGTCTGTATATCCTTGGTAGTAGGTTGGAATTCGGAAGTCTTATCTTCACTATAAGCGCTCCTCACTTCTACATCATATTCTTTCTTCATGCTTCTTTCTTCATTTGTCCGCCTTATATCTTCTATCTGTGTAAGAGTAAGCTTATTCACATATCCTGTGGATTTTATCCCGATGGATTCCTGAAATTCTTTAATAGCATCTCTGGTCTTCTGTCCCATCCTACCGTCTTTATTCCCAGTATCATAGCCAAAACCAGCCAAGACCACCTGTATCTCCTCAACCACTGGATTCACTATATCAGTAGTACCGATAAGTTTTTCTTCCTCTTTCTGATACACCACAGATTTTGGCACTATATTGCAGCCAGAGAATGTTAATACCACTATTAAAAGTATAAAAACCTTAAAATTCTTATTCATGACGCCTCCTATTTCCAGCATATATGATCAAAATCACACCACCTGCATTTATTCATATCCCTTTCTGGAAGTTTTTCAAAATGTAGTTCCTGGATCCCTCTCCAGGCATTTTTAATTATCATGACCATCTCAGAGACCATATCTTCATTAAGTTCTACTTTAAATTCTACTGGTTCGCCTTTTTTTATGCCAAAACTGCGCACCTCGTCTTTCGAAGGCTCTACAAATACCAAGACTCCATGAGAAACTGAAAGATGCTTTTCTTCCCTCATCTTGTCTCTTTCATATAAAAGTTTATAACATACAAGCTGCCTAAGATAACCGTCACATGATTCATCTTCAAGGCTAGTGCATTTATATATACCTCTTGCATGTTTTTTTGGCTGGCCAGTCTTATAATCCACCACTCTTACCAGGCCATTTTCTTCATCCTCTAGCTCTAACTTATCATACTTGCCAGTGAATATTATCCCTTCGATATTAATAGGCATGCGGTTCTCCAGCCCTATTGGCATGACTGGATCCTTGGATATTCTATTAAAAAATGTTTTCAGGTTATCAAATTGTTCGATAGAGCGCAATTCTATTGCCTTCTCTGGCCCCTGAAATTTCAATGCCTCCAGGAACCTGTCTTTAAAAAATTGAAAATCAGGGAATCTATTTGTCTTCATATAAGACCTGTATACATGTTCAAGCCCGCTATGGACAGAATTCCCAAAGATCAGGCTCTGTTTCTTTGAGCCTGGCAACATCAATACATTATCATACAGGAATTTCCTCCTGCATGATAGGTAATTATTTAAACTTGTAGGATTCAATGTCATATCCGCTACTAGATCCATGAGGATATCCTTAGTGCCAATAAAAGGGTCTAGTTTTTCAGTCATATGTAAAGATCCCAGAAGTATATCTTCCTCTTTTACGCTTCTTTCCTTTACAGGGAGCTTTAGATGATAGAGATAAGAGCTTGAGATCTGGTTTTCCTTTGGGCTTGATGAAAATATAATACTGCTTTTAGCCCTGCTTGTAGCTACATAGAACAGCCTGGTCTCGTCATAATATCGGAGGGTCTTTATCTTTTCCTTGCTATCAACCCTCTCGACTGTCTTTAATAGCTCTGGGGGCAAAGGTATCAAGTTAGGCCTAGGCCTAAGCGGCCAGCTCTTATCCTGGAGGCAGAAAGGTATTATCACGCTATGAAATTCTTCCCCTTTCGAGCTATGAGCTGTTATGATCCTCACGCCATCCTGCGTCATTGTCACCAGGTTCCCTCTTACAGGAAGATCATGTTCATTCCTGGTCCTCAAGTCCTCTATCAGGTCTCTAAGAGAAAGTCCTGGGTTTGAGATGTCAGTTTCTTTTACCATGTTTATAAAAGAGCACAGCCCTCTAAGTTCTCTGAGCCTGATAATATCTTTTTTATCATACTTTTCTAAAATATATTTAAAAAGCCCTGAATCTTTTACATACTGCATCAATACAGTATGCACTGGTTTAAAAGGCGCTTCGGTCAAGATCTTCTTTAAAAGTTCTCTTGCCTTTGCCAAGGAAGGAGCAATATCCTTATCGTCAAAAAATTCCGAGACCAAGGTGACAGCTAGCTTTTGCCTTTTTTTCTTATTGACCTTATTTATAAATGATAAAATATCTTCGTGGGGGATCAAAAGATAATCTGAGACTAAAATATTATAAAGTATCCTCCCTCTATCTTCATAGTTCTCAGGATCAAGGCTCGCAAATTCCAAGAGATCCAGCATCTGCCTAACTCTAAATTCCCCTCTTATGTCTTCTTTCCCGTCAGTCGCATAAGGGATCCCGACTTGCAAGAATTTATCAATAAGTTTTAATATCAAAGACCTCTTTCTCACTAGTACTGCGATATTATTATAGGGGGACTTCTTTTCTTCTTTGGTCAAAGACTTTGAACTCTCGATCTCATCTTTAAGTTCTTTTATCCTTTCTACTAGAAAGATCATCTCTTCCTCTTCAGTAGTATATTCATAGAACTCTATCCTCTTTTTCTTAAAATCTTTTATAGGGATGAGCTTCTTCTCTCCTGTACGCTCTCCGACAGGGACCTCGCTTATAAGATGCTGGGTAAGGTCTATGATCTCCTTTGTTGAACGATAATTATTTTTTAATGAGACTGTCTTTAATCTAGGGAATTTATTTTTAAGTTCTTTAAAATTCCCGATGCTGGCACCCTGGAATCTATATATAGACTGGTCATCATCTCCCACGCAGCATATATTAGGAGACCTGTCTTTTAATAAAGAGAATAGGAATTTCAACTGGGCCCCATTAGTATCCTGGAATTCATCCACCATTATAAACTTAAACTGTTCCTGGTATCTTTTTTTAAGTGTGTCCTCATTGTTGAGCGATGTGGTCGCTAGCAAGATCATATCATCAAAATCATACCTACCTCGTGCATCGAACATCTCTTTATTATTTCCTTCTTTTATCTTCTCATATTGTTCATAGACCACTGCCAATGCGATTATCTTAGGGATATGCCTCTCTTCAACATACACCCCATCTGGTTTAAGTGCCTTACAGTATAATAAGAATTCTTCTGGGCTTATACCCTCTCTCTTCAGTTCCCCTATCCTAGCTTCTATCTCTCTTACATAAGTATATGGCGCCCTAAAAGGCCTTATATCAGACAGTCCTTTTGTATGATCAAGTATATGCTCAATGGCCCTTATTTTTTCTATGTCAGTTATCTGTATCCTGTCCTGGAGATAATTAGCTGATTCTTCAGAATCCAGTATTATTGAGTTTGCAAAACTATGGAATGTGCCTACTTGGACATCATAGCCCTTCATGCCTATTATTTTTGAAAGGCGTTCTTTCATTGCCTTAGCTGCTGCATTGGTATAGGTAAGTATAAGTATATTTTCTGGGAGTGATTTTTTCTGGCGTATGATATTAGAAGCCCTTACAGAAAGAAGCTGGGTCTTGCCTGTGCCAGGACCAGCAAGGACTAATAGAGGCCCCTCTAATGTATCCACTGCCTCTTTCTGTTCAACATTCAACTCGTTGTAGAACTTATCAAAACTAGACACGAAGGCTGTTCTCCTATTATTGAATAGTATTTTATAACCTATATAGCCTATATGTCAAGTATAGAGAAATATCTCTTATCTAACGTGTTCAACGCGTTGATTTTACATAAAACATAATGTATACTTAGACAGATAAGGAAGACTATATGACAGAAAGAAGATATTTTAAGAGACATAAACTAAACTTTATTGTCTATTTTAAGGTCGACAGGCCGCTAGACATAAAGATGTTGATAGGTGATAAACAAAAAAGCGCTAATATGGTAGACATCAGCGAGATAGGTATGGCTATCTTCAGTATCGATAAGATACCTGCCGGAACTACGCTTTCCATCACCTTTACTATAATGGATATGTATGCAAAAAAACAAGAGGATAGGATCAAGACTATCAAGGTGCTGGGAAATATCCAAAATGTTGCAGCCGTAGGAAAAGGCTATAGGCTAGGGATACTGTTCAAATATATGGGCGAAAAGGATAAAGACCTATTAAAAAATTTTATAGAACTCGCTTCTAGAAAGTAACTAGGTATAATTTTAATATATGGCTAAAAAACGTGATGCATGGAAATCTAGAGTAGGTATCATAATGGCTGTTGCAGGAAGCGCAGTTGGGCTAGGGAATTTCCTGCGTTTTCCAGTGCAGGCTGCACAGAATGGCGGCGGAGCGTTCATGATACCTTATTTTATCTCCCTCCTTCTTTTGGGGATACCTCTCATGTGGATAGAATGGACTGTTGGAAGGTTCGGCGGAGGGTTCGGACACGGCACTGCGCCTGGCATGTTCCATACTATGTGGAAAAAGAACAGATTTATAAAATATTTCGGGGTCATAGGGATATTCGGGCCGCTAGTTATTTTTATTTACTATAATTATATCGCTTCATGGACCCTTGCGTATGCATTTTTCCAAGCTACAGGTAAATATGGGCCTGATGTAAACCAGGAAGGGATGATGTCTCTTCTCAGGGGATTCCAGGGAATAGAGAAAAACAGTTTCTTCTCCAGCCTTCAATATGCATACTTATTTTTTATTATAACATTTGCAGTAAATATCATCATAATCTATAAGGGCATCTCTGGTGGGATTGAAAAACTTTGTAAGATCGCCATGCCAACGCTTTTTATATTTGGGATAATAATCGCTATAAGAGTATTTATGCTTGGTACTCCTGACCCAGCAAAGCCAGATTGGAACATCATCAATGGCCTTGGGTTTTTATGGAACCCTGATTTTAAAGCACTCTGCAATGCCAAGGTATGGTTAGCAGCTGCAGGCCAGATATTCTTTACCCTCAGTGTCGGCATAGGCGTGATATTGACCTATGCTAGTTATCTTAAAAAGACGGATGACGTCGCGCTTTCTGGGCTCACAGCAGCGTCTGCAAATGAATTCGCAGAGATCATCTTAGGGTCCTCCATCATAATCCCAGCAGCATTTGTCTTTTTTGGCCCGAATATGATACAAGATATAGCAGCAGGCGGGGCATTTAATCTGGGGTTCGTGACAATGCCTTTAATATTCCAAAAGATCGCGCTGAGTGCATTTTTTGGCTGTCTATGGTTTGGGCTTTTATTCTTGGCTGGTATCACTTCAAGCGTGTCACTGGCCCAGCCCACGATCGCATTCCTGGAGGATGAATTCAATATCTCTAAGAAAAAAGCAGTCCTAATCTTTGGCATAGTATCTTTTATACTCTGCCAGCCAGCAATATTTTTCTTAAAGAACGGGGTTGTAGATGAACTTGATTTCTGGGGAGGTACATTCTGCCTAGTGCTATTTGCCACAGTCGAGACTATTTTGTTCGGCTGGATATTCGGTATTGAAAAAGCATGGGAAGAGATGCATCGTGGGTCTGACCTCAGGATACCAAAAATATATAAATTCATCATCAAATATATTACGCCTCTATTTTTGGTTTCTATATTGGGTTTTTGGTTCTATCAGCAGGGTATCCCTACTATTTTAATGGAAGGTGTAAGCGAAGTTAATAAACCATACGTACTCGGGACCAGGATAATGCTGGTAGTCATGTTTATAACTCTCTCGATCCTAGTCAAGGTAGCATGGAGTAAACGTAAAGTAAGGGCTGAGAAATGAATATATTAGGGTGGTTGATCTTTATAATATCCTGGATAAGCATCATATCCTTAACGATATTCTGCTTCAGAAGGATACTCTCCAAGAAATAAACTATTCGAAAGTTATTGCATCGACAGGACATTCATCCTTTGCCTGTTTGCAGGTCTCTTCATTCTCAGGTGAAACTGTGCTACCTATTACTATAGCCTTATCTTCTTTCATCTGGAAGACTTCAGGACATGTATTTACACATAAACCGCATCCAACACAAAGCTCTTCGTTCATTATTGCCTTCATTTTTTCCTCCTTAAATGAGCACTCTAGTTATGAAAATTAAAAATTTTCATAACTAGATCTTCTTTGTTCTTCTTCTTTGAACGTGCGAATATAGCTTTCTACCCTATAATTGTCAACCAAATTTTAATACATACTCCCTGAACATCCTGTCTACGATGCTAAAACTTCCATCAGGGCCCCTTCTTATAAGGCCTTTTTCATTCAAACGATATAGGAAATTCTTTATATTAGCTATAGGGAATTTCTTTGCATGTTTACCTACTATCATCATATTCCTAAAATCTTTTATGGAAAGCCTTCCTCCTTCTTCAGCAAGTATCTTTAAAAGATATCTTTCCCTGTCACTAGCCCTGGCCAAGAGATTACTGAAATAATCTCTGCCCAATTCCCTTAGGGTATTATTAAGCGCAGCATCCCACGTAGCCTCTCCTACGATCCCCTCTATCTGGCTATCATAAAGATGGCTTGAAAGAAGCTGTACTTCGTATGGATGGCCATAGGTATAATCATATATCTTCATCTTTATAAAATCATCGAACTGAACGCCTGTATCACTAAGCGTGGTATTCACTGTATTTAATACATCGTCCTTTTTTAAAAACTCTACAGTGAGCCTTTTTCTAAAAAACCTGCCTACTGGATCATGTTTGTCTATAAATGATGACCAGCCTCCTGGGGTAGACGAAAGGATGAACATAAAATGTGAATTCTCTAAGACATCGTCCCTGCTGAGCACTGCCCTTAATATATCTATGGTATTAGAGATGGTCATTAGATTCTGCAGGTCATCCAAAAGTACAACTACTAACTTAGTATCAAGCTTTTTCCATGCCTCGATCAAGAATTTGGCAAATTGAGTCTGGGCCTGCGACAGAGAAGACCTCTTGGAAAATGAACTTAGAAGTGCCTCTGAGTCAGGTTTGAGCTGAGGAAAGCTCAGGATCATCTCTTCTGCTATCAAATAAAGCGCATCTAATGGCTTATCCTTTTTTGTAAAATTTGAAATCGCACAAAAACACGTTGGATTGCCATTCTCCTGCACCATCCTCCTGAACTGTTTTAAAAGAGATGTCTTGCCTATCCCCCACTCTCCTAAAACTACAAGGTGAGTTGGCCTGATAAAACTCTCCTCCAGGTTTGACCTAAACATAGAGAGCTCTTCTTCTCTTCCGCCAAAGAACTTTGGCTCCCGGCCTGACTGTGGTGTAAAAGGATTAGGTTTTATCATATTATTTACCAAGCATCATGTAGATAGATATCATAAAAAGCAATACTCCAAAACATCTTTTAAGGATCAGGCTTGGCATCATATGAGCAAATACTGCTCCTATATAGCCTCCTAAAAAGAAACCCAGGCTGATAAAGAACGCTACCTTTAGATTCAGGTTGCCTGACTGATAGTACCTGATCGCTGCAAAGATCCCTATTGGCAGTATCAGCGCTCCCAGCGCTGTACCTTGCGCATAATGCTGGGAAAACTTGAATAAGTATATCAGACAAGGCACTACTACCACAGCTCCTCCAATGCCGAAGAACCCGCTCGCTACCCCTGCTAATACACCTATTAATATACTCACTATCATCATATTAGTTTACATAAGAAATCTTGTATGTTAGATTATAGCTATGATTATAAAAAGAGATCCTGACATAATCAAGTGTTATTTTGAAGATGAGTCCGGGCTGTTAGGGGGTAATGCCAGCGAGGTCATATCTCCAGAGGAAGAAAAAGAAGTAGTTGAGGTATTAAAAGACCTTGGTTCTAAGAAAACTCCTTCTACTATTTCTGGAGGAGGCACAGGCGTGACTGGCGCAAGAGTACCATTCGGCGGCACGATCCTAGCAACAGATTCCCTCAATAAGATCCTGGATATCAATAAAAAAGACCTGACTTTAACAGCACAGCCTGGTGCAAGAATATCTGAGATACAAGAAGAAGTCTCAAAACTTGGGCTTATTTATCCACCTGACCCTACTGAAAAAAGTGCTTTTTTAGGCGGGACTGTCTCGACCAATGCCTCTGGCGCAAGAGGATTTAAACACGGCTCCACCAGAGATTATATTAAAAGATTAAAGATAGTATTATCGAATGGCGAGATATTAGATATAAAACGCGGGAAATATATCACAAAAAACAGAGACCCTTTTATCTTGAAACTAAGGGATAAAGAAATAAAGATCCCTATACCTAGGTACAAGATGCCTGATGTAAAAAATGCAAGCGGCTATTATATCGAAAATAACATGGACCTCATAGATATATTTATAGGTTCTGAAGGCACTCTTGGATTTATAACAGAGGTGGCTATAGCGCTCAAGAAAGGGCCTGAGGAAATAATGAGTTTCTTCAGCTTTTTTTCAAAGGAAAAAGATGCGCTCAGCTTTATAGAAGACGCTAAAAAGTATAATGCTCTTACATTCGAATATATGGATAAGAATTCTCTAGAACTCCTGCGCGGAAAATTCCCTACTATACCAGAAAATGCTGCGAGCATGGTCTATTTCGAAGAGGATTATGAAAAAAAAGACGAGGAGCGACTAAGTGAGCAATGGATAAGATTATTAGAAGAACATAATAGCCTAAGTGAAAAGACATTATTTGCTGATACAGAAAAAGAACGGAATAAGTTAAGGGAAATACGCCATGCTCTTCCTGAGACAATAAACGAGATCGTAAAAAAGAATAAACTGCCCAAGGTCGGGACAGATATTGCAGTGCCTGGGAATAGGTTCAGCGAGATGTATTCATTTTACAAAGAAAGGCTTTCTTCTTCAAAGATAGACCATTTGATATTTGGGCACATTGGTGAAAGCCACATGCATGTGAACATGCTTCCAAAAAATGAAGAAGAATATATAAAAAGCCGCTCTGTCTATATGGATTTTGTGAAAAAAGCTGTGTCTTTAGGCGGGACAGTCTCTGCAGAACATGGTATCGGTAAACTAAAACATGCGTTTTTAGAAGCGATGTATGGAAAAGATGCTATCATGGAGATGGTAAGACTTAAAAAGTCCCTAGATCCAGCATGCATCCTAGGGCTGGACAATATATTCTCCAAGGAGCTACTGATTAAAAATCGTGCATAATACCGATCGCTAGTTCTTCTCCATCAATAAGGGTGGCTTCTATATTTATGCGTGTTGTATCATTTATCTGATAATCCATCCCAGTGACTAATCCGTAATATTTTTCAGAATGTATTCTCTTTCTGTCCTTCTCATCCTCCCATTTGATGAAGTCAAGCGAACCGAATCTACCCCCCATATATGGCACGAACCTACCTATATCCTTGGAGATAAGAAAAGTACCGTTCCATTCATCTATTATTGCTTCGTGCTTAATGCTGTCTTGGTCCTTGGGATCCGGATGTACGCTTATATGCTGAAATCCTAAGATACTTTTTATTCCCCATTCTTCTATTGCAAGGCCTTTTATCCTAAATCCATACGCTCCTGCAAAATTAGTGTCATAGCTTATATCATTATTACTGTCTGTCCTATTCCACTCTACATCCCCCACGCCTGCCTTCCCATCAAGAGAAAGCCAAGGAAATACTGCATAGCTAAGAGCAAAGAAATACCTATTGCCTTCTGTACCTCCAGTATCATTATCCAAGTTCCTGTCTACCAGGATGTTCGCTTCTAAGCCGCATGTCCATTTCTCATCTTCTGGTATGTGAGTTCCATAAGAAGAAGTAGCATAGCTAGGCTTACAAAAAGAAATGAGTATTATTAAGATAGCAAATGCATATGTAGTCCTTTTTAACATGTTCTCCCCCGTTACCCGTAATCCGTTACCCGTTATCCGATATTAAACTCTCTGCTAATCGTTCAAGGTCTCCCCAAAGGCTTTTACTTTTTAAGATCACGACTATTACTTTTTTCCATCTATTATACTCTATAAAACCAGCAAAACAATGTCCTGCTTTCTTAGTCCATCCAGTCTTACCTAATATCACATAAGGCTTATCCTTCCACAAACTCTTATTATGATTCCTTAATTTTATTGTTCTGCCACTAACAACCTCCTTGATCTCGCCTTCTTTCATCTTCATGATATCCACCAATGTCTTATTCTTCATTGCCTCTCTTACGATTAAACCTAAGTCATATGTAGTAGCAGATTGGCCTTCTTTAGGAAGTCCGTTAGGATTTTTAAAAACAGTGTCACGAGCACCTATTTTTTCAGCTAAGATATTCATCATGCTGATAAATCGCTCTTCACTGCCTCCTATGCCTTCAGCCACAACAACAGAAGCATCGTTCCCAGAATTTAATAACATTGCCTTTATCAGGTCTTCTGCAAGATACTTTTCTCCCTCCTTAACATATATCTTTGAAGGCTCCATCAAGGTAGCAAGTTTACTTACAGTCATCTCTTCTTTTAAAGACATATTTTTTACTACCACTAGGGAGGTCATGATCTTTACAGTACTTGCGGGAAGGAGTTTTTTATGGGGTTCCTTTGAATAGATCACCCTTTTGGTCCACGGGCTCATTAAGACTGCTGATTCTGCGCTTATATCTACATCTATGTTTTCTTTAGAACAACCAAAGATGCTAAAAAAAACAATAAGGCTAAAGAATATAAAAAGTTTTTTCATCTATTCTTTGTTTGCTTCTAGCTTATCTCCCGCTACCTCCTCCAGGGCCCTTCTTGCGCGCTGAAGTTCGACAACAAGTTTACTGGTAATCGCAAGATGCCTGACAGAGAGAAGTGCAAATGCCATATTTGAAAGTGCTAAGAAAAATAAAAATATATCTACTTCTGTCTGTAAGAAAAAATATACCAAATAAAAGATCCCCATTAAGATAAAGTAACTATTGATCCTGGCTACTATGGTGATAAACTCCTCTTCCTTTGTCCTCTTCTTATTTCCCATACTCTACCTCCTTATAGCTATTAGTTATTGGCATGCGCCTATCCTTGCCAAAGGCCATCGAAGTGATCTTGATGCCAGGGGGAGCTTGCCGTCTTTTATATTCAAAATTATCTATCATATGCAGCACTTTTTCTATCATTTTTCTTTTCCCTATCTTTCTAACTATATATTTATAATCTTTGTTCTCTTTAATATAAAGCTCTATGATCTCATCCAGTATATCATAGGGAGGCAGTGTATCTTGATCTTTTTGGCCATGCCTTAATTCAGCAGAAGGCGGCCTGTCAAGTATGCTCGTTGGTATAATATCCATTTTTTCAAGCTTGTTTATATATCTAGCTAACTTATATACTAGGTTCTTTGAGACATCCTTTATTACTGCAAACCCTCCTGCCATATCCCCGTATAAAGTACAGTACCCGACACTTGTCTCGCTCTTATTGCCTGTGTTTAATACCAGATGGCCAAACTTATTAGAAAATGCCATTAATATATTACCTCTTATGCGTGCTTGGATATTTTCTTCTGCAATACTGGGTTCAGTATGCCCAAAATGCTTGGACAGTGTCTTTAAGTATGAAGAAAAGATGCTATTGATCGGTATGACTTCATGATCTATCCCGAGTGTCTTTGCTAATCTCAAAGCATCGTTCTGAGTACCTTTGGACGAATACTTGGAAGGCATCATTAGGCCTAATACATTTTTATTGCCGAGAGCCTCTTTAGCAATGCATGCTACTAATGCTGAATCGATCCCACCGCTAAGGCCCAGGGCAACCTTGCTAAAATTATTTTTTCTCGCATAATCCTTCACGCCCAGGACAAGTGCTTTAAAGATCTCTTCGGTCTCATCGAGATAGCGATGCTTTCTTACAGGTAAGGCCTTTTGTTGCTTTGCCTTTCTTTTTTTAGCTCCCATTGATATATCAACTAATAGTAGATCTTCTTTAAATGCATCTGCTTCTATCTTCTTTTTCCCAGTCTTATCAAATAATGCGCTTCTACCGTCAAATATCAATTCATCCTGTCCTCCTATAAGATTACAGTATAGGATCGGGACATTACACCTCTTTGCCTTACTAGTTAATACCCTCTCTCTGTCCTTTACTTTATCCATGTGGTAAGGAGACGCAGATAGATTTACCAGGAAATCAGTCCTGGATAAAATATCTCTTTCTTTGGATGTTTCTTCTGCCCAGATATCTTCACAGATACTGACAGCAAAAGAAACTCCTTTTATTTTTATTATTTTGCGGCTTTTGCCTTTTGTGAAATACCTTCTTTCGTCGAACACTCCATAATTAGGCAGGTGTATCTTATTATATATACCTATTACCCTCTGATCGGACACTATAGCTGCACTATTATATATCGAGGCCCCTTCTCTATTCACAAAACCCAAAACTACTGTAATGCCCTTTACTTTATTAGTGATCTTGTTCAGGTATTTAATGTTATCTTTTACAAAATGAACTTTCAATAAAAGGTCTTCTGGCGGATAGCCAGTTATGGATAATTCCGGGAAGATCACAAGGTCAGCATCACTACATATTGCATCAGATATAGAGGATAATATCTTTTCAGTATTACCTTTCATATCTCCAACAGTTGTATTTATCTGGGCTAGGGCTATTCTTATCTTATTCATATAAATTGAATTAGTGGGTGTTTTAATATATAATATATGTGTTATTGAGATTCTATCATAAATCCAAATAATAAGCAAATATGTATAAAATAACTCTTTTTACTTTAATCTTAATATTATCTCTCCTATCTTTAGAAGCTTATTCCTTAGAAATAGAAGAAAAAGATACTAATGGGGATGGCGCGATTGATCAGTGGGTATACTTTGAGAATAAGAGGCCGATCAAGATAGAGAGCGATAGGAACCATGATAAAAAACTAGACCTTTGGATAACCTATAAAGAAAAAGGTGAAAAGATACTAGAAAGTGACTTGAATTTCGACGGTACAGTAGACATGAGGTCATATTATACGTACGGAGAGCGCAAGAAACTTGAAATAGACAGTGATTACGACGGTAAGTTAAACCAAAGAAGCGAGTATAGGGACGGGAAATTGATAAAATTAGAAAGAGATACTGATTCTGACGGCACACTCGAGGTACTAATAGACAGGTCAAATCTCCAGACTAATATACAAAAAAGGGTTATTGAAAATATCGATTTAAACAAAGAATCATCACCTAAGTAGGAATACCCCTAGGATAACCAGTACTACTCCTAATCCTTTTGAAAGCGTAAATGTCTCTCCTAAGAATATAAGCCCTAATAAAAACGAGACCAAAGGATAAGTCCCAGATATAGGAACAACTTTAGATGCCTCCCCAGCCTTAAGTGCATTGTAAAAAAATATCTGGCCGACTATGCTTGCCAGAAAACCTCCTATCATTATAAATAAGATCGTCCTTAGATCTGCTTTCAAAGCTGCCTTAAAAGCCTGGGTATTGAATACCCCCAGAATAATCACCCCTAGAAGAACACCAGACACTCTTATAAAAATACCTGGCAAAGGATCTATCTTCGCAAGGCCGATCTTTTCTAAGATAGGTACACATCCCCATATAAGTGCAGTAAGCACGGCAAAATAAAAAGCTGTCATCTCCCCCTCCTAAGTTTTCACTTAACGTCAATAGAATAAGAATAGCATATTTTATATATAAATGGAATAGCACTTAAAGCTTTAGAGACGTCTACCAACCTAATCGGGACAGTGGGTACTTGATTGACAACCTAGGGTAAGCTTTATTGATTTTTTATAGGTAGCTTTATAGTAAATGTAGTGCCTTTTCCATATTCGGAGCTGCAGGTAATAGTGCCTTTATGCATTTCTATGAAGTCTCTTATGACATATAGGCCTAGGCCAGAGCCTTTATTAGCAGTAGCCTTAGTAGTAAAGTAGGGGGTAAAGAGCTTTCTCATGTTTTCTTTTTTTAGGCCTATTCCATTATCTTTTATAATGATCTCAAGGAAACTGTCTTTATTTTCCAGGGTTATTTCTAGGTTTCCCTGGTAATCTGAGATATGAGAAAAATCAGGGTTTTTGTCTTGAATGAGTTTTGCTATCTCATTCATTGCGTCAAATGCATTGTCTATGTGATTATAGAAACAGTCCTGTAAGAGTGCCTCGCTGCCAAATATAAGGGGGATTTCATTTAAGAAGGTTAACTTAAAATTAGGGGTTTTAAAACCTGATATACCTGACTTACCTTTACTGATTAATACTAGTTTATGAGCATTGCTTATTATGCTTTTTATATCTACTTTCTGGAACTCTACCTTAGCTTTAGCTCTCTTTAGTATGGCTGAAGTGATCTCTTTTCCCTTAAAGACTTCTTGGGTGATCATGTCCAGGCTTTTTTTGGTATTTTCTATTATCTTTTTTATGTTTTCATCTTTTACTGTATTTAGATCAATATCTTCTAGATTTATAAGTAAGAGCTCTGATGTAGTGGATATAGCTGCTAAACGGTTATTAAACTGATGACTTGCTCCTGGTGCCATGTCAGCGAGGGCTTCTCTTCTAGACTTCTCAGCTAAGACGCTACGTTCTTTCTGGTGAAATTGGGCGTTTTCTATGGCTAATGAAGCCTCGTTAGATAAAAGCATAAGTAGATTCAGATCTTCCTGTGAAAATGTAGTATTGCTTTTTCTGTCAGAAAGAACAAGAAAACCTAAAAGGTCATTTCTGATAAAAGACGGAATAATTGTATTTATCTTTAGGCCTGTTAGAACAGTTAAAAGATCTTTTGATTCGCTGGATTTATTAAGCCTCATTTCTTCTGTTACTAGAGGGATACGTTTTTTAGTGATTTTTTCTATTAAAATGGATTCATCTTTAAATTCAGCTGGTAAATCACACTTTTCATGTGGATACCAATAGCTCTTTAAGACATATTTATTATTCTGCTTATCTACTAAGTAAATCGCTGCAAATTTTAATCTAAATATCTTTACTAAGTAATGGACTATGAGTTTTAATAGATCTTCAAGCCTTGTAAACCTAAGCATATTATGAGAAAGGCTTCTAAGCTGGTTCTGGGCTTTGAATTCCTCTGCTCTTAGGCGTGCTTCGACTCTTTTCTGGAGTCTCATGTATATAAATGGCCCTGCACTAGCTAAGAGAGCCATTAAGATCAAAGGTATAAAATGAAAAGTCTTTGGGGTAATCAGTGATACATAAAAAGGAAGTCCTAGAACTAAAGCGTAGACTAAAGTAAATATAACCGCACGTGTAAAAACAATCTTAATGTCCATAACGCGGTATCTAACAATAGCGTAAGCCATAATAAAAAGATATAAAATTATTATTGAATCTGCAATTGGAATAAGTTTTATTCCATAAATCAAAGCAAAATAAATAATAGCTGCAATTGAACCTATAAAAGTTGCTACAAAGAAGTATCTAAGTTGATGCCTTTTATATCCGCTTGTTGATTTAAAGGCTGCGAATAACTTTATAAAACCAAAAGAAGCATATGCTGTCCAATATAGCATAAATGGTAAATAGCATATTCCTGGCTCTAAGAAATAATTTGCAAAATTGAATTTTTTAGATACCCCAATAAAAAATAATTTTGAAAACAATATAATTGTAAAGATAGATGATAAAAACAAAGATAATATAAATAAAGGTTTAGCTATATGATCTTTCCTTATCTTTTCATTAATTACAGAAAAGATTAATATGAGCCAAATAGGGGGCATAAATATAACTGGTATATGAAACAACCTTCCATACCATAATGCTAGATAGGGGCTTTTTGAAGTGCTAACCATGAAAGAGCTAAAACACCAACTCGCAACACTTAAGCTCAATAAAGCAAAAAATAGATTTGTCTCGTTTTTCCTACTCTTTGAATAGACAAATCCTCCTATGCCAAAGCTTATTACTGCTGCTAAAAGTGTAGAAATCTTATACCAATTCATTTTTATACATTCTTATAAATATTTTTAAAATGCTGAGTTCTTTTTATGGCAGAATCTTTGCTGTAAACTTTTTTGTAAATTTCAAATAGTCCTTTTTGTAATTCATTTGGAGTCATATTAGCTGGCATAAAATTTACATCCAAAAATGTATAATTATCCCATGTTTTAGATAATAACCTATTTTCATTTTTTAGTCTATCGCGTAGTCTAGTTCCAGGTAAAGGGGTTAGAATGGTAATCTGAGCTGCATACAGTTTATTATCAACTATGAAATCAGAAGTTTTTTTAAAAACAGTTTTGTCATCATTATCAAATCCTACCATAAAAGCTCCCATAATCCCTATTCCATATGATTGAATTTTTCTTATATGTTCTTTATATTTAAGCACTCTTTTATATTTAAAATTGGTTTTATCTGTTCCTTCTACATTTTTCTTGTTTATAGTCTCAAACCCTATAAAAAGAATTTTACATCCTGACTTTTTTAACTTTTTTAATAAATTATCATCTTCCGCTATAGATACATCTGTTTGAGCAAACCATCTTATTTTTAATGGTATTAAGGCGTTTACTAGCTGAACAGCATATTTACGATCCATAAATATATTATCATCAGCAAAGCTTATTTGAGGAAATCTCCATATTTTCTTAACTAGCTTTATCTCTTCAATAATTTGTTCAACTTTTCTATGCCTAATTTGCAACCCAAATATTTTAGATGCTGAACAAAAATCACAGTCAATTGGACAGCCTCTGGAAGTCTGTATCCAAACTACACTATAATTTTCTTTATTAACTAAATCATACCTAGGGAGAGGTATTTTAGTTAGATCTACCGGACGATCGCTTTTATAGAATGTTTTAAGGCTGTTATTATTAAAATCTAATAAAATATCTGACCATATATTTTCTGCTTCTCCTATAACTACGCTATCAGCATGTTCCTTAGCTTCTTCCGGCAATAAAGTAGCATGAACCCCGCCTATTATTACCTTTATATTCTTTTTACGGAAAAAATCTCCTATTTCATAGGCTCTTTTAGCCTGTTGAGTCATGCATGTAATAGCTACTAAATCATAATGTTCATCAAAATTTATCTGATCGAAATTTTCATCTACAAATGTTAGCTTATATGACTGAGGTGTTAATGAAGCAATTATCAGTAGATTAGAACTAAACCCTGTTAAAGACTTTCTATAACTAAATGTCTCCAAAGATTTATTCCAAAAATTTACTAACTTTTTATTTTTACTTAAAATACCTTTTGGGGATATTAGTCCGATTTTCATTTATTTATTCTCTTTTGGTGAGGGGTTTTCTTTTACATATTCTGTTACCATATCAATAAGGTCTTTTACAGTAACTATATTAAGCGCTTTTGCTTCATCTAAGACTATGTCTAAACGAGTCTCTACGGCAGCTAATATCTCTACAGAAGCCAAAGAATCAAAGCCTAAGTCATTTCTTATATCTACGCTTTCTTCAACTTCATTAGGATTTACATTAGCTACTTCTGCTATTAATTCTTTAACATACTTTCTTATATCAGTTTTTCTGTTACTCTTTTTATTAGCCACAGTTGCGCCCTTTCTATATATAAATTACATAGCTCCTATTAATATATATGTATTATGAAGTTTACCCTATAATCCCTAAAAATACAACACTAACCCCTTTTGGGCACCACTCTAGCTCCGGGTTCTAGAACCCGGAGCTAGGTAGGCCGCTGCTAGATGGGGACAGGTTCCCCCTTGCGAGGTAGACGGTCCCAAATAGATTGATAAAATCCTTCACTACCTATATAATAGGGCTATGTATAAAGCTGGGAAAGTTAGTATAGTCGGCAGGCCGAATGTCGGAAAATCAACGCTACTAAATGCATTGGTCAAGGAAAAGGTCTGCATAGTCTCTAGTAAACCTGAGACTACTAGAGATAACATACAGGGCATAATATCAGGGAAAGAATTTCAGGTAGTCTTTATTGACACGCCTGGTATGCATAAACCTAAGACCCTTCTGGGTAAATCAATGGTCAGAAGAGCCTCTTCCACTTTTCTCGAAGCTGACATAATACTTTTACTGATCGATGCCCACTCTGGAATAAATCAAGAAGATAGAAGGATCATCCAAGAGCTTTCTGAAAAACCAGTCTTTTTAATAATAAATAAAATAGACAGGATCGAGACACGCTTCATATTGCCTATCATTGAAGAAGCGTCTAAATATTCTTTTAAGGAGATAATACCTATATCAGCTTCCAAACAAAACGGCACTGATCTTGTATTTAAAACCATATTAAAATATCTGCCTGAGGGTTACCCTATATTCCCAGAAGATCAATTAAGCGATAAGAGCGAACGGTTCTTCGTACAAGAATTGATAAGGGAAAAAATATTAGGGCTCACGCATCAGGAAGTCCCTCATTCTATTGCAGTGCTCACAGAAGAGATGGAAGAAAGAAAAAATAGAGCAAATAAAGACATCTATTATATAAGAACCACTATATATGTGGAAAAAGACAGCCAAAAATCCATTATCATAGGTAAAAAAGGTGATATGCTTAAAAGAATAGGTGAACTTTCTAGAAAAGAGATAGAAGATTTACTGCAGAAAAAAGTGTTTTTAGACCTATGGGTAAAGGTCAAGGAAAACTGGAGAAAAGACGCTTTTATCTTAAAGAGCCTAGGCTACTAAGCGAAGTATATTACCCCAGATAGATATCTATTCTTTTGACTAATCTATTTCTTATATCTTCTGAATAAGGAAGCTCTATTATATCTTTTTTTATCTCTACTTTTTTCCCATCATTATATCTAATGATAATAAATCTTGTCCTTACAGCACCCTCGCCTACTGTGTCTTTGGATCTAGGGTTATGATAGACCGCATCAATATCCCCCAAAAACTTAAACGTATAAGTGTTCTTTAAAAACATCCAAGATGGTAAAGCAGGCCTAAATCTTAGGTTTAATTCTCCTTTTTTATCAAGGAAAAACGGGTCTTTGCCTAGATTCATAAAAAGCCATATATGAAGCATCTCAGCAGTTGAGCCGCTAAGGCGGGCTATAAAACCCTTGCCATGTATATTCTTGTCAGGAAAAACGCTTGAGACTATAAAAGATGAGTTCTCAAATATACTTCTTCCATAACGAGCTGGATCCAGAAAAGGCACTAGGACATTCTTCATCTCTTCGAAGAATTCTTTATATAGACCTATTTTTAAAAGTTCTAAGATATACTTATACTCCATATGAAGCCATATAGATTCATTTTCAAGCCAGCCCCTGCTGAACACGCTTGTACGCCCTATCTCTTTTGAAACTCCTTCAAGAGATTCGTTTATCTTATACATCTTTAGTTTTTTGTCATATAGAGGGGATTTTTTAACAGCTTCGTGTAATTTTTTCGCGTTTTTAATATCATCTTCGACCTTAAGAGCTCTTACAACACCTTCCAAGAATAAAGGAAGCTTGATATTCCTGAATTCAGTTGGCTTGGCATTTATATGCTTCTGAACTTCGCCTTTTTTAAGAATAGTCTTATATTTAGTAACTTCATTAATAAAGTAAGTTGTATACATCTTATTGGAAGGGTTATAAGACCTTTTTATGGATTTATTGACCTTAGCGAGATAGACTAAAAGGACCTTCTTTAATTTACCTACTGTCACTAATTTTTCTATTCCACTAACCCCGTATCTGGTCTTTTCTCTATAACTTTCTTTTATATCATTAGCCTTGTCCCAATAATAAAAATCTCTCTTTTTCTCAGATACCTTTGATTCTCCTTTAATAAGGATCTCCATTTTCTTTAGAAAATCATAGATCTCTTTTGTAATAGGGACCTTGCAAGAATCCTGCACCTTAACATTATCAAAAGAGTCTAAGATAAATCTAATCTGTCTTTTAAGCTCGAATACCTCAGGAGTGCTGGACCCAAAAAGCGCTGGCAATCCATTGATAGCATCACACCATCCTGGCTTATCAGCTTCCATCTCAATGCCTACCCCGCATGCTCCGATACTAGCTATCTTATTTACAGCTAGGCATAGCATCTTTACTAGTAGAGTCGTCTTATAGACCTTGCCTTCTCCGAACTTATCTCTTGCTGTAAAAGGGTTATATACTCTATTTTTTATGGCAGAAGATTTTTTATTATCCTTCGCTAAAGAATGGTACTGCCTGACATTGTTATTGCCGTTCAATATGCACTTATCGCTTCTTGGTTTTACATAGAAGATATTATCAAAGAATGTATATTCTTTATTGTCAAATAGTAGTTCTCTAAGCTTCTCTGGGTATACAGACAGGAAGTTCTCGACCAAGTCCAGATTATAGGTCCAGTGATCTATCCAGAATCCTTCTACGTGATCTGCTGGATACAATGTCTCACTAGCGGTTAAGATAGCGCACAAAAATTCATCATAACGCACTTGAAGCTTTAGATTGTTCTTTTCCAGGTACATACATAGCTTCCCTGGAGTAAAATCATCTTCTAGAAAGACTTTCAGCTCCTTTATGTGCTTTGGATCTATCATCCCCTTTATTATATCCCCCAGGCTCCCGATATCCTTCAGTTTAAATCTCACGCCTTTTAACACTAAGGGATTAAACCCGTCTAGCTGCTGCAGGTTATAGAAATGTAAGATATTCGAATCTTTTATAGCTGGATTGAACAAGACGTCATTTCGCCTATTTTGGTTCATATCCCTAAAATTCCCATTACCCTGTGAAAAATAAGTAGGGTCTAAATAAAAATTATTGTAATCTCTTTCAATATCTCCGTGCTTTCTGGAATACACATAAAAGTTACAGCTATTTTTCTTACTGCTCTTGGGATACCCTCCTCTTAGAACATTGTCCAAAAATGTCTGAGCGCAATAATTATCATATCTCTTATCAGAACTTTTCGTCAAGACTGTCTCTTGAAGGCCATGCACAATCTCTCTATTCTCTTCTTTCTTCTTTTTAAAAAAACTTTCTTTAGTGATATCCGGCAACATAGCATTAAGCTTATCCTTAGAACTCATATGTCCAATAAGAGAATAAAGAGTAACTGTGTCTCCTTTTTTTATCTTAAATGTACCGTGAGACATAGCGCAAGGAAGCCTTGTCTCCCCTATCTGCAGGTCAGGGATAGAAAACTTCTTACTGTCTACAAAATTCACTGGATATGAAAAATCACTCGCTTGCCCGAATATAAGTTCTGGCTCTATGATCACTGGGAGCATCTGGCTCGATCTTTTATTCTTAGAAAGAGCTGCTAAATAAAAATTACCTTCATCTATGACACTTACTTCTGAGATATCGCTAGGATCCACTTTCAATTTAAAGAACGGGGCATGTTTCTTTATATTCTCAACGCACATCCATGCCTCTACTGTACGCCTCATCTGCTTTAAGAACCAATCAGATACCCCATAAGGTATTATTAAAGGTGCCCCATCTAAAACATCGAGTTTCAAATCTCTCTTTGATATATTCTTAAATTTTACTACCCTTGCTAAGCTGGCAAAAGACTCATTCGGTATTGTAAAGTAAGTTACTTCTGTCTCAAGGCCTATGTCAGGGGCTGTCTCAAGCAGCCTTAGCTCGCATGAATTAATGAACATCTTTTGATCGATAGACTTAGAAGCTTCTGTAAGCTGAGGTTTGAAAGGCTCGTGGAATATTGATCTTTTGTCAGATTTTATCTTGATAAATGTCCTAAATCCTTGTGAAGGAGTTAGTTGATAAGCTCTATTTGCAGGAAGGAACTCCATTATGGACTCATCTTTACTCTTTATCCCAAAACTACATACGCACTGGGCCCTATTAGTATAAAAGACCCACATAGGTATCCCAAATAACCCAGCTATACCTGGCAAGAAGTTAGAGAAAGAGCCTGAAAGATTGTAATTTTCTATTACAAATTCGCCCTTTGAGTCGCCATAATACTTGATTTTCTTTTTCATAATTGAAGGGTTATTTTATCATAACTAGAGGTACTTGGCAAGCAAATTAACTAATGGCAGGTCAACTTCAAAATTAGTTGTTTTTAGAGAGTCTATTATCTCGAACTCGTTATCTTTCCATAAGATATATAGATTCTCCCATCCAGATATAGGCCCTTTTCTATTGATCCAGGCCAGGTCTTTATGGAATTTATACACACCATCAGGGAAAGAAGGATTAAGGACTGTCTTATAGGTCCAATATGTCCAGTGAAATCCAAATTCCTTAAATATATCCAAAGTATCATCTAGCCATATTAAAGAACCTTTGTCCTTAGTATGGCTGCAATTTATCCCAAATTCCCCTACAAATATAGGGACTTCATACTTTCTGCTAAAGTCATAAGAAGGTTCTAGAGCTTTTCTTATCTTGCTCTTATCCCATTCCTCACCCTGGATCTTTCCAGGATATCTATTATTGCTATTAAAATTATGAGTAAGATCCAGTGGATGATAATAATGGATACTGTAACACAAGTTCTCAGCAAAAGGCTCCCCAATATCCTCTAGTCTTTGAGACCAGGTATTGCCTTCCAGGAATATGATATGGCCCCTGTCTATCTTCCTTATCCTCTCTACAGCTTTCTTGTAAAATGGACGAAGGACCTTTTTTAAATCACCATCAATAACAGGTTCATTTAGAAGATCATAGCCAGCAACTATGCTTTTATCCTTATACCGGCCTGCTAACCTCTCCCAAAGACTAAAAAATCTCTCCCTATTAACTTCATCCTGCCACAGATACGATTCTCCGCTACTATCTCCATGCCAATCACAATTCTGGCATCCAGGCGCAGCGTGCATATCAAGGATGCAATAAATACCATATTTTTCACATAATTCTATAGCTTTATCTATATACTTGATGCCATCTTTTTCTTCTAGCAGCCGATAATTAAATGGGAGTCTTATGCAGTTAAATTTATGGGCCTTCAGGTCCTTAAAATCAGATTCTGTGATAAAACTAGAACGGAATTCTTTTAAGAATGAATCAAGGACTTCGCTTCCCCATGCTTCTCGCATACCTTGCTTAAAGGCCTGTGCAGGTATATTCTTTCCAAAGAGCATATACCCCTCCATCATGAGCCATCCGCCAAGATTTATGCCTTT
>JBDRCN010000046.1:0-45837 GCA_043821705.1 Candidatus Omnitrophota bacterium
TTCTGTTTTATACATTGCTAACGAGGACGCACACAGCCGCAGGCTGGGTGTCCCTCGACTTCGCTCGGGATTTCCGTTGGTCACGGGCAGCCTGCGGCTGTGCCGAGGCACATTTGGAAAGTTTCAGGCTTTTACTTTAAGGTACCCTTAAAGTAATTTCGAGTTTCAACAGCAATGCAGCACCAGGAAGTCAAAGAGGATTTGAATGGAGTCCCGCACCGACGAATAGGAGGAAAAGCTACGACGAAAAGAAGTAGCGCCAGCGGGACGGATGGCCGACTTCGCCGAATAGGCGAAGCGCCAAATCCTCCTAGGCGCACCAATCTTCAACCCCCTGCGATTTTGCAACAATGTCAAAGGGCTTACTATAAGAAAACAAAAGGGTTTGATAAGAGGATTTAAAAATAGTCCAGATACTCTATGAGTTATATAATATATAATTGACTTATATAGTGGGGTGTGTTATATTAATGAAACTTAAAATTAGAGCCCCCATAGCTCAGTTGGTAGAGCAGATCCCTCTTAAGGATAAGGTCACAGGTTCGAGCCCTGTTGGGGGTACCAGATTAGTTGTTAGATTTTAGTTGTTAGTTTTTAGATAATATTACCCCTTAATGTAGTGGCTCGAATGGAGTCCCGCGCTGACGAAGAGGAAGAAAAGCTACGACGGATAGGAGTAGCGCCAGCGGGACGGATGGCCGACCCTGAGAGAATTCAAAGGGCGCCGAGCCCTGTTGGGGGTACCATCCTACGCCTTTCGTGAATGGCAGATCGGACGTCTGGCTACGGATGGCAGGCCAGATATTTGAGAATATAATTAAGTTTTTGGCGGGCTTGTCCGCCGAAGTAAGACATTTGTTTTTTGAATGTATTGAATACGTAGGCGGGCGAATGGCGGAACTGGCAGACGCGCTAGTCTTAGGAACTAGTGGTAATACCGTGGAGGTTCGACTCCTCTTTCGCCCACCATTCTAATTTTGCTTTGCAAAATTAGTAGTTGTTAGTTGTCAGTCTTTAGTTTTTAGATCCTGGAGCTCTTCTAACAACTAAAAACTGGAAACTAACAACTAAATACGCGGGTGTAGCTCAGTTGGTAGAGCACAACGTTGCCAACGTTGTTGTCGTGGGTTCGAGACCCATCACCCGCTCCATCCTTCGCCTTTCGCGAATGGTAATTTTAACGTCTGGCTACGGATGGCAGGCCAATAGATAGTAGAACAATGGCAGGTTTACCTGCCGAAGCTAGACGTCATTTGTTTGAATGTAGTGAAAAGCGCAGGCAGGCGGATGGCCGACTCTGAGCGAATGCGAAGGGCGCCGAGACCCATCACCCGCTCCAAGCCTGCTAAAGCAGGCAGTTATTAGATTTTAGTTTTTAGATTTAAGATTTTTCTAAAAACTAACAACTAAAAACTAACAACTAGTCATCATATATACATTATAAAAACTTAGGAGGATTGAGACGTGAAAAGTATGGATTTTTTAAGTGAAAAAGCTATATCAGCTAATCTAGATTCTAATGATAAGAAAAGTGTCATCCAAGAGCTGACGGATTTATTGGTCAAAGCAGGAGAATTAAAACCTAAAACAAGAGATCAAATAGTAAAGACACTTCTCAATAGAGAAGCCCTTGGCTCCACAGGGATCGGACAAGGAGTTGCTATTCCTCATGGTAAATGCGAGCATGTAAAAAGCTTGATAGGTGCTTTTGGCATATCTAAAAAAGGTATAAATTTTGATTCTCTTGATGGCGAACCAGCATATATTTTCTTTCTTCTTCTAGCACCAGTAGAGTCATCCGGACCTCACCTTAAGGCACTTGCTCGTATATCAAAATTACTAAAAGACAAATATTTTAGGGAATCTCTGAAAAAAGCACCTAATGAAAAGACCCTTCTTAAGATCATAAAAGAAGAAGACGAACGAAGAGCTTAATAATTGCATTTAGGGGCATTATGCGTAGATTAAAGTGGTTATATCCAGGGATGAAAGTAAAGCGCTGGATCATAACATGCGGTATTGGCGTTTTATTGGTCACTATCGGGGTTATGATATGGGCGCTTGAAAAGTTTCCTGGACCTAAGGTCTTAGGTATCTCTGTATTTGTACTGGGCTCTTTGGTTGTCATATACGGGATAAAAAGGATGGTCAAATCTTTTATTGCGGTTTTTCTTCCTAAAAGAGAAAAGGAACTTGTAGATATTGTATACCATCATAGACAATTAGAAAAAGGACCTAAGATAGTAGTGGTGGGCGGTGGCACAGGATTGAGTGTATTGCTGCATGGCCTTAAAGAACAGTCGAGCAATATCACAGCCATAGTGACAGTAGCTGATGATGGCGGGTCATCGGGAAGACTAAGAGAACAGTTTGATATACTTCCTCCAGGGGACATAAGGAACTGCCTTGTTGCGCTTGCAGATGCAGAGCCGCTCATGAGAGATCTTTTTCAATTCAGGTTTGGCAATGAATCAGAGTTAAAGGGGCATAATTTTGGCAACCTCTTTATAACAGCCCTCTCTAAGGTCACTGGAGATTTTGAAAAGGCTATTAAGGAATCAAGTAAAGTTCTTGCAATAAGGGGGAGAGTGATACCATCTACTTTTGACAAGGTCCAGCTTGTTGCAGAGCATTCTAATGGCCAGAGAATAACAGGCGAGACAAAGATCGTAAAACAGAATTCACGCATAGACAGAGTTTTCCTTGATCCTAAAAATTGTAAGGCTAGTAAAGAATCATTTGAAGCTATAGAAGAAGCAGATATCATAGTATTGGGCCCAGGTAGTTTATATACCAGTGTTATCCCAAATCTTTTAGTAGACGGGATAGCTGAAAGAATAGCTTCAGTCAATGTGCCGAAGGCATATGTATGTAATATTATGACTCAGGCAGGAGAGACAGACGGCTATTCGGCATCTCAGCATCTGGATGTTATAATAAAACATACCAGGCCTGATATAATCGATCATTGCATTGTCAATATAGGTGATGTCTCAGAAGAGTCGCGCAAAAAATATCAACAGGAGAATTCCCATCCAGTCTTAGCGGACTCAGATAAGATATTGGAAAAAGGTTATACTGTAATAGAAGATGATATTATAAATGTCAAAGATTTTGTCAGGCACGATTCAAAGAAACTTTCAAAGATCATAGTGGACCTTGCCTTAAAGGCGAAAGGTAAGAATAAACACGATGCTAGTTGAAAAAAAATTGATCATCAATAATAAACAAGGACTTCATGCGAGGCCTGCTGCGCTTTTCGTACAGATAGCAAATAAGTATGAAAGTGAAGTGACGGTCATCAAGGATGACCAAGAGGTCAATGGAAAGTCCATAATGGGGCTTATGACATTAGCTGCAGGAAAAGGTAGTCTTATACATCTGAAGATAGATGGCCCTGATGCAGAAGACGCGCTTAAAGAACTTGAGATCATAATATCTGGAGATGAGAACAAATGATGATAAAAGGGATCCCAGCTTCTCCCGGAGTAGCTATAGGTAAAGTATTTTTATTTGATACGAGAAGGATAACTGTCTCTCCTCGTAAGATAGAAGAAAGTGATATACCTAAAGAGATAGCTAGATTCGAGGAAGCGCTAATAAAGACTCGTTCAGAGATAATCACTATACAGAAGAAGATCGCAAAGGAGATGGGCACTAACCATGCTGAGATATTTAACGCCCATCTATTAGTGCTTGAAGATAGGATGCTCATAGAAGAGGTCATTGACAGCTTGAAGAAACAGCATAAGTGCGTAGAGCATATCTTTGCCAAGGTCCTGGATAAATATATAAATGTCTTTTCAAAGATGAATGATGAATATCTTAAGGAGAGGATAAGTGATATAGACGATGTTGGTAAAAGGATCTTAAAGAACCTACTTGGCGAGCAGGAAAAAACTTTAAGCGAGCTCAAGGAGCAGGTGATCGTAGTGGCGTATGACCTTTCTCCATCAGATACTGCTACTATGGACAAGAAACATGTTAGGGGTTTTGTGACTGACATAGGAGGCAGGACCTCTCATACAGCTATAATGGCAAAATCCCTGGAGATCCCTGCTGTCGTAGGTTTAGAAAAAGCTACTAGCAGGATAAAGTCAGGCGATACTATAGTGGTGGATGGCACAGAGGGAGTTGTAATAGTAAATCCTGATAAGGCAAGTTTAAAAAAATATCATACACGTCAAGAGCAGTTTATAAGGTTTGAGAATATGCTAGTAAACCTTAAGAACCAACCTGCCCAGACCTTGGATGGCCATAAAGTCGAGATATCAGCTAATATTGAGATGCCAGAGGAAATGGATTCTGTTATTGCTCATGGGGCAGAGGGGATAGGTTTATATAGAACAGAGTATTTTTATATGAATAGAAAGGACCTCCCTGGAGAAGATGAGCAATTTGAAGCATATAAAAAAGTAGTGACAAGACTCTCGGGCTATTCTGTGATAGCTCGTACATTGGATCTAGGCGGAGATAAATTCTTATCCCAGCTTGAGGTGCCACATGAGATGAACCCGTTTTTAGGGTGGAGAGCCATAAGATTCTGCCTTGCCAGGCCAGAGATATTTAAGACTCAACTAAGGGCAATGCTGCGTGCAAGCGCGTTCGGCAATATAAAAGTCATGTTCCCTATGATATCAGGAGTAGCAGAACTAAGGCAGGCCATAGCTCTGCTCGAAGAAGCCAAAAAGGAACTACGTACGAGGAAAGTAAAATTTAATGATGAGATAGAAGTAGGAGCGATGATAGAGATCCCTTCTGCTGCATTGACTTGCGATCTATTGGCAAAAGAAGTGGATTTCTTCAGCATTGGTACAAATGATCTGATACAGTATGCGCTTGCTATAGATAGAGTGAATGAAAAAATAGCTTATCTATATAAACCCACACATCCAGCAGTCCTAAGGCTTATAAAAAATATTATTGAGGCAGGCCATAAAGAGAATATATGGGTGGGGATGTGCGGAGAGATGGCAGGAGAACCTGGTTTTGCATTGATACTATTGGGCTTAGGATTAGATGAATTCAGCATGTCTCCAGCAGCTGTGCCTGAGATGAAATATGTAATAAGGAATGTAAATCTAAAGGACGTAAAAGAGCTTACTGAAAAAGCGCTTAGCCTGTCTACTGGGGAAGAAGTAGAAGACTATGTGAATGGAGAGCTAGCTCATCTTATTCCTGGATTAAAAAAACTCAGACGGTCATAACTTTGAAAAAATAGATCTTATATGATGAAAGCTTTAGATAATATTAATAATATAAAGGGTATTGATAAGTCAGACATGCTGAAGCTGATCAAAGGCTTGCCCTATCAGTGTGAAAAAGCATCTCTTATCGCTGATGGATCACCTGATCCGAAGATCGATATAAAGATAGATAATATAGTTTTTTCCGCATTAGGGGGTTCTGCGATAGGAGCTGATCTAGTAAAGACCTACCTTAAGGATGAATTAAATATCCCAGCTTTTGTCTGCAGAAATTATAGCTTACCTGCTTTTGCAGGGAAAAATACGCTTATATTCTGCATAAGTTATTCTGGCAATACAGAAGAAGTATTGTCCTCTTTTAAAGAAGCTTGTTCTAGGGGCTCATTTATTATTACTATTGGTTCCGGAGGTAAGCTCAAAGAAGAGTCTAAAAAAAATGGTCTTATGCATATTGATATACCTGGCGGCCTTCCTCCAAGGACTACGATCGGCTATACATCTATTATATTACTCAAAATATTTTCAAAGATAGGCCTTATAAAAGACAGGTCTCTAGAGATAAAGGGATTAAGGCCTTTACTCGAGGGGATAGAAAGAGATGAAATAGGCATGGATGTCCCTTATGATAAAAATATATCAAAAATATTAGCAGAATCTATTCTAGGCAAATTCGCTATTCTTTATGGGACCAGTGATACTACAGAAATAGTGGTCAATAGATGGAGGTCCCAGCTCGCAGAAAACTCAAAAGTCCTGTCATCTAGCCATGTTCTTCCAGAGATGAACCATAATGAGATAGTAGGTTATGAAATAATAGAAAAAGATATATTGAAGCATTTAAAGGTCATAATGTTCCGGGACCAGGATGATAATGACAGAACAAAGCTAAGGATAGATATCACAAAAGAGATCATATCGAAAAAAGGGATAGATGTCCTTGAAGTTGAAAGAAAAGAAAAGACCCAGCTTTACAGGATCTTTTCACTTATTTATATAGGCGACTATGTTAGTTTTTATCTATCTATGTTGAACAATATAGATCCAACACCAGTAGAGAAAATAGACTATTTAAAGAAGAGATTAAAAAGCGTATAAGGGGCGTAGATCATTATGAAAGTCTTACTTTTAGCTGCAGGATATGCAACGAGGCTTTATCCTCTTACTATCGATCAGCCAAAGCCACTTTTATCTGTAGCTGGGAAACCTGTCATAGAGTTTATCCTGGAATTGATAGAGCCTATAAAAGAAGTAGATGAGATATTTATAGTGACAAATGAGAAGTTCTACACACACTTTGAAAAATGGAATAAAAAATACAATAGCTCGAAGAAGATAGTTATTGTGAATGATAAGACCACGACCAATAAGAACAGGTTAGGCGCAACAGGTGATATAGATTTTGTAGTAAAAGGGAAAGGTTTAAAAGACGATCTGTTAGTACTTGCAGGTGATAATATATTCAGGACAGACCTGACTGGATTTATTAAGTTCTCTCTTTCAAAAAGGCCCTCTGCCACTATAGGGCTTTATGATGTAGGAGATATAGAGCTTTCTAAGAAGTACGGTATAGTATCGCTGGACGAGACTAAAAAGATCACAGAGTTCAGAGAAAAACCTAAAAAGCCTGCTTCTACTTTAGCAGCAAAATGCCTTTATTTTTTCCCAAAAGAAAGATTAGGGAGGGTAAAGGAATATCTTTCTAGTGGGGCATCCGAAGATGCGCCAGGGTATTTTCTGGAGTGGCTTTCAAAGAAAGAAGATATGTTCGGCTATGTATTTAAAGATGAAAGATGGTTTGATATAGGAGATATGACTTCTTACAAAGAAGCAGATAGATATTTTCGAAAGGAGAAATGAAATGCCGAAAGGAAATTATTACTTTACTTCAGAATCTGTTGGACAGGGACACCCTGATAAAGTGTCTGATGCTATATCAGATGCAGTCCTTGATAAAATATTAGAACAGGACCCAAAGGCTAGGGTAGCGTGCGAGACAATGTGCGCGAAAGGCACTATTATTGTCTCTGGAGAGATCACTACAGATGCATATGTTGATATCCAAAGAGTTGTCTCTGATACATTGACGAGGATCGGATATGATGCAGAGCAGTTTGGCGTGCTCTCATCTATCCATTCACAGTCACCTGACATAGCCCAAGGTGTCAATACAGGTGGAGCAGGAGACCAAGGCCTTATGTTTGGTTATGCATGCAAACAGACAAAGGAGCTCATGCCTCTTCCTATCATGCTAGCGCATAGGCTTGCAAAAAGACTCGATGAATACAGAAGAGGTGTTGAATATCTTAGGCCTGATACAAAATCACAAGTGACGATTGAGTATGACGGAAAGACACCTAAGAGGATCCAGGATGTTGTCATCGCTGCTTCGCATGATTGTCATGTCAGTATGGACACTCTTCGTAACGAGATACATAAAGAAGTGATAGAAAAAGTAATACCGTCTAAAATGGTTGATAAAAATACAAGATATCATATAAATGCTACTGGGAGATTTGAGGAACATGGCCCAGCAGCTGACGTGGGATTGACAGGACGTAAAATTATTGTAGACACATATGGCGGCTGGTCAAGACATGGTGGCGGAGCTTTTTCAGGCAAAGACTGTACAAAGGTAGACCGTTCAGGTGCTTACATGGCACGCTATATTGCTAAGAACATTGTAGCAGCTGATCTTGCAGATGAAGCAGAAGTCCAGTTAGCATACTGTATCGGGATAGCAGAACCTGTATCAGTTCTTATTGAGACATTTGGAACAGGCAAAATTTGTGAAGAAGAGATCTCAAAAGCAGTCAGGAAGATATTCCCATTACATCCTCTTGATATTATAGAGCATCTTGAATTACGTAAGCCTGTGTTTTCACCCACATCAGCACATGGCCATTTCGGGAACCCGGATTATCGTTGGGAAAAATTAGATAAAGTAGAAGAATTAAAGAAAGCTTTGGGAGTAAAATAATATTATTCAAGGAGATCTAAAATGTCGAACTCAAAAGATCATAAAGTAGCTGATATATCTTTGGCAGAATTTGGCCGTAAGGAGATAGAGATAGCCGAGCATGAGATGCCAGGCCTTATGGCCATAAGAAAAAAATATGCCTCGAAAAAACCTCTGAAGGGTGTAAGGATAATGGGGTCTCTCCACATGACTATCCAGACAGCAGTTCTTATAGAGACGCTTGTCGATCTGGGTGCAGATGTAAGGTGGGCGAGTTGCAATATTTTTTCCACACAAGACCATGCTGCAGCAGCTATAGCAAAAGCTGGCATACCTGTGTTTGCATGGAAGGGCGAGACTCTAGATGAATTCTGGTGGTGCACAGAAAAGGCGATTACTTTTCCAGGGGGCAAAGGCCCTCAATTAATAGTAGATGATGGAGGAGATGCTACGCTTATCATACATATGGGCCTAAGCGCTGAAAAAGATCCATCTATACTTAACAAACCTTCATCAGGAGAGGATGAGATAAGTCTTAAAAAGCTACTCAAAAAAGGTTTAAAGGAAAATCCTAAAAAATGGACAAATATTGCTAAAGACTGGAAAGGCGTCTCAGAAGAGACCACTACAGGAGTGCATCGTTTATACAATATGATGAAAAATGGAGAACTATTGGTGCCAGCGATCAATGTGAATGATTCTGTCACTAAGTCGAAGTTCGATAATCTTTATGGCTGCAGGGAATCACTTGTTGATGGGATAAAAAGAGCGACTGATGTCATGATAGCAGGCAAGGTCGCTGTGATATGCGGCTATGGCGATGTAGGAAAAGGTTCAGCGCAGTCTCTAAGAGGATTGGGAGCCAGGGTCATAGTGACGGAGATCGATCCTATTTGCGCCTTACAAGCAGCAATGGCTGGTTATGAAGTAAAGACCGTGGAAGATACTCTAGGGATAGGTGATATATATGTGACAGCTACAGGCAATAGAGATGTCATCACTATTGAGCATATGAAAAAGATGAAAGATCAGGCTATAGTATGTAACATAGGGCATTTTGACAATGAGATAGAGGTCTCTAATCTTGAAAAATTCCCTGGCATAAAAAAGAAGAATATAAAACCACAGGTAGATAAATATATATTTCCTGATAAGAAGGAAATATACCTATTAGCAGAAGGCAGGCTCGTAAACCTAGGATGCGCTACGGGACACCCGTCGTTCGTCATGTCCAATTCTTTTACAAATCAGGTCATGGCTCAATTGGATCTCTGGGAGAATAAGGATAAGTATAAGAAAAAGGTTTATACGCTTTCTAAAGAGCTAGATGAGGAAGTAGCGAGGCTGCATCTAGAAAAAATAGGAGTAAAGCTGACCAAGCTTAATAAAAAACAATCATCCTATCTTGATATTCCTGTAGACGGGCCTTATAAGCCAGACCACTACCGCTACTAAGGAACATCAGCTTCTCATCAATATTATTCCAAGGGATGTAAATAAGATATTAGCTAGGTGTGCTGATATAAGAGGGGGAAGTGCCCCACTCTTTCCCAATGCAATAAATGTAGACATTAAAGCATAATACAGGAATCCTATTATTATGCTTATCCCCACTCCCATGAGCGCACCAGCCTTACCTCTTTTTTTTATCTTTATTGCAAAGCTGGCGCCTATTATCATTACTATCAATGTCGTGAATGGAAAACTTATCTTTTGATGCAGGTCTACTTTTAATTTAGTGATAGTCGCTGGAGAGGCATTGGAAAAATCCTTTATATACCTTGATAGGTCCTTAAAGCTCATGGATTCATAATTCGTGCCTTTTGAAAGAAGGACCTTAGGGGCCTCCATGTCGAATTCTTTTTCCTGTAAAAATTCCGGGTTTCCTTTGATCATGCCTAGATCATCAAGTTCATAGATCAGGACATTATATAATATCCAATTCGGGGCAACCCATTCTCCTTTTCTAGCATTTATCTTTTTAGTGACATTTCCTGACTTGTCTTGCTTTAATATCGTGACCTGGTTTATTGTATTTCTGGATCTATCCATACTTTCTATAAATATCAATCTATCGTTTTTTCCATACAGCGCGATATTTGCTATGGACCTGTCACTTTTTTCAGATCTATTTTCTATATAATTTTCTTTTATTGATTGGACTTCTTTTGAGCTAGTTGGAAGTATTTTTTCAGAGATAGTGAATATTATGAAGGATATCACCAAGCCTATAAATAAAAATGGAAGAAGTATCCTGAATAGGTTTATTCCAGATGCGCGCATAGCGATTATCTCATCATGCTTGTTCATAGAACTTATTACATATACAACGGAGATCATGCTGGCTATAGGCGTAGTATTTATTATTACAAAAGGCATCATGGATAAATAGTATCTTGCTAATACTATTATAGGTATCCCGTTTTTCAGTATCTCATCCAGATGACCGAACAGATCGATGATCACATAAAGAAATGCAAATAATATCAAGCAGTATATGAGAGGAGCTAGAAAGTTTTTTAAGATATACTTATCTAATATGCGCATTTTATTTTTAGTCTAGTTATTGCTCAGCAGTCTTTTTAAAAAGTATAATACCTATGATCGCCAGTATTATATTAGGTATATACATCCAAAATCCAATAGGTTCTATCCCTTTTAGCGATATGGCCATACACCCTGCCATTAATAAATAGTATACCACAATGACTCCGAGAGAAGTGGCGAACTGGATGGTTTTTTCTCCACGCTTGGTAAATATGCCGAGGGATATGCCGATCAGGATAAAGACCATGCTTGCAAAAGATATGGAGATCTTATGGTGGAATTCTGCTATTAATTGAGGGGTATCTATATGGTATAGTCCTAATTTTTTTATCTCTTGTTTGATCTCCTTGAAGTTCATCTCTTTTGGTTTTTTCTGTATATAGTGGTCAGATGAAAGCGCTTCGTCGACATTCAATGTAAGATAATATGTCTTAAAGTTCAGTTTATAGAACTGCATCGCGTTCTTAGGATTAGGTTCATCGCTGGTCCCATCCATAAGCTTTAGTTTGACAGCGTTTTGGTTCTCTAAAGTTATAAATTCTCCATTCTTGGCAATGATAGTCCTGGACGGCCGGTCTTCCTGAAGCTGGTATATGCGTATGCCTTTCAATCTATTCTTATTTATTTCATTGATAAATATTATATACCCTTTAAAACTTTTTATAAAAGTACCTGATTCCAGATATGCGCTCGGAGTCTTTACCCCGATATTTTTAACGATCTTCCTGGAAGCGAAGTGGGATTCAGGCAGTATCCTATCATTCAATATCACTGAAAAGAGGCTTAAGATGAGCCCTACTATTATCAGCGGCAATGTCAGGCTGTACATATTTATGCCAGTTGCCCTCATAGCAGTTATTTCGTTGTCTGAGGAAAGTCTTCCAAAGACAATAAGTGTTGCGCTTAAGATAGACATGGGGATGGTATAGCTTAATAGGAATGGTATGAGAAGAAGAAATAACTTTCCTATAAGAACTATCTCGACCCCTTTATTTATCACTAGGTCTGCTAGCTTTATGAGATTCCCAGCTACCATCGCAAATGTAAATATAAATAATGAGAAGAAGAACGCAGTTAATATTTCAGCTACTAAGTATTTTTTCAATATCTTCATTATAAGTTACTACCTCTTGCTATAGTGAGCGCTTCTACCTTTTTTGAACCTGAAGACTTAAGCATCTTGGCGCATTCATTCAACGTGCTACCAGTAGTGTATAGGTCATCTATTAAAAGCACATTCTTATCTATTATCGCATGAGCTTTTGTTTTGTCTATAGAGAAACTTCCTTTTATATTTTTTATCCTTTTTTCTCTTTTTAGATAACTTTGCGGAGTGGAGAGTTTTATCTTTTTAAGTATCCCTTCACAGTATGGCTTATTTATAGTCTTGGCTATTTGTTTTGCTAAGAGGCTAGACAGATTTATCTCTCTTTTAAAGAACCTTGCCGGGTGCATGGGTATGGATGTGATTATGTCGCAGTTACTTGAAAAGTTATTTTTTCTTATAAAGGCCACAGCTATATCTACGAGGTCTTTTAAGGAGGAGGTCATTTTTTTATACTTTAAATTATGGATTATTTTTTTCAGAGGTTCATTATAATGTAAGATCGATCGCGCTCTATCCAGATAGACCTTACTAGTCTTACAGTCCAGGCAAAGTTCATGTTCCCTTGCTTCGCCAAATAGTTCTTTTCCGCATTTCTCGCAGAATGGAGGAAGTCTTTCTTCGATCCTTTTAGAGCAGTTCTCGCATAAAGCGCTAGAGCCTGACTCTATCTTTTCCTCGCACACCTGACATATGGGAGGATATAGTAGATCTATCAAGCTTTTTATCATATAGCGTAATATAACATAACAGGAATCCAAAGTCAAAACGTACATACAACCATCTGACAGCCTGGTAGGCCTTCGAAAAGACGTTTAGCTGCCCCAGCGTGGCAGCTTTCACTCCGTGCTTTTTTTCTCTCTCGCCTGACGTATGTGAGGGCGAACCATGCCCGCGAAAAAAAGCAAGGCTTTTCGAAGGCCTACCAGACTGTCAGTATGACTGAAATTTTCAAATTCGCGTACAGAGCATCCATTTTAGCTTTAACTATTAGCGGATGGCTTGGCTTGTTTGAGTCAGCATCTTGAAGATTCGAGCGGGCACGGTTGCCCTAGATTATATATGTATTGCAGAGCGAGAAGATTCATGAAGCGAAGATTTTCTCGCTGGGAAAATCAAGCGGTGCTGATCAAATAAGACAAGGCAGACCGCTGATACCTATTTAGCTTTAGCTAATTAGGGGGGGGCAGGTTCCCGCTTGCGAGGTAGACGTCTCCAATTTTTCTTAACAAATAGGGGGAAGTGTGATAAGCTGTGGGAAAAGAAGGGGGTATATATGGCAGGGGCAATACTTGATAATATCACTAGTCCAGTGTGTGTAGTTACAGCAAGATCTGGAGATAAGATAAATGGCATGAGCGTGGCGTGGATAATGCAAGGCGCGTTTGACCCTCCTTATGTAGTAGTTAGCATTGCGCCTGAGAGATACTCATATTCTATGATAACTGGATCCAAGATGTTCGGGGTGAATATCTTGGCTTCTGATCAGATAAAGCTAGGGAAGCATTTTGGGTTTGCATCAGGAAGAAACGTTGATAAATTTAAAAAGATAAACCATAAATTATCCAAGAACAAGCTGCCTATATTAGAAAATATCTATAGCTATATAGAATGCACACTTATAAATATCTATAATGCAGGGGATCACGATCTATTTATAGGCGATCCTATAGATAGATTTACGGACGATACTAAAAAACCTCTCATCTTTAGGTCCTCAGATTATTTTTAGGCTTGATATTGATGAATGACATAGACTTAAAAATAGTTGATGATATCCTGATCCTCGAATTTAATACTCCAGGTTCAAAAGCCAATATCTTGACCATTCGCTTAATGAAAGAACTGGATAGTATCATTGATTCTATCCCTAGCAAACCTGACCTTAAAGCATTGATAATAAAAAGTAAGAAAAAGGATATTTTTATAGCAGGAGCTGATATACAAGAATTAAGAGAACTTGATTCTTTTGAAAAAGCCAAAGAAATGGCTCAGATGGGAAATGATATTTTTAATAAGATTGAGGAATTAGACATAGTCACTCTTTCATTAATAGATGGCGCGTGTATAGGAGGAGGCCTAGAAATATCTTTAGCATGTGATCACAGGATAGCGTCTAGGAATAGCAGAGTGAAGATAGGACTTCCTGAGATAAAACTTGGCATAGTACCTGGGTGGGGAGGAGTGGTCAGGCTTTTAAGATTAATAGGCCTCGAAAATGCCACTAATATGCTGGTTTCAGGGGAAGTGATATCAGCTAAAAGAGCTTTTTCGTACGGGATAATAGATAGATTAGTTGAAAATACTCATGACCTAGAGACAGATATTGATTTTATAAAAGATATCTTGAAAAGAAAGAAGGGAAAAAGAGTATCCGTTCCCTTCTTCGTATTTAGAAAGGCGAGATCAAAAGCAGAAAAGCTCAGTAAGAGATTTGGCGAAGCTCCTCTAAAGGCCTTAGCGCTGATAGAACGTATTTATAAAAAAGATATTTTAGAAGCGTTCAAGGAAGAGACAGATGAATTTGCTAGCCTGGTGATAAAAGAAGAAGCAAAGAACCTCATGAGAAACTTTTTTTTGATAAGAGCGCCTGAGTCGATCGATCAAGGCATTAAATTTACCCCAGTTAAAAAATGCGGGATAATAGGCAGCGGCGCGATGGGAAGAGGAATAGCTTATAGCATTATATCAAATGATCTACCTGTTATCCTCAACGATAGATCTTACGACATACTCAATAGTTCTATAAGATCCATAAGATCTTTATTTGATTTTTTTATTGAGAAAGGTTATTACGCTAAGAAAGAGGTCGGCTCGAAGATAAAGTTAATAAAATCAAGTATATCTTTGGACGATTATAAAGATATAGACATAGTTATAGAAGCTATACCAGAGGACCTTGATGCGAAAAGACATTTATTTAAAGAGCTTGAAGAAAATATTCCTAAAGACGCTATAATAGCTACTAATACTTCTTCATTCCCAATCTTAAGATTATCAGAATTTACTAATGATCCTAAAAGGGTAGTAGGATTACATTTTTTTAATCCAGTCCATCGCATGAAACTCGTAGAAGTGATAAGGTCAGAAAAAACTAGCGATGAGACATTAGTTAAGGCTATAGATTTTGTAAGAAGGCTTGGGAAGATACCGATCGTAGTAAAAGATGTACCAGGGTTTTTAGTAAATAGGATACTTTTTAGATATCTAAAAGAGGCATTAGCTATATTCGAAAAATGGGGAAGTATACAGACGATAGACTGTGCGGTAAAAGATTTTGGTTTTCCGATGGGGCCTTTTGAATTAATGGATGGGATAGGCATAGATATTACTTATGATGTAGGAAAAGTATTAGAAGCGAGTTATGGAGGCAGGATGAATTTGCCTTCTATCCTGGAAAAACTGAAAAATGATGGTATATTAGGTAAGAAGAGCGGGATGGGTTTTTATTTGCATAGGGGTAGAGCATTAAAAGAAAACCCCTCTTTATCTATCTTGGCTAAAAAGGTAAAAAAATCTTCTTTGCCTGCTAATGATATAATGAATAAAATCATATCATCTATGGCAGATGAGGCAGAGCGTTGCCTGGAAGAATCAGTAGTGAATGAAGAGGAAACTATAGATAAGGCACTTATCCTGGGAATGGGTTTTCCAGGTTTTCGTAGTGGGTTATTAAGATATAAAAGAGAAAGATCATAAAGATGCTCAAAAAACGCGAAGCAATAAAGAATAAAGCAAAAGAGATCATTACTAAAAGACCTGACCTTATCAAGGAGTCAAGAGCCCATAGGCCAGACAGTGAATATGTAAAGGTCGGGAAATATCGTGTGTATTTTGAAAAAGAACATAGAACAGGGAATATCATGATAGAAGATAAAGATATATACCAACCACCTGGTTCTAAAAAAAATAAAAACTCTATATTAAAATTGATCTTTATTAGCTCGATCTTATTTCTTCTAAGGCCTTTTATTAATATTCTTTCAGAGTATAGAAGAAAAAAGATAGCCAGAAGATTTGAAAAAATAAAAAGATCTATTAAAGATCCTTGGACATATGAAAGATTTCTTTTTTTTAAGCCGATACATCTTATAACATTGGTGGTAGTTTCCCTTCTCGCCATAAGTTTTTTTATGCCTAATAAAGAAACGCTGCGTTTTCCTATGCGCATGGCAATAGCTGTGCGCTTTAAGATCAATCCATTTGATGTCATCTATAGAGAGAATGGATGGTATGAAATAAAGAAAAAAGGCATAAGGGTCACAGCTATAGATAATGTAAAAGAGCCATTGACGATCTATGTTAATCCTAAGAACTGGCTTGATCAAGGTGGGCCCTCAGCTATCATAGAGAGAGAAAAGAGGATAGGGTCAGATGGAAGGGATTATGGCGTAGAAAAAATACCTATATGGGTAAAAGGTAGTGATTTTTGGATAGAAAAGGACGACAAGAAATATACTGGGACGATAAAGGACAGGGAATTCTGGTATAGTGGATTTGAAGGGTTGTTAGGATCAGATAAAGAAAGGGCAGAAAAAATAAGAGGAGAAGATATAGAAGAAGATGAGCAGAGTTTTATAATAAGAGATATTCATTAGCTTAACAGATGCGAGGTAACTTGCATAGAAACTATCTTTATGGTAATATTTAACATGTATACCAGGTGGGATATATGAATTATCTATTGACATTATATGTGGTGACTATAGCAGTGAGTGTCAGCCTTGCTGTCTTCTTGGCAAATCTGGCCAGGTCTACATCCCAGGCAAGGATAGACCTCGAGAAGAAAAAGAAAAAAGGAGGCTATCAGTCCTCGGATATTATTGATGATGAGGAATTGAAAAAGAGCATCTATGACAGTGTACATAGTGTAGTGGGCTCTAAGAAGAAATCCCAAAAGGTCTCAAGTATAGTATCAGATATCGTCTCCAATGAAGTCGGGAAAAAGATAGAAGAGAATGCAAAAGAACTTGATAAAAAGTATGGCCAGATAATAGAAGAAAAGACCCAGAGTGAAGAGGTCGTATGGAAGAGATATAATAAAGTACTCACTGAGAAAAAAGATACTGAAGCTGTCATAAGAAGTATAGCAGAAGGCCTGGTAGTAGTAGATGCTGAAGGGAATGTCATAATGATGAACCCTGCAGCAGAAAGTCTTCTAGGGGTCTCTAAGAAAGATAAGATAGGGAAACCTGTTGCAGAAGACATGAAGAATGAACAGCTCGTGTCTTTAATGAGGAGCGGTTCTGAGAATAAAAAAAGAGAGATCGAGATAATAAGCAAGGAAGATGAGACGAAGAGGATAGTGCGTTCTTCCAGCGCTATTATAGAAAATGAGAATGGCCAGACCGTGGGTATGGTATCTGTCCTGAGCGATATCACAAAGCAGAGAGAGCTCGAAGATCTAAAGACAAAATTCGTCGCTAATGTCACTCATGAATTGAGAACTCCCCTCACAATAGTGAAAAATTCCATCAATATGTTGATAGAGGAGAACATAGCCAATCTTACTAAGAATCAAAAAGAATTTATGGAACTTGCAAAGAGAAATATCAGCAGACTGGGGATCCTGATCGATGATCTTTTGGACCTTTCAAAAATTGAAGCAGGCAAGATGGAGTTTAAGCGCGAGCTTATGGATATAGGCCCTGTGATGGAAGATGCTGTAAATAATTTCATAGTATGGGCAGATAAAAAATCCATAAAACTGGAAAAGTTCGTGCAAAAGTCCATCCCTAAGGTCAATATTGATGTTGGGAGGATAAACCAGGTACTGACAAATCTTATCTCTAACTCTGTCAAGTTCACACCGAATAATGGCAAGATAGATGTAGAAGCTGTTTACAGAAAAGAAAGCAATGAGGTTGAAGTCAGTGTGCGGGATTCTGGCATTGGGATAAACAAGGAAGACTTGCCAAAGGTCTTTGACAGGTTCTACCAGATAGGCGAGAGGACCAGCGGGGATATCAATGGCACAGGAGTAGGTCTTTCGATCGCTAAAGAGATGGTCGAGATGCATGGCGGCAGGATATGGGCAGAGAGTAAAAAAGGGCAAGGGACAAAATTCATATTTACTTTACCTGGGGGTTAAGACATGGAAAAAGGTATAAAAGTTCTTTTAGTGGATGATCAGGATGATTTTAGGAAACTCATGAAGTTCTGGCTTGAGTCAAAGGGCTCGATCGTGTTCGAGGCGCCTGAAGGGAAGACTGGCGTCAAGATGGTGAAAGAAAAAAAGCCTGACATTGTCTTTATGGACCTACACATGCCTGTTATGGGTGGGCTAGAGGCACTTAAAAAGATCAGGGAATTCAATAAAGACGTGCCTATAATAGTCATCAGTGCTTACACGCATGATCCTGGAGCAAAAGAAGCTCTTGAATACGGGATCTCAGGAGTTTTTAATAAGGGTAATAATTTTGAAGAGGCTTTGCCGCTTCTTGAATCAGCACTAAGGACGCACAAAAAACTCAAGAAAGACTAAAATAAGGCGTGACATTGACACCATAGCATCTATATGCTATATTAGTACTTAACTAAAGTATAGATATTATATAAAAGGGTTAATATGAGTTATTATAAGATACTGGATATTGATAAAGAACCATTTTCCACAAGCCCTGACCCGGAATTTTTCTATCTGTCAAAAGAGCATGAGACTGCATTGACAAATATATTGATAGAGCTCAGGTTAAAGAGAGGGCTTTCTGTGATCCTGGGAGATGTGGGCACAGGTAAGACCACGCTTTCCAGAAAACTCATCCAGGAACTGAAAGAAAGAGACGATTTTATATTCCAGATAGTATTAGACCCATCCTTTGAGAACGAGAACGTGTTTCTTACATCCTTAGCAAGGAATTTTGATATAAATATAAGTGACAATAGCAGCATCCTAGATATCAGAGAGGCATTAGAGAGGTTCCTTTTTCAAAAAGGAGTGACTGAGAACAAGACAGTCACCCTCGTGGTCGACGAAGCGCAGAAACTCGATCAAAATTCCCTAGAGACCCTGCGAGTCCTTTTAAATTACGAGACAAATCAGTTTAAACTCCTTCAGCTCGTACTTCTAGGCCAGATGGAACTGCATCATAAGATCATAAATATTGCAAATTTCTTTGACCGCATAAGTTTTAAATATACACTGAATCCATTAGACCTTGCTGAGACAAAAGAGATGATAGAGTTCAGGATCAGGCAAGCTGGGTATAAAGCTAATATGCGTCTATTTTTAGACGATGCGATAAGAGAGATATATCAGTATTCAAAAGGCTATCCGAGACAGGTAACCATGCTCTGTCACAGGACATTAAAGAACCTAGTATTAAAAAATAAATTTGTAGTGGACGCTGCTTTAGTAAAAGAAGTTATTGGAGAAGATATTAAATCAGGATGGCACAGGAGAGACATGTTACTCCAGAAAAACAGCTATTAAGTTTAATCGAGGATTCAGGTAAGGGAAATGCAAAGGTTAAAACTTATAAAGCAAAGCACCAGGGTTTAAGCCTATTTTCTTTATCTGTCTGGAAGAGCAAGCTCTCTTTCCTGGTAGATAGGATCACTAGATCTTTTAAAACTAAAGAGACGTTCCAGATCAATGTCAAGGCGCTGAACAGGATATTGATACTTCTGATATTTTTTTTAATGATATTCGGGGTAAATATTTTTTTAACATCCATGAGCAGTCTTGATAAGATGCCAGCTTTGGAACTGGGATCAAGTAAAGATATTGAGATAGGCTCTGTAAAAGAAAGCCCTGTTTTAAAGAAAAATGTATACTATTATCTGGATAAAGTAAGTGATAGAAATATATTTAAGATGGGTACCCAGGAAGAAGTGGCAGAGATAATAGAGACAGAAGAGCTTGTAGAAAGGCCTGACCAGAAAGTTGCTATTAAATCAGCTCTTAGTGAAAATATGGCTAATCTTAAGCTAGTAGGGATATCCTGGTCTGCGAGCCCTGATGCTATTATAGAAAATACGACCACTTACAATACTTATTTTGTAAAAAGAGGCCAGACAGTAGGGGAGCTAAAGGTAGAAGCAGTTTTAAAGGATAAGGTCATCTTAAGTTACGAAGGAGAAGAAGCAGAACTTAAATAAATAATATGAAAACAAAGATATTTATCTTAACATTTTTTCTTATCACCATGACAGCTATGGGCATTACAGCTGAAGACAACACTACACAGCTTGCCCAAGTAGATGCTAGCGGCCTATCTACAGCTCTTGGAAGCGGGGTCACTGGGGCAGGCATGCAAGCCAAGGTTTCCTTAGACCTAAGAGCAATTGATATAATCGATGCACTTAAGTTCTTAGCGCTTAAGGCAAGACTGAATATCGTGACCACAAAGAATGTCACTGGAAGAATCACTCTCATGGTAGAAAATGTTCAGGTAGAAGATATATTTGATATAATACTTCGTTCAAATGAACTTGCTTACATGAAACAGGGAAATATCTATAATGTGATGACAGAAGCTGAATATAAGCTCCTTTTTGGTAAGAGCTTTGCTGATATAAGGCAGGTCAAGACATTTAGGTTAAATTATGCTATCCCTGACCAGGCATTCACTCTTTTTGATACGCTTAAAAGTTCTATTGGAAGAGTTTTAGTAGAGCCTGATTCTGGCACTGCATTGATAATGGATACCCCGGATAGCATTAAAAAGATAGAAGATGCGCTTAAGACCATGGAAGAAAAAAACCTCGTAAAGGTCTTTAAACTGCAGTATGCCAGGGCAAAGGATGTCGAGGAACAGCTTAAATTAAGGCTGGATTCACTGAATGTAGGCTCGATCAGGGCAGATGAGCGTTCAAACATGGTCATAGTACAGACATTACCTCAGAGGATGCCTGAGATAGAAGTGCTTATAACAGCATTGGATACTAAGACCAAGGAAGTCATGATCGACACAAAGATAGTAAAGGTAAAATTAATAGATACTTTAGACAGTGGTTTTGAATGGGAAGGCCTTCACAATATAGGACAGCAGTATGGTATGAGTTATTTAGGTACTACACCATTCTCTTCTGTGACTTCAGGTGATCCTGATGACTGGAGAAGCAGACTTGATACTGTAAATGCTGTAGAAGGAGTAGGAAGTTATCCCTTTAGCGGCACTTCAACTGCTATTACAGGCAGTCAGGCTAGGACAATAGGAGAAGCAATGCATGTCGGCGCAATAGACAGCAAAAGAGACCTTGATTTTATGATCAAGTATCTTAAAACTATAGGCAATACACAGCTTCTTTCTAATCCAAAATTAGCTGTTACAAATAACCAGGAAGCCAGGATACACGTTGGTGAAAAACAAGCTTATGTCACTAGTACTACTACTACAGGCCAGACCACGACTACAGTTTCAGAAGAAGTCACATTTGTGGACATAGGTATTCAGCTCGCGCTTACCCCTACTATTAATGATGATGGCTATATTACATTAAAAGTAAAACCAGAGATATCCAGTGTTAGCTCTACTTTAACTACTCCTTCAGGAAATAAGATCCCTATTATTGATACGTCCTTAGCTGAAACTACAGTTTTAGTAAAAGACGGGACTACGATCATAATAGGAGGCCTTAGAAGGGAAGAAGAGACTTTAGTCTCTGAAGAAACCCCTATTTTAGGTAAGATACCTGTACTCGGATTTTTCTTTAGTTCAAAGAAAAAGGTTAAGTCAAGGACAGAACTTTTAATTATGATCACGCCTACGATAGTAGAAGGGGATAAGCTTACTACAGGCGATGAGAGAGCTTTTGGGACAGCTCCAGGCAAGGAATACGAGAATTATGATAGTTTTACTAAAGAGTCAGATTATCCAGATATAAAAGAGAGGCCAGAGGAAAAGATAAAGGCTTATAAGGAATATACAAATTTTTTAGATAATAGTCAAAACAATGACAGGGAGAATGAATAATGAAAAGAATTATTTTAATTCTTATTTTCTTAATAATCCTAAGCCTTTTTATAAAAGTAGATATTGGATATTGCGTGACTGAAGAAGAATATAATGAGCTTATGAAGCAGTACGAAGCTGTTAAGAACGACAGGGACAATATACTCTATCAGACAAAACGGCTCCTAAATGAAAGAAAAGATACTGCTCAACTCAGGGAAGCCATAGAGCTAGCTCAGAAAGAAAAAGAAGCTATCCTGAAGGAGCAGGAGGACCTAAAGCACAAGATAGAGGGACTGCAGGCCAAGATCTCAAAGCTCGAGTCTGAAAAAAGCAATATAGAATCAGAAAGAGATAGCTTTAAAGAATCTTATAATAGTATGCTAAAAGGTACTGAGATAAACAAGATAAAGCATGAGATGGCTGATATGGAAAAAAAATATAAAGAAGACATGGATATCTTGAAAAAGGAGCTTGAGTTCAAGACATCTGACCTTAGAGATGAAAATGCTTATTTAAGCAAAGACCTTAAGGTAGCTCAAAAAGTAGCAGAGAAGCTAAAAACATATAAAGAGGATGCAGAGAAAAAGATCCAGGCTTTAGACAGTAAGGTGAATCAATTTAACAAAGACTATAAAGAAGCTTTAAAAAAGAACAATACCTTGGTAAAAGAAATACAACATATGCCTAAGAAGTTTACTGAGGTAGCAAGGCAAAACAAGACTTTGCTAAAAGAAACATCCCAGATGCATTATAATCTGGGTGTCTTCTATACTAAAGAGCAAGAATATAAAAGAGCCATTGCTGAATTCTTAAAGGCAGTCGAGATCAACCCTGAAGATGCATATTCACATTTTAACCTTGGGTATATTTATGCTGAGTACATCGTGAATAGGGAAGAAGCTATAAAACACTTCAGGCATTATTTAAGGCTTGCCAAGAGCAATGATAATGACATAGACTGGGTAAGAAAGTATCTTCTCACCTGGGAAACTTACGAAGGAAGTAGAAACATAAAGTAACGAAAGGGGATAGTATGAAAAAATTACTAATATTTACACTTGTAGGTGTATTGTTTTTTTCACTTACCAGTATCTCTCTAGCCGCTAAGAAGGTAAAGGTAAAGGAGAAGGAACTTACGCTTACAGAACAGATGGATGCAAAAAAACAAGAACTGAATGGTACTGAATATACTTTGAACATCAAAGGCACAGGAGAAGAAGCTGTAGCAGAAACAGATGTCATAACTCTTTCAGAAGGCAAATTCGTTTCACAGAATCTTAGCAATGCTGGGTTTTTACCGTCTTCTTTTAGTGTCAGGTTCAAGGGAAATAAGACTTTGGTAGAGACTATGCAGAAGACTGAAGCAGGTGAAATGGCAATGTGGAGAATGGATATAGATGAAGAAGAAGGCACTATATCTGGAGCTATGAGCAGGACTGACTTAGAGGGTAAGACTTACGAGTTTTATTTCTAAACAGCACTTATTTTTAAAATACTAAATCATTGATGAGATCAAGACGTAGTTATTTTTTACTAATATCTATTTTTTTACTCACTTTTACTACCAGTCTTCAAGCAAAAGAAGATATAGCGCTAATACTCTCTCTTGATAAGGAAGAGTATAAGAAGAATGATCCTATCACGCTAGACTTGAAGCTTAAGAACAATGGTCCGGATCCTGTCTACGTAAATACCAGATTCTATGTAAATTCAGAAAAGAGTGACCCTAAGTATAGAGAAGTCTATCTTATGGTCACTTCTCCTTCAGGTGAAAGATTAGAATACAATAGAAAAGACTACGAGTGCGGCTTTCCTAAATCAGATTATTTCCAGCCATTAAAACCAGGTGAAGAAATAGAGATGAAACACTCGAAAAGTTTAAAGAGTTACTTTAAGATAGAAGATATTGGAGAATACAAGATCCAGGCAGTTTACCATAATTCTTATGGTCAGGAAATAGAACTGGATACATTTCAGGATAAGGTTACATCAAACCAGGTCACAATAAACATAATAGAATGAGAAGAGATATACCTTTAATATATAGTATTACTTTAATTACTTCTTTCTTGATCCTAGGAAGCGTTTTCTTGACAGGGCCTTCTTATGCTCAGGATGAGATCATGGGCGAGGTATTTGGCAGGCCTGTTAAAAAGAGTGAATTCGACCATTATTATAGGAGCGCTCTTAGTTTAAGGCGCAAGACTGGCAGAGGAGAAGATACCAGGACTAATGACGAGATCAGGAAAGAAGCTTGGGAGAATATGATATATCTTCATCATGCTAAAGAAGAAGGGTTTGAGGCTAAAAGAGAGGATATTGAAAGAGATGTAAGATCTATGCTTAGCAGTGAAGGCATAGAATACGGAAGTGATGATTATAAAGCCTGGGTAAAAAGAAATCTTGGAGAAAGCACAGAAGATTTTGAGAAACGCATAGAAGATATGCTTATGGTAGAAGAATTTAAAAATAAAAAGAAAGATCTAGACGTGGACGAGCCTACGGAAGAAGAAATGAAACAAAAATTCTTAAATCAATATCATTCTTTCGAGACTGAATATATAAGGTTTGAAGATGAAAAAGAAACAGAGAAATTTTTTAAAAAAATGAAAAAAGATCCTTCTTCATGGCGGGATACTTATGCTAAACTTAGAAAAGATATGGGCCAGAAGGGTGCTTCATGGATAAACATAATGACTTTAGAAGCTATGATAGATCTATGGAAATTCCCAAAAGAAGAAGCTTACAGAATAGTTTCTCATGAAAGAGGAGATTTTATATTAGCTGATTTTTATTATGGTACTGCAGTATTTAGACTTCTTGATAAAAAGACGCCTGATATGAGTAAATACGATGATAACAAAAGAAAGAACTATAAGGACACCCTTACTAGAGTTAAAAAACATAAAAGATTCCAAGAGTACCTTAAAGACCTTATAGAGCTGGCTGAATACAGGGACTACGAAGCTGAAGAAGGGAAAATAGAAGCTATGGAAAAAACAGAAAAAAAGACAAATGTAGTCTTGAAGACAGATCAAGGAGATATAAAGATAGCATTATTCCCTGAGATAGCACCCAAGGCATGTGAAAATTTTGTTGGACTAATCAAGAAAGAGTATTATAATGGTATTATATTTCATAGGGTTATAAAAGACTTTATGATACAAGGAGGAGATCCTACTGCTACAGGGACTGGCGGAGAATCAATATGGAACAGGCCTTTTGAGGACGAGGTGACAAGTGATATCACTTTTAACAAGGAAGGTATCCTTGCTATGGCAAACTCCGGTAAGAACACTAATGGAAGCCAGTTTTTCATCACTACAAAACCAACTCCTTGGCTGAACAATAAACATACTATATTTGGTGAAGTCATAGAAGGCTATGATGTCGTAGAGAAAATAGAGAACACAGAGACTGATGCTAGGGACAAGCCAAAAAAAGACCAGACTATCATTAAAGCTTATGTAGTGAATAATAATAAATAATCCAAGGAGGAGACATGTTGGACCGGAAAAAGACTATATCACTGATATTGATCATAGTGTCTATTCTATGCATTAACTTAAGCGCTAGGGCAGCAGAAGAAGAAGGTCTGACACCTGCTCAAATTAAAAAAGAGCTTATTAGAGGATTCAAGAAAAAGCTTAATGATACTAGCTGGGAGATAACCCTTAGAAATAGCGCAGGCCAAGAGGAGATGGATATTGTAAGCTTTAAGGATTATAAAGTCGTCTCTAGAAAGATGTTAGTAGAAGGTTTTAATCCGAGCAATTTTACAGTCAGGATGAAGGGTGAAAGAAAAATCATCTGGGAGACTATGCAGACAAGCGAGAAAAAAGGAGTAGCATTCTGGAGAGGCGATATATTTGCCAGTGATATAGAAAAAGGCGCTGTTATGAGAGGTGTCCTAAGCTGGCATATAAAAGATGGGGTTAAAAGAGATTATAATTTTAATAGTAAGGAATGGGATGGGGAGTGGAAGAAAGAAGAGCTTGCTCCTAAGCCAGTGGAAGAGACCCCTATAGAGGAAGCTGTAGTAGAAGAGGCTCCTAAGGAAGAAACCCTTAAAGAGGAGCCAGAGCCAGAGCCAGAGGTGAAGGAAGAGGTAAAGGAGCCAGTCCAGGAGGCCCCTAAGAAAGAGGTAAAAACCCCAGTCCCTGAGAAGAAAAAGAAGAAGAAGGCTTGGTGGCAATAGGTTTTTATAAAAAAAGTGCCAGGCACCTTGTATTTTATAATATATATGGTATACTTTTAATGGAGGGAAAAAAGAGATTGATTCGACACAATAATCACATATTTACGCGATAAAAGGCAAACTTAGAGTAATCTAAGGACGCAAAATCGTGCGTCCGACGAAGCCAAGCGCGAAAGCTGCTTGGCGAAGGCGGATAGGCAGATCGCCGAAGTAAATAACAATTTACACTATTAATCCAGGCGGTCGGCCTGGATTTTTTTGTATAAAATGGCTAAGTGCCAGGCACTTAAAGCTAAAATCAGCTAAAAGGTACCAGATGCCAGGCACCAAAGGAGTGACAAGATGCCAAGACTTCCAAGAGTTTACATTGAAAATATTCTTTATTACGTGACCTCACGAGGAGGCCACAATCAGAATATATTTATAGCTCCTGATGACTATAGCGAATATATATCATTAATTGGGAAATATAAAGAACAATATGGGTTTAAGCTTTTTTCATACTGCCTTCTTCCAAATCATCTTCATATGCTCGTAGAATTAAAAAATAATATAGGCATATCAAATATTATGCATGATATAAACTCATTATATACTAAACTATTTAATAGCAGGTATAATAGAAAAGGACATCTTTTCCAGGAAAGGTTTCGCGCCAGCTTCGCAGAAAAAGAGACCTATCTTTTAGACCTTACCCGTTATATCCATCTTAATCCAGTAAGCACTGGCCTTGTAGATAATCCTCAAGACTACGCGTATTCAAGCTACCAGAAATTCCTCGACCCTTCAAAAAGAATAAATCCTGATATAAACGAGGAAGTAGAAGAGACTTTCAGTGTCTTAAAAGGCAGGGAAGAGATGTTCAAGAAGTTTAGTGAAGATTTTGACCTAGAGGCACTTAGAGCCAAGAAGCAATCTCAGCGCAAGAAGAGGATCTTAGGTACTAAAGAATTCCAGGAAAAGATAAAGAGGATCATAGAAGGAGCTGTCATAGAGCAAAAGAAAGAAGCAGAGCCAGTTAAGAAAAATCCTATCGGATATATCTTAGTAAGTGTATTTGCAGTGATAGCACTCGTTGCTACTATGACATATTCCAGCAAAAAACAAAAAGAGATGAAGAGTGAATATGAAAAAACTCTTTTAGTTTATGAGAGAACTCTTAGCATGTTAAAAGATGAGAGAAACAGAGCTATTATAGCAAACGAAGACCTGGAAGACTATACATGGAAGATCAGGCTTACACAGAATGCTATGGATGAACTAAGAAAAGAAGAAGAGGAGAAGATGGAGATAGATGGTTATCTGTGGATCGTGGCAGTTACTCAGACACGAGGCCCATCATATGATTTCCAGAGAAGGGATTTTATTACAATAGAAGATCTTCATGTAGCAGTTGAGAGCTTAGCAAAAGAGGGTTTTAAGCCTTCAAGATATTCAAAAAAGATTTTAAAGAACGAAAATATATACTTTGAAGCTATACAGAATAATGAAGATAACGCAAGAGTTGTGCTGCGAGGAGAATGGGATGGCTCTAGCCTTAAAGGCACATTAAGCAGGATCTGGAAAGATGGCATAAGAAGAGATTTTTCATTTATTTCAGTAGGTAACCGTACAAAAATAGGGAGGTAAGTCATGAAAAAGAGTCTAATTATCCTAATTATTTTAATGCTGATCTTTACAGGAACAAGCTTCGCTGCTAAGAAGGTGAAAGAGAAGAATGTTGCAGAAGGAGTAAAAGTGATAGGGAAACTTTCATCCCTTAGCCCTATTAATGACCCAGTTTATATAGGGATAGAGCTTTTTGATGAGATTAGTGAAAACTCAACAGGTGAAGGATTGATGTTTATAATAGACACCAATACTACTATAGAGAATAAAAGGGACATGAATGACATAAGATTTGGGGATACTGTTATGATAACATATAATGAAGCTGAAGAAATACTCGAGGACGATACTAGCAGGGTATATAGGACTGCAACCAGCGTAAAATTTTTAAGATCAGCTGGCAAGACTACTGAAGAACAAAAACGCAGAGAAGAGATACAGATTCTTGTAGAAATAGAAAAGACATTAAAAGGCAAAGGGAATAAATAATGAGTAAAGAATTTAGTACTAAAAATCTAAAGATCGCCTTAGTCATCGCTTATATGACAAGCTTTATTGCAAGTGCTTCTATAATGGCAGTAGAGCTTACTGCGTCAAGGCTTATTGCTACTTTTATGGGTTCATCTTTATATACATGGACTGCCGTAATAGGTGTTATTTTGGGCGGGATATCATTAGGCAATTATCTTGGCGGATCTTTAGCTGATAGATTCAATACGCAAAGGCTTTTGTCTATCCTGTTCATAATCGCTTCCTTAAGCGCAGTACTGATACCTACAGTCAACAGCTTGATAGGTAGATTTGTCATTCCGTTCCAAGTAAGCTGGCCAGTAAGGATAACATTCCATGTGTCTCTGACATTTTTTATCCCATCGATGATCCTAGGCATGATAGCACCAAGCGTAGCAAAATTCGCTTTAGACCAAGGCCTTAAAGCAGGCCATACTATTGGGAATATATATGCATTTGGAGCTCTTGGAAGCATATTCGGAACATTTTTAACTGGATTTTTCTTAGTATCGATCCTAGGGAGCAAGAATCTGATATATCTAGTAGCTATAGTCTTATTGTTAGTAGGTTTATTTTATAGTATAAGATATAGTACATTTCGCAAACGTAGTTTAGTCACGATCATTGCTTTAATGCTTAGTGTAGGTGTCTCTGTAGAGGCATTTGGTCTTAGTAGTGCTAATTATTCTGGGACGATATATTCAGGAGACTCGCAATATTTCAATATAAGGGTAGAGAGCTTAAGGACAACAACTGATGCAAGAAGTCTTGTGCTTGATAATTTAAGCCATAGCAAGGTGTTTATGAAAGACCCATCTAATATCTTTGCCAAAGAGCAATATGATTATATAAAGTTCTACGGAGCGCTTACGAACTATCTGGCTAAAAGCAGAAATAATTTCAGCGCACTTTGTATCGGCGGAGGAGCATATGTATTTCCGCAGTATCTAAAGAAACACTGGTCAAATAGCTATGTAGAGGCAGTGGAGATAGATCCAGCAGTGACAGAAGTAGCTAAAGAATATCTTGGGTTTTCCAAGGATTCAGGTGTAAATATAAGCCATCTGGATGCCAGGAATTATGTTGATGGGAAATTACGAATGATAGAAACAGGACATAAAGTAAAAATATTTGATTTTATATATAGCGATACATGCAATGCCTTTTCTGCGCCATTCCAGCTTACGACTACTGAATTCAATGAGAAGATAAAGACTCTACTAGCAGAAGACGGGGCCTATGTGTTCAATCTAGTGGATTCTTTCAGTAGTGGCAGGTTCCTAGGTGCAATGATAAATACTCTTGAAAAGACATTTTCCAATGTATATGTATTCTGTGCAGGGAATATCCGCTATGATAATGCTGGATGGAATACATTCATCTTGGTAGCGTCAGATAAAGAGATAGATTTTTCAGGTTTTGTGACAGGGCATTTCATAAGTTATAAGCTTAAAGACGAAGAGATAGCGCTCTTAAAGAATAAGTCAAAAGGACTGGTCTTGAAAGATGATTTTGCTCCTACAGAAAACCTTCTAAAGAGCGTTGCGCTAAAAAGCGGATTAAGGATAGAATGCGGAAGGCTTATGGATGTAGGGAATTCCTACCTTTCCAAGGATAATTTTACAAGAGCGCTTGATTTCTATAGAAAAGCAGTAAGGATAAATCCAGAATATCCAGAAGGCTACAGTAATATTGCTTCAGTATATGCAAGGCTGGGAGATATGAAAGACGCAGAAGTTGAATATAAAAATGCACTAAATATAAATCCCGATCTACCAGAGGCAAATTACGGTCTTGGAAATATAATGCTATTAAAAAGCCAGGTAGAAAAGGCAAAGATCTATTTTACTAAGGCACTAGAAGGGGATCCAGAGTATGCAGAGGCATATTTCGGGCTAGCAAATATATATAAAGAAGATGGGCTTTTCGAGAAGGCGATTGATTACTATGCCAAGGCGTTAAACATAGATGATAACTTTATAGAGGCCTATAATAATCTAGGAGAGGCATTGATCAAAGAGGGAAGGACAGAAGGGGCAATAGAGTGTTTTAAGGAAGCTTTAAGATTAAGGCCTGAGTATAGAGAAGCAAAAGAAAATTTAAATAGATATGCTGTTAATATATTGAATGAAGAGCTAAAAGATTCAAACACCCAAACTATAAGAGAGGAAAGGTGATTGCGATGAAGACGCAAACATACCTAAGGAATCTAATATCTCTAAATAGGGAATTTAGATCTATTGGCCTATGGAGAAGATTTCGCGTCTTCAGCTTAATACTGGCTCTTACGGGAGGGGTGTATCTACTTTCTCTATGTCCTTTACTAACTCCTGATGCAGAAGCTGTACAGGTAAAGAAGATATGGCGAGGGACTGTGTCTTTTGGAACTGCTGACTATAGCAAAGCCGTGGAGATAGATAATAATCCTGGCACTACGACTACAATAGACACGACAAAGGCGGTTATCTTGATTAGTTGGGAAAGCGCAAACCCTAACCCAAGCAACTCTTTATTTGTTACTGATTTCGAAGGTGATGAATATATAACTATACTGCGATGGGATGTTGATACAGCTGCCACAGTGGCCTGGACAGTTATTGAATTTGACGAGGATGTATTAGTGCAGAGGGGCAATTTTACAATAGGCGCAGGTACGGACCCTACTAATTATAGTAAGCTTCAAGGACTTAGTGCGAGCATAGACCAGTCAAAATCATTTATCATAATGTATTATATGGGTTCTACAAGAAATACTAATAATACAGAATTTATGGCTATGACAAGCCGTTTTTCAGCTAATAATCAATTAACGTTTAAACGTAGAGCAGCTTATCAGCCATTAGCAGTATATTGGCAGGCAGTTGAATTCCAGACAGATACTACAGTGCAGCATAATAATAGCAGTGCCTTGACCATAGGCTCAGGGTCCCTTAGCAACACTGCTTCTATTGATCTAAGTACTATTGATCCTAGCCTTAATAAATCATTTTTAGTAGTGAGTTCAAACGCTAATCCAAGTGCATCTGGTAATGTAGGACAGTGGCTTACAAGAGGCGTGATAACTAACACCTCTACACTTACATTTACAAGAGAAAGTTCTACAAATGATACAGAGATACACTATTTTCTTGTCACACTGACAGATGATTCTAGTGTCCAGAAAAATTCTCAGACCATGACCACAGTAGGCCCTACAAGCGTGACAGGTTATTCAGCTATAGACCCTGATAGGGCTTTCCCGATATTCAGCGTATCTTCAAATGGTGGTTTTAAAGATATAGATGCTTTTGTGACCAGGGCTACGATAGCTTCAGACGGGTCTACTTTTGTTTTCGATAGAGACGATGCTACTGTAAACGCAACTCTTGCATGGTTTGTCCCAGAGCTAGCCCCATTTAACCTTACGTATCCAGTAGGAGGAGAGACATTCAAGGTGGGAACTAGTGAAACCATGACATGGACATCTTCTTCTACATCCAGACTTACGACATTAACTTTAGAATGGTCTGATGATGATGGATTAGGGTGGAATGAATTCGTAGGAGGCACAGCCATAACGCCAGGGAATAAGGAATTTGATTGGCTAGTACCTACAGTTACAACTGAAAAAGAGGAAGACTGTTTAATAAAGATCAGTAATAATAATGGGTCTTATCCATATTCTGATGAGACGCCTTCAAATCTTACTATAAAAAGTAATCTTAAGATGACTGAACCTGATACAGGTGAAGGCCTGTGGGCAAATGTAGGTGATAGTAAGCTTATCCAGTGGACTGCTGATGGTAATTTTGACAGCACTGTGAAACTTCAGTATTCAACCACTAGTGATCACCTAGAAGCATCATGGACTGATAATACTATAACAGGCGCAGAAACTCTTACTGCAACTGATGAACAATTTTACTGGAATCCTATTCCCTTAGAAGCATCAGGTACTACTACGCGAATCAGGGTTATTTCAAATACTAATGCAGATGTAAAAGACCCAAGTGATGAGGACTTTGAGATACGAGGTACTATTGCTATAGACTTTCCTGTAGGTGCACCATCAACCCCTACAGAATGGCTTACAGGTTATACTAGGAATATCACATGGACATTAAATTGTAATTCTACTCTTGTACATATAGAATATTCAACAGATGGCGGTAGTGAATTTTCAGACGTAGTAGCTTCTACTAATGCTCAGAGCATAGATTCAACGCATGGAGATTATGGTTTATGGTTTCCGCCTCTTACTGTTTCAACTTCTACTGCGCAGATCAGGATAACAGACACTAGTGATTCAAATCTAACGAAAACAACCGGGAACTTTACAATAACCCCTTCTGTCATAGTAACAGGCCCTCCTGCAGCAGGAGACTTATGGCTAGCGAATCAAAGTAAGGATATTAACTTTACTATAGGTGGTACTGATCCTACGATCAATAATGTCGATATATATTATACAAAAGATTTTACTACTTATGGTCAGAATCCTGACACGTTCCCTACAGGATATACTCAGATAGCAAATGATATTGCTGCTGACCCTGGTGCAAACACTTGGCCAAACTGGCTTGTTGAAGCAGCAGCTACTACTAGCGAAGATGTGAGGATCGCTGTAGCTGATTCAGGTTTTGCCAGTACAAAGATATTTGATACTGGCCCTGATGCAGGATCATTTAAAATAAAACCTAATATTGTTATCTCAGCACCTGCTTCAGGAAGTGTTGTAAATACACAGGCTGGTACTACTATTTATTGGGATACATACGGTACTGTAAGTTCCTCTGCTATGCAACTACAGTATTATAATGGTTCAGCTTGGGTTGGAAAAGATCCAAATCCTTATATATATAATGATATAAATCCTGATATTTCAAGTTCAAAAGCATGGGCTTCAGCTGATATACCTACTACTAATCTAAATAATCTTACTTCAAAGGTAAGGATCATTCATCCTACTGATACTGATATGCAGTATGAGTCAGCTCAATTTTATACAAGAGGCCATTTATGGAATATTGATACTAAAAATACAGGGGACACCCCTACCTACTCCTTTAATATAGGAGACACATGTAGGATCACTTGGAGCTATTACCCAGATCCATGGCCAGCACAGGATGTAACTATACAATATGCAATAGATGCAGGAACTGGCTCATGGAATGATATTACTTCAGCTGGTGAAGCACAAGCAGCTGATGGTACATATGATTGGTTAATACCTAGTGATGTTACGCTGGATGATGATATAAAGATCAAGATACTTGCTGATGGTGATAGTACAGGTCAGTGTCTTGCAACTGCTACAAACACTATTTCTGTTTTAGGAAGCCTTAATTGGGTCGTACCTTCAGAAAATGGCGGAGACGCTGAAAAGATCTATAAATGTGGTGATGCTAACCAGACTTTCACTTGGTCTAGACAGGGTGCTACAATGGGTAGTGTAGCAATAGTGGTTTCTCTGGATGGAACAGATAATTGGCCAGTTACAATTACTCCTGCAGGAGGAGTCCCAGCATTCCCTTCTTCCTTTACTACCTGGACTGTTCCTGTTTTAGCCCCTGATGAGACAGGGAGTTTACTTAAATCAGCAGATTATGGCAGAAATACGCAGATCAAGTTTAAGGTCTATGAGATCGCATATGGTGATAATGTATCTAAGCAAACATCCCAACCAGTGACTATATTGTCTCAGCTTACTGGTATTGCTCCAAGCACTGGTACTATAAATATAGGTACAACTAAAAATATAACATGGACTACAAAAGGAGCTGTAGATACAATTCATCTTGTATATGATAAGACAAATGAAGATACATTCGGGGGGACTATAACTACTGATCCAATTACTAATAGGATTGCAGGATTACCAGCTACTTATGTAGATTCCTATGCATGGGTCGTAGATTGTCCTCTTGACAGTAATATTGTAGTAAGGGTTCAGAGCGCTGATGATGGGGGTAGTAATTCAGCTTATATACAATTAGATTCAGGGGACCTTGTTGCAAAAGGTACTCTTGAGATGCTTTTACCAGATGACACCAAGGTAAATGATAGTTCATTGATAGCAGGAGATACATATACAGTTACATGGCTAGTAAATGGAGGCAAAGGTAAGACAGCAGCAGCAGGAAAAGACCTAGGTAACCTTGCGCTTTATTCTTCATTAGATAGCTACACTACACCAATATCTAACACGATCGCATGCGATGGGCCTAGCTCATATGAATGGTTTGTACCAGTAGCTACTAGTATACCTAGCGCAGGTGTTCAATTAAAAATAGAAGATGTTGATGAGACTGGCGTAAATGATCTTTCAGAGGCATTTGATATCAGAGGAAGGATCTGGAACGGTACGCTTAATCATAATATGGTAGTACCGAATGGAGGAGAACCTTACTTAGTCGGAAATACTATAACAGTACAATGGAGATATAATGGTAGCGGGATAGGGAATTGTACTATTGAGCTAGACGAAGTCAGTGGAACAGGAGGCTGGAATTATGTTCCAGCTATATCACCTGTTCCTTATAACAGCAATGAAAGTGTTGGACTATGCAGCTATGATGTAGCAGTGCCAGCTGATTCTGGTGTAAATTATAAATTAAGAATAAGCGCAATTAGTGATACTACTTATGTATACGCACAGTCACAGACTGACTGGATAGTAAAAGGAAATGTAATATTAACTTCACCTGACACAGATACTCCAGTATGGGCTGTTGACGGGAGTAGTGTTTCAGGAGTTACTACAGGCCAGCCTAATATAACCTTTAATACCACAGGCGGTGTTAATGTAGTAGATATATTCTTTGATAATAATAGTGGAGGTAGTTTTTATCCTCTTCAAATTACTAATCCTGCCACGGGTTATACAATGGAAGCTAATCCTGATACTTATGAATGGACAATAGGTACTACAGACTATTATACAGTTTCATCCGAGGCCTGCAAAATAAAAGTAGCAGATCACAATGATGGTAGCGGCACAGTATATGACACAACTACGGATGATTTTACAATAGTCCCAACACTTACAATAGGAAATGAAATAACTGGTGCTACTGAAGCTGAAATGGATTCAGCACTTGGTTCTTTATCATGGACATGGAAAGGCACAGTAGCGAATGTAAGGATCTACAGTACAAACGATTCATGGTCCACTCCATATGAAAGGGTAAATTCTATGTTCGGTGGAGCTGAGACATCGCCTGCTGGTTGTGGCGGTAACAGCTGGAATTGGAATCCTATAACTGGTACTAACATTACTGCAGCTAGTCAGGCATCAATAAAGATCGTCAGATTAGTAAGCGGGGTAGAAGATCCTAATGTTACATGTCAGACACCTCTATTTACTATAAAAGGCAAAATAACTGTTACTTCTCCAGTATCAGCGCAGGTCTATAATGTATATAGTACAGGTTCAATAAATTGGACTATTAGTGGTGATGTGAATAATATAGGACTGCAATATCAGGTAGGTTATACAGATGGGAGTGGGGCTTGGTCATATTTACTGAATACAGCAGGAGATGGTAATGCTACTAATATAGCAGCTGGCTCAGGGCCTTATGAGTTTACTTTAACAGGCAATACTGGAGCTAATGTTAAACTTAGAGTATTAGAAGAAAGCCCTCCTACAGCTGTAGCTTTGGGACCTGATGTACATTCTGTTATAGGTGATATTATATTTGATCAGGGTGATACAGAAGATCAGACTTATGTAGTAGGAACTACTGATAGTATATCTTGGAGTAAAGTAGGTACATTTACTGATATTGTAGCTGAATATGAATTAGGAAAAGGCACAGGCTATAGTCTAATCGCTAACCTAGGTGATGTAAATACAGTTAATTTCTTACCAAAAGAAAGTGATATTACTAATACTTCAGGAACCAATAAGGTATTCTTCCAAGTAAGAGATGCCTATAATAGCAATGTAGCGGGAGAGACAACTGGAACAAGCGGAAACATTGTATGGGGATCTTTAGCATTAACAGCACCTAGTGTGCCAGCGGAATTTACTGTGAACCAATCCGGCACTACTACTAATATAAAATGGCTCAAACAAGGCCTTATTGGAAACCTGAAATTTGAACTATGGGATGGGAATGCATGGATAACAGGCACTACAGCAGGATTAAATGCTGATTATTCTCAGGTCCCAGGACTATCAGGTGTAGAACAGACATTTAGCCCTGCATGGGTAGTCCCTGACCAGATCGGTACAGGCAGAAAACTCCGCGTAACTGGCTTAGAATATGACGACAGTGGTTATGAAGCTGGTGCTTACCCATGGGCTACTGATACATCAGGCACATTTACTATTAAAGGGTCTTTTATTTCAATAACTGATCCTGATCCTGCTACTGCTACATGGTATGTTGGAGAGACCCATAACATTACTTGGAATGCTAATGGTAAGATGAAAAGTGTTAGTATCCAGATGTATGATGGGACCCAGTGGAGAACAATAGACGGTACTTACACGACCCTTAGTGATGGAGCTAATACATTTGTTTGGGCTCCAGGACATACTGCTTGGAGTTTCCAGGAAGTAGCAACAGAGAATTGTGTCATCAGGCTTACTGGTGTAACTGGTACAGGTGTTACTATAAAAACATCAGATGAAACCATACCTGCTAATGGATTCACATTAATGCCTAAAATAACTATCACTGCTCCTACTGCTGGAGCATCCTGGATATCTGGGACTACAGGACAGACTATTTCATGGACTCCTATAGAACCTCCCACAACCAATGTTGTTATTACTCTTGATGATAAAGATGCAGGAGCTGGCTATCCACTAGTCCTCACTAATAATACAGTAGATAATGGATCTTTTATTAATACAACAGCAGTGATCCCTGCAACACTTACTACTAGGGCTTTTATAGAGATAAAAGATCAAGATGCTGCTCGTGGTACTTTTGTCTTAAAAGAGTCAGGAGAATTTAATGTAATTGGCAGCTATTCATTAGATCCTATGTCAGATGACCCGCAGGATTACTGGAAAGTAGGAGACACTGCTAGAAATATTACCTGGAGCAAGACTGGTAACATGGGGACTGATACCAGGATATACGCAAACTATGATTATGATGCAGGAGAAGAATCTCCTGGTAATGCTGCCTGGGGAAATGCGATCGGTTCCAATATAGATTGTTCTAGTGGCACATGGTCATGGAATCCAATACCAGACCAGGTCTCTGCTAAAGTAGCAATACTTATCACTGATGGAGACAGGACTACAACTAAGTCATCTGACATGTATGGATCTTTTAACATAATAGGTGGATTCCAGTTCGTGGCACCAATACAAAATCAATTAGTCCAGATAGATAATGACTCTGACCCTACTGGTTTGACAATACAGTGGTATACATTTGGCAGCGCTATAACACAAGCAGAATTAGCATATGCGACAAATGCACCTACCTATGATAACTGGACAACAATAAAGACAGGTATTACTACTGCTTATTGGGGCTCAACTCCAGGGGAGCATACTGAATTACAATGGAATGTTACTGGCGCTGGCATCACTGGCCCTATACCAGTAAATCTCGCAACCAAGAACATAAAGTTAAGAGTGATCGCATCTACTCCTAACCAGCCAGAGACAAATGAACTTTCACCTGTATTCTGGCTAGGTGGAAAGATCATAGCTGATACGCCTGCAACAGAGTGGGTAGTAGGAACAACAGAAAGCATCAGCTGGTCAAAATATGGAAAGATAGATGAGGTAAAGATAACTTATTCCAAGGATAGTGGTACTCCTTACGCTTATGTAATAGCAACTAATGCAGATGCTGATAATCTTACACAGAATACTGGATCTTTTGACTGGGGAATCCCTGCTGGAGTAGGATCAGATAGTGGCGGAGACCTGGATTTAATACCTCAATTAGATTCTGGTGCAAGCAATAAAGCAAGGATAAATATAGCTGATGCTAATGCTCTTTTCACTTCTGATATTCTGAACCCAACAAACACCTTTAACTTAAAAGGTGTAGTAGCTCTTAATGCAGCAACTCTAACTACACTTGGTAATGATATAGTTGCTGGTGTATCTCCTAACATAACTTATACAAGACAAGGCAGGATAGAAGCAATAGATGTATTATACGCAAGTGATGGAACTAATTTTGCAGGTAATACTATTGTTGCTGGCGAGACATTCTCAAATCCAACAAGTGATACTCAAAAGACAGTTCAGTGGACTGTGCCTGAAAGCCAGACTTTAGCAACTACTTACAAGATCCGAGTTCAGGATTCTAATTATGTATACGCAGATGGTGGAGCTAGCGGTACTTACTATGAAACCCCAACTCCATCAGCTTTTACAGTAAAAGGCGCTCTTACTGTAACTGAGCCTGACACTACATCAAGAAATATTTATTTAGGAGGCACTCATGAGATAAAATGGGATGTGACACATGGTTATATACAGAATGTAAGGATAGAATTCTCACCTTCAGGAGATTTTGAGGCTGCAGCTGGAGGAGATGATACTTATTTAATTATTTCTTCCACAGATGCTGATAATTTAAGGGATGTTACTGATGCATTAAGTCCTCCTGGCCTAGGAAGTTATGTTTGGGGCCTAGAGGGTACAGGTGGAGTAATAAAAGATAGAACTCCTACCTTAAATACAAGTGATGCGATCACAGGAAAGGTCAGGATAAAAGAAGCTCTTCCAGCCTTTAATGTAGAAGATGAATCTAATAGCCAGACAGTAAAGATAATAGATAAGATCATAGTCAATGATTCTACTTTGACACCGGACTGGATCGTGGGAGAGACAACCCATCAGGTAAAATTCACTAGTTATGGTACTAGCATGGGAACAGTAGGTATATTTCTATATGATGGTGTTTCTGTAGAATATAGATTAGATAATCCTAGTAATGGTGGAGTCGCTACTGCTGGAGATAGTGTTGAACAGACCTTTAATGTGTATATAAGCGAGCTTCCAGCTGGCATCCCTGATATAAAAAATAATTCTTGTACGATCCGCGTAAGAGATGCTGATACTGGTATTACTGGCACTTCAGGCATATTCAGCGTATATCCCGAGATCACTAATGTAGGTATTACGCCTACTAATCCTCCTAATATAGCTGATACATGGATAGCTGATAATGTTAGCCAGGAAGTTACATGGACAGAGACAAGCGCAAATATTACCCTGGTAGATATCTATTATGCGACAAGCCAGCCATTATTAGATACTGGCACGCTACTTAAGGATCAGGCTCCTTCTGCTCAAGCATCCAGTCAGAATTGGAACGGTATAGACCTTACTGGGTTTGCAAGAACTCATACTGCATGGATCCGTGTCCAGGATGATGCTAGTGCTTTTTCAGCTAATGTAAAGGCAGACTTTGGGCCATTTGATCTATTAGGTGAGATCACTATTACTCAACCTACTGTTGGTACATCATGGGAATTAGGAACTACTAAATATATTAAGTGGGATTATAAAGGTAATATGGCCAATGTAAAGATCTATGCAGATCTTGCTGGCTTAAATACTTTTCTAACAGAAATAGATACTGGCGCAGGTATTGCTGATGGACAGGGGACTGGATACCCATGGTATATCCCTAATTCAGTAACCACTGGCGGAGCAGAGATAAAGATCTATGATGCAAATGCTTTATTTGAAGCTACTATAGTAGATACATCAGGTGATTTTAATATAGTCGGTGGATTTGAGTTCGTATATCCAAGTGAATCAGGCGGAGAAACTTTCCATATAGATAATGATACAAACCCAACTGCTATGAATATACAGTGGTTTACATTTGGAAATGATATTACTGCAGTAGGGCTGGATTATTGGAATGGCGGAAGCTGGATAACATTGGATGGTAATTTTACAGACCTTTATTATGATACAGGTAATACTAATACATTTAGTTGGGATATAAATGATACTCCAGCCCTTCCTATAAATTTAGCATTAACAAGTATGAAGATGAGAGTTTATCAAATCACACCTGCTAAACCAGGGAATGTCCCAGAGCATGAATCAGGTGCGTTTGTAATGTGCGGAACACTTGAATTTGAAGCAGGAGATACACCTGATACATCCAGTGAATGGACAGTAGGTGGAACAGGCGCTATTACGTGGCATTATTATGGCCCTGTAAGTAATGTAAAATTAAGCTATCAAAAAGCTTCGGATGGGTGGATCACTAACATTATAAATTCAGGTAATCCATGGAGTGCTGGTAGTGGCAATACAGGCAGTTATGACTGGTCAATACCTACTAATGTAACATTGAATCTTATACCAAAGACTGATATAAATGAAAGAGCATTTGTAAAGATAGCAGACTCTGCTGGCTCTTTTGGCACGTATGTCTATGATCAGACAGGAGGATCTGGCTTTAAACTAAAAGGTAAACTAGAACTGCATTCTGATACACTCACGCTTCTAGGAAATGATGTTGTAGCAGGCATACCTGCTCTTCTAAAGGTAACAAGATACGGCCAGATAGAAGAAGTGAATATAAGGTATGATTTTGATGGCGGAACCACCTTCCCAGGAACTATTACGACATCAGCGCTTACTTTTCCAGTAGACCAGACCTTAACATCTACAAACTGGAATATACCAGGGGCATTAACACTAAAGACTACTTATGAGATACTTGTTGAAGATGCTAATTATGTATATGTAGACAGCGGCAATCCTGGTACATCATATAAGACGCCATCTACATTTGTAGTAGATGCACAGCTTGACCTGGATGTTCCTGATGATGAAACTCCAAATATTGCCATAGGAAGCACATATAAGATCATGTGGTATGTTAATTGGGGCAATTTAAGCAATGTCAAGATAGAGATCTCTCCAAATGGCACATTTAATGATACCTTTTTAATCAGAAGTTCAACCCCTGCTTTTAATGAAAGCGCATGGAATGGCGGAGGCTCTTCTCCTGTCGGCGCAGGTAGTTATATCTGGGGCATAGATGAGGTTGGTGGAGTGATAGTAGATGACACGCCTACCCTTATCACTAATGCTCAGACTGGAAAAGTAAGGATCACAAACGCTGCAGCTGGCTTTAGCGCAACTAACCAGTCTCCTAGCGGTGTTGTTACTATGATCGGTGGATTGTCAGTCACTACGCCTGGGACATGGAGAGTCGGAGATACTAACCAGGATATACAGTGGACAGCATATGGCGATATACAGAATGTAAAAATACAGCTGAATGACGGACTAATCTCTCCTAATGTATATACTATTGGGACTACTGTTGCTTCAGGGCCAGGGCCTAAGAGTATCAAGACTGCTGCATGGGAAACATATAGCGCAGTACCTGATATAAAGAGTGAAAACTGTACACTCATCATAACAGATGTTGCTAATGGTACTGTTACAAAGACTTCAGGTGCATTTAGTATATATCCTTCTATAAGTAATGCAGCTATCACACCTACAGATCCTACTAAAGCTAATATATGGGAAGCTGTAAGTACTAGCAATGAAGTTACATGGTATGAGACAAGTTCTAAGATAACAAAAGTAGATATCTATTATTCATCAACAGATGCTGCAGGTTTGACACCTGGAACACTTCTTACACCTGCTGCTGGAGTACCATCAAATCTCTCAGGAGCAAATAGCTATAGCGATATCACAGCACCTGCTGCTAGAACATTAAAAGGAATAATACGTGTCCAAGATCATGATGAGACTGGTGAAGGAACCTTCTCATCTGATGGTGAAGTAGAAGATGAATCTGGATTATTCAATGTAGTTGCTAATATTACTTTTGCAGGACTTAGCGCTGGTGATTCATGGGCAGTAGAGAGCACTCAATATATTGATTGGACATATACATCTGATATCTCAAATGTAAGTATCTATGTGGACTATGATTATGATATTGGAAGCCCAGATTTTTCATCAATCGTACAGGAAAACGTACTTGTCACATTAGGAGATGGTGCTGGCTATCCATGGAGCATACCTAACGAGATATCAAATAAAGTAAAGATACAGATAACTGATGCAGCTACAGCTCCTGATGACTATAAAGCTGTTACAAAATACTTATCACCGCTTTTCAATATAGTCGGAGGATTTGAGTTTGTAACTCCAAGTGAGACAGATGGAGTAACAGAGTTCCAGATAACAAGTGACTCAAACCCAGCTTCTATGACAATACAGTGGTTCACATTTGGAGATAATATTACTGCAGTAACGCTAAAATACTATGATCATAATTCTACTAGTTGGGTGCTTATACAGGATGATGTACTTAATGATGATTATGAACTAGGAGATACTAATGAATATACATGGAGCACTGCCTCAACTGGGCCTCTTCCTGTAAATCTCTCAGAAGAGAACGTACAGATAAGTATCAGTTCAAAGGTCCCTCTCCAGCCAGGTAATGTACCAGCTCATGAATCAGGCACGTTCAAGATGTATGGAACGCTTGCATTCGAAGCAGGAGATACACCTGATTCTAACACTGTATGGACAGTAGGAGATACAGATGCTATTATTTCATGGCATCGTCATGGTGATGTACCTCAGATAAAGTTAAGTTATAAAAAAGCATCAGATGCGTATCTGACCACCATAATAAATTCAGGCAATCCAATAAATTCTGATAATAATTATGTTGGTACCACTATGGGAAGTTATACATGGACAGTGCCTACAGCTACAACCATAGATATCATACCTAAACTGGATGCGCCTGATGATGAAAGAGCTTATATAAGGATACAGGATTCTGATTCCAGGTTTGCAGGCTTAACTACTGCTGTGTCAGATCCATTTAAGGTAAAAGGTAAATTAGAACTGACGTCCGCAACTCTCACTACATTGAGTAATGACCTTATCCCACGCTCAAATTATAACATCATAGTCCAGAGATATGGAAAAATATTAAATGTAGATGTAACATATGCAGATGATGGTGTTAATTTTACAGGCAGTATACAAGAGCCACTTACCTTCTCAGGGACTGATGCTACTGCTACAGCTAACTGGACAGTACCTTCGACTTCAACATTAGCAACTACCTATAAGATAAAGGTTGAGAATGTCAATCATGTAGGTGGTAGTGGTACTTATTATGTAACACCAGAACCTGATAAGTTTACTGTAAAACCACAGCTTGACTTAACAAATCCTGACAATGAAACACCAACTATCGCTATAGGCAGTACATATAAAGTCACATGGAATGTCCTTGAAGGTAATATCGTTGATAGCTTTGTAAGAATAGAATTTTCACCTTCAGGTGATTTTGAAGGTGCAGCTGGCGGAGATGATACATATCTAATTAAAGCCCAGGCAGATCCTTTTAATGAAACTGCATGGAATGGCGGAGGTACTTCTCCTGTCGGAGCAGGTAGTTATATATGGGGTTCTGAGACAAGCGGTATAGTAGATAGATACACTGGAGCAGGAAGTATAATTACTAATGCACAAACTGGAAAGGTGAGAATAAAAGATAGTGATACTAACTTTAGCGTAAGTGATGAGTCTCCAAATCCAGTAGTAACTATTACTGGTGATCTAGCAGTTACTACACCTAGTACATGGAGAGTAGGGGATACTAATCAGAATATACAATGGACAGCCAGTGGTGACATACAAAACGTTAAAGTAGAGATCAATGACGGGTTAACTGTAGATACAGATGATATTATTATAACAACTACTCCTTCAGATAATGGTCCTAACACTATTAAGACAGCAGTCTGGGAAGTAGAAGGAGCTGTTCCTGATTGGAAGAGTAACTATTGTACTATTACAATAACAGATGTTGATAATCTTAGTGTTACAAAGACTTCAGGTGCATTCAGCATCCTTCCTTCAATAAGTAATGTAACTCTTACTCCTACTACTGGACATGAAGGCAGTGATCCAGTTATATGGTTAGCTCAGAATACTAGCCATACAGTAAGCTGGACAGAGACAAGCTCAAAGATAACACATGTTGATGTATATTATTCTTCTACAGATTTTGCAGGCTTGCCAGGGACTAATCTTACATCTAGTGGAGTAGTGTCAGATCAATCAGGAGTTAATAGTACTAGCACCATAACTGTTCCTACTAATAGAACATTAGAAGGAATGATAAGAGTAAGAGATAGAAACAATGATGTAAACAACCAAGGAACTTATTATGATGATGGTGAAGTAGAAGATGAATCAGCTCTTTTCTATGTATTAGCTGATATTGATTTTACAGCACCTGCATCTGGTACTTACTGGTCAATAGATACTACTCAAGACATTAAATGGACTTCTACAAGTGACATAACTTTGATAGATATATATGCAAATGTAGATGATAATGCTGATTTTGAAGTAACTGTTAAAACTGGTGCTGACGTTACATTAGGCCCAGGAGCTGGATGGCCATGGAGCGTTCCTAATGCAGTACGTAATACTGCACAGATAAGGATAACAGATAATGATAATCCTCCTAACTTCAAGGGTGCTCTAGATTATATTTCAGATGACTTTAGTATAGTCGGTGGATTCGAGTTTGTATATCCAAGTGAAATAGGAGGAGAGATATTCCACATAAATGATGATACAAATCCAACACCTATGACTATAAAGTGGTTTACAACTGGTAACAGTATAACTTCAGTAAAACTGGAATATTGGGATGAATTCATTGGAGCTACTGGAACATGGATAGGAATAGATTCTAGTGCTAATAATAATACTGTTTGGGGAATAGGAAATACCAATACATTTACATGGGATAAGGATGACACACCAGCACTTCCTCAAACCTTAGCATCAACAGCTATCAAGATGAGACTTACTCAAAATACACCTGCTAAACCAGCTGGCCTTGATGAGGATACATTCGTATCAGGCACATTTGTAATAGGTGGAACACTTGAATTTGAAGCAGGGGATACACCTGATAGTAACAGTGTATGGACAGTAGGTGATACTCAAGCTACTATCTCATGGCATTACTATGGCCCTGTAACTAATGTACTCCTAAGCTATAAAAAGACTGGCGCTAGCTACGATTCTTCTATTATAAATTCAGGCAATTCAATGAGTGTTGGCACTACTAATACAGGCAGCTATGACTGGACTGTGCCTACTGCTACAACTATAGATATCATACCTAAGCTGGATAATCCTGATAATGAAAGAGCATATATAAAGATACAAGATGATAATGGCTCTATGGGTGCTTCTATTTATGATGAATCAGATCCTTTTAAAGTAAAAGGTAGATTAGAACTTACAGCTGCAACTCTTACTACATTAAGTACTGATCTCTTGCCACGTTCAGCTTATGATATTATAGTGCAGAGATATGGGCAGATACCAAACGTAGATGTAACATACGCAGCTGATGGAGTTAACTTTACAGGCAGTATACAAGAACCTCTTGTTTTTTCAGGGACTGATGCTACAGCAACAAAAAGTTGGACAGTACCTTCCACTGCAACATTATCAACTACCTATGAGATAAGGGTTGAGAATGTCAATCATGTAGGTGGTAGCGGTACTTATTATGAGACACTAGAAGCTGATAGATTTACTGTAAAACCAAAACTTGACTTAACTAACCCTGACAATGAAACCCCAACTATTGCTATCGGCAGTACATATAAAGTCATGTGGAATGTTGATGAAGGTAATATTATTAATAGCTTTGTAAGAATAGAATTTTCACCTTCAGGTGATTTTGAAGGTGCAGCTGGCGGAGATGATACATATCTAATTAAGGCTCAGGCAGATCCTTTTAATGAAAGTGCGTGGAATCTTGGAGTTTCTTCTCCTGTTGGCG
>JBDRCN010000047.1:0-10557 GCA_043821705.1 Candidatus Omnitrophota bacterium
CCCGGGTCTGCGGAAGGGTCTGGACCGCCGCAGACCCGGGAACTGCGGAGGGGGGGGCGAGGTCCTGAAGAGGTCAATAATATAATGAAGATAATAAGCGGAAAATTCAGGGGTAGGGTCATAGACATGCCAAAGGATGCTAGGCCCACATCCAATAAGGCCAGGGAGGCTCTTTTTGAGATATTGAAGAATGATATCCATGGCAAAAGTTTCCTGGACCTATATTCTGGAAGCGGGGCAGTAGGCCTGGAGGCATTATCAAGAGGCGCAGAGGGAATCAGTTTTGTTGATTCTAGCCAAGAATCCATCAAGACTATTAGAAAAAACATCACTAAATTAAATATATTGGATTCATATAGTATCTATATATATACAAAGAATGCCTTACAGGCTATTAGGGATTTTAATAAGAAAGGTGCCAGGTTCGACATTATTTTTATGGATCCGCCCTATTATAAGGACATAGCTAAAAATACCTTGATAGAGATATCCAACTATGATATACTGACCGCCAATGCTCTTATAGTTATAGAGCTATACAAGAAAGATGACCTCCCTGAAAAGGTTAACTTTTTAGAGAGATTTCGTGTGTCTAGGTACGGAGACACAAAATTGGAGTTTTATAAGATATGCAAAAGATAGCTGTTTACCCAGGAAGCTTTGACCCAGTGACATATGGCCATATAGATATTATCCAGCGCGCACTTAAGATTTTCGATAAAGTGATAGTGGCAGTAGCTCATAATACAGAAAAAGCGCCTTTATTTTCTGTAGCTGAGAGAGTAGATATGTTAAAGAGGTCTTTAAGGGGTATGAAGAGGATCACTGTAGATGAATTTGACGGTCTAATGGTAGATTATATAAAAAGAAAAAAAGGTTGTGTCGCAATAAGAGGCCTAAGGATGATATCAGATTTTGAGTATGAGTTCCAGATGGCTCTTACAAACAGAAAACTAAGGAATCATGTTGAGACAATATTCATGATGCCGTCAGAACAATATTCATACCTCTCCAGCAAGCTTATAAAAGAAGTCGCTGGTTTAGGAGCAGACCTGAAGGAATTCGTACCTAGCTTCGTTGAAAAGAAAATAAAAGAAAAACTAGCGCAATAGAAAGGGCAACATGGAATTTTTGGATAAGATATATAAGAAAGCTAAGAAAGTAAAAAAGAGTATCATCTTTCCCGAAGGAGAAGAAAAAAGGATCGTAGAAGCAGTCTCAGCGATATTAAAGCTTGATGTATGCAGGCCTGTATTGGTCGGATCTCCAGAGAAGATAGTCAGCGTCTCAAAGGGATTAAAAGTAGATATAAAAAACGCAGAGATCATAGATATCAGTGATCTCAAGAATCTGGATAAATATATAGATCTATATTGTGAGATACGTAAACATAAAAATGTAAAAAAAGATGAAGCAAAGAGACTTATCACAGAAAACCCTGTCTTTTACTCTAGCCTGGCAGTAAGAATAGGTGATGTAGATGGTTTTGTAGCTGGAGCATCTACTACGACGAGAGACGTAGCAAAGGCAGCTATATACTGTATCGGCTCTTCAAAAGATACGCCTACTGTATCCAGCTCGACCATTCTTATCTTACCTGATAGGACATTCGGTTCAAATGGTGTATTTATCTATGCTGATGCTGGGATAGTGCCTGACCCGACAAGCGAACAATTAAGGGATATTGCTATAGCGAGCGTAAAGATGGCTAATATGCTTTTAGATGATGATCCAAAAGTAGCAATGCTCAGTTATTCTACCAAAGGAAGCGGTGGAAATGGAAAAAGCGTATTGAAGGTCCGAGAAGCAACAAGGCTTATATTGGAAAGATACCCTGACATGCTTATCGACGGAGAAGTGCAGATAGATTGTGCAGTAGTGCCTGAAGTAGCTGAGAGAAAAGACCCTAACAGTAAGATAAAAGGCAGAGCTAATATTTTTATTTTCCCGGATCTGGATTCAGGGAATATCTCCTATAAATTAACAGAGCGCATTGGAAAGGCATATGCAATAGGCCCTATCATTCAAGGATTGAATAAACCAGCTAGTGATCTCTCGAGAGGCTGTAATGCTCATGATATCCTCAATGCAGCTAGCATAACAGCGCTTTTAGCCCAAGCTAATTAAGCAGATCTTTTATGATAATACTCGTTTTAAATAGTGGAAGTTCTTCAATAAAATATAAGCTCTTTGACATCACTGAAAAAAAAGAGAACTTGATAGAAAAAGGCCAGGTAGAGCGTATCGGAGAGAAAGTACCTGATCATAAGGCAGCATTGGACATCATCTTAAAAAAATTAGATGGGAGCATAGAAGCAGTAGGCCATAGAGTAGTGCATGGCGGGGATAGATTTAAAGAATCCACTCTCATAAACGATGAAGTAGTGAGAATAGTAGAAGGATTCAATGAATTAGCGCCGCTTCACAATCCACCCAGTCTTCTTACAATAAATGAGTCCAGAAAAGCACTTCCAGAGATACCCCATGTAGCAGTATTCGACACTGCGTTCTATCAGACAATGCCTGAACACGTGTATCTATACGCAATACCGTATGATTATTATAAAAAATACAAGATCCGTAAATATGGATTCCATGGCACGAGCCATAGGTATGTAGCGGGACAGGCGAGCAGGATCTTAAAAAAGGACCTAAATGACCTGAACCTTATCACTTGTCATCTAGGGAATGGTTGCAGCGTTACTGCTATAAAAAAAGGAAAAGCTATTGATACTAGTATGGGTTTTACCCCACTAGGTGGGCTTATAATGGGTACGCGTTCTGGAGACCTGGACCCGACCATTGTATCCTTTATGATGGAAAAGGAGAGTATATCCATAGAAGAAGCAATGGATATATTAAATAAAAAAAGCGGGCTTTTAGGCATATCAGGTATTACCAATGACATGAGAGAAATAATGGAACAAAAAGCCACTAATCCTAGGGCAAAGCTTGCGATGGATATGTTCTTTTATAGGATAAAAAAATATATCAGTGCTTACATCGGAATAATAGGTAATGTACATGGAGTTATCTTTACTGGAGGAATAGGCGAGAACCAGTCAGGATTGATGAAAGATATATGTAAAGATATAGTCAGTGATAAGACAAAGGTCTTGATAATATCTACAGATGAAGAATTGATGATAGCAAAGGATACATACAAGGTGGTGTCATGAGGGTAAATGTTGATAATATTCCAGAAGAAGGCCTTATACTTAATGAGGACATGAGCGTGGGTATTATAGCGCCTGATCTAAAGGACCAAGGCATAGTCTTTAGCAAGTCCATAAAAGTAGAAGCTAAGATAACAAGATTGCAAAGTGAGGTATTGGTAGATGTCAATCTCGAGGCTCCATGTGAGTTTACATGCGCTAGATGCTTAGCTAAGATAGAGAATAATTTCAAAAAGAGCTTTAATGTCAACTATGAGGTCAAACCAGGGGATATATTGGAGCTTGGTGAAGATATAAGACAAGAGATAATCCTGGATTCACCCATAAAGATATTATGTAAAGATGATTGTAAGGGGCTCTGCAAGAATTGTGGACAGAACTTAAATATATGTAAATGTGAATGTAAATAAGGAGGAGGCAAGATGCCATTACCAAAACGTAGACACTCAAGTTCAAGGCAAGGAAAGAGGCGCGGAGAAGACAAGATACATGTAGTGACCATATCTACATGCCCAAACTGTAAGGCTCCGAAGCTCCCGCATAGGGTCTGCAAGGCTTGCGGTTTTTATAAAGGCAGACAAGTGATCCAAATAAAAAAGAAAGAGAAAGAAGGTAAATCCTAATGTCTAATTACAAAATCCAAATAAATTCCAAATTAGAAAATTTCCAATTAGACATTGAGACTTAAATAATTTATTTGACATTTGACATTTTAGGTAGGTGATAACAATGATAAAGATAGCCTTAGATGCAATGGGAAGTGACAATTCCCCGTCGCAGGATGTAGAAGGCGCTGTTCTTGCAGCAAGGGAACTGAAGTATGAGATCATCCTTGTAGGCAAAGAAAGCCTTATAAAAGAAGAGCTTAAAAAACATAAAAATATCCCTCCCAATATCTCTATTCATCATGCTGAAGACAAGATAGGCATGCACGAACAGCCAGTGTTAAGTGTCAGAAGGGAAAAAGACTCTTCCATAGTGGTCATGGCAAATCTTTTAAAAGAGAAAAAAGTAGATGCCATGGTCTCTGCTGGAAACACTGGAGCTATGGTGTGTGCAGCTACGCTTAAATGCAGGCTTCTCCCTGGCATAGAGAGAGCAGGGATAGGCGTCTTAGTACCTACGCTCAAAGGCACAGCTCTTATGATAGATGGAGGAGCTAATATCGATGCTAAGCCAAAACATCTTCTTCAGTACGCTATAATGGGAAGTGCTTATTCAGAATATATTCTAGGGAAAAGAGCTCCGAGCATAGGACTTTTAAATGTAGGAGAGGAAGAATCCAAAGGCACTGGTTTTTTAAAAGACGCATACTCTCTAATGGAAAGTTCAAATCTAAATTTTATTGGCAATGTCGAAGGAAGGGACCTTTTTTCAGGAGATTGCGATGTATTGGTCTGCGACGGATTAGTAGGTAATGTTGCGCTTAAAGTATCTGAGAGTACTGCGCATGCTTTAATAGAGATGCTAAAGAGAGAGTTAAAATCTAATTTCTTTTCAATAGTAGGAGCGCTTCTCGCAAAGAGTTCTTTCGACTCTTTAAAGAAAAAAATGGATTATGCTGAATATGGAGGAGCACCACTTCTTGGTATAAATGGTGTGTGTATAATATGTCATGGCTCTTCACCTTCAAAGGCAATAAAAAATGCTATCAGAGTAGCAGGAGAAGAAGTCATAAAGAATGTAAACCAACACATAATAGAGACTGTTTCCAATGAAAGGACTTTATAATGCAAAAGGCTGGTATCTTGGGATTAGGAGCATATCTCCCTGAGAAAAGAGTAACGAATAAAGATCTGGAGAAGATGGTAGAGACGTCCGATGAATGGATAACCACTAGGACTGGCATAAGAGAAAGGCGTATTGCAGCAAAAGATCAGGCTTGTAGCGATCTTGCCTATGAAGCTAGTAAACGCGCCATAGAAGATGCTAATCTGACACCAGAAGATATTGACCTTATAATCGTAGCGACTATTACCCCAGATATGACATTTCCTGCGACAGCTTGTATCATCCAGGAAAAACTCGGGGCTAAGAACGCAGCTGCGTTTGATATAAATGCAGCTTGCACTGGATTTGTGTTTGCTCTCATAATCGCCCAGCAATTCATAGAAACATCCTTATATAAAAATATACTGGTAGTAGGCTCAGAGAAACTGACTAGCATTGTTGACTGGCAGGACCGCTCGACCTGCATATTATTCGGTGATGGAGCAGGGGCTTGCGTAGTCGGTAAAAGTGATGAAAAAAATATAATATCCAGTTTTATGGGAGCTGATGGTAAGGGAGGCCGTCTCTTAAGCGTGCCTGGAGGTGGTTCAAGGCTTCCGACCACAGAAGAGACAGTTAAAGATAGGCTACATTTTCTGAAGATGGAAGGGAATGAGGTATTTAAACTAGCAGTGAGAGTAATGACCGAAGCTGTAAATAAAGCTATAAAAAAAATAGGCCTAGAAGTAAGTGATATAGACCTGGCTATACCCCATCAGGCAAATATAAGGATATTACAAGCTGTTGCTAAAAGAGTTGGCTTATCCCCTGACAAGATCTTTATGAATATAGAAAAATACGGAAATATGTCAGCTGCTTCAACTGCAGTAGCATTAGTAGAAGCTAGCAAAGAAGGAAAAGTAAAAAAAGGTGACCATGTGGTTCTTGTGGCATTTGGTGGAGGACTTACATTTGGTTCATGTGTTATCCAATGGTAGCTTATATCTTTCCTGGACAAGGCGCACAGTATGTTGGCATGGGCAGGGAACTTTACGAGACCTCACCTGAAGCAAAGTCTATATTTGATAAGGGAGAAGAGATATTGCCAGAAGTTGGCATAAAAAGATTATGTTTTGAAGGCCCCATAGAAGAACTCACTTCTACTAGCAATAGCCAGGTCACAATACTTGTTGCAAGTATTGCATGCCTGGAAGCTTTAAGATCCAAGGTGAGACATGAAGATATTCTCTCATGTCTAGGACTAAGCCTTGGGGAATTGACATCACTTGTAGCAGTAGAAAGCATATCATTTGAAGATGCTGTAAGGCTGGTAAGGAAGAGGGGAGAATTGATGGAAGAAGCCTCTAATAAAAATCCAGGCACTATGGCATCTATCATAGGACTTTCTCTTGATAAATTAAAAGAAGTATGTAGATCTACAGGAGCCCAGATCGCGAATCTAAATTGCCCAGGCCAAGTAGTCATATCAGGCAAAAAAGAATTTGTAGAAGACGCGATGAAAAGATCGACTGAATCTGGAGCAAAAAAAGCAATACCTCTTAATGTGAGCGGCCCATTTCATTCTAGCCTTATGAAAGAAGCAGGAGAGTTATTTAGAAAAGAATTAGAGAAGGTAGAGTTTAAAGTCCCTAAAATAAAAATAGTCAGCAATGTGACAGGAGACTTCGAATCTACACCTGAAGAGATAAAAGATAATCTAGTGAAACAATTATATAGCTCTGTTCTATGGGAAGATTCTATTAAAAAAGTAGTTTCTCTTGGTGTTAAGGATTTTTTTGAGATAGGGCCTGGCAAGGTGTTAAAAGGGCTTCTTCGCAGAATTGATAAGGATTTAAATGTAATTAATATAGAGAAGTCGAAGGATATTGATACAGTAATCAGTAATCAGATCACGGATCACGGATCACGGATCACGGATCACGAATTATGAAACGTCGCGTTGTTATAACTGGACTTGGAGTAATAGCCCCTAATGGAATAGGTAAAGATGATTACTGGGCTGCATTAGAAAAAGGCAAATCTGGCATAAGCAAGATAAAGAGTTTTGACCCCAGTCCTTTTCCTACGCAGTTCGCAGGCCAAGCTGATTTTGACCCCACTGACTTTATACTTCCAAAACAATTAAGAAGAATGGATAGGACATCTCACTTAGCTGTATCAGCCAGTAAGATGGCAGTAAAAGATGCAGGACTTGATATATCCAAAGAGGACCCTGAGAGAATAGGCGTAGTTATAGGTACTGCTATGGCAGGCCATGGGATGATATTAAAGGAACATGATAATTTTATTGAAAAAGGCCCCATGAAGATAAGTACTTTCACTGCGATCGCTTCTTTTCCAGATGCTCCGTCCAGTCAGATCTCAATAGAGCTCGGAGTAAATGGCCCGAGTTTTTCTATTGCTACAGCTTGTTCATCAGCATCAGATGCTATAGGTTATGCATTTAATACTATAAGGAATAAAGAGCTGGATATCATAGTTATGGGAGGAGCTGATACACCTATATATGCTCCTATATTAAGTGCATTCTGTATGCTTAAGGCTCTTTCTACAAGAAATGAAGAGCCGCAAAAAGCATCACGTCCTTTTGATAAGACGCGGGACGGTTTTGTGTTAGGCGAAGGCGCAGGGATCTTAATATTGGAAGATCTAGAGCATGCCTTAAATAGAGGCGCTAATATCTACGGCGAGATACTTGGATTTGGCATGACATGCGATGCGTATCATATGACAAAGCCAGAACCATCTGGCAAGCAAGCAATAAGGGCATTGAAAAATGCTTTAAAAGATGCTAATGTTTTACCAGAAGAAATTGATTATATAAATGCACATGGTACATCTACCCCACTTAATGACAAAAATGAGACTTATGTAATAAAGGAAGTATTTGGGGAACAGGCACGTAAAGTCCCTATAAGTGCTATAAAGTCTATGATAGGGCATTTAATAGGAGCAGCAGGTAGCGTGGAATTAATAGGAGCCTTGATCGCCTTAAATAAAGGTATTATCCCTCCTACAATAAATTATGAAACTCCTGATCCAGATTGTGACCTAAATTATGTGCCAAATAAGGCGATCAAAAAAGACGTAAATATATTACTAAAAAATTCATTCGGGTTTGGCGGAAAGAATTCAGCATTAGTGGTGAGAAAATACAGGGGGTAGGATATGTGTGAGATAACATTAGAGGGGAAAGTTGCTCTTATAACAGGAGGCGCCCGAGGTATAGGAAAAGAGATAGCGCTTCGCTTTGCTCAGGAAGGAGCTAATATAGCTCTTTGTGATGTGGACCTGGAAGAGGCTCAGAAAACAGCCAAAGAAATAGAAGCTCTCGGCAGGGAATCCCTAGCGCTCAAGGTGGATGTGACGAGTTCAAAAGACGTACAAGATATGGTAGATAAAATTCTTGACAAATTTAAGAAAGTAGATATACTTATTAACAATGCTGGCATAACTAAAGATAATCTTATGCTCAGGATGAATGAAGAGGACTGGGATAAGGTCATAGCAGTAAATCTTAAAGGTACATTTTTATGTACCAAGATCGTATCAAAGGTTATGCTGAAGCAGAAGTTTGGCAAAATCGTTTGTCTTGCTTCGATCATTGGAATAATGGGTAATGCAGGTCAGGCTAATTACGCAGCAAGTAAGGCTGGGATAATAGGCCTTACAAAGAGTGTTGCAAAAGAATTGGCATCCCGCGGAATAACAGTGAATGCTATAGCGCCAGGGTTTATAAGGACAGCGATGACTGATAAACTTTCAGAGGATGTAAAGAAGATGATGCTCGATGCAATACCCCTTAAGAGGTTTGGAGAAGCAAAGGATGTAGCAGACCTTGCTTTATTTCTCTCAAGTGAGAGTTCTTCATATATAACAGGCCAGGTGATAAAGATCGATGGCGGAATGGTGATGTAAAAAAAAGTAAGAAATACCAAGGAGGAAGAAATGGCAGTTGCAGAAAAAGTAAAATCAATAATAGCAGAACAACTAGGAGTAAAACCAGAAGAAGTAACACCAGAGGCTTCTTTTATCGATGATCTTGGTGCAGATTCTTTGGATACAGTAGAGCTTGTAATGGCTCTAGAAGAAGAGTTTGGGACTGAGATACCAGATGAAGATGCTGAAAAGATCACAACTGTTGGTGATGCTATTAGGTATATAGAAGAAAAAGGCAAAAAAGAATAAAACGTTATATTTCTAAAATAAAATGGGTTAGAAGGTATTTTATTGACATTAGTCTCTTCTAGCCCATTGTTTTTAAAGGACATATTATGGCCCGTAGAGTAGTAATTACAGGTATAGGCGTTGTCGCTCCAGTAGGGAATAATAAAGAAGAATTTTGGACATCCCTTATAAATGGTAAGAGTGGTATAGGGCCTCTTACTACCTTTGATTGTAAGGATTATACTTCTCGCATAGCAGGAGAAGTTAAGGACTTTACACCTCATCCATTCATACCTAAAAAAGAACTAAGACGCATGGAAAAATTTGTCCAGTTCGCTGTGACTGCAGCTAAAGAAGCAATAGATGACTCAGGTCTAGAGCTGGAAAAAGAAGATCCGTATAATGTGGGAGTGCTTGTAGGCTCTGGCATAGGAAGTCTTGGTATTATAGAATCTCAGCATAAAGTTATTTTAGAAAAAGGCCCATCTCGCATAACACCTTTTCTTATACCTATGCTTATAGTTAATATGGCTGCAGGCCATATCTCTATAATGTTTAGGGTAAAAGGCCCTAATTCATGTACTACTACAGCATGCGCTTCAGGTACTCATGCAGTAGGAGATGCCTTTAGGATAATACAGCATGGTGATGCAGATGTCATGATAGCAGGAGGCACTGAGAGCTGTATAAGTGCTTTAGGTGTAGGAGGGTTTTGTGCTCTTAAGGCTCTTTCCACTAGAAATGATGAACCAGAGAGAGCAAGCAGGCCATTTGATAAAGATAGAAATGGATTTGTCATAGGCGAAGGCTCTGGCATAGTTATACTAGAAGAATATGAACATGCTAAGAAAAGAGGAGCTAAGATCTATGCTGAAGTAGCTGGATACGGGATGACAGGGGATGGTTATCATATGACAGCACCTGACCCTTCAGGAGAGCCAGCAGCAAGATGCATGGTAAATGCTTTAAAAGATGGAAATATTAAACCATCTGATCTTCATTACATAAATGCGCATGGTACATCTACTTATCTTAATGATAAGACAGAGACCAAGGCAATAAAGATGGTATTCGGAGAACATGCTAAAAACTTAGCAGTCTCATCTACTAAGTCTATGACAGGACACCTGTTAGGAGCAGCAGGAGGAGTAGAAACTGTTGTTTGTGCATTGGCAATAGAAAGAGGGATCATACCACCGACTATTAATTATGAGACCCCTGACCCAGAATGTGACCTGGATTATGTGCCAAACAAGGCTAGAAAGGTAGATGTAAGAGTGACACTTTCTAATTCACTAGGGTTTGGCGGACATAATGCTACTATCTGCTTAAAAAAGCTCTAACCAGTTGACTCATTAATAAATGTTACCCGGTAGTACTAAATGAAGGTATCGTTGACTCATTAATCATGTTACTCATAAGAGGGTTTGGTGTTCTTTAGTTTAGAAGTCAATTTGAAGATCTTATTGATCTTAAGTTCCAT
>JBDRCN010000048.1:0-32589 GCA_043821705.1 Candidatus Omnitrophota bacterium
CCTCAGACCAGAGTTTTGCCGCCGACTTCCTTCAGATTCCATCTCACGATGGACACCCTTGTCTTAAGCTAACGGTTGGCACTATCAGCCTCCGTATCGGTCTTTCACCGACTAGTAAACACCCATGCTGGGCGCACCAAAAAATAGGCGTCTTTTTGACGCCTTTGCCTCAAAAAAAGTAAAATTTTTTTTATTTTCTAAAACTATATCACATAAAAAAATTTTCAATAGCAGATCAGATTTTTTATTGATTTTTTTTAACTATTTATTACCTTTTCCAGTCTTTTTACTGTTTTTTCTTTTCCTAAAAGCTCCAACACTTCAAATATCCCTGCTGAAACACTTTTTCCTGTAGTAGCGACCCTTAAAGGATGGATGAGATCGCCTCCTTTTAGGCCCTTCTCTTCTATAAAAACCCTTAAAGAATCCTCTATTGCCTTAGCTGTAAAATCTTCGAGTTTTTCCAGTATTTCTTTTACTGACCTTAGGATATCCAGGACCCCGTCTTTCTTTAAGAACTTATCTACTGCCTCAGCATCATATCTCACATCATCTTGTTTAAAGATAGTCAATTCATTCTCAAATTCAACAAGACTTTTTACTCTCGGATGATAAAGCCTGGAAAATTCTTTAAGCCAAACTGGGTCCACCTCTTCTTTTATGAAAGATCTGGCAATATCGACAAATCTATCTAGAGGAAGGTTTCTTATATGTTCTCCATTTATCCAGCGGAGCTTGTCTTCATTGAATTCTGACCCGGTCTTATTCACTTTTTTTAAGCTGAATTTTTTTATGATCTCCTCTATCTTCATAAATTCTTTATTGTCTCCCGGCGCCCATCCTAACAGTGAAAGATAATTGACCATAGCTTCAGCTAAATACCCTTTTTCTCTATATTCAGATATGCTTACAGCGCCGAATCTCTTGGAAAGACGAGACTTATCAGGCGCTAGTATAAGAGGGATGTGCGCGAACTTTGGAGGTTTTACACCCAATGCATCATATAGTACTATCTGCTTATTTGTGTTTGAGATGTGGTCATCCCCTCTTATGATATGGGTGATATTCATGTCGATATCATCTACTACGCACGCAAAATTATACGCAGCTGTCTGGTCTGATTTTATCAAGACCACATCCTTTACAAGAGAATTATCTACTTCTATCTCTCCATGTACGATATCATATATCTTTACTTTCTCATTCAGCACTTTGAATATGATAGCTTCCCCTTCTTTATAAGCAAGGCCCTGCTTTAAAAGTTCTTCTGCCTTCTGGTGATAGATCTCCTGGCGTTTGCTCTGATAAAAAGGCCCCTCATCCCAATTCAATCCAAGCCACTCCAGGCTGAAAAGTATCTCCTTTAAAAATTCATCTTTTGATCTTATCTTATCAGTGTCCTCTATCCTCAAGATAAACTTCCCGCCTTGATTCCTAGCATAAAGCCAGTTAAAAAGCGCTGTCCTGGCACTTCCTATATGAAGATTTCCTGTTGGGGATGGAGCGAACCTAACTCTTACCATGTTCATAACCTTTTTTTAAAGCCTTTTCATTAAGACTTATCATGTCGCTGTATTTTTTTGATATGACGTCCTTTAAAGCGTCTAACAAAGAATCTAATTTTAATATGCCCCTCTTTCCGAGTATTGCGCCAAGCATGACCATGTTTGCGATCCTGGGATTACCCATGTCCTCAGCGATATCTGTAGCATTTACCTCTAATATATCGATATCGTTCCTCTTGGAAGATTCTTTTATAAGAGACCTATTTATAATAAGCAGCCCTTTTTTCTGCACTTTTCCTTCGAATTTCTTTAAAGATGGACTATTCATAACTACACATATAGTTGGATCTTTTACAATAGGAGAAGCTACCAGGTTATCAGATATGACTACCATTGAATGAGCAGTCCCTCCTCTGACCTCAGCTCCATAAGAAGGCATCCATGTCACATATTTATCTTCCTTCATAGCAGCATAAGCCAGGACCTTGCCCATCAGCATTATTCCCTGGCCGCCAAAACCTGCAAAAACAAATCGTTCTATCATCCTTTAAAAACTCCTAGCGGGTAATATCGCACCATATCTTCCCCTACCCATTTAAGAGACTCTTCTGGTGTCATGCCTAAATAAGTAGGGCACTGTGAAAGTATCTCTACTATAGAGAATCCTTTCCCCTCTATCTGATTCGAGAATGCTTTTTTCATCGCCTTTTTTGTCTTTAATATATGGTTAGGCGCATGTATTGATACTCTCTCAGCATAAGTCACGCCCTCTAATACTGATAAAAGTTCGCATACTTTTAAAGGAAATCCATCAAGAGACTGCTCTCTCCCTAAAGGAGTAGTAGCAGTCCTTTGCTTAAAAAGGGTCGTAGGAGCCATCTGCCCGCCTGTCATGCCATATACTGAATTATTTACAAAGAAGATTGTGATGTTCTCGCCCCTGTTAGCAGCATGTATGATCTCAGCTGTTCCTATAGCAGCCAGGTCCCCATCCCCTTGATAACCAAATACAATATTATCCGGCCTGACTCTTTTTATACCTGTTGCAACTGCTGGCACTCTTCCATGAGCTGCTTCAGTCACATCAAAGTCCCAATAATCATACGCTAAAACTGCGCATCCAACTGGAGCGATACCGATCACCTTTTCTCTTATACCTAATTCATCCACTATTTCACAGATAAGTCTATGCACTACTCCATGCCCACAACCAGCGCAGTAATGTGTATCTTTATCTTTTATACTTTTAGGTTTTGAAAAAATTTTATTCATAGATCTCGCTTACCTTGTTTAGGATCTCTTCTTCTGTAGGAACTCCGCCGCCACTCCTGCCATAAAAATGTATGTCTTTTGTAGAGCCTAAGGTCAATCTTACATCATCTACCATCTGTCCACAGCTCATCTCTACTACCAAAAAGTTTTTCGCGTGCTTCGCTATCTTTTTAAGAGCTTTCTCTGGAAATGGCCAAAGAGTTATTGGCCTGAAAATACCTACTTTCTTGCCATCCTTGCGAAGCCTCTCTGCCACGTTCCTGCAGATCCTACTAGTGGTGCCGTAGGAACAGATTATAGTATGACTATCATCTCCATGTAAGACCTCAGACCTCTCTTCTTTATCTTTAATGGTTTTATATTTTTTCTGAAGTTTCTGGTTCAGCGCCTCCAATGATCCTTCGCCTAGAAGCAATGATTTTATCACTCTGGGGTCTCTACCTTTACACCCATCCAACACCCAATCTTTACTTGTGTCTTGTGACTTGTGACTTGTGACTTGTTTTAATTCCACTGGCTCCATCATCTGTCCAAGTATGCCATCCCCTAATACCATTACTGGAGTCCTGTAGATATCTGCTAGATCAAAGGCAAGCTGCATCAATTCTACTCCTTCTTGAAGTGACGCAGGCGCTAAACAAATAGTATGATAATCACCATGTCCTCCGCCTCTAGTAGCTTGAAAATAATCACTCTGACTTGGAGCAATGTTCCCTAATCCCGGGCCGCCCCTCATTATGTTCACGATCACACCTGGCAGTTCACAACCGACCATATAGGAAATGCCTTCTTGTTTAAGGCTGATACCTGGGCTTGAAGAAGAAGTCATTGCCCTGACACCTGCTAAAGAAGCGCCAAAGACCATATTAATAGCTGATATCTCGCTCTCTGCTTGTATAAACACGCCTCCTGCTTCTCTCATCCGTCTAGACATATAAGCTGGAAGCTCGTTTTGTGGCGTTATAGGATATCCAGCATAAAATCTGCATCCTGCCATTATGCTCGCTTCAGCTAAGACCTCATTCCCGCACATCAATACTTTTTTACTCATCTTTAATGAGCACGTGACTTATGGAATAAAATGAACATAAGTCACTGTGCGAATTAAACCCCACACCCAGCATTTATAATTTTAAAGATTCTTTCAATCTAACCTTTAAAGCTGTTAATGCTTGAGCATGGTGTTTTAGTTGTCTTTCTCTATTATAAGCATCTTTCTTTGTCTTATAAGCCTCATAATATAAAAGTTCATAATTCTTATTTTTATTATGTTCCTTAAAACGTTTCTTTAAATTTCCTGTATAGCCGCAATAAAACTCTTTATCTTTGACACCTCTTAAAACATATACATAGTACATGCTGGGTGTGGGGTCAAATTCGGCCATAGGCTTACGTTCACTTCGTTCCGTAAGCCTAGACTTCATTTGACCTCTATACAGAGATCTGGGCACACAATTGCACAAAAAGTACATCCTGTACATTTTTTATCTTCCAGAAAAATTGCTGGATGGATTCCTTTTTTATTAAGTGAAGTTTCCATTTCAATGCAGGACTTTGGGCAATGTATTACACAAAGCTTACATCCTTTACATCTATCTCTTTTTATTTTTATCATTGGCATAATATTATTTATTGAAAATAGTCTTTATCTTTTCCACTATTCTTTTTGATGATAATCCATACCTGTCTAAAAGGAGCTTCCTGTCCCCATGTTCTATAAATGTATCAGGAAGCCCAAGGTTCTCTATATATAGGCCTTTTGGAGACTTCTCTAGGATAGCTTCTAATACAGCTGAACCAAATCCGCCGTTCACAATACCTTCTTCCAGAGTGATCAGCTTCTTGGTCTTACTGACAGACCCTAATATTAATTCTAGATCCAATGGCTTGATAAATCTAGCATTAATTACTTCACAGTCTATCCCCTCATCATTTAATAGGTCTGCTGCTTCCAATGCTAAATGCGACATATATCCTACAGCCAGTATAGTAATGTCTCTTCCTTCTTTTAATACTTCGCCTTTTCCTGATCTTATAAGGTCTCTGTCCTTTTTTAATAACCTGGACTTTATCTTTTCATTCAGAGGATAACTCTTTCCTCTAGGATATCTTATTGCTATAGAGCCTTTGTCATGCGCCACGCTATACCTGAACATCTCTTTTAACTCTTCCTCGTCCCTGGGAGCTAAGATCGTCATGTTAGGCACATGCCTTAAGTAGGCAATATCAAATACCCCATGATGAGTAGGCCCATCTTCTCCTACTAAACCTGCCCTGTCCAACATAAATATTATATTTAGGTCCTGGAGGCTTACGTCATGCAATATCTGATCGTACGAACGCTGTAAGAATGTAGAATATATACAAACTACTGGTTTTAATCCAGATGTAGCGAGTCCAGCTGCAAATCCCACTGCATGCTGTTCTGCCATACCGACATCAAAACATCTCTCAGGAAATGTCTTTAAGAACCTGTCCAACCCTGTGCCCTCTGGCATTGCAGCAGTTATTGCTACGAGTTTTTCATTCGTTATCGCTGTATCCACTATAACATTCCTGAATGTAAGCGTGAAACTCGTCTCGACCTCTATCTTTTTTTCTTCTGTGGGCTTTTTTTCTCCAGTCTCTATGTCAAACTCGCCTACTCCATGGAATTTCTCAGGTATCTCTTCAGCATAAGAATAGCCTTTTCCTTTTTTAGTGACCAGGTGTAAAAATACTGGTTCATTCAAGTCTATGATATTCTTTAGAATACCTACTACTGCCTTCACGTCATTTCCATCAATAGGCCCGAAATACCTAAATCCCATCTCTTCAAAAAGCATACCTGGGACTAAAAGATTCTTAAGCCCTTCTTCCAGTCTCCTGGCTGCGCGTATCACTCTAAAACCAAACGCAGGGACGCGCTTTAACAGGCTCTCGATGTCCTTCCTGATCTTATTGTAAGTTGGTGCTGTTATTATCCTGTTTAAATATCTACTTAGAGCACCTACGCTCTTCGAGATACTCATCTCATTATCATTCAGTATGACAAGTAATTTCTTGCTAAGATGTCCTGCATGGTTCAATGCCTCAAATGCCATACCCCCGCCTAAAGATGCATCTCCTATGACTGCGACCACTCTATAGGATTCTTTCTTATCAAGTTCCCGAGCTATCACCATACCAAGCGCTGTTGATATAGAGGTAGAACCATGTCCTGTAGTAAAAGGATCATATTCACTTTCAAATCTATTCGGGAATCCACTTAATCCATTGAGTTTCCTTATGGTATTAAATCTATCTTTTCTGCCTGTAAGAAGTTTGTGCGCATAAGCCTGATGGCCAACATCCCATACTATCTTATCGTAAGGAGCATTAAGACAATAATGTAATCCTGTTATAAGCTCTACTGCTCCCAGGCTAGAGGCAAGATGCCCCCCTGAAGAAGCTACTGTCTTTATAATAGTCTCCCTCAGTTCTTTTGTAAGAAGCTCTAGTTCATCCAGGTCTAATCTTTTCAGGTCACTCGGCTTATTAATAGTGTCTAATATCTTACCCATCTATCAGGCCCTTCTTTTTAAAATAAGGTCCGCTAAGTCTGCTAATGCTTGTCTTTTAGATCCGAAAATAGATATCGAGCTTTTCGCCTTTTTAATCAAGAGGTTTGCTCTTTTATCGATATATTCTGCTCCATGTAATTTATAATAACCATCTTTATCCAGAAGGTCATCTATTAATTGAAATGTCAAACCTATACACTTGGAATACTTGGTCAATGCGTTCAGCTTTTTTTTACTGACTCCTTTCAATATCCCAGCAGATACTATAGCTGCCTCAAAAAGAGCGCCTGTCTTTTGCCTCGCTATATATTCCAAATCCTGCGACCTGTGTCTTGCCTGCCCTCCGTAGCCTTGGCGCAGGAGGGTGTCCTGCAACTTGTGTCTTATATCCGCTACCTGTCCTCCTATAGTACCAGAGCTCCCTACCAGATGGGAAACTTTTTTTATTAATTTTATGTTTTTCGTATCTGCTAATATCTCAAAGCTCAGAGTAAGAAGGCTATCACCTGCTAAAAGCGCTATATCTTCGCCGAACTTTTTATGGCAAGTGGGCTTTCCTCTTCTATAATCATCATTGTCCAAGGCTGGAAGATCATCGTGTATAAGGGTATATGCATGGATAAGCTCTATGCTGCATGCTAATGATAGTATTTCATTAGCCTTTCCCCCGCAAGCCTCGAAACTAGCAATAGCGAGTATCGGGCGTATCCTCTTTCCCCCGGATAACACACTGTATCGCATTGCTTCATGTAATACCTTAGGCTTAGTATCTGAAGAAGGCAGATATCTATCCAGAGCCTTATCTATAAGTTTCTTTTTTCTTACAATATATTCTTCTATAACCATAATTATTAATGACAAATGACTAATAACAAAATCCAAATCAATTCCAAATTAAAAAATCTCAATTCAATGTCCGGTTATTTAAAAATTAGACATTGGAAATTTATTTGACATTTGAAATTTGATATTTGTCATTCTAATTTCTACTCTTCGAATTTCTCAAGCGTTAGTTTTCCGCCTTTTTTTACAAGCACCTCGACCTTGCGCTTAACATCATCCAGTCTCTTGCGAGCTGATTTTAAAAGCTTGACCCCATCTTCATATCTCTTTAAAGATTCTTCTAGTGGCATCTCTCCACTCTCAAGGTCGTCTATGATCTTCTCTAGCTTTTTCATTACTTCTTCGAATTTCATCTCTTTCACCATATTATCCTCCTGCTACCTTACTTCTAAAGCTTCCCTTAGAAAGCCTTGTCTCGACAAGCTCTCCTTCTTTAAGAGATCCTGCATCTTTCACAGCGCTCCCTTTTGACAGTTTAAATGTAATGCTATAGCCTCTATCTAATATATTTATAGGGCTTAAAAGCTCTATTTTCTCGCTATATAATTTGAAATTTCTTTCTTTTAACTCTATGTAATGCTGAAATCTTAAAGCCAAGCCGTCTTCTATCTCATCCAACCTTTGTTCGTATTCCTTTACTACATCTAGAGGATAACTTAATAATTTTTTTTCGATCTCGTTCAATCTTTCTATGATCTCACTTTTTTTTGCAATAACTAACTCTGCAGCAGCTGAAGGCGTAGGCGCTCTCAAGTCTGATACAAGGTCACTGATAGAGTAGTCTATCTCGTGGCCAACAGCGCTTATTATGGGTATCTTGGATCTATATATAGCCCTTGCCACTATCTCTTCATTAAATGCCCATAGATCTTCCAGGCTACCTCCGCCTCTTCCAACTATCATAACATCGATGTTGCCTAATTCATTAAGATCATCTATAGCCTGCGCTATCTCTTCTTTAGCACCATCTCCCTGCACTTTAACAGGATTTAATATTACCTCTACATTAGAAAATCTTCTTTTTAGTACATTCAGGATATCTCTTATTGCTGCTCCTGTAGGTGAAGTAACTATGCCTATCCTCTGGGGTAATCCTGGTATGGGAAGTTTTTTTGATTCATCGAAAAGCCCTTCCTTAAAAAGCCTTTCCTTTAATTGTTCATAAGCAAGCTGCAGTTCTCCCACGCCTTTTGGTTCCATCTTTGATATATAAAGCTGGTAACCTCCTCTTTTCTCATAAACACTTATTCTCCCGGAGCAGAGGACCTTCATACCGTCACTAATATCAAATTTTACTTTCTCATTACTGCCCTTAAAAAATACGCATTTGATCTCACTCCTGTCATCTTTTAAGGTTAAATAAAAATGACCTGAGGTATGTCTTTTAAAATTAGATATCTCGCCTTCAACCCAAATATTCGTAAATGAATCTTCAAGCACTATCTTTATGCCCTGGGTCAATTCACTTACTTTATATATATAAGTTCCTTCTTTTGGCATCTTCTCGTGAACCGTAATTCGTGATTCGTGATCCGCAACTATATATAATTAATTAACTTCTCTCTAACCCTAGATATAGATACTGCCTTGCCTGTTTTCTCGTCTATCTCTACTAAAGCGCCCTGCAGCTCAATGTCTTCCTGGGCGATCTCAAATCTTGCAGGCATACAAGTAAGAAAATGTTCTACTATAGTCTCTACTTTTCTTCCTATTACTGAATCGAGTGGCCCGGTCATACCTATGTCTGTTATGTAAGCAGTATCATTGGGCAATATCTTTTCATCAGCAGTTTGGACATGTGTATGCGTGCCAAACACACAACTGACCTTTCCTTCTAAAAACCTACCCATCGCTATCTTCTCGCTAGTAGCCTCTGCGTGTACATCTACTAAAATTATCTTTGTGTCCTGAGATACACGCTCCACCTCTCTCTCAGCAGCTCTAAATGGACAATCTATATGATCCATAAAGACCCTGCCAAGGACATTTACTACCCCAACCTTTTTGCCTGATGCTGAACTTACTACAGTCGATCCACTGCCAGGACAGTCTTCTGGATAATTAGCTGGCCTTAAGATCTTAGGGTTTTCATCTAAAAATTTATAAAGTTCTTTCTTTTTCCAGATATGGTCCCCTGAAGTGATGACATCGACCTTGCTCTCGAACAATTCATTAGCAGTATCTATGGTGATGCCTGAACCGCCTGCTGAGTTCTCAGCATTGCATATGACAAGGTCTATCCCTTCTTTTTTTCTAAGATCAGGTACTATTTTCTTTATTGCTTCACGGCCTGGCTTTGCCACCACATCCCCGATTAACAATACTTTCAAAATAACTCCTTTTTCGTGATTCGTAATTCGTAAAGCGTAATCCGAATCACGAATCACGGTTCACGGATCACGATTTATTTTGCATACTCTATCGCTCTCGTCTCCCTGATAACCGTGACCTTGATCTGGCCAGGATAATCAAGTCCTTCTTCGATCTTCTTTCGTATCTCTCTTGCCAAACCTATGGACTGAAGATCTGTGATCTTATTCGGCTGGACTATTACCCTTACCTCTCTTCCAGCTTGTATTGCATAAGCCTTACTGACGCCTTTAAATGAATCTGCGATCGACTCTAATCTCTCGAGCCTCTTTATATAATTTTCCAGAGTCTCTCTTCGAGCACCAGGCCTAGTAGCACTGACTGCATCAGCAGCCTGCAATAGTACTGCGTATATGGAGGTTGGTTCCTCTTCTTCATGGTGGGAGAATATTGCATTACAGACTTCTTGGCTTTCACCGTATTTCTTTGCCAGGTCTCCACCTATCTTAGCATGAGGGCCTTCTACTTCATGACTGACAGCCTTACCTATATCATGTAGAAGACCGATCCTTTTTGCTAGGACAACATCGAGGTTCATCTCTCCAGCCATAGCACCCATTATGATGCTTACTTCTTTCATATGTTGAAGAGCATTCTGCCCATAACTAGTCCTGTATTTAAGCCTTCCTATTAACCTCACGATCTCAGGGTGGACTCTCTGTAGGTTCAGCTCAAAGATGGTATGCTCTCCTTCTTCTTTTATATTATTTTCCATCTCTTGTTTGACCTTGGTTACGACTTCTTCTATCCTGCCTGGATGTATCCTGCCGTCATGAAGCAGCCTCTCAAGACTGATCCTTGCAACTTCGCGCTTTACCATGTCAAATCCTGAAAGTATCACAGCTTCAGGGGTATCGTCTATAATGACATCTATGCCTGTAGCGATCTCAAGGGCCCTGATGTTCCTGCCCTCTCTACCTATGATACGGCCTTTCATCTCATCATTTGGAAGAGCTACTACGCTCACAGTCGTATTCGTGACATGTTCTGCAGCACACTTTTGAATAGCTACAGAAAGGATCTCTTTTGATTTTTTATCAGCTTCTTCTTTTGTCTTTTCTATCATCTTATTAAAAAGTATCTGTGCTTCGTTCTGCGCGTCATCTTCTATCCTTTTTAAGAATAACTTTTTAGCCTCTTCTACGCTTAGGCCGGATATTCTCTGAAGTTTTTGTTTTTCCTCCTGGATAAGACTGGAAAATTCATTCTGCTTTACTTCTATAGCCTTCTCTTTGCTTACAAGAAGGCCTTCTCTCTTTGTGATGTCCTTTTCCTTTTTCTCCAGGACATCTACCTTGCGATCTATGTTCTCTTCTTTTTGAGATAGTCTTTTTTCCAGATTTTGAAGTTCCTGGCGCCTATCCTTGGTCTCCCGTTCAAAATCCGTCCTCATCTTGAGCCTCATATCCTTAGACTCGAGCTCAAGTTCCTTCTTGTGGTTGTCTAATTCCCTCTTTGAATCATCAAAAAGTTTCTTTGCTCTGTCCTCAGCTTCTCTGAGATTTTTTTCAGAAAATAGCTTCCTTATAAAATATCCTCCGAAGAACGTCAGGATGTAGACTAGCACTTCTATCGCATATATAATAATTTCCTTTGTAGTTAGGTTCATTCAGAACACCTCCTCGAATGAACAGAAAATTTATGGAACAAAAAGTGACATAAATTTTAGGTCCAGTTTATTTAAAAGTTTAATCCGTCTGTGAATTAATTATGAATAACTTTGGTGAGAGAGAAATCGTTTTTGGTGGTAGGTATTTTTCTTAGTACCTGAAAATCAAAGCCAAGACCTATCTTGGGAGTATCCTCATCCAAGTTCTTTAAAAAATTATCATAATAACCTTTACCACGGCCTAACCTATTATTCTTCTTATCAAATGCCAGGCCAGGTACTATGACTAGGTCTATGTCTTTTAATTTAACAGGTCTAATATCCTGCTTTTGCCTTATTGGCTCATAAACACCATATGAACTTTTCTTAAGGCTATCCCTACTATCATCAAATAAAACTGGTTTTAATCTCTTCTCTTTCACTAAAGTTATTGGTAATACTATTTTTTTACCTTCTTTGATCGCTTTTTTTATTATAGGAGCGGTCTCTACTTCGCCTGTCCCCTTAGAAACATAAAGCATTATACACTTTGATGTCTTGAACTCAAATTTACTAAATAATTTTTTCTGTATAAGAGTGCTCTTTTTTCTCCTTTCCAATACTGTCTGATTATTTAGTCTATTTTTCATTTCAAGTCTTATCTTTTCTTTTTTGTTCATACGCTGATCTTGTGCATCTTATCCCACTGAAGAGAGCCACAGACTGCCTGGGCAATATTAGTGAGATGGTCGCCTATCTTTTCCAGGTTGTTCACTAAATCCAAAAATATGATGCCTGAAAGAGGTACACAGTTTCTTTCATTGAGCCTGCGTATATGATTGCCTCTAAGTTGTATCTGAAGCCTGTTTATCTCTTCCTCTCTCTTTAAAGCTATCTTTGCACATTCTGTATCTTGTTTCAGAAATGCTTCTTGCACATCTTTCATCATGCTGTCCACTTCCTGATAGATGGTCTCGAGTTCTTCGACAGCTGATTTGCTGAATCCTAGCTTCTCTTCAATAGCCCTTTCTGCAAGTTCAGCAAGGTTCTGAGCATGGTCCCCTATCCTCTCAACATCATTGACAGAGTGTAAGAGTACAGGTAATTTCTCAAATTCATCTGGTGTCAGGTTGCCTTGTGATATCTTGACAACATAATCTGTTATCTCTGATTGTAGACTATCGATCGCAACTTCTTTCTTATTGACCTTTTTTACATACTTTAAGTCTTTTTCAAAAAACACCTTCATTCCTTCATTCACAGCCGCCCTTGATAATTCGAGCATCCTTGCTATCTCTTTTATAGACTGCTCTAAAGCTATAGAAGGTGTTGCTAAAAGATGTTCTTCAAGATATTTTGGCTGAGCATGGTCTTCTTCAACTTCTCCTGGGACCAAAAACTTAGCTAATTTTACAAATAAAAATATAAAAGGCAGGAATATGAGCGTGTTTATGACATTAAAGGTAGTATGAGCATTTGCAACATGCCTCATTATAGTATCATTATTTATTGCGCCAGGTGTCATGATATCTATAACATGCTGGAAAAGACCACTATAAAAAAACGGTAAAAATAGTAACACCCCTAACACATTAAACGCAGTGTGCACCATAGCAGCACGCCTGCTCGTTATATTCGTACCTATAGATGCTATTTGTGCAGTGATAGTGGTACCAATATTGCTTCCAAGCATAGCTCCTATTGCAGCTGGAAAACCTATGACCCCAATTAGCGCAAGCGCTTGTATAAAACCTACTACTGCGCTGGAGGACTGCAGAACTAAAGTGAATATAAGTCCTGCTAATATTGCTAGTAGTGGATTTGAACTTAATGCAACAAAAAATTCTGAGGCCTCAGGCATTGTCTTTAATGGAGTAAGCATGTGTTTTAATGTGGTAAGTCCAAAAAAGAGTATCCCAAATCCCAGAAGTACCTGCCCCCAAAATTTTATCTTTCTCTGTTTACTGAAAAGCATACATGCGCAACCTATGCCTATAGCAGGTAGAGCATATTTATCCAGTTTAAATGCTATTAACTGCGCAGTGATAGTGGTACCGATATTTGCTCCCATTATAACGCCTATAGCTTGTTTAAGGCTCATAAGCCCTGCGTTCACAAAACCAACTATCATAACAGTAGTGGTGCTCGAAGATTGCACAATAGCTGTAACCCCTGTACCTACTAAAACCCCTGCAAGAGGTTTGTCTGTTAAGAATTTAAGGATCTGTTTGAGTTTTGCACCTGCTACTTTCTGTAAGCCATCAGACATAAGATGCATACCAAATAAAAGTAGCCCTAAACCACCTAAGATCCCAAATATTATTTCTTGAACCATTAACTTTTCTTTCCTTTCTTCATGTAATCTTCGATCGCTGAGCGAAGAGCCTGTTCTGCGAGTACTGAACAATGCATCTTTACAGAAGGAAGTCCGCCCAATGCTTCAGCTACAGCCCTATTGGAGATCTTCAGAGCTTCCTCTATAGTCTTGCCTATAACCAACTCTGTCACCATACTACTGGTAGCAATAGCTGCGCCGCAACCAAATGTCTTGAACTTAGCATCTTTGATCAATCCATCTTCCACTTTTATATAGAGCCTCATGATATCGCCGCACACAGGATTGCCAACATTCCCTATGCCATCAGCATCTTTTATCTCCCCTACATTCCTTGGGTTCTTAAAGTGCTCCATCACTTTTTCACTGTATTGTGTATTTTCCATAACCTACTCCGTCTCTTTTATTTAATAACTGCTTTCCTCGGTTTATTGGACTTCCTGTGGTCTTTTGGGCCTTGTATCTTTTTAAGATTATCCATTTGCCCTAATTCCTTAAGCCTATTGTAAATAAGTATCCACGCACAATCCTGATCCTTATCTACTTCGCATTTACCCTTATCAGATCCTCCACATGGGCCATTTAAAAGTCCTTTTGCGCATCGAGTCACAGGGCATATTCCTCCTGTGATATTAAGCATACATTCCCCACACATGCTGCATCTTTCAAAAAATCCAGCCCCTGTCTTATCAAGAATAGAACCGAACATGGTATTACACCCTGCTAAAACAGTTCTGTTCGCCCGATCGTTCTCTAAGACAGATTGCACTCCCAGGCCACAGGAAAGCACTAAGAAGACCTTTGCTTCATCTATTGCTTTCCTATTCTTTGCAAAGTTCATCTTTATCTGGCTTGCCACGCAAGGTGAATCAGGTATCACCCATCCAGTGACTACCTTGCCAGCTTCTTCTAATCTTTTTTTTAGATCAGCTATCTCTTCTTCCCCGCCAGTCTTACAAGTAGTAGCACAATCACCACATCCTACTATAAATATCTTTTTTTTATTACCTGTTGCGTCTAATATTTCTTCAAAAGGTTTTTTCTCGCTTACTATCATAAAATGTCTCCCCTACAATAGACCTTTAATGTCATTTTCAAACACTGCTTTATCTTTATAGCCTATATATTTTTTTACTATATTGTGATCCTTGTCCAGGACAAATGTCGTAGGGATGGACATTATTCCCCCATATAGGTCAGGGGCTTTCCCATCAGAGATAAGTACTGGATAATTTATATTGTTCTTCTGGCTAAACTTGCTGACTGTAGATTTACCGCCTCTATCCAATGCCACTCCTATTATCTCAACGCCCTTATCCTTATATTCATTATAGAGTCCTATGAAATGCGGTATTTCAGCCTGACAAGGAGGACACCATGTAGCCCAAAAATCCAGGATAATGACCTTTCCCTCGAAATCAGATAAGCTCACCTTTTTATCATTTAGATCAAGCAATGTAAAGTCAGGTGCTTTTTGACCTTCTAGACCCTTACTTTCTGCAGTGATCTCAGAGATACCTCCTGGCATCTTAAATTTTAATGCTCCAAACACGATTATGAGACTGAATAAAACCAATACGATTATAGTCATTCTATTCTTCATATCTATCACCCCTTTTTAGCTGACTTAATATAGAAAACTCGCTATATCTGCCAGCCTGCCAGATATCAAAAGGATCCCTATAATAAGAAGGAACGCTCCTGTTATCTTCGGTATGATCACAATAAATTTCTTGAACTTATTGAAAAAGAAAAGAAACTGATTTATTAAAAGGCTCGCTATGAAGAACGGCACTCCTATTCCCAAAGAATAGATAAATAAAAGCAGCGCTGCGCGAGGCATGCTCTTAACTGAAGATGCGTATATAAGTATGCTCGATAAAATAGGGCCCACGCATGGTGTCCAGCCGAGCGCAAAGGCATTGCCCATTAAAAATGAACTAAGATACCCTATCTTTCTCTTAGAAATACCTGCTCTCTTTTCCTTGGCTAAAAAATCTAATTTCAGTATCCCGAGAAGATGCAGTCCAAGTAATATTATTACTCCCCCGCCTATTCTTTCCAGCCATATCCTCTTAATGCCAAAGAAGCTTCCTAAATAAGTTATTGTCATACCTAAGAGGACAAATACTACTGAAAAACCCAGAATAAAGGAAAGGGAATGTTTAGCTGTAAGGCTTCTGATATTTTTTGCTGAAGCCCCAGATCCCTTCAGATCTTCAAAGGATTTCCCTGTGATATAAGTAATATAAGATGGTAAAAGAGGTAAGATGCACGGTGACAGAAAGGTCAGTAACCCTGCACTGAAAGAGATAAGAATAGAGACTTCGTTTACATTACCCATGATGTTCCCCTTAATAGGTTTTAGTTTTTAGAAGCCCTGATTCTTATTATATCAAGTTGTTGTCTTAGATCATTGAGACGATTTACTATGTCTCTTTGATTCCTTAAAATCTCATCTATCTTCTCTGAGACAGCTATGTTTTCTTCTTTTTTACCCTGTTCGTCTTTTCCAAAACTCCTAAGACTGAACATTCCCAGAGAAATAAGCGCTACTATTAAAAACGATATTATCCATGATCTCTTTATCATAAAGCACCTCTTTTTCTCTTAAGGCCTATTATATCAAACCCCAAACCTTCAGTCAATGCGTAAGTTTCTACCCTAAAAATAATCTAGAGAAAAGAGAAAAGTAGACGTTCTATTTGGGGTACACCCTACAGCACAATAATTGATTGATTTTAACCTGGCTTAGCTGTGGATCTTCGGCACGAAAAAATTTGCCGGGTGCTACGGTTTAGAGCTTGTTCTACAAATCGCGCTTTCGCCTAAGTAAATAGGTTCGAACTTCGCTCTAATCCCTTGCACCCCTAATGATAAGATAATCCAGGATGCCAAATTTTTTCTGATTGTGCCTCAGACTCCACATCCAATCCAGGTTAAGGCACACTCTCTTAATAAGTCATCCGCTAATAATTACATACATGTCAATACTGCCAACCTGTTAGGCATGAGAAAAACCTTTTTATTTTGCGCACTTTGTGATCACCAAACTACAATTTAGTCTGCCTGTCAAAATAAAGTGGAGTGAAGCCCCACACCTACGCATTACTAACACTGGGCTGAACGATTTTTCGAAGGCCTAACAGGTTGGCAGATGGATAAGGGGAAATTTTCATATGAGCGGATAGGGTTATCTTTTAGCTTAAATGTGATAGAAAAACTTCCAGCGCCAAAGGTCACAGGCTGGGTTTAGGTTATGGAAGTCTTGCCAAGCTGCTGCTGGAGGTTCTTGAAGGAAAGCGTGTTTAATACATCCTTTTTAGTGAGCCATCCTCTCCTGGCAACAGCCACGCCTAGATACATCATGTCGAGTTGGCTGGAGATATGCGCATCTGTATTTATTGCTATTTTAACGCCATTTTCCTTTGCCATTTGGCAGTTTATATCATTTAGATCCATCCTCTGAGGAAAGCTATTTACCTCTAGTGCCACATTATAGTCTCTACAGGCCTTGAATACTTCCTTAAGATCGAATTCATACGCTTCCCTTGCACCCCAAAGCCTTCCTGTGGGGTGGGCTATCATGTTAACATGTTTATTCTGACAAACCTTTAAGATCCTTTTTGTGATCTTTTCCTTGGACTGCTTGAAACCTGTGTGTATAGCAGCTATCACTATGTCCATTTCCTTTAATATAGGATCAGGATAATCCAATGCACCTTCAGAATCAATATCGACCTCAGCACCAAAAAGGATCTTTATTTTCTTATATTTCTTGTTTAGTTTATCCAGCTCCTTTTTTTTGGCTTTTAATTCTTCTCTCGTAAGCCCTCCCGCTATCTTCAGTCCTTCAGAATGATCAGTAATAGCAATATATTCATAACCCAGGTCCAGTGCTTTTAATACATTCTCTTCTGTAGAGCTACCACCATCGCTCCACACAGAATGCATATGTAAGTCCCCTTTTATATCATCAAGTGTTACTAGTTCAGGTAAAGTACCCTTTAAAGATGCTTCTATTTCGCCTCTATCTTCTCTTAATTCAGGGGGGATATATCCTAATCCCAAGGCCTTATATACATCTATTTCTTTTTCCCGGGCCACTACCTTGTCGTTCTTAAATAATCCGTATTCGCTTAATTTTAAGCTATTTTTTATTGCAAGCTGCCTCAGTCTTATATTATGTTCCTTTGAGCCAGTAAAGTACATCAGGCTGGCTCCATAAGATTTTTCCTCGACCACTCTCAGGTCCACCTGTATCCCGTCCTTAGTGATTATTGAAGATTTAGTATCGCCTTTAGCTAAAACACTCCCTACGGATTCTAAAGTAGTGAATGCATCCATTATCTTTTTTGGTTTTTTAGAGGCGACTAATATATCAATATCCCTGATAGTGTCTTTCATCCTTCTTAGACTCCCCGAAGGGTCTATCCTTTTTACATCTTTAAGTTTTTTGAGTTCTTCTATGAAGGGGCCACATACATCTTTGGCTGTCTTTAGATCCATCCTGTCCCTGCCTCTTTTTAAAAGCTCTATCCCTCGCAATATATTCTCTTCTGTCTTTTTCTTCATCCCAGGAAGAAGCCTTATCTTACCAGCATGCGCCATCCTCTCAAGCATAACAATATCCAGTATGCCTAATTCCTCATATAATAATTTAGCTGTCTTCGGGCCTATGCCTGGAACTTTCAACATATCAAGAAGGCCTTGAGGCATGTTCTTTTTTAGGTCTTCTAAATACTGGAGATTATCTGTGGAAATGATCTCTTTTATCTTTTCTGCCAGGTCCTTGCCTATGCCAGATATCTCCTCGAGCTTATCCTCTTTACTGATCCCCTCTATATCTTCAGCCAGAGATTCAATATTCTGCGCAGCTCTCTCATACGCTCTTATCCTAAAGTGATTTTCACCTTTTATCTCCAGGATCTGGGCTATCTCTCTAAAAATATCTGCGATAAGTTGATTCTTCATAATTAGGTTTATACTAGGAGCGGGTCCTGTCCGAGATTCACCCCACAAGTGCTCGCAAAACGCTGCGCGCTTGCAGGGACCCCAATCTCGGCCACCCGCTCCTACAACTCTCTCATGTAACTAAATTATATAACACTAGATCATTTTAACAATATTTTCATATTATATTAAACCAGGAAGAAGCTTGTGAACGAATTTGAAAATTTGTTAGCCTTTTATGAAGCGTTTTGGCGGTTTTTAAAAGGCTCGAAGTTGTCCGAAGCCACCACGCCAGATTTTGTGGTGGCAAGTTCTTCGAGTCCCGACAAAATGCGTAATAAAAGGCGACCCTAACTTAGGGAAAATTTTCATATGAGTGAACAAGTTCTTCCTAGCTTAATATTATAGCCTTATTTATTTTATCATAGATTTTTCAGGGGATAAAGGATATAATATTAGAAACATTTTTAAAGGAGTGTGACCAATGGTACTAAAGTTCTTACGTAAAAAGAAGACAATGAAACGCATTGTATGGGGATTGGCTATTATTATAATCCCTGCATTCGTAATATGGGGAGCTGGCTCTGGGGGCCGTGATAAGAAAAAAGGTCCTAGCTATGCAGGTAAATTATTCAGTAGAAACGTTAGCTTTGATGAATATGCTGATATGTGGTATGTAACCAGAGATAACCTGACCAGGAATATGGGGAGGAATGTACCTTCTAAACTGATAGATGAACTCACATGGAACCGTATATTGCTTTTAGAAGGTGCTAAGAAAAATAGGCTAACAGTAAAAGACAGTGAACTATTAGATAATATAATGTCATTCCCTGTCTTTCAGCGTAATGGAAACTTTGATAAAGAACTATATAAATCCATGCTAGGAGATGCTGCTAAGGCATTCGAGGAAAAGATAAGGGATGAGATAAAGATCGCCAAATTAAGACAGAAGATCTCATCCAGCGTCTACCTGACAGATGAAGAGATAGAAAGCTCGTACAAAAATAGATTTGAGAAGGTCAAAGCTAGTTATGTATCTATCACTTTCTCTGAGTTCCAAAAAGATCTTTTATATAAAGAAGGGGATCTGGTATTCTTCTATGATAATAATAAAGAACTCTTCAGGAAGCCTGAACAAAAGAATGTTGAATATATAGAGGTAGCTTTTTCAAGCTTTGACGATGAGGTCTTGATAGAAGAGGAGGAGATAACAAAATATTTTGAAAAAAATTCATTGGATTTTCAGGATCCAGAAGACCCAGAAGCAATACCAGTACTTGATGAAGGTATCAGAGAAAAGATATCCACTAAGCTCAAAGACGAGAAAAAACTTTCTATGGCTGAAGATCTGTCTTATAAGATCTTGGATAAGGTCTTTGAGAAACAAGACCTCAAAGAAGGGTCGATTTCCTTTGGCATCCCAGTGCAAGTTACTGGCCTCTTCAGCCAGGAAGACAAGATACCTAATATAGGATGGTCGTACGATTTTACAAAGACTGCGTTTGAGCTGGCCGAAGAAGAGATATCTAGTAAATTGATAAAAACTGACAATGGTTTTTCTATCATCAGATTAAAAGATAAAAAGGATTCTTTTATCCCTGAATTTACAGTCGTAAAAGAGGATGTGATCAAAGAATATATTAAAGAAGAGTCTATAAGCTTGGCAAGAAAAAAAGCAGAGGAACATTACGAAAAGTTATCTAGTGAAGCAGCTTCGGGAAAGCCCTTTAGCAAAACAGCTAAAGAGATAGGCCTGGAAGTAAAAGAAACGGATTTTATAACGCGCGGGGATTATATAGCTACACTGGGCCCTGCAAAAGATTTTGTAGATAAGGCTTCGCTTTTAGTAAAAAATCAAATAGCTACTCCCACCAAGATGTTGGACAGCTGGGTCATATTAAAACTTGATGATTACGAAGATATAGACGAGAAAAAATATCTGGAAGAAAAAGTTGAGTTCGAAAAAGAACTGCTTGGCCAAAAACAACAATATGTATTTAATATGTGGTTTGAGAATTTCAAGAAAGAAGCTAAGTTTATAAGCTACACCCTGAACAATAGATAGTCCTATTTATTCAAGAGTCCTTTCAATTCCTTCATAAACTGATTTATGTCCTTGAACTGCCTGTACACAGAAGCAAATCTTACGTAAGCAACTTCATCCAGGTCATATAAAAGTTCCATTATAAGCTCTCCTACCTGAGAAGCATCTACTTCTTTTTCAAACTTACTTTGGAGGGTATATTCTATCTTGTCGACTAATTCTTCGAGGTGCTGGGTACTGATAGGCCTTTTTTCGCATGCCTTCTTGATGCCTGACAGGATCTTCTTTCTATCAAAGCTCTCACGCCGTCCATCTTTTTTTATCACCATTAAAGATGTCTCTTCTATGTTTTCATAGGTAGTGAATCTCCTCTTGCAGTTCAGGCATTCTCTACGCCTTCTGATAGAACGGCCTTCCTCAGAGGACCTGGAATCAATTACCTTGTCTTCGTCATGGCCGCAAAATGGGCATTTCATAAGTCACCTCAAATGAGGCTGTGGTTTACGGAACAAAGTGAACGTAAGCCACTAGCCGAATTTGATCCCGCCCTTTTGGCCGTAACATAATTAGTCACCACCAAAAGGGCGGGATCTGTTAACATCAATTACAACTCTGGGTATAAAGGAAATCTGTCGACTAGTTCTTTTACTTTTTTTATACATTCCTCTAGGGATTTTTTATCAGCTCTTTTAGTTAAAGCAATATCTATGATCTTAGCTATCTCCTTCATCTCTAGGGATTTCATGTTCCTAGTAGTAACTGCAGCAGTACCTAATCTTATCCCACTAGTGAGACTAGGACTCTTTTTATCATATGGTATTAGATTTTTATTTGCTGTTATATGTACGCTGTCTAGAGTTAAAGCAGCTTCTTTGCCAGTAATATCTTTTGAAGTTAGGTCAACTAATAAAAGATGATTATCTGTTCCTCCTGATACTATCCTGTAATCTAACGCAATAAGAGCATCTGCAAGTGTCTTAGAATTCTTTACTATCTGTGCTTGGTACTCTTTAAATTCAGGGCTCTCTGCTTCTTTAAGCGCTACAGCCTTTCCTGCTATTATATGCATTAAAGGTCCTCCCTGTATTCCTGGAAAAACCTCTTTATCAATTTTTTTCGCAAACTCCTTAAGACATAGGATCATACCTCCTCTAGGACCACGAAAAGTCTTGTGAGTAGTAGTTGTAACAATATGTGAATAAGGTACTGGACTAGGGTGTACGCCTGCTGCTACTAAACCAGCTATATGAGCCATGTCTACAAATAGATATGCTCCGACGCTATCTGCGATCTCTCTAAACCTCTTAAAATCTATGATCCTTGAATACGCAGATGCACCTGCAAGTATCATCTTTGGCTTATGTTTCTTAGCAAGAGTTGCTATCTCGTCATAATCCAGCATCTCTGTTTTTTTATTCACGCCGTAAGGCACTATATTGAAAAACCTTCCTGAAAAATTATGCGGATGGCCATGAGAAAGGTGTCCTCCGCATGCTAGGTCCATAGCAAGCACTGTCTCATTGTTCTTAAGCAATGCGAAATATACTGCCATATTTGCCTGTGTGCCTGAGTGAGGCTGCACATTAGCATGTTCTGCTCCAAAGATCTTCTTAGCTCTTTTAATAGCGATCTCCTCTGCTTTATCTACCCACTCACAACCGCCATACCACCTCTTAGCAGGATATCCTTCAGCGTATTTATTAGTGAGGACAGAACCTACAGCTTCAAGGACTGCCATGGATATAAAATTCTCACTAGCTATAAGCTCTATATTGTGTTTCTGTCTAGCTATTTCTCCCTGGATCGACTTAAAGATATCTGGATCTATCTTTTTTAGATTATTCATTTTACTGCCTCCGAAAAATTAATTTATCTATCTAATTTTTTTATTTGCTCTACTCTTCTTTTATGCCTGCCTGCAGGGCTCTTTGCCTTCATCCAGGCATCCACTACATCTTTTGCCTTCTTATCAGAAACTACAGTTGCTGCTAACACTAATACATTGCTCCCATTGTGCTCTCTACTAGAGGATGCTATATCCACTCTATCGCATAGTGCTGCTCTCACGCCTTTCACTTTATTAGCTACCATGCTCATACCAATACCTGTCTTGCATATAAGTATCCCTAATGCAGATTTTTTCTTAGCTATCTCTTTAGCTACCTTATAGCCTATCAATGGATAATCACAAGGCTCTGAGGAGTATGTGCCAAGATCTTTTATCTTGTGGCCTTTTTTCTCTAAAAAATCTATCAATACGCTTTTTAACTTATAGCCACCATGATCTGCGCCTATCGTGATCTTCATAATTACTGCTCCTTTTTAAATAATTCTAAAAATATATTTTCCACTTGGTCCTTTATTAGATTTTTTACTCGTCTATATTCTTCCAGTGATTTTCCTATAGGGTCTGGTATGTTATCATCTTCCTTCAATAGTCTTACCTTAGGAGTATCTCCTGGTAATCTAGTAAGCACCAAGTTCCTGTGCATCTTTTCCATAACAAAGATGAAGTCAGATTTTTTTAATAAAGCTCCACTTAAAGCCATTCCTTTATGTCCTGATGCATCTATGTTCTCTTCCTTCAAGATCTCTACAGTATTTAATGCTGCCTTAGCACCTGAACAGGGAAGAGTACCTGCGGATTCAACGAATATCTTTCCGGACAGGCCTGATTCTTTCACAAGCTTCTTCATCAGATATTCTGCCATCACGCTCCTACAACTATTTCCAGTACATACAAAAAGTACCCTGAAATCAGAAAATATGTCATCCTCGGATATCGCACCTTTTCTTAACACCTTAAAAGGCCTCACTGTAGTATCTAAGACCGTGGAAGATATACCGAGCTCCACTCTCCCCCCGTCTAAAACCATTTCTATAGACCCGAGGAACATCCTATCTATCTCAAGGACTGAACACGGCTCTTTAGCCCCAGAGAAATTCGCGCTGGGAAGCGCAATAGGTTTATTTATCTCATTAAGAAGATCTAATGCTATTTTATTGTTCGGTATGCGTATGCCTATCTTCTTTTTATCTTTATTGAATACTATTAATGTTAAAGGCCCAGGCCAATACCTATCTGCAAGAGTCTTTATCTCTTCTGGCAGTGTTATGCCCAGCTTATCAAGTATACCAAGATTTCCTATAGCTGCTGTAAACGATTTATCGTCAGGCCTATTTTTTATTTTTCTAAGTATACCTATTGCTTCTTTATTAAAGAAATCAGCGCCAACACCGTACACAGTCTCTGTAGGAAATGCTACGAGCTTCCCTTCGTTTAAGAGAGCTATAGCTTCTCTTATAAAAGCCTTTTCAGGAAAATATGGATTTACACCTATTATCTTAGGCTGCATCTAGGATCCGTTTTGCAAAGTGAGCTGCATTCTTCGCGCCTGCCTTGCCTATTGCCATACTAGCCACAGGTACACCTGCTGGCATCTGGACTGTTGAAAGTAAAGAATCTAAACCATTTAAGGCTTTCGTATGTATAGGAACTCCTATTACTGGAAGATCTGTATAAGAACTCACTACACCTGCTAATGCTGCTGACATGCCTGCACCGCATATTAATATTTTAATGCCTCTTTTTTTCGCACTCTTTGCATAATCTCTGACTTTTTCTGGATTCCTGTGAGCTGAAAGCACATTGACTTCACAAGGGATATTATATTCTTTAAGCACTTTTTCTGTCTCGAGCATTGTCTCGCTATCAGACTTACTCCCCATTAAGATACCAACCAAGACCTTTTTTTTACTAGCCATAACATCTCCTTTACCTGATACTTGTGACCTGTTACCTGTCACCTGCTTTAATCGCCTTATCGCCTATATCTTTTCTATGCTGCATTCCTTCAAAATCTATTTTTGAGAGCGCCTCATAAGCGCTCTCCTTTGCTTCTTTTATTGTCTCACCAAGCCCTGTCACTGCCAATACTCTTCCCCCACTCGTAAATATGCTTCCATTCTTAGAGCTTGTCCCTGCATGAAAAACTGTAATGTCTTTCAATGCCTTTATATCTTCCAATCCCTTGATCTCTTTTCCTTTTTCGTAAGTCCCTGGGTAACCTTTTGAAGCGCACACAATGGAAATACATGATCTCTCTTCCCATTGAAGGTCTATCTTATCAAGAGTACCATCTACGCACGCAAGCATTATGTCCAATAGATCTGTCTTTAGCCTAGGTAGTATCGCCTGTGTCTCAGGGTCCCCGAAACGTACATTGAATTCTAATAGATACGGGCCATGTTCAGTTATCATAAGGCCTCCATAAAGAACACCTTTATACAACCTACCTTCCTTGGAAAGTCCTGCGATAAGAGCTTTAAAGATATTTTCTATGATCTTATCAAATAATTCTTTGTTTACTACAGGAGCTGGTGAATAAGCCCCCATCCCTCCTGTATTAGGCCCTAAATCATCGTCAAATATTCTCTTATGGTCCTGGGATGAGACTAAAGGCTTTACTGTCTTCCCGTCGCTAAAGACCAAAATAGAAACTTCTTCTCCTTTAAGGCAATCTTCGATTATTATCTTCTCCCCTGCTTCACCAAATATCTTTTTTACTAGCATTGAATCTATGGCATCTTCTGCTTCTTCTAATGTAGTGGCTACTACTACGCCTTTACCAGCACAAAGTCCATCTGCTTTTATGACTATTGGAAATTCTTTTTCCTTTAAATATGCTTTAGCCTTGCTACTATCTGTAAAAACCTTAAAATCAGCTGTGGGAAGGCCGAACCTTTTCATGGTCTCTTTAGAGAATATCTTACTTCCTTCAAGAAGCGCTAGTTCTTTTCTCGGGCCAAACACCTTTAAGCCTTCTTCTTCAAATCTATCGACTATCCCTTCCACTAGAGGTGCCTCAGGCCCTACTACTGTCAGATCTATATTATTAGTCTTAGCAAAGTCCAGTAATCCTTCTATGTCATCTGACTTTATATCGACTATCTCAGCGCTATCCTTTATGCCACCATTGCCTGGAGCGCAGAAGATCTTTTCTATTTTTTTACTCTGAGCTAGTTTCCAGATAATAGCATGTTCTCTCCCTCCAGAGCCGATAACTAGGACCTTCATATCACTACTTCACCTTTCCCTTTAATGACTTCTCCTATGGTCCATGATCTTAGACCAGATCTTTTTATCAAGGCATGGGCCTTTTTTACATCTTTTTTATCAACTACTAGAACAAAACCAACTCCCATATTAAAAGTACGGTACATCTCTCTATCAGTTGCCTTTGCATTTTTTTGAATAGTCTTGAATATCGCAGGAACAGGCCATAATTCTTTATATATAAGTGCTGAAGTATTATCAGGCAATACTCTAGGTATATTGTCGTAAAAACCCCCGCCTGTTATATGCGCCATTGATTTTATATTTATCTTCTTTAGTAAAGACTGGATAACTTTTACATAGATTATAGTAGGTGTAAGAAGAGTCTTTCCTATCTTTCCCTTTAATTCTTTTTTCTTAAAGACTGATCTCGCCAAGCTAAAACCATTTGAGTGAAGACCGCTCGACTCTATCCCTATGATCATGTCTTTTGGCTTTACGTTCTTTCCGTCTATTATCTTTTTTCTCTCAACTATCCCCACAGAGAACCCTGCTAGATCATATTCTTCGCCTTTATACATACCAGGAAGCTCTGCTGTCTCGCCTCCTATAAGAGAACAACCTGCATCTTTACACCCTTTTGTGATCCCCTTTATAATATCTTTTGCTGTTCTCGAGTTTAGCTTGCCAGTCCCAAAATAATCCAGAAAAAATAATGGCTCTGCTCCTGAAGTTATAATATCATTGACGCACATTGCTACGAGATCTATGCCAATAGTATCATGTTTACCTAATGCCTGGGCTAGTTTTAGTTTTGTACCGACCCCGTCGGTAGAAGAGACTATAACAGGCTCTTTATACCCTTTAGGAATAGTACAAAAGGAACTAAAGCCTCCTATCCCTCCTAATATCTCTTTTCTTTTTGTATTGGACGCCAGCTTAATGATATCTTTTATAAATCTATTGGATTTTTCAATATCTACCCCTGCTTTTTTATAATCTATCATAATTTCTCCTTAACAAAACTAACTCCATTTTTAAAGATCGTAAGACCGTCGCCATGGGCCTTCTTTTTATTACGTGTCCATCGCGGGTGCTGAGTAAATAGTATATGTCTTTCAGGATGAGGCATCATGCCGAGTATCCTCCCTGTAGGATCACATATACCAGCAATATGCTCTGTAGAGCCATTGGGATTAATCGGATATTTCCCGTAAGACCCTTTTTCATCTACATATTGGAATACTATTTGGTTATTTTTCTTAAGCGTGCTAAGGATATTTTTATCCCTTGGTATAAATTTTCCTTCTCCATGAGCTACTGGTAAATAAATAATATCTTTTATTCCTTTCGTCCACACACACCTGTGACCTGTGACCTGTGACTTGTGACCTGTTTTTAGATAGACCCAACGGTCCTCAAATTTTCCAGAATCATTATGCGTGAGACTGGCTTCTATGATATCTCTTTCTATACCTGGCAATATTCCTGCTTTGACCAGGACCTGAAAACCATTACAAATACCTATTATCAATTTACCTTCCTCTATAAAACCTTTTATCTCTTCTCCTAGCCTATATCTTATCTCATTTGCCAGGATCTTACCTGAGGCAATATCATCACCATATGTAAACCCCCCTGGCAGTGCAAGTATGTGATAATCCTGTAATCTTTTTTCTCCTTTTACTAATTCATTTATATGCACTAATTCCACAATAGCTCCGGATAGAGTAAATGCATACGCTGTCTCTATATCACAGTTAGTCCCAGCAGTCCTGAGCACTATAACTTTAGGTTTAATTGTCATGATCTTTTGCGTTTCTCCTGCCATCCGAAGCCAGACGTTCGATTTGCCATTCGCGAAAGGCGTAGGATGGCTACCATCTAAGCGTCCTCTGCCATGCTTCTTTTAACGTATATATATCTGAGCTGATTATTTTTTCTGAGTTTACCCCAGATACCTTAAAGTCTTTTTTATTTGTCGTTACTCCGATCTCACCAAAAGAGATACCTTTCATAATAGCTTCGAATCTTTTCTTATCCTCTTTCTTCACCTCGACTATAAATCTCGTATTTGATTCAGAAAACATAATACTTGTATCTTGTGTCTTGTGACTTGTGACTTCATGAGGCACTTCTTTTAAGCTCACTTCTACACCCTTTTCACCTGAAAAAGCCATCTCAGCTAAAGCTACTGCTATGCCTCCTTCTGATAGATCATGACAAGACCTGATCAAACCCAGTTTCGTTGCTTTAAAGACGCGATCGAAAACCTTCAGGCCATTTTTAACATCTACTTTCGGTACTGAATTTCCAACTGAGCCATTTATCATATTATAATGAGAACCGCCTAATTCATCATATGTCATTCCTATTATATAAATAAGGCTCTTATCTTCTTTAAAATCCATTGAAATAGCTTTTTCTACATCCTCCATAACACTTATTGCTGATATTAAAAGTGTAGGGGGGATAGAGATGGTCTTCCCGTGTACTGAATATTCATTGTTAAGGCTGTCTTTACCTGAGATAAAAGGCACGCCATATCCTTTAGCAATATCTAAACATCCAAAACTCGCTCTTACTAAATCCCCTAATCTATCTTCTTTATCAGTGTTCCCCCAACAAAAATTATCAAGTATAGCAGTCTTTTCCACAGAACCTCCGACTGCTACAACCTGTCTAAGCGCTTCATCTATTACTGAAGCTGCCATCCAGTATGGGTCTATAAGACCAAATCTTGGATTGATGCCATTTGAAATAATAATACCTTTTTTAGAATCAAATTTCGGACGGATGATACTTGCATCCCCTGGCCCATCATTTTTTACACCAACCAATGGTTTTAAGACGCTCTGGCCCTGGACTTCATGATCATATTGCCTTATCACCCATTCCTTACTAGCTACGTTATAACTAGAAAGTATCTTGAGGAGGTCTTTTGTAAGATCATCTTTTTTCTTTAATATCTTTTCTTTATGTCTGGGTTGTGTCCATCTAGCAATTCTATTGAATCTTGGGATGCCATTATGTAAAAATCTCATATCCAGGTCACAAACAACTTTTCCCTTAAATCTAAGTTTAAGCCTCAGGTCATCTGTGAACCTGCCTATCACAACTGCTTCGACATCTTCTTTTTTAAAGATCTCTAATAGCTCTTCTAGATTCTCTTCTGGCACACTCAAGACCATTCTCTCTTGCGCTTCAGATATCCAGATCTCAGTATAGCTAAGGCCCTGATATTTTAGTGGTGCCTTTTCCAGGTCCACTTCTGCGCCTAGATGTTCTCCCATCTCTCCTACTGCACTTGAAAATCCACCTGCGCCACAGTCAGTAATAGCGCTATATAGACCTCTGTCCCTGGCTTTTAATAAAGTATCTGTAACTTTTTTTTCAGTAATAGGATTCCCTATCTGGACAGCTCCTCCTGATATCTCTTCTGATGCATGAGTAAGCTCTCCTGAAGAAAACGTAGCGCCATGTATTCCGTCTCTTCCTGTACGTCCACCAACACTTACTATATAATCCCCTACATTGGAAGATTTAAAAGATTTATCTTTAGGCATGATCCCGACCGTACCACAATATACAAGAGGATTCCCTACATATCTCTCATCAAATAATACTGCGCCATTGCTAGTAGGAATTCCCATACGATTGCCATAATCCCTTACACCGCTTACCACGCCTTTCATTATGCGTTTTGGGTGAAGCATGCCCTTAGGCACACGGCTTTGAGGAGTATCAGGCAAGCCAAAACAAAAGATATCTGTATTCATGATAGGTTTAGCGCCCATGCCTACGCCCAGGATATCCCTTATAACGCCTCCTATACCTGTGCCAGCCCCTCCGTATGGCTCTAATGCTGAAGGATGATTATGGGTCTCTACTTTAAAACAGATATTATCTTCTTTGTCAAATTCTATGATGCCAGCATTGTCCTTAAATACTGACACGCACCACTTTTTATCCAGATCATCAGTGACCTTAACTATTGTTTTCTTTAAAAGATTATCTATTTTTCTATTTCCTATCTTCTTGTGTCTTGTGTCTTGTATCTTGTGTCCTGTGTCCTGCCATTTTTCTTTATATTCTATTACACCCTTGAACGTCTTATGAGCACAATGCTCTGACCAGGTCTGGGCAATAGTCTCGAGTTCACAGTCTGTAGGATTACGTTTAAGGCCTTTAAAATATCTTTTTATCTCCTTCATCTCTCTTATATTGAGAAAGAGCTGCCCATCCTTGCTGATTCTCTCTAATTTCTTATCATCAGCACTTAATATATCTACAGTAACCAATTTAAATTCATAACCTTCGACTTGTGACTTGTGACTTGTGGCTTGTGGCTTGACAATATGTTGGATTACTTTGTTGTAGAGAAGTTTTTCGCATATATCTTTAAAATCCTTGTCACTTATCTTGCCATTGATAGAATACTTTCTTTCTGTCCTGACGCTTTCTACCTTGTTAATAGCTAGATCCTTTATAGCTTTTATTGTACTCTCTTCTACTGGGTCCATAACTCCTGGGTTATACGCGATCTCTACTATTCTTAAGTCGTCAGTCTTGGGTTTTTGGTCTTGAGTTAAAAAATATTTTTGAGTGATGGGGTCTACAAGGAGTTCTTCTGCAATGCGGGTGATGTCTTTCCTAGAGATATCCCCAGAAATAATAAAGACCTGAGCAGTTGAGACTTTCTTTACTCCAACTATACCCAGGTCAATAATATCTTTTTCTATACTGGTACCTAAGGGATCAAAGACACCATATCTATTAGTTATCTCAAGTTTCCACTCCACTTTTTTTAAAATTCCTTCTTAAGATGTTATCCTTTTGAGGACTTCTTGGTAGGCTTCTTCTATCTTTCCAAGGTCTCTTCTAAAGCGATCCTTATCCAGTTTTTCGTTAGTTTTTTTGTCCCAAAGCCTGCATGTATCAGGAGAGATCTCATCACCTAGCAATATCCTGCCCTTATGCCTTCCGAATTCCAGTTTAAAATCCACTAGCTTGAGGCCGACTTTGATAAAAAAATCTTTTAAGATCTCATTTATGCTGAATGAATAATCCTTTATGGTGTTCATCTCCTTCTGAGTAGCAAGCCCAAGCATCTCTATATGGTAATCATTTATAAGAGGATCGTGAAGTGCATCTTTTTTATAATGATATTCCAGCACAGGCTTCTTAAGAACTATCCCTTCTTTTATGTCTAAAAGTTTAGATAGTCCTCCTGCAGAGATATTCCTTATAGTGACCTCTACTAAAATTATATCTAGCTTTTTTGCTAACATTTCCCTCTCACTCAACTTTTTTACAAAATGAGTGGGGATACCCTTTGATTCCAGCATCTGAAAAAGTACTGAAGACATTTCATTATTGACGATACCTTTTTCTTTTATAGTGCCCCTTTTTGTAGCATCAAATGCTGTGGCATCATCTTTAAACTCTTGTATGATAAGGTCTGCTTTATCTGTCTCAAAAACTTTTTTTGCTTTTCCCTCGTAGATCTGTTTACCTTTTTTCATAGCGCCCTTTTCTAGACCCCGACCTTTTTAAAGATCTGATCTACATGTTTTGTATAATAAGTTAGGTCAAAATATTTCTCTATCTCTTTTTTAGTCACTACTTTCATAAAATCCTTTTCTTCCCACAAAGCTTCCTTAAAATTAATGCCTTCATGCCACACTCTCATTGCAGAGCGCTGTATTATATCGTATGCCTTTCTTCTCTCTATACCCTTCTTCTCCATCTCTACTAATATTCTCGCTGAGAAGATAAGGCCTTTTGTCTTTGCAAGGCTGTTTCTCATGTTCTCTGGATACACTAAAAGATTTTTTATAATAAAGACCGTATCATTCAGCATGAAATCCAAAAGGATAGTTGAATCTGGTATGATCACCCTTTCAGCTGATGAATGACTTATATCTCTTTCGTGCCAAAGAGCAACATTCTCTAAAGCAACTGTTGCATTACCTCTCAAAACTCTTGCAAGGCCTGTGATCCTCTCACACATGACAGGATTTCTTTTATGAGGCATTGCGCTAGAACCTTTTTGGCCTTTTGAAAATGGTTCTTCTACTTCCCTAAGCTCTGTTTTCTGTAGATTTCGTATCTCAACTGCTATCTTTTCTAGTGTTGCTCCTACTAAAGCAAGCTGAGATAGATAATCAGCATGTCTATCGCGCTGTAAAACCTGAGTAGATATTTTAGCTGGCCTTAGGCCTAATTTTTTACATACATACTTTTCTACATACGGGTCTACATTCGAATATGTGCCTACAGGCCCTGATATTTGACCTACATTTACTATATATTTTGCTCTTTCCATTCTTTCAATACATCTATTTATCTCATCAAAGAAAAGAGCAAGTTTTAAGCCAAATGTCGTAGGTTCTGCGTGTATACCATGGCTTCTTCCTACCATTATAGTATGCTTATATTTTTTTGCTTTGATCTTAAGTTCTTTCCTTAAGATCTTTAGGTCGACAAGTAGGATATCAGCTGCTTCTTTCATCATTACTGATAAAGCTGTATCTAATACATCACTTGAGGTCAACCCCTGATGTACATACCTAGAGGCATCTCCTACATGTTCAGCTATATTATTAAGAAAAGCTATTACATCGTGGCGGGTCTTCTTTTCTATCTTTTCTATGCGTTTGGGGTCTACTTTTGCGTTTTTCTTTATCTTAACTAGTTCTTTTTTAGGTACCATGCCCAGATTAGACATGGCTTCACATGCTAATATCTCTATCTCTAGCATTTTATTGAACTTATTCTCATCTGACCATATTCCGGACATATTTGGAAGGGAATATCTAGTAATCATAGCAAAGAGTAATATACCATATATAGATGAAATTAGTCAATAGAATTCTACTATATGCTGTAGAAATTAAAAAGGCGGTTTCCTGTGTTAGAAAACCGCCTTAAAAATTGGTAGCCCTCGCTTGGAGAATGCCCAAAACGCTGGTTGTTTTTATAAGATCAAATTTTCACTAATAGATTACTATAAAAAGAGATAGAGGTCAACGTAATTTTGCCAATGCCTCGGCAGACTATATACTGGCACTTCTCT
>JBDRCN010000049.1:0-7447 GCA_043821705.1 Candidatus Omnitrophota bacterium
ACTGCATAAAGCATTCTAAAACAATAAACAAGCTTACTAATGTTGAGATTGATGAAACCAGTTCTCCTAGTGATATTGAAAATAGCCTCTGGAGCAACTACCTTTCTGGGCAAAAATATAAAAAGACATACAGTAACCAAACATATATGTATATAGATACAGACCCGGAACATCTTACCACTACAGAAGATGTAGGTGTTGGGGATAATGAATATGCAACGACAGATAAGACAACAGAGATGTATTTTGATGCAAAAGGTAAATTACTCTGGGAACGCTCTGAATTTGAATTTGATAAAACAGTATTAGAAGGCCCTGGATCAGAAGGGGAAGATAATCTCACTGCTGAAAATCTATGGGTAGAGAGAGTCTATAACTGGTACAACTCCTATGAGGATGCTTTTCAAGGTGACCATGGGAAATACATTGGCTGGATAGAATCCAGCAATGGCCAGAAATATGGGGCTGAAGGAGGAGATGGCGTTTATTCAGGCTATAGGAATATGATCGTTGATCTAAGCTATGATGAGTATGGCAGGATAACAAAAGAATATGCACATGATGGAGAAGGCTGGGGGAAGTGGGAAGAGGAGAAAACAGAAACTAGACCAAGGGATGAATCTCAAACAGTAGAAGCTATGCGAAAGGCATTTGAAGATGAATTAAATGAAAAGGAACAGAATGGAGATTGTGATTATGAAATCATTGAAGTAAGAGGTATAACTATAGGCGGTGGCGGAGGGCCGAGAGGAGGGGCCAGGGGGTCTGCGCCTGCTTGGTTATTGAAATATAGAGTACGCCATCAGAGAACAGATATAGGCTATACGAATGAATATGATGACTTTGATTTTCTTGGAAGGTCTCATTATCTTCAAACTAGGACTTGGAATGAAGAAGACAAAAAGTTTAAAGACAATCCTGCGGAGACAAACAGGATACTTGATTCTGCTGGCAGGCCTTTAGGCTATACATCAGAAGATGATAAAGGTAGGACCATCTACATCTATGGAATAACATATGATGGGTTCAGTAATGAAAAAGATCGCTTTGTTAGACAAAAGGAAAGAAGAGGCGAATACTATGTAAGCCATACTGAGACTGATTATGATTATGATACGGATGGAGGAGTAGCGCATAGAAGGAGTAAAACTCGGAGTATTAACTATGAGTATACTATATTTGGGTATATGACATCAGGGTCAGAGCAAATAGTAGAATATGATTATACTATTGGTGAAAATGGCTACAAAAATGAAAAGAAAACAAAGGATGATCCAATATCATGGACAACTTGGAATTTTGCCAGAATAATGAAGACTTTTGTAACAGTAGTTGTTTCAGCAATTATAGGACTTGTCATAGGTGGCCCTATAGGAGCTATAGTAGGTGCAATTGTAGGAGCTATAGCAAGCTGGCTTATTGACGGGTGTAGGAAGCCGCTTATATCAGGAGGACTTTTCGGAGGAGATGGATATCTTCAAGGCGAAGATATATTGAAAAGCGTTGCATTCTTTTATGCCGGAGAAGGTTTCAATAAACTGATGAAGGATGCAGCAAAAGAATTACAGGGTACTGCTCAAGACATAGCTAAGGCACTTGATAAGGTACCGGCAATAATGACATCAGCTGTTGCAGCAGCAGCTTGTGTCATTGTATATTTTATTACAGGAGATCAAGGATGGTTATGGGGAGCCGGAGGTGCTTTAGCAGTTGGCATAGGGATAGATGCTTTTGGGATAAGTATTGATTTTATAAATGATTTATGGAAGACAATAAAAGATATTTTTAATGCCTGCTATGATTTCCTTCTTAATCCTGAAGTAGGAGGAGACAATAATAAACTATTAGAAGAAACAGCCGAAAGCGCTAACCAGCTTACCTGGCTTCAGCAGTTAAATCCTTTTAATGCTGGCAATTATCATTTTGGTGTACTTGGAACTCTACAGGGATGGAGTGCGGTAATGCGAAAGGCATTCAGGAGCACTCTGAGCCAGATAGCCTCAAGTAAGATCCTTGAGAAAATGCGCAATAAAGAAGGAGATGCTTTTGGCTGGGGAGTACTACTTACTCTTGTATCAATAGATATAAAAGGTGATAAGTATGAGAGGTTTATAAATGTATACTCAAGTTTCTTAAGGCCCTGGGTAAGTATAGGGTTTAGCGTGATAGCTGAAAATAATCAAGTCGGAGAAAAAGGAAGCAAGCGTGAGGCTATATGGGTCACTGTCTCAAGAGAATTAATCACAGATGCGCTTGATACTTTCTCAAACATGAGCGCTCAGGGAGGGCTTTACCAAAAAGAATATACAGAGACAGTAGTAAATGGTGAAGGTGACGAGATAGAGATCACTATGGCAAAAGACACTAGCATAGGTACAGCTAGTTATGATAAAGGCGGGAAGTTAATACCTTTACAATATGATTCTACTAAAGGCTGGAACTATAGAGAGGATGGGCAATTAAGCGCATCTCTTAGTGAGAGATTAAATGACCCGGAATTTATAAAAGAGCTTAAGAGACAAGCTACTCCTGAATCATTAAATGATTTCTTAGCCAAATGGCTTGAAAATAATAACGAAGACGGTTCTGTCTCATTAAAAAGTTTATTGAGCTATTTCATGAAACTAAAACAAGGACTAGAAATCCTACCTAAAAAAGACCAGGTACATGGCGCTCCTATGGGGAATAGCACAGTGTTAAACTTAAAGCTTTTTAGAGAACCAGGAGACAATGAAGAAGCTCAAGCATTACGAGAAAGGTACAAAACAGACGATGGTCTTTATCTCGCAGATGCATTAAAGTTTTTATTTGAAGCAGGCGCGCTGAAAGAGAATGACGCCTGGATGACGATAGAAGATATAGGGGATGGGACACTTAAAAGAATAAAGTTTTTTGATACAGATGGTAAAGCTACTGGAAGGGAAGGGCTTTGGAATTCCAAGACAGGAGAAGTAGTAATATTAGATAGAGATTTAAAAGGTAATGGTGCAAATAGAACTCTTACATATTATGATCCAAGAGATGGAAAGCTTATTGAAGCTAAGTTTGATTATAATAAGGAAGAAAGTGAACTTACGATTTCCTGGGTAGACAAAACAAAAAATAAGAATAATAAGGAGATATTCAAAACAAAGAAATTAACTGGTATTGGGGAGGATTGGGAGATCATACTTACAGATACAAATGAAGAAGGTTTTGTAATAATGTCTACGATCGAGAAAAATAAGATAAGGATTACAGATCTAGAGAATAACCATACAACACTTATTCTTAAAGATGGTAACCCAGAAATAATCACAGAAATAGAGCTTTCTGATGGGACTAAGGTTAGATCTACGGACGGTGGATCTGTATTAGATGGAGAAGGGAATGTTGTAAATGCTGAAGTTCTTGATAAAGAAGGTAATGTAGTACAAGTGTATGGCTCTAATGGAGAGATAAAAGAGGCAAATTTAAAGAGCTTTGAACTTGGACAAGGATATACTGCGAAAGGCTATAAAGCAACGGGTAATGAAAAAGGCTTGATAAACATAACTGACAAAATAAAATTCGCAAATATATATAAAAAATCAGATGCTTCTGAAAACCAGGACTCAGGTGAAGGTGACGTAGTAGGTCATTGTGATGAAAACGGAAACTTTGCATTAGGAGTAGCAACAACTGTTTATAATAAGGATAAGGGAGAAGGCAGTTCAGTTAGATTAGATCCTCGTGTAATGACTTCAAGGAGTGCTTTTGAGAGATTAATAAAGAAGTTATTAGGAGCAGGGATCACGCTAAGCTCATTAGAAGCTTCTAATTATTCAAGAGTAATGATTATGTACGATGATAGCCTTGAGCGTAAGCCTACAGGTTATGTATTTTATGATGAAGAAGGCCATGTATTAGCTCAATTATCACAAGAACAGTTTGAGCACCCAGATGGTTTTAAGGTTATAGAGACTCCTACAGATCAATTTGGCAACACACTTGTCACTGTAACGACCTATGCTACAATAAAAGGCGATGATCCTAAGACACCTGATGCTGTTGAGACTGCTGACCATGAATATACAATGACAACAGTTTCTACAACAAAATATAATAAAGAATGGGAAGTTATCGATCAAAAAGACCAGCAAGGTAATGATATTACAAGTAGATTTGTATCTGTTAATATATTGCAGGACGAACTTAATAGTAAAACATCTCCTTCCACTATTAACTTAAAAGGCCAGATCGATGGATGCGCGTATGTCTCTATAAAGTACAAGGATGGAGAGCCTGTTTCTTATAGTTTCTTTGATGAAGACAAAAGGCCGGTAGGCCCAGGGCGAGAGGGAACTGAATTTACAGTTCCCCAGCTTCAAACAGGGTCTTCTATAGAAAGAGACGGGGACAGACTTACTGTAACTATTAAGGAAAAAGATAAAGATACTACTATAAGAACGTATGAAGTAAAGTTAGAAAAAATAGATACTCCTAATGGAGAACAGGAGCGTTATAACTATAAAAAGATAGAGGATAGAGTGTTAGATGGAACTACAGGAGAGGTTAAAAGAATCGCAGAACAGGTAATCTCTGAAGATGAGTTTAGAGAGAATAACCCGTCTTTTAAAGGACAGGTATGTCCTTTCAGTGAAGTTAAGATCTCTAATGATGAAAAAGAAAATACAACCTATACCTTTACTAATGAAGAGGGTAAAGAGATAGGCGCTTTATCTAAAGAGCAGCTTGAATCTGGATCCACGATAGAAGAGAATGACTTGGGCGGATATACTGTTATTATCAATAATGAAAATGGACCACTTGTTAGTAGGATAATAACTAATAATAATGACGAAATTATTAAGAAGACAAAAACAAGAATGCAATTTAATTATGTGGTTGGCAAAGAGATAGAAACACCTTTTGTTGCAGAAGAAAGATTGAGTGTCGGGGAATTTGAATCACGTTTTGGAAGAAGAGTAAACATCCCAGGATGCAGCAATATTCTAGTAACTAATGAATTAGATAAAGAAGGTTTTCAGCACATATTCTACACATTCTTAAATGATAAGGGTGAAGCCATAATAAAGGTAGAAGATAATAAGTATGATGAAGTCATGGTAACTAAAGTCAAGCCGGCTGATGCAGTTAGCGAAGATCTTAAACTACAGTTTAAAGCTATAATGCAGAAAAGAGGAATAGATACTTATGCTGTATATACAGTGGAATCTCCTGGAATTTCAGAGACAACCAGTACTAAAATTCTTGATAGAAGCGGTAATGAGATCGCAACAGTAAATGGCGAGACAATCAGTTTTAGTGAGACGATGTCGCAATTTGGTTATTCTCTTCCTATACAAACAGCAGTTATTAAGGATGGCGAGTCGGTTGTAATGGTTACCAAATCATATTTTTCACAAACCGCAGTTAGATATGTTAAGGATGGGAATGGTGGATTTAACACTGTTGAATTAGACGAACAGGAATTAAATAACCTATTTGCTAAACGAGTTGACTTTCGCCTAACAGGAGATTTTGAGATTGAATTTGATGAAGAAAATGCTCCTGAAAAACCAGATATTTTAATGTCAGGTTCTCTTAGTGCCTTGAGAGATAAAGTAAGTGCTCAAGGATATGATACACTCAGTGATATTATAGAAAAAATTGAAAAAGGCAGTCTAACTATAAAGTACTTTGATAAGAACAACCCGCCTGCAACAAAAGCTACTCTTTCAAGTTACGATGAATCCACAAATACAATTTATATAAGAAAAGGAATACCGCAGAATACAAAAGATGAAAAAGCTCTGTTGGGATTAATTTTTCTTGAAGAGATTGCACATGCTGAAGTCTATGATGTGGTAAAGGAGGATGTCCAGGAGTTTGAAGAACAAGGAGTATCTGCGATCAAGGAAATTGCAGCCAAAACAATAGTTGTTCTTGATTATCTGGGCGGAGCAAATATTAGGGAGTTACTGGAAAATTTCAATGTAACAGGCCTTGCACAATACATAAAGAATGAATGGCTGAATATTGTAGGTGCAGTTACTGGCGGGAATCTGGCTGAATATGTAATTAAAGGATACGGTTATGTTGTTAACACCTCTCTTAATAATATACAGGAGAAGGCTGGAGAGGTAATAAGCAGGATTAGAAGCAGGAGAGTAGCTACATCTGTTGAAGGCGTTAAAGATGATAAATTGAAATTCAAATTATTTACTGGGAAGCACAACGAATCTACCATTGAATTCATAGTTACAGCAGAAGAGGAAGAAAAGGCTGAAATAAAGATATTCGATTTAACAGGTAAGATAGTAAGGACTATGGACGTACAACTAAAACAAGGAGTCAATTTAATAGAATGGGATAAAAAGAATAATAATGGCGAGAGTGTGGCTCAGGGCATATATGGTGTTTTTATAACGAGTACTACTGGAAAGTCTTCGAGTTGTACAATTAATTTCACAAAAGGCACTATTTTAGATACGACTTCTCCTTATATAAGTGTATTAGAGCCTGAAACAGAGCAGCCAAAAATACCTCCATCTATAGTGCCGATACAGAGGGCTATGTATGCAGGGCCGGTATCTATACAGGAAGCCAGGAATGAAAATATGATAGCTACTGCAGCTCTCAGGTTAAGGGGAGATGCTACGAGCACCAGAAACCTTATGGTTGTAGGTGGTAAGCCTATTATATTAAAGGATGGAAGAGAAGCTTATATAGTAGCTGAAAAAATAGATGGAAAGATTGAAATAGTTGCTTTTATGTTCTTAAAAGATGGTGTTGATGGAGCATTGATGATAGCAAAAGGAACTGCTGGATTTAGCGAGCTTAAGACATTATGTGAAGCAGGAAATTTCGAAGGGTTTATAGAAGCGTCAGAAATGGCTCTAGGTATAGGATTAGATATTTACGGAGCTGGATTGTCAGAAGGAGAAAGTATTGATGCTCCTATCATGGATTATAGTCAGTTCAGGCTGGATCTACAGATACCAGAAGCACCAGCTGTACCAACTATTATTAACCAGCAGCAGGCAGATGTTGTAGTTAGTCCAACAGGATTACCTGTAGGAGCACCTATTCTACAGCCTAAAGTTATATCATCGATTCTTTTATCTACTGAGCCTACTGAGAACATCAGTTCTGGGGCTACCCCTGTAATTAACAGTATCCAGCCTTTAGATATAACTGGGTCTGGTCCTGGCAGTGGTGAAGCAGGAATAATAGGGACAGTTCCTACTATACCTACATCCACTACTACAAATATTTTTCCTGAGGTTATTAATATAGAAACACCTAGAGATATTTCTACTATCCCTACAGGTAGCTATACAGCATCTGTTACTGGAATACTTTCTATAGAGCCTACAGTCACTATAACACCTTCTAATAATAATGTTGTGACTACAGGAACAGGAGAAGTAATTCCAGATACTTCTATAAATACTCCTATAATAAGCGCAGCTCCTCAAGGAAT
>JBDRCN010000050.1:0-40663 GCA_043821705.1 Candidatus Omnitrophota bacterium
CACAATTGCCGCTTCCTCCAGTAATAGCTGATAGATCCCAGCTCGCAGCTCCAGCGCCTGTAATATCCATAAAATCTGAATTTGAAACAGATACTACAGCTGCTGTTAGTATATATGAAGTTCCCAAAGTATTTGTATATACTAATAATCTATTTGTTGCAGAATTTCCATTGGCAGTAAAGGTTGTTGTAACAACCTGATTTGCGCTTAATTCTAATTCATCAGTTTTTGCTGCAGTGCCAGTGCGGGTTAAATTTGCAAAGGTGTTAGCTCCTGTCATTGTAATCGTACCTGAATTAGTCAAATTTACATCATTAAAAGTAAGTCCGCCACCATAAAACCAGCCGCTAGTAACCACATTAATAGTGGATGTATTCACATTAAAAGTAAGATTTGTAGTTGTAGAAGTATTCCAGTCATTACAATTTATAGTAGAAGCGCCTAAAGTCAAAGTTCTTGTGTTAGAATTACTAGAATTAAAAGTTGCACAAGTTACTGTCTTTCCATTAGTGTCAAGTGTTCCATTTGTTAGAGTAATATTCTCTCCTGTTGCATCAAAGGCATCCTGGAGTGTCCATTCTCCACCAACACCATTAAAGACAGTAACAAACGTTACTGTTTCTCCATCAGTAGTAATAGTCTGTCCTGCACTTGTAGATGCAAATGTCCAAGTTCCTGAAGCAGTTAAAGTCATGCCTGAATCAAGAGTAAGGTCTCCATATATATTAAGAGCGCTACTTCCTGCGAGAGTACCTGTAAATCCAGTAGCAGTTAGGTCTAGGCAATTAGCTGTTGCAGCGATCGTAACTGTATTTGCTCCACTATTAGCATCTAAAATCACATTATCAGTTGATGTCGGAACTGGTGCCCCAGCTGTGCCACCAGTAACATATGCCCATTTACTTCCTGCAGTCCCGTCCCAATCAGCTGTTCCTCCTACCCAACATCTATAAGGTGGTACAGTAAATATCATTCCTGTATTATCCTCTCCATCAGTGGAATTAGCTCCCATGTACCATGTACTAGCAGGAGATGCAGCTAAATCATTTACTATCATGTAATCACTGTAAATATATCCCCCGCCAGATTTAGCTAAATTAGCTTTTGTGGATGTGTCAGTACTGCGGATAGTGATCTCATTGCCGCTTGTTCCCATGGCAGTGAAGGTAGAAACTGTCTGGGTCTCACTATCTTCAAAGTGCACTTCCCTTCCAGCATCTATTTTAAAATCATTGAAGGTGTTCGAGCCCTTTATTTCTAATATACCTGCACCTTCCGTAGCATTCCAAAAATTATAGTAGGTAAGTTCGGTGCCGGGCCAGGTTCTAAAGGTTTTAGTCGAGGCTGAATTATTGGTAAATTTAATTGTAGAAGTGTCACAATTCAATACTAAATTTGTTGGAGTTACATACCAGAAAGTCGAAAGTATTGTCCAGGTGCCAGAACCCATTGTCAATGTCCTCGATGAAGAAACCAGTGAGGTAAAGTCTCCCATTGCTACATTACAATCATTCGCATCGAATGCCCCACTGTAACAGTTTAAGCGTGCAGATGATGCATAAAAATCATCTTGGAGCGTCAATGTCCAAGATATCAAGTCAACAGTTATATCGTAGCTTGCATTTTTGCCAATATCTTTACCATTTGAGGTCAAAGTAATATCAGACCTTGCTCGTAAATATAAATCATAAGAGCTGCCACTCGCTCTCACCTCTAATAAGCCTCCTAAATTTATTGAACCATAAATGGTGTTTATGACAGTTCTTCCTATAGCAGGGCTATTAAGGACTCCTGTACCATCAAGGTCTTTGCAGAGCCTTGGCATGTCAGCAGTGATTGTCCTTGAGCCTGATGTTATAGAATTAGCATCTATATAAACATCATCCTGAGGTAGAGGCACTCTAGCTCCACTTCCACCACCAGTAGAAGTAGACCAGCTTGCAGTATCTGACCAATTTCCTCCATCAACATCTACCCAAAAAAGATCATCTGCAGTAGTAAATGCAGCATCACCAAGCGCTTGCATTGTATTTCCACCACAATTGCCGCTTCCTCCAGTAATAGCTGATAGATCCCAGCTCGCAGCTCCAGCGCCTGTAATATCCATAAAATCTGAATTTGAAACAGATACTACAGCTGCTGTAAGAGTCCTGGCAGTTCCTAAGGTATCTGTATAGACTAATAATCTATTTATTGCTGAATTTCCATTGATAGTTAAAGTCCCTGTGATAATTTGATTAGCACTTAATTTTAATTCATCAGTTTTTGCTGCAGTGCCAGTGCGGGTTAAATTTGCAAAGGTGTTAGTCCCTGATATTGTAAGGGTAGAAGAATTATTTAATTGCACTTCATTAAAAGTAAGCCCCCCTCCTTGAAACGTGCCAGAAGTTAACACTTTTATTATAGATGTATTTGGATTAAAAGTGAGATTTGTAACTGTAGGAGTATTCCAGTCATTACAATTTATAGTAGAAGCTCCAAAGGTTAAAGTCCTTGTGTTTGAATTAGTAGAACTAAAAAATGCACAGGTTACAGTCTTACCATTAGTATCAAGCGTTCCATTAGTTAAGGTTATATTTTCACCTGTTGCATCAAATGCATCTTGTAATGTCCATCCGCCACTAACTCCATTAAAGGTAGGGACAAATGTCAATGTTACCCCATCAGTAGTAACAGTATTGCCTGATGATGTAGATGCAAATGTCCAGGTTCCTGAGGCTGAAAGGGTCATGCCTGCATCAAGGGTAAGGGAGCCGTAGATATTAAGCGCACTCGCTCCTGCAAGAGTGCCTGTAAAACCAGTGCAGTCTAAGTCAGCACAATTAGCAGTAGCTGCTATCGTCACTGTACCAGTCCCTGAATTAGCATCAAAATACACATCATCGCTTGATGTAGGCACAGCTGCTCCACCTGGTATCCCGCCAGAGCCGTATGCCCATTTAGTGCCAGCTGTAGCGTCCCAATCAGCAGTCCCTCCTACCCAGTATCTCGCAGGAGAATTTGTAAATGTCCAGCCAGTATTATCTGTGCCGTCAGTTGAATTTGCGCCTGCGTACCAGGTATCAGCTGGGGATGCAGCGAGGTCATTTACTATAAGGTACTCCCCCTGTATAACCCCTCCGCCGGATTTGACGAGATTTGCTTTTGTATCAGAAGTGCTGTGGAGGGTGATTTCACTGCCCAGCGTCCCTATGGCATAAAATGTAGTTACTGTCTGCGTAGTGCCGGCTGTAAAATTAACTTCCCTCCCGGCATCAATTTTAAGATCATTGAAAGTGTTAGAGTCTTGAATAGTAGTAATGCCTGTGCTGGATGTAGCATTCCAGAAATTGTAATAGGTCAGTCCACCTCCGTCAAAGGTTTTTGCATTACTTGAATTATTAGTAAATTTAATTGTAGAAGTGCCGCAATTCAATACTAAATTTGACGGATTTATATTCCAGGCAGTGTAGTCTACTGTCCAGGTACCTGAACCCATTGTCAATGTCCTCGAGGTAGTACTGCCTGACTGAAATCTACCTACTGTTACATTATAATCATTCGCATCAAACGTGCCGTTACTAAGAGTAAGATCATCATTTCCTGTTCCCACTGATATAGCATCCTGCAATGTGTAAGTACCTCCAAAGGCAAGGATATCAACATCTTCTGGGAAAGCTGTCGTATTACTTGTTATTGTATGCGGCCCTCTGCCATAAAAAGAAACTTTTTGGCTAGCCCCTGAAAACGTCATTGCGCTAACTAAAGTTATCGAACCATGTATTTCAACATCATTACTTAAGCTAAAAGTCGGAGTATTAATAACTCCTGTAAAATCTATATCTGCTCCAAGTCTTGGCATATCAGCTGTAATAGTGCTTGAGCCCCAGGAGATAGAATTCGCGTCTATATAAACATCATCCTGCGGTAGGGGGTACTCTTGCTCCACTTGCACCACCTGAGGACGTAGACCAGCTTGTAGTAGCTGACCAATTACCGCCATTATTATCTACCCAAAATAAGTCATCTGCGGTTGTAAAATCGATATTTGTATTTCCCAAGCAATCGCCTGAACCACCTGTAGCACCTGAGAGATCCCAATCCCCTGCCCCAGCGCCTGTAATATCCATAAAATTAGCGTTCGAAACAGAAACTACAGCTGCTGTTAATGTATATGAGGTTCCTAAATAATACGAACATACTAATAATCTATTTGTAGCAGAATTGCCATTGATCGTTAAAGTTCCTGTAATAATCTGATCTTCTCTTAATTTCAATTCATCTGTTTTCGATGCAGTTCCAGTACGAGTTAAATTTGCAAATGTATTAGCTCCATAAATATAAACTGTGCCAGAGCTAGTGAAATTTACATCATTAAAAGTTAGGCCGCCACTATAAAAACTTCCTGATGTAGTAACATTAATTGTAGACGTATCAGCATTAAATGTGAGATTGGTAATTGTATTAGTATCCCAATCATTACAATTTATAGTAGATGCTCCTAAGGTCAGAGTCCTTGTATTTGAGTTATCAGCATCAAATGTTGCACAAGTTACTGTCTTTCCATTAGTATCAAGGGTGCCTCGAGTAAGTGTTATAGTCTTTCCTGTTGCATCAAATGCATCCTGCAATGTCCATACCCCGCCAACTCCATCAAAGGTAGGGACAAATGTTGCTGTTATTCCATTGGCAGTAACTGTTTTTCCTGCGGCAGTAGATGCAAATGTCCAAGTTCCTGAGGCAGTAAGGGTCATGCCTGCATCCAGAGTCAATGAGCCATAGATATTTAGTGCAGAACTTCCTGAGAGAGTGCCTGTATATCCTGTACCGCCTGTAAAAGTTAGATTAGCACAATTAGCTGTAGCTGCTATTACACAATCCCCTACAAAAGTAGATGTAAAGAGAGCATCATCAGTTGAAGTTGGTACTGAAGCATTATCCTGTACCCCATCACTTGTTCCCCAGTTAGTATTACCAGTAGCACCCCAATTCGTTGAGGAGCCTCCTCCTACCCAATATCTGGAAGCATTATGCATTAATAGGCCATCAAGATAGTAAGTATGGTCATTATCTACGCTTAAGCGATAGAATGTATAGTCACCTTGTGTTTGGGAAAAGTCTGTTAGAGTGATAGTTTGACCATTATAACCTACTAATTGGTCACCAATTTCAAGGTCTTGAACATGTTTACCATAGCCATTAGTAAGCATAATAGTCTGATGTCCATGTAAGACTGTCCTATTGTTTAGTATGTAGAACTGGCCATCTATTACAAGGTCAATGTCTGTGACAGTATTGTATGTAGTTTGGTTGTTTGTTAGGTCAAATGAGAGGACTTGGGTATTGGCTACAAGTGAGGTTGTAACTAAAGTAGTTCCGGATTCAGTTATTAAGAGTGAATTTGTTGAGGGGTTGGTACTAATAATGTTTCCATTTAGAGCTTCTAAGGTGAGATTCGTGGTGGCATTACAAAGAATTGCTCCAAATCCTGTTGGAGGTCCCCGGAATAGGATATTACTTCCTATTCCTAGCATTTCTAAGATTTGAATATCTCCATTTAGTTTCTTTAAATGAAGGCTATTAGCATCAATATTGATAGGGGAACTGGTAGTACCAAATTTATCCCCTATTAGAGTAAGACTATTACCTGTTAAAATAGCGCTATTTTGGGTGTCTATAAGGCCATTACTCTTTAAAGTGACATCAGTAGCTTCACTGTAACTTGCACTGACATCATCCCCTTCTAGGAGGACAATGCCATTTATAGTAAGTACTGAGTCTATTAGTAAGTCTCCAGTATTTTTATAAAGCAGGAGTGTATCTACATCAGTAGAGATCGAGAAAGCGTTTCCAGTGATGCTTAGGGTACTAGCCTCAATAGGAGTTAATGTTAAATCAATTACACTTCCACTAGTAGCTTTTAGAGACACTCCTCCCGTAGTATCGTACCTAAGGATGCTTCCTCTAGCTGTTTTTAAAGTAGACAGACTCCCGTCCTCGGCCTTTTCCTCTACTACAATATCGCCTTTAGTATGTATGTAAGTGGGAGATCCAGTTATCTTACTTGGAGCAGTGGTTTCCCCGATCTTTATAGCTCCATATTCTGTAGAGATAGTTCCGTTTAGCGCCATCTCTCCTGGTGTATCTATAGTTATGTCTTTATTTCCTGTAGCAGTTAGTTTACCTGTTAAGGTTATATCACCAGATGCTACTACTTTTAAAACTCCATCTACTTCTACTAGTTCTGTAGTCTTTACTACACCATCTAAATTTACTGCGTTCTCAAATATATCTTCTGCAGCATCTACTGTCATTATTACGCTTCCAGCTTCAACTGTGCCAGTATTCTTTATAGAATCACTTATTCTCACGCCATCAAAATCAAATACTTCTCCAGTCACTTCTTCATCTACTACTATTTGGATAAGTCCTTTTTTATCAAATGCTACTGTTACTCTGTCTCCTGTTGTAAGATGTACCGCTCCAGCAGTTGCAGTAATAATACCAGTGTTTTCTACACTACTTCCAATAAGCGCAATATTGTCACCTGTGATAGTGCCTTCATTTAAGACTTGGCTAAAAGGATTATCTTTTGAATGGATAAGTTCGTAATTATCATTTATAAAATTATTAGTTGATATGCTTAGTGTAGATGCTACTAAAGTATTAACATTTATATTAGCAGATGGGCCAAAGTGTATGCCAAATGCATTTGTTAAAAAAAGTCTTCCATTAGCATTTAGGTTTCCGAGGATATCTGTGTAGCTTCCACCAATTATTCTACTTAAGACACTAGAAGTATTTGTTGGTTGGTTGAATGTGACTGTTTCATTAGGAGCTATATCAAAGCTATTAAAGTTAATAACAGCTTTATCATCTGCTGTGATTATTAAAGTGTTTTCGTTAGGCTGCTGGAAGGTAGCAGTACCTGATTCTACCTCTTGTCCCTCAGGTAATGCAAAGAGAGTGGTGGAGACACTTAAGGCTATTAAGATGAATAGACAGACTTTCTTACTTCTTTTCATTATATAATACATATATGTTATATAGCCCTCTATTATAAGTATACCTTATAGATATATGTAATTGCAAGAGATGGGGAAAATAATATTTGTCGCTCGAAGTAGTTTTGAGGGGTATACAAAACATTCCAGTATGATTAATTTTAATTAGGGGTAATATCCTATAAACAAGAAACTTTATTCTTTAATTCAGGAAGCTTATTCTTAACAATATCCCATAATATCTCCAGATCTATCCCGAAATATTCATGCGCTAATATATCTCTTAGGCCAGCGATCTTTCTCCATTCGATATCAGGGTGTTTCTTTTTTAAATCCTGCGGTATATTTTTTGCAGCCTCGCCAATAATCTCTAAATTTCTAACAACTCCGTCAACTATCAGATCCTGTGCCTTTAATTTGACAGCATCCAGGCCTTTAGTATATTTCTCTATCTTTTCAATTGCCTGTAATATGTCATCTAGATAAAGTTTATAATCTCGCATATGAAGCTTCCTCTAACACGCTGCCTTTAATTCTTGACTTCAATGCAGTTTCAATTACCAAATCAACCTTGCGATTAAACAACTTTTCTAGAAAAAATTTAAGTTCCATATAATTATCAAATATCTTCTTGTTCTTTTTAAATTCAACAAGTATGTCAATATCACTTTCTTCAGTATTAGAGGCTCTCGCAATTGAACCAAAAATCCCTATTTTTTTGATTCCATAACCTTTTATTTCTTCCATATTTGCTTGTATTGTCTCTATAATATCATTCTTGGTAAGCATAAATTCTATCTCCTAATGTCCTCTTCTCTTCTATCCCAGAAAAAGCATATCATAGCTTAACCTATTCGTCAAGTTAACAGTCTTATTCTCAATGAAGATCCCGCCATCTTTCAGTAAAGTAGCTGCAAGCTGGAGCTCGATTTCGAGCTCCAGAAGCTAGAGTGGTTCTAGAGATGGAGGTTTTAGGCGTCTTTGAGGGTTTTGGTAAGATTTTTGAGGTTTTCACTTATCTCTCTTCCTCTTATAACGTTAAAATTCTCGAATACTTCGCTTGGCTCTACGCCTTTCAATGCAGTGCGATATTCTTCTAATGCAGGGCCTTTTAAAATTACTATCTTTAAGTCCTCTCTCGGTAGGTCTATTTTCATTTTCCGTAAATCCTTTTCAACCAATTTTTGCTGAACTGCATTTTCAACAATAACTACAAACACATTATCTAACTCATTATCACGATACGAACGATATATATGCCAAAAATTATCTAGGTCTTCCGTGACCTCCTTACTATCAAATACTATTGTCTTAGGCAAGCGCTCGGACTTATCTGAAGTATCTTCCTTTTCTTTAATGTCATGCAAAAGTTGCTTTACTTCATCTATTGCCCCAGCTACATCATCTAATGATAAAGCCACATCAGAATCAAAAGAATCCTCCCCTCTTAACTTTGCTGCCAATGCTTTTAATTCTTCGTCTTCTGTTAAGGAAACAGTGACTTCTTCGCTGGATATACTAGTAAGTTTTCGTAACAGAAATGTTAATATTTCTTTAGCACCTTCTATGTCCCTCGCTTTAATCTTTTGCCTGGCTTTATCGCGCACTATGTAAACAGCTGGATCCCCTGAGCCAGTGTAGTGCTTAAATTCTTTAGCAGGAAGTTGAATAATAAGATTATATAGTTCTTCCCCACTAATATGTTCTGGGTAAACAGAAAAACCTGTATCTTGATAAAATATCTCTACTTTTATACTACTATCTCTATAATGCTGAATTTTATCACCTGGTACTGAATTAATTTTAATTCCCCACCCAGAAAATTGCTTTCTAATATCCGGATGCGTAATCATCCACCTATCCATTAGGGTAAAGAGCATATCTTTATCGTATTTTCCCTCATCCATTATTGGCGTGGTATCTGATCTATTACAAGCTATAATCTTTTCTTCTGATGCCATATCAAAGCTAAAATCACGAAAACCTAAAAGCATTCTATCTTTTTTTCTAATAATCTGCACTCTCATCCTGTCTCCAGTTTTAACAATGTCTAAATCAAGCCCCTTGTTCAAAAAGGCCTTTTTTATAGCATCATTGATTATTCCTGGGCCGCCTAGCTCATCTAATAATGCTTTTATATCTCCGATATTAAAATCTAATAATTTATTAATATTTACTATTTCAAGCCAGTCTTTAGCTTCTTCAGAAAGAAATGCTGCAATTCCCGGTCTTTTATTGAGCATCTCTTTATAAAAAACTTCTCTATCCCCCGAAAAAACTCTTGTCTCAATACGTGATGCATATTCATGAAAAGTGCTTATTATAAATCCTATACTTTCGTCATTATCCAAATTAAACATAAACTCTTTTTCTATCTTGCCTTCTATACCTGCCGCTGCATAAGCACACATAAACGCAATCGGGCTGTACTTTATTTTAAGGCTAGTATCTCTAAGTTTTATTTCAGATTGTGCATTTAAAAGCTTTATACCTCTATTTATCACCCTCCACATATATGGCTTATCATGATCTTCCCTTAAAATCTCTTCTACATAATCATAATTTGAAGAACTTGGAGATAACAGCAGGCCGGATGCTAAATCAGGAGTATTTCTATAGATAGATTTAAATATCTCTGATGTTCTTTCTTGGTATTTATTAGAAGCAAGATAGTCGTTAAATACATCTCCCAGAAAAACTCTATCCTTTTGGCGCTCTTTCAATCTTTTTATAAATCTTGTCTTATGATATTTGCCGCTAATATCATAGCCTATTTTTCCTGCTGCCTTATTTAAACCTGGGTCACTATAAGGGCCTCTTTCTAAGGCTGCTGGATTATTCGGTAGCCCTAATCTTTCTCTATCTACTAACTCATCATCTATTGATTTCCAAGTAGGATATTTGCCTTTTATACTCACTAAACCGTATGCCTTTCCCAAGACTAAAACAATATAAAGACTATTTTGAATATCTTTAATAACTGAAGGGTCTTTTGAGGGGTTTTCTTTTAACTCTTCCAATAAAGACAACCATTCCATATTTGACCTGATAAGACTGAATAATTTATCTTTTTGGTTAATCGCATCTTTAATCTTATTCAATCCTCCTTTTGGTAAATAACTGTTCGCTGAATCTAATAATTCATCTTCAGAAAAAGCTTCTACGCGTGAAATAATCTTATTAACATTATCTAAGATTTCTTTATAGGTATCATCCTTTTCAGCAAGCTTCTCCATCTTAACAAAAAGTTTTTTTATTTTTCTTCTTGTATTGATATAGTAATTCCCTGTTCGTTTCTGTGGTAATACTACCTTTATGATATTATTAGCAATCGGAGAAAATGGCGCATGTATAATAGGAAGATCGATCCCATAATCTAGGTATGCTTGATAGAGGGCACTGTCTGAATATTTTCCTCTTTTTAAAGCTGATGCATTGTTGGGCCAGCGCAGCTTTTCTCTTCTTTCCACTTCCTTCTCTGCTGAAAGCCTATCAGGATATCTTTTAGCTCTTGGTTTTTTAAGAAGCTTTACTTTAAATTCTAATGCAGATCCATGAAGCGCCTGGTCTCTATCTGGGCCGGATAATAAAGCATCTGGGTAGTTTTCTAACCCTATATCCTTTCTTCTTTTTAATTCTTTTAAAACTGATTCTTTAGTAGGATATTTTTTTCTTATTCTCAATGGAGCTTCTGGAGGATCAATCCCAAACTTTATACACGCTTTATCTAATGCCACATCTCTATAGTTACCAATCTGTAACGCCTTGCGATGACTTAGGATCTTTTCTTTTTTTCTTCTCTCCAGTTCTCTTAGACATGAAGTCTTAAAAGGATATTTTGCCCTGGGGTTAATATTATGTAATTTTCTAATATCTCTTTTTAGAAACTCCTGGTCAATAATGTTAGATTTTCCTCCTAAATGCTTTTGGATTATATTAAGAGAACCTTGGGCCAATTTCTTCTTTTCTTCATCTCTTTTATAATGCGTTACCAAATCTTCTAATATCCCAACAGCCTCTGAAATCTTTGCCGCCCATGATTCATGAATCAGGCCTTCTATAACTGTTTCATAGGCCTCATCGTATTTTCCATCATTTAGCAGTTTAGACGCCTCATAGACTAAATCATCGCCTCTTTCAAGGCTGCCAGCTAAAGTGCTTGCTGAACGGATACTTTGATCTAGGCTGCCAACAACATAAAATCTTGGTTCATACGATACGTTTATAGCCTTTGATATATAAACCTTTACATTCTTTCCAACATAACGTTTTGCTAATTCATCTAATCTCATAAGGTGAAAACTTACTCCTGCGTTCTTTCTATAGATAAATCCATCTATCCCTTCGTAATCAACCACAAAACCATTCTTATTTACGCCTATTATTTTAACTACTGCTGATTCCTCTGCCTCGAATTTATCTTTAAGCTCCTTTAGTTCTTTTTTTCTTTCAATCCTCTTGGCCATTTTTATAGATAAAAAACTTCCTTTTCTATTTTTATCTTTCTTTTCTGGATCTGGCAAAAGTACTGCCTTGAACCAGCCTATACGGTACTTATAATTTAAAAGGCCTTCTTTAATAATAGAATGTGGTATTTCTATGCGCGGTATAAAACCTCCTTTGCGCTGCAGGCTTTTATCAATCCACTCCACATTAAACCCAATAGACTCGTCAGGCACCCCTGTTATATCAACTTTTGGTATATAGAAATCCTTTTCTTTTAACCATTCTTCATCTTCGTCCTCAATGCTATCTGCTTCTGTTTCATCATACATCTCTACTTTTCCAGTTTTGATGTCTGTAAAAATTAGATCATCTGAATCAATAGAATCTCCTTTTTCAATAACATATCCCTGTTTATCTGGCCTTATCTTATAGGCCTTTATTGGCTGCACACTCTTTTTATAATAAAATAGTTTGTGCAATAAAGGATCTGCTTCCATATATCCCTCGAACAATCTTAACTCAGCCATCTCTAAAATTACGCTGAGATCAAAATAGTCTCCTTTAAATATTACAGGATTGCCTTCGGGAGTGCTAAAGGCATATTTGCCATGTTCCACCCCTTTAATGGTCTCCCTAATAGCTATAGTAAATTCGTCTTTTACGCTGTGTTTTTGTATAGCTATGCTTATACTGTCTTCTTCGAAATCAATGGCACATTCTTCTCTCGAACGCCTTATTCTAAAACCTTTTTTTGTATAAAAACTAAAGCTTGTATTGCCAAATGTTACTACTTCAACTTTTTCGCTTATCTTTTCCTGTGGACCAGCTATCTTTTCATGAAAATTCTTAAAATCTCCCAAATTCATAAGGCTAGAGCTTTCTATCTTTTTGCCGGATTCTGAAGAATAAAACCCGTCTTCTTTCAGTTCTAACACAATATAATTTTCAGGATCGTTAGAATCGCCTATTCCTACAAGTCTTGTGTATGTATGAGAATTCTTGTAAAATCTAAGTATATCTTTATCATTATAATAATCGGGCAAATAATATCTTTTGCCTGCTATCTCTATGTGGTTGGTGCTCTTTTCTAATATAACACCTTCTTGCTGTAAGAGTTCCCATAGAGCCTTTTTTCTTTCTTTTCCCTCTGGAGGTATATCAAGAATAGCGTCTCTAAATGCTATTAAACTGTTAAGGATGCAAAATGAAAATCCTACCTTAGAAACATCTTCTGGTTTTTTGAAAATACTCTTTATCTGCGAGTTGTTATTTTCGTCTTTAAATAAAACCTCGATAGTGTTATCATCTATATCTATTAATATCAAATTGACGCCTGGTTTTTCCATAGCTTCTAAAACCAACTTACTTGTGCCGTCCTCATTTTCTATACGCTCTTTAACATAAAATTTATCCTTTAATGTCTTGGGAATAGCTACGCTTAATCCGCTAAAGTTAAATTTTGTCTTTAGAGGCGTTTTATCCGATATTTCGCTGGGGCCTAGTTTTGCTTCTTTCGCGCTTTCTGCTATAGTTTTCTTTTCAATAAATATCCCAGCCTCACCAAGCTTATCGCGAAATATCTCTTCTGAGTCCACGCTCCCTGTGCGTATATCTACATAATATATATCATCAGGATCAATAAGATCTCCTTCTTCGATTATACCTCCAGGCCTTATTTTATAAGCTTTAATGGGTTGAGAGGGTTTTTTATAACAAACTATCTCGTCCAATGATGAATTTGCCTCTACTTCATCTTTTAACGGGCCATTTTTCACCATCTCAAGTATCACGCTTATATTTAAGTCCTTTCCTTTAAAGATGATAGGTCCACTAGAAGCTATACATTTAAATGCAGGATCTTCGTAGTCTATTCCTCCATGAGGCCTTCTAATAGACATAGAAAATTCATCTTTTAATCCTTGTCTTTTTATAACTAGCTTCATGCTGCCTTGTTCTGGTTTAATTATATATTCATCCCCCTCCTGACTTATTACTGTCTCTGCGGTTGGATAAAAACTGAACCTTGTATCGCCGGCATCAAACGTAAGCAACCTTCGACTCCTCTTGTCTTCTTCCATCTTTGCTTCATAAAACTTTTGCCTTACTGCCTGGATGCGTTCATCAGCCTTATCAAAATCTGCCTTACTAAGAACCTTGTATTCTTCTTTCAATATATTATATATTTCATTAAGCAAATCTTTGTCTGAATCCACAAGTTCAATCGAAGCATTATCTCCTGTACCATCCTTAGCAATTAGACCGTGGTCTAATAATATCTTTATATCAGGCCTGATTGTTGAAAGAGCAATACCTAACTCATCCCTTATTTCTTTAATAGCCATAGGTTTTCCTGTTTCTATTAGCTTTGAATATACTGGCGGAGGTGCGCCGCGGGGACCCTTTTTGTTTTTTTCTCGATCCTTAGATTTTGAGGGTTTAATAATAAGGTCGTATGTTTCTCTCTTATTAATAAGCCTTGGGTCTACTGGGTTACCAGTAATCCCATCAAGTAGATCAAACTCCAATCCGCTAGCTTCCAAGGCCTTCATATCTTCATATCCAGCAGACTGAATTATAATTTTATTATTTTCGTACCTATCTATAAAATATGGGTGAGATATTAACCACTTATTAAGTAAATGAAGGATGCGTTCTCCTTGAGGTAATTTATCATAGATCTCATGTGTTATATCAATAGTACTAAATTTTAAAATACCTTTTTCATCTTCAAATCTATACTGACATACAACAAAATTATCCTTTGTGGTTACACGTATTACACCTTTATGGCCCCTTATCAAGCTTACCTTTAAGCCTATATCTTTGAAAGCATTCTCTATAGCAAGAAATTCTTCGCTAGGAGATTCTACCGGAGGCAATACGATCTCTGGGCCTGGCATAGGTTCTGGATCTGGGACTGGTTCGGGATCAGGCACTAGCTCTGGCCTATCAATCTTTTTCTTTACAATAAAAAACCGCGGGAATGGGATAGGGCCTTTCCATTCACAATCTTTAATAGAAACAAAAATATCTCCTTTAGATATATTAAGTAAATTCATGGTAAGATCTCTTTCTTCAGAATCTATCCATCCTCTAATGCCTTTATATTCAACTATAATTAAATCCTCCTTTTCTATCTCTTGAATACTGCCTATCGGTACTACAATATCAGAATACAAATATTCTTTTTCTTTAAAATCATTTTCGCTTATCACTCCCAATATCTTTACTGTAAAAATCTTTTTGGGGTTTTTCGCACCTTCTTTTATTTCTTCAATGATATTAGTGCCGAAAAACAGTCTAATTACCTTATTATCTAATTCATAGAGGCTTGCTTTCAATATCTTTTCATATTCCCCTTCAACTTCTTCTGCCAATGTGAAATTAGGCCTTTTAACCATTTGATTCCTTGCCTTAATAAACACATATAAATCCTTGTTTTCTATTGCAAGCTCAGCCTCTTTTGTATACTTTGGCAATAGATTATGTATTAGTTTAAGGGCCTTCTCTCTATCTGAAAGTTTTCCTAATTCATCTGCATAACTAAGGTTGTTTCTTATAAGAGCTTCTCTATTTAGAATCCTTTCATTCAATAAATTAATAGTCTCGTCTCTTTTTTGATAGAAATCGCGGATTTCAGGTTTAGACATTTTTCCCTTTAATTCTGAAGATAAATCATATTTTATTTTATCTCCCAATGAATTGCGCAAGTTATAGATATCGTTTATATCTGTAATTTTACCATCGGCTTCAATCTTCTTTTTCTCGCGGTGAATAGTTTCTTCTGCTTCTTTCCTTGCTTCTTCATTAATTTTCTTGGCTTCTTCATATTCATATGCTTGTTTATAGGGGATTATCGGGCTTTTAGGTTTTTTTACACTGTTTTCTAGGTGAAGGCGAGCATTTAACTCTTTCAATAAATCAGGTTCTGACTGCATCACAGCTCTTAGGTAGGAGTTCTTGGGTAGATCCATACCATACACTATATTATTAAGCATAAATATAGCAGCTATTGTTAGACTTAATATTCGAGTTAGATAAGAGTGTCTAATCATATATCCGTCGTGCGTACTGCGTGGCTCTTAAACATATATTTACCGTGTCCAGATCCCGCATCTTGGTAGTATTTTTTAGCATGGCTAGATGCGGGATCTAAATCTATAAGAGGTTTTTTAAAGTCTAGATGATGTAGGTAAAAAAATAACCTTCTCATCTGACCTTTCCCATGACGAAGGCTCTATTTGTGACTTATTCGATGCGAATATATTGTAGCAAAACTCAGCCTGCTATGCAAGCATTTTTATTTTTATTTGCGGGACTGGGCATCTCCTCCCTATTCGACCAAAATCATATATATCTAAAAACAGTCTTGACTAATTTTATATATATGATAAACTAGTCATAGATAATAACATATGAAAGTGGGATAAGCCAGATGAAAAGACTTTATATTTCTCTAATTAAAGAACATTTTAGATGTAATCAGCAGATGATCTTTCTTATTGGCCCTAGGCAAGCAGGAAAGACCACAGTCAGCCTGATGACAAAGGAATTCACCAGCCAATTTACCTATCTAAACTGGGACAATCTAGACCACAGAAAGATTATCCTAGAAGGAGTAAATAGTGTTGCTGATTTTTCTGAATTAAATAAATTAACCTCGGAAAAGCCAATTATTGTTTTTGACGAAATCCATAAATACAGCAAGTGGAAAACGTTTCTAAAAGGGTTCTTTGATACATATAAAGGCAAGGTTAATATTATTGTTACAGGTAGTTCCAGGTTGGATGTTTATAAAAAGGGCGGTGATAGTCTAATGGGAAGGTATTTCCCATACCGCCTGCATCAATTATCATTAGCTGAGCTCAGACGCACAGATCTATCAAAACAAGAAATAACTGAACCCTTTAAAAGTAAAGATCAGGACTTTGAAAAGTTATTAAAAAATGGCGGTTTTCCCGAACCATTTATAAAAGACAACCCTAGATTTTTAAATCGCTGGAAATCTTTACGGCAAGAACAGTTGATCCGTGAAGATATACGGGATCTAAGCCGCATACAAGAATTAGGACAAATTGAACTCTTAGCTGAAATATTAAGGCATCAAGCTGGACAGCTGACTAATTACTCAAAGCTATCCAATAAGATCAATGTATCTTCCGATACCGTACGCCGCTGGATCAAGACACTGCAGGGATTCTTTTACTGTTTTACTGTCCAACCGTGGTCCAAGAACATCCCTAGATCCCTTATTAAAGAACCTAAGACTTATCTATGGGATTGGATCAATGTTTATGATGAAGGAAGCCGTGCAGAAAATTTAATAGCTTCTCATTTATTAAAAGCTGCTCATTATTGGACAGACTGCGGACTGGGTCAATATGCTTTATGGTTTATCAGAGATAAAGAAAAACGTGAAGTAGATTTTTTAGTATCACGCGATAAAAAACCATGGTTTCTAGTAGAGGTCAAATCATCTTCAAAATCCAAGATAAGCAAAAATTTGGTTCATTTCCAAGAAAAAACAAAGGCAAAACATGCATTCCAAATAGCATTTGACATGGAATATGTTCCCAAAGACTGCTTTAAGCATACAAGGCCTATAATTGTACCTGCCAGGACATTTTTAACTCAATTAGTTTAACCAAGCCAAGGTTATATCTCGGTTTGGAAGCTTAGGTAGAATGTAGAGGGGCCTACGCCACTTGTAGGTTCATCTCCACCTTTTACAGCCCACTGAAGTTTTAGATATGCTTTATTGAATAGGGTAAATTTTGCGCCTGCGCCAACACCCATAAGAGTCTTGTCTTCCAGTTCTCCTGTCATAGTGTCTTCTATCCTACCCCATCCAAAATCAAATAAAAGAAAGGGTTCTGAATGTTTTAAGAGTTTTGGGAATAGCCATTCTGTATTTACGTAATAGCCTGTATCACAGAGATAATCCCCTTCAGGATAACCTCTTACAGAATCCTGGCCTCCTATCTGCATTTGTTCAGATGAAGGAAGTGTATCAGATGAAACCTGAACACTCGAATCAATTGCTAAATAACTTTTAAAAGGCATTCTCTGAAAAGTGCTGAGTCTTTGACTATACTTTACAAAAAATCCTCCTGTATTATCTCTCGAGGCATTAGGATGATCTTTTCCAGTAGCTCCAAATAGATTCTTTTGACCCATAGTCATTTTAGGAGCAAAAGTAAGGTATGACCCGCCAAAAAAAGATGTTTGTTTTTCTACTGTGAATCCAGCAAAAAGAAGCGTAAGCTGTTCTTCTGTAGTAACAGCAGTCTGCGTGGTCTTTTCTATGTCTTTTATTTCAAATCCTACGTCTCCTTCTATCTCTGTATCTTCTGATAAAAAGATCTCCCACATCAAGTGTGGCGTAAGAATTCTAGTCTCACCTTCAATATCAAGAGCCTTAAATTCTTTTCCGAGTTTCATCTTATAGTATGTAGCATCGATCCCTAACTTAGTCCCATAAGTATCTAGTGGACGATCATAACTTAAAGAAAACCCCATAGACCTTGCATTAAAGACTGAGCTAAGAAGGAGGTAATCATTAACTCCTGTAGCATTAGTGCTTCTTGCATGAACCAAAGTCCTATATCTACCTAAAAGCCTTGAGCCTTTATTATCAGACCCTATGCCTATGTGATAAGGAACTTTTTCTTCAGCCTTAGCAATTAAGTCAGTAGTCTCAGGAACTTTACCTTTTTCTACAACTGTAGTAACTTTTAAGTCAGAATTTTGATTAAGTCGTGTGAGGTCTTTTTGGAGTTTATACACGTCAAATATCTCACCCTTTGCAAGATGGAAATATTTTTTTATTAAATCAGTTTTAAACCATTTATTTCCTTCTATTTTTATCTCGCCCACTTTACCTTCTACGACCTGTATCTCTACAACACCGTCTTTTATATCCTGCTGCGGGACAAAGCTAGTGGCAGTAAGATACCCTCTTTTTTTATACTCATTTTTTATAGCATTTGCAATACCTTTAAGCTCACTATAGTAGATCTTTTTATCAAGGGAAGGTTTATAGATATTTTTTAGTTCATCTTGAGTGAAGGCAGTCGCTCCAGTAACTTTTATATCCCTTAATATAAATGATGGGCCAGACTTATCTATTTTTTCTTCTTCTACTAGCTTTTCCTCTATTTTTTTACGATCTTTCTTTTCAAGATCTCTTTTTTGTCTCTTCATATCTTCCTGAAAACGTGTGGCTTCAGCTCCAGGTTCACTGCCAGGCGGTGGTGTATCTATAGCAAAGACAGGGGATAAAAAAATAACACTGCTTAGCAGTGTTATAAAGATTATTTTATAAAAAGTTGCTTTTAGCCGCATATAAATTATATCTATAGATTTTTTGAAACTGTCTCCAGGACCTTTTCTTCTACAAAGATCCTTGAATTTGCGCGAAGCGCAAGTGCTATACTATCACTCGGCCTCGCATCTACTTCTTCTACTTTTCCATTAACCTGTATCATCAGCTTAGCAAAAAAGGTATTGTTTTCTAGCTTTGTTACGACTATGCTATCAAGTTTTGCACCGAGAGTTTCTATAGTAGCAGCCAGTAAGTCATGGGTCATAGGTCGAGGTGGAGTAATGCCTGCGATACTCATCTTTATGGAAGTTACTTCCATGATCCCGATGACAATAGGGAGCATTCTTTCTCCGGCTTTTTCCCTAAGGACAATTACCTGCTCTCCCCTATTCTCATCGATCCTGATCTTATTTAATTCCATCTCTACTATCGCCATATTGTTTTTATTTTAGCTCAAGGTAAAATTATTGTCAAGCGTCAAAGCTCGTAGATTAGCTATGCTTAACCTAAACCTAGTCTGGGACCTTTAGCGCTGGAACACCGCGCCGTGTTCTACGGTTTACAGCTCGTCAATCTTGCACAGTCAAGCTGTGCAATTTCCTCACTGTAAAGCCTTGAACACCTACTATTAAAATACTCCGAATGCCGCTATATTCCTTATGCGCCAAAGGATCCCAGTCTAGGTTTGGTTAACATGGTTATAATTAGTTAAAGCTAAAATGGATGCTCTGTTCGCGAATTTGAAAATTTAGCCTTTTATGAAGCATTTTTCGGTTTTTAAAAGGCTCGAAGCTGTCCGAAGCCACCACACCAGATTTTGTGGTGGCAAGTTCTTCGAGCCCCGACAAAATGCGGAATAAAAGGCGACCCGGAGTAAGTGTTATGAGGGGGTAATTTTCATATGAGCGGACAGGGCTCCTTTTAGCTTTGAATAAGCAACTTCACTATTTCGTCGATTGATTTTTCGACTTCAGGGCTGAGGGGTTCGCCTATGTTATTAGACTTTGGCTTTATTCCGAGGATGTATATTTCTGCTTTTGTGGATGACTTTAGGTATTCGATGAGGAGTTTTGGTGAGACATCGTGAGTAGATATCTTGCCTTCACGAAGGTCATCTCCTTTAAAGATCTTATAATCTCCGGGAGCACCATCAAACATTACTGTATCTATTATAATTATTGTATCTGGATTAAGTTTAGTGACAGGTCCTGTAAAATTCTCTGGCGTCATGCCAGCATTTATTACTTCGTGAGATGTTTTCCCAGAGAGCTTAGCTGCAATTACGGGCCCTACACCATCATCCCCTCTATCAAGATTTCCAAGACAGAGGATGACTACTTTACCTTTCAAAATATTCTTTAAGTTAATCATGTGGCGTGAATCGTGATGCGTTAACGGATTACGAATCACGAATTACGGATTACGTATTTAGGGTGATCTCTCTTCTACACTTGTGACAAAGGATCTTTATCCTATCCTGGCGAGTAAGGGTGTCCTTTTTCTCAACATCAATAGAAGTTAGTTTGAGATTTAATAAGTTAGCTAGATATGAAGTAGGGCTTGAATAAGCTAGAGGCCCTAATTTTTCAGCTACCCATACGAGATGTTCTTTTGTTCCTACCGTACATCCGCATGCTTCGCAGAGAACCAATTCTTTTTCAACAGTATCCACTACATCCAGCCTATTAAAAGTAGCTAGATCATCTAATTCAGCATGCTGTTTTATACCATCTTTAGTAATGCAGTTCGCTTCACATTGGCCACAGAAGATACAGCTTTCATAGTTCACTATTAATCTTCTCTTAGGAACATCCTGGTCAGTAATATCTTCTTTAGATATGCATCCAGCTGGACATATGATCTGACACGCACCACACCCTACGCATGTCTCTTCATTGTAGCGCGGCCTTCCTCTATATCTTTTTTCAGGTATATGTTTCTTGTAAGGGAATTTAGTCGTATAAGGACCTTTTATAACTGCTCTTATTGCTTCAGCTAATTCTCTTAGTTTTGGATATCTCATTTAATTTCCATCCTCAGCGTATTTATCTATAACACTCTTTTCCCAAAGTTTTACCTTCGCCCTATGAGCTGCTCTTGCTAGCGCATGCGCAGAAACAGGTGAAGTTAATAGTAAAAATCCCATACAAAGTAATGCTTTTATCCCAGATGAAGTAATCCCATTTATAAGAAAAACACCGAATAAAATACTGCAGGTACCAAGTGTAATGCACTTAGTGGATGCCTGAAGCCTATTATATACATCAGGAAGTCTTACTAGGCCAAGACATCCTACAAAATCAAAAAATAGACCTATTGAGATAAAGACTATACCTACTATATCAATCATCGAATGATTTCCCCTCTAAGAATTTTGCTAAAGCTAAAGTTGCAATAAAGCTCTGTAATGCCCATGCAATTGCAATATCTATATACCAGCTTCTACCTGTAGTAATCCCCATGATCGCACAAAAACCTACGATCAATACTCCTAACATATCAATAGTCACTGCCCTATCCGCAGAAGTAGGGCCTTTTAGGATACGATATAGGCACAGCCCACACGCAAATAAAAGGATATAAAACGCTCTTTTTAAGAATTCCACATATGGCAGGTCATGACAGAAAAGTATATTCAGCCCCTTAAATAAAATTATATACAATACTATAAGGATACTAACCAGCCCTAAATAATATTTGAACCTAGACTTCTTCATTCTTCAAATATCCTCTTAAGAATCTTCTCAAATTTTTCTACGATCACTTTAGTTGCTTTTTCAGTATTTCTCTCTTTAACTTCTATCCAATGTACATAAAGTGCTCCATTGGGCTTATCAATATCCACAGTGAGTGTCCCAGGAGTCAGTGTTATAGAGTTCGCTAAAAATGTAAGTGCAATGTCAGATGTAAGAGTAGTATTTACTTTTACTATCCCAGGATGAATAGGTAGATCAGGATGAAGCACACGACACGCTACATCAATATTTGCCTTAAAACATTCCCATATGAAGAGAGGTACATAATAAAGAAACCATAGATACCGATAGGCATGTTTAAATAAATGTACTCTTTTTACGAAGAGGTCGCCTGTCATAAATGCTGCTAATGCTGAGACTATCGCGCCTACGATCAAATGCTGCGCGTCAGGTACCCAGTTTAAAAGCGACCAAACGATCATTCCACATAAAAATAATAGTATTTTACTTTTCATTACTTAATCACTCCGAAGACTAAGTTAGCATAATCTTTACCAGCTAACACTGCATCTCTTGCTGGCTTTAAAAATACTTCATAAATACCTGGTATTAAAAGAACTCCTCCTACTATACATATAAGAGCAAGTATTATCATTGAAAACTTCATAAAGAACGGGGCTTCCTTTACATGGGCCAAGCGTTCTTTTAACTCACCCAAGAAGACATGTCTCTGAACCTTTATAAAATAAGCCAATGTCAAGATGCTTCCTAAAACCGCCCAAAATGCATATGTAAAATGTTGCGCCTGTACACAAGCAACTATTATGATCAATTTACTCCAAAACCCATTAAAAGGAGGAATACCTGCAATAGACATTGACGCCACTAAAGATGTATTAGAAGTGACTTTCATCTTTTCTTTTAATCCACCCATCTCTTCAAGGTCTCTTGTGCCAGCAGCATACTCTACTGCGCCTGAATTTAAAAAGAGAAGTGATTTAAACACAGAATGGTTAAATAAATGAAAAAGTCCTCCTAAGATTCCCAGAGGAGTACCTAAGCCAATTCCAAGCACCACATATCCGATCTGACTTATAGAACTATAAGCTAACAATCTCTTAAAATCCCTTTGGCCGAGCGCCAAACATCCTGCAGTAACCACAGAAATAGCTCCCAGAACCATCAAGACGTTTAAAACCTGAGGGGTTGCGCCTAAAACGCTAAAAAATATTCTTATTATAGCATAAACACCAAGAGCCTTGATAATGACGCCTGAAAGCATTGCTGATATTGGGGCAGGAGCTGATGGATGAGCGTCAGGAAGCCATGCATGAAACGGAACTAAAGCTGATTTCAAACCAAATCCCATTAAAAATAACACTGTGACGAACAATAATAGGTTGGGGCTGTTGGTCTTGGCTAGCTGTAAGGACATATCTGCCATATTTAAAGTGGAGGTGATGCTATATAAAAATACTATTCCTAATAATATAAAGCTTGATGCCACTGTCCCCATCACAGCATATTTAAAAGATGCCTCCAATTCCTCATGCTCTGTACCAAATGCTACTAATGCATAACTTGCGATCGCTGCAATCTCTAAGAACACATAGAGATTAAACATGTCACCGCTTATGACTACTCCATTCATACCAGCAACCATCAATAGGAACAGGCAATAAAAATTCCACTTCTGTGTAAATTTTTCCATATAGTCAATGGAGTAGATGCTTACCAAAAACGCAATAACATTTATGGTAACAAGCATAAAACACGTAAGGCCATCCATGACCATTGCTATACCTATCGGAAGGATCCATCCCCCAACCTTATATACCATTATGCCGCTTTCTTTAAATACAAAAATAGAATACACTGAGAGTGCGGCCAACAAAAATGTAGCTAAAACAGCTATGGCATCTGACAGTCTTCTTGATTTCTTTGCAACTAGTGAAGTCAAGAATGTAGCTATCAGCGGGATAGCAATAAATAATGGTAATAGATTAGCTTTCATAAAATTAACCTTTAAGTCTATGTATCTTAGTAATGTCAAAAGTGCCGTATTTCTCGTATACCCTTATTGCAATAGATGCTATCAAGGCAGTTACTGCAAGCCCTATAACTATAGAAGTCAAGACAAGCGCCTGCGGCAGCGGATCGACCATATCAACTATCTTCTGATCTGGTGCAAGAATAGGCGCCCGTGCATTCATTTTATATCCTACAAGCGCAAAAAACAGATTTACTGAAAATTCCATTATGGTTATGCCTATAATGATCTTTATAAGATTTCTCTTTCTGAGTATGCAATAAAGCCCTATACTAAAAAGCACTAGGCATAGAAAATAAACGCTCATTTTTCCTCACTCTTCTTAGAGACCTTCAACAATACCATAACAACCACGATAACAAAAAGTCCTGCGCCTACCTTAAGGCTTATGGCCACATTATATAAAGGGATAAGGCCTGAAGAAAAAAGTTTGAAAGGTTCGCCCTTGGGCAGAAAATTTAAAAAGAAATATCCGCTTACCAGTCCTAAAGTAGCAAGACCGACAAACATCAAAGCCCCTACGCTTTCAAAGACTGAGGCTAGCTTTTCATTTATAATCTTAAAGGCTGCCTCTTTTCCAAAAGCAAGCATTATATGGATAAAGGAAAGAGCGATTATAACCCCTCCTGCAAACCCTCCGCCAGGCGAGATATGGCCATGTAAGACTATATAGATACCAAATAAAAGTATCAACCCTACTGTTAAGCGTGTTACAGTCTTTACTATTAAGGTCATGCCTTTTTCTTCTTTTTTCATTTCTTCCTTCCAACTTTCCTCATGATCGCCAAGACGCCGATCACAGCTGTAAAAAGAATCGTAGCTTCTCCCAGGGTATCATAGGCACGGTAATCTAGTACTACAGAAGCAACAATATTTGTTGCGCCTGTATCTCTTAAGCCATTAGCCAAAAATTGAGAAGCTACCTTCATAATAGGCTGTCCAAATTTCGGCATATCCTTTAGGCAGATGTAGCCGATAATCAAAAATACCGAAAGGAATAAAAAAGTCATAAATGTATTAAAAAACCACCTGCCGCTAGTAGAAAATGGGAGGTCTTTTCTGATACTAGCTCGTATTAATATTATTATACACAAGATCTCAACCACAAGCTGTGCAATAGCGAGATCCGGCGCCTTTAATATCAAAAACGTAAGTGATAGTCCGAGGCCCACTGTACCTAAAGCAATAACTGAGGAGAGGAGATCCTTTGTCCTAACTGCGATCAATGCCCCGACTATCATAAATATTAAGAGAAGTTCTAAGCTGATCATATTATTTTAATAGTGCAAAAAATAAAATCATCATACCTAATAAGCACCATACCAGATATGTTGGCAATATGCCGTTATGTAAATACTTAAACACCTTAATAAACAAGAAGATAAATTTCTTTCCAACTTCATATATATCAAATGCCTTTCTTTCTGCCTTAATATATAAACCTTTTATTATAGGGAGTTCTTTTACAGTATTATAAAACTCTGTGCCAGAAAGCCTCATGCCTTCTTCCTTCGGTTCTCCACCTATATAAGTAGTGCTTTCTCTCACTCCCTTAAAATTCCCAAGAAAATATATACCCAGCCCTATAAAAATACCTATGCCTAAAAATAATGTTGCCTTTAATGAAGGCCACATACCAATAAACGCAAATCCTTCTGGCAAAGCCGGAACTATCAGATTTTTTAAAGGTATGACATAGGCAAATACTCCGAAGACTATACAAAGCAATGATAAGATAATTGGAGCGATCAACATTGTAAAAGGAACTTCATCCCGTGATGCGTGATGCGTAATGCGTGATGCGTTTTTGGACTTGCCTAGGAATATTGCATGGATAAATTTTATAAATGAGGCCAGCGTCAAGCCGCTGCCTATCATAGCTGCTACTATGCAGAATATCCACAATGATCCGCCTGATTTACCTTTTTCTATTAACCCCTGATAGACCATCCACTTTGACACAAATCCATTAAAAGGCGGTACACCTGAAATCGATAATGCTGCAATAAGGCCGCAAAAGAAAGTTATTGGCATAAACCTTGCCAAGCCTCCCAAAGAATCCAGATCCGAGGTCTTGGTCTTATGCTGGACATTTCCGCCTATAAGAAATAGCGAGCATTTATAGATCGTATTGTTAAGCATATGAAAAAGCCCGCCTGCTATGCCTATGGGATTGCCAGTGCCTAGGCCAAGTACCATATATCCGACCTGACTCACTGCATGATATCCTAGAAGTTTCTTAAAATCATGCTGAACTAAAGCCATCATTACTGCAGCTACTATTGTAACAGCTCCTATTATCATAAGGATATTCTGACTAGCTGCATCTAATATAAATACATTAAGCACAAGCCTTGCTAATAAATATATTCCTAGTAATTTATCTAAGGAAGCAGGTAGAAATGCTGTCACTGGTATAGGGGCATCCTTTGCTGTATCAGGTACCCATGTATGAAATGGCATAGCACCTGCCTTGGCAAAAGCACCTATTGCTATTAGAAAAAATGCCCAGAATGAAAGTGAATCATTTATAGCTATCTTAGTACCTGTCAGGTTTAAAGAACCTGTGATCGACCAACAGATCGCAAAACCAAGGATCATAAGACTGTCTGAACTGCCTATTATTATAAAGGTCTTTTTAGCAGTACCAGCTGCATTTGGGCCGCCAATATTAATTAACATAAAAAGTGTAAAACCCAGGAATCCCCACGCTACTAGAAGTAAGACTATATTATTAGAGACTGCTGCTAATATGCTAAATCCGATAGTCCATATAGTATATCCATAATATGAAGAAAATGCTTCGCACTTAGCCATAAAGCGAAGTGAGTATAAAGTGACTAAAATCCCGAAAAACCCTATTCCTAAAACTATAAACCTAGAAAGGCCATCTATGAATAAGTATTTTGAGGTCATCGGAGAACTCATAAAAATATTTATACTCGCGATAAATAGATAACCTGCGCTTAATATGCTAAAGCCCTCTGCTATTTTCCTTAATCTCTTAGGAATGATGAATATCAAGCTTCCTGCGAGTATTGAAAAAAGTATCGGGGCTAATAAGATCTTCATTATCTCTTCATTCTTTCTGTTTTTTCTTGAGAAAGCCTTACAAGATCATGTCCATCCATGATCTTTTTCCCAGTCTTATGGTCCACTACTGCCATACGCTCTGTACAACAATAACATGGGTCTACTGCTGCTAAAATAATAGTAGCATCTGATATTGTCTCGCCTATCACTGCTTTTTTATTTGACGCGATATTTGTATAGCTTGGGGCCCTTACTTTATGCCTGGCAGGAGAATTACTCCCGTCACTCATTATATAATGGAATACTTCTCCTCTAGGCGCTTCGTGTCTTCCTATGCCTTCTCCTACTGGTATATCCTTAATAAAAAGATCAATATCTCCTTTTGGCATTTTATCAAGACATTGAATTATTATATTAGCAGATTCATAAAGTTCTAGTATTCTAACAACTGCTTTTGCAAATACTCCCCCGCCATCCTGAGTGATGACTTTCCAGTCTACTTTATCGTATGCTGCATATGGATCATCTTTTCTCACATCTATGTATACGCCTGATGCCCTCGCAGTAGGGCCGACCACAGCATATTGATGCGCATCTTCTTTACTAAGAATTCCTATCCCTTCCGTACGAGCCCTTATCACGGGATCATCTATTACAGCTCCTTTGAACATGTCAAATTTCGGGATAAGGTCTTTCAAGGTCTTTTTTATCCAAGGAAAATCTTCTTCATGCAGGTCCCTTCTTACCCCGCCTGGCTTAAACATAGCATAGTGATTTCTATTTCCGGATATCCTCTCAAATATATCCAGGATCGGCTCTCTATATCTCCAGGCCCACATCCACACAGTATTATATCCTAAGAAATGGCCTGCCAGGCCCAGCCAAAGAAGATGAGAATGTATCCTCTCGAGCTCTCCTATAATAGTACGGATAAAAAGTGCTCTTGGAGGGACCTCGACCTTTAAAAGATCATCTATTGCATTTGTATATGCAAAAGGATGCGAGGTAGAACATATCCCACATATCCTTTCTACTAAAAACGTTACTTGGTCATAACTCTTTGATTCAGATATCTTCTCTATCATCCTGTGGTTATAACCTATCTCAATATCTATATCTACAACCCTCTCTCCATCTACATGTAGACGGAAAAACTCTGGTTCTTCCTGCAGTGGATGGTAAGGGCCTATTGGAATAATTTTACGTTCGCTCATTTATTTTGAATCCCTTCTTAATGGATAATTTCCTTCTGGCCAGTCATCTTTCAATAAAAGATGTGCTAGATTCGGATGGCCTTTGAAATCTACACCAAACATCTCATGTATCTCCCTTTCTATCCATTCTGCGCACTTCATGATAGGAGCGAGACTATCTACTACTAGATCTTTTTTATCAAGTATGACCCTAAGAGTCAGCATAAGTCCGATACTGTCTACTGAAAAATGATAAAGGATCTCTACTGTTTCCCTCGTGTCTACTCCAGATGCTGTTGAGAACCTTGCGCCAACATCTTTAAAGATATATTTGGCTATTCTAGATAAGCTGTCTTTTTTCAGAGTGACATAAAGCCTACGCTCTGATCTATCTAAAAGCTCTACTAGATTTCCCTCTGCTCGTACTTTTATATTTTCTATGATCTCTTGCTTTTTCATTTTTTACCTGTAAGTTTATTTATCAGTTTTACAACACCTGCTATCATTGCCTCTGGTTTAGGAGGACAACCTGGCACATAGACATCTACAGGGATAATTGAATCTACATCCACGGGAGTATTAGGCCCGTTCTTAAACATGCCCTGCCCACAGCTACAAGCACCTATTGCGATCACTACACATGGCTTTGAAGCCTGCTCATATACTTCTTTTACTCTTGAGGCAGATTTAGTATTTATCGCACCTGTAAGAAGTATCGCATCAGCATGCCTTATACTTCCTACCAGCGTAATACCAAACCTCTCCACATCAAATCTCGGCGTCAAAAGAGCTAATATCTCTATATCACAATTATTACAGCTTGCTGCTGCCATGTGAAAAACATTTATTGATTTAGTTAATGCCTTTAATTTTAAACCCATATTATTTTCCCAATACTGCTAAGATTATAGCAATAATAGCTATAAAAGTCATCTTCCCCCAAAAGAATCTTATTGCCTGGTCTATCCTGACTCTCGGATTTGTGTTCCTTATTAATGTGATTATAACCAGTAAAACTACATATTTATATATAGCAAAACCTCCCCAGAGTATTGTGATGAGGAATAGAGGTAATGCTACTAACATCAGAGTCTTTGTAAGTTTTAGTATCCCTAAGAGCATCCCAGAATATTCTATCTGTATGCCTCCCATGATCTCAGTCTCAGCCTCAGCCATGTCAAAAGGCACTAGGCCCAGCTTTGCCTGCATGCAGAATATTGCTACAAAAAATGCCAGTGCTCCAGACCAGCTAGCGAGGATCGCGCCATTTATTGTCTGGTAGATTATAAGATCTGTTAGTCTTAAAAGTCCATTGGTCTTTATTATAGGGACTAGTATGACCAGGATAAAAGGTAATTCATATGCTAAGAGTAGCTTTATTTCTCTTGATATTCCTAAAGATGCTAATGGATTACCGCTGGCTGAAGACCCAATCATAAGAGCGATCGCAGGTATTGTTAAGAGATATAATACTACGATAATATCCCCTGTAAAACCACTGATGCCTAGTTCAATATTCGCAAGCCATATAAAGGTAGCGGCTAAGATCGCACCGCTTAATCCAATAATAGGTGAGAACATGAAAACTGGTTTATTTGATCCTTTAGGTATAATGATCTCTTTAATGCTTAGCTTTACTAAGTCCATTAAAGGCTGATACCATGGCGGACCCACTCTATATTGGACACGTGCAGTGACCTTACGGTCTATCCAGCTTGCTACTAGTCCTATACAGGCTGTGAATAAAAATCCAGGAAATACTATGAAGTTGAATAAGTGCTTAATCATAAGTTTAATTCATGTTTCGTGATCCGTAATGCGTGATGCGTAATCCGATAACGATTCACGGTTCACGGTTCACGAATTACGATTTACGGATGATATTTCTTCCACTTCTTAGCATGTACTGCTATGCGCTCACCTATTAAATGTATATCATCTTTTTCTGACTCTTCTACTTCTGTAAATTTAACTATATCTTTTTCTGTGCAGGTCCTCGAGCAAAGAGGCTCTTCCTTAGTCCTGTCTATACACTCATCGCAGTGAGATGTAATATAAGGTATAGTTTCAGGCGGAATAGTGCCAAAAGGACATGCGATACTGCAGGATTTACAGGATATACATCTCATAGTGTAACGTTTTATTACGCCGTCTTCCTGTTTTTCTAATGCATCCTTCGGGCATGCCTTTACGCATGGCGCTTCTTCGCACTTCCTGCATATATAAAGGAACTGGCCTAGCTCTCTTAAGCGAGTTACTCCGTCATTTCCAGGCCTGTAATAATAACTACAGTCGCATTTTACTTCTTCACAAGTATATAATTTTTCTAGATCTACTAACAGTCTCTTCATAATTTTCAATCTTTAATCTAACAACTAAAAACTAACAACTAACAACTAATTTAATCCCAGATCTCTGGAATACTGCTTATCTTATCATACCTGAATACAGGTCCTTCTTTACAACAGTAGTGATCCCCTAATCTACAGTGGCCGCACTTACCAATACCACAGCTCATGTTCTTTTCCATTGATAGATATATCTGATCCTCTTTATAACCTATCTCTATGAGTTTAAAAGTGGAGAACTTCATCATTATAGGAGGGCCGCAGACTATAGCAACACTATTTTTTATATGTGTCTTTAGGTTATCAAGCGTAGTAGTGACAAGTCCTACTTTGCCTTTCCAGCTGCTATCACCCTTATCAACTGTAACCCTTAAACTTACTCTTTTATCCAGCTTATGCCATTTATCAAGCACATGTTCCTTATATATAATGTCCTGAGGTGACTTTGAGCCGCAGCAAAAAAGTACACTCTTATATTTATCTAATTCATGTACTAATGCTAAGAAAAGCGCTCTTAAAGGAGCTAGGCCTACTCCTCCACCTACTAAAAGTATTTCTTTTCCTTCAAATTCATTCAGAGGATATTCAGCACCATAAGGCCCTCTTAGGCCCACTATGTCGCCCTTTTTAAGCTCATGTATTTTATTAGTCACTGTGCCAGCCTTCATAATAGAGATCTCCATCTTACTCTTCTCGAAATGTGATGAAGAAGGAGTAAAAGGAGCTTCTCCTAAGCCAGGTATGGTCATCTCTACGAACTGGCCTGCTTTAAAATGAAGAGGCTTCTCAGTTTTAAGAGAAAAAGTCTTTATAGTAGGACTTTCTTCTATAACATCTAATACTTCAGTCTTAATAGGTGCATATGGGTTTTCTAACATGATAATTTACTTAAGACCTCATCTATTTTTATCTTTCCTGGACATCCATCACTGCATCTTCCGCAGCCAGTACAGCCGAATCTGCCTATAATATTAGGTAAGAAATTAAACTTTTTATCAAATCTATTTCTTAAACGTTCTGATAATAGCTTCCTAGGATTAGCATTACCTGCGACTCTCGCAAAAGACATTAAAAGGCATGAATCCCATAGTCTTAACCTCTCAAATCCGCCATCTTTTTCTTTATCCTTTAATATAAAGCAGTGGCATGCTGGGCATATCATGTTACAGGCACCGCATTCTACACAAGTCTTAGTAGTCTCTTCCCATAATTTAGAATCAAATTTATCCTTAAATAAGTTCTGTATAGAATCTTTAGCTGGGATATTCTTGGCCTTTACTTCCTGAGTAAGTTCTTTCTTCAAGACAAGTCGTTTTTCATCTTTTTTCTCATTATATAAATCTGCTTTCTGGAAAAGCTTAGAATATTCTCTTACTATTTTTTGACCTTTATCACTGCCTATCTCAGCTACATACCCGCCATCTAATTCTGATAAGTTTATGTCAAAATCTTCTGTAGGATACGGCATTATACCCAGTGCCACACAAAAGCAGCTTTTTCCAAAAGATGTACAGTCGCTTGAAATAATAAGGCCCTCTTCTCTAGCTGCGACATAGAATGGGTCTTTCAATGAATCCTGTGTAAATACATAGTCCATTACCTTCAGAGATGCTAGATCACAAGATTTTGCACCTATGATAACTATAGGCCTGGGCTTTTTTTCTGATATGTCTTGAGAAAAATAACTAGAAACTTTTTGACGTGATGGGAAGAAGAAACTCTTTATGCTCTGGACTGCTCTATACTCTCCTAAGACAGCGTCTTCCAGGCCTTTATCCCTGACTCTATTATAATATCTATGTCCTTCTTTTTCAAAAGGCGCATAGACCCTGTAAGCTTTGAAAAGAGATTTGACAAGTCTATCTAGATTTGGTCGATTTATAAAATAAGTATCCATTAAAATTTTCTATGTTATAAGGTGTACTATCAGGACTTTGTGAAAAATATCACAAATACTGTAAAAAATAATAAGAACTTAAACTAAGAATATAATATAAATGGGCTTTTATGTCAAGTAAAAAATTAAAAACCTATTGGGGACGTGTCCCTCACAAGCGGAGACCTGTCCCTAAGCCCCCTTAGGCCTGTCCCCCTATCAAGATCTATACTAGTTCTAGCGATTCGACCTTTATACCATTCCCCTCTAGTAGTTCTACTAATTTACTCCCGCACGCAGGACAAGCCAACTCATCATCCTTTGGTATGAATTCCCTAAAACAATCTTTACATCTAAATTTTGCCTGGATCTTTTTAAAAACTAGCTCTACTTTTTCCAGAGCAGTACCTTTTGTACGCTCCTTAAAGTGAAACTCGAAATGCTCTGGGCTTATATGCTCTAGTTCTCCTATTAATATATTTACCTTTTTTATTGTTTGGGTATTTTTATCTTTAAGCTCAGCATTAATACTAGCTAATATATCATCTACTATCCCTATTTCATGCATACATCCTCCTTCTTAGCAGATCCTTGGGACTTGTTCGCCCTTTAGCATATCAATGATCTTGGTCCCGCCTATCTTGGTCTTTAAATAAACTTTCTTCTCTCTTTGTTTTTCTACCTCACCAATGATCCTTGCGCCTTTTCCAAGCGGATGTTTTTTCATAGCCCTTAGCACCTTGTTCGTTGCTTCCCTGGAAACTACAACTATTACTTTTCCCTCGTTTGCCATATATAAAGGATCAAGCCCTAATATCTCGCATAATGCTCTTACAGAATTCTTAATAGGGATGTCCCATTCCTTTATATATATACTATATCCTGAACTTTCACTGACTTCATTTAAGGTAGTTGCTAGCCCGCCCCTCGTAGGATCTCTCATAAATTTTATGCTGGGACTTATTATGGAAGCTATAAGTCCGTTCAAAGGAGCGCAATCACTGTGTATAGAAGCCTTAAACTTCAGGTCTTCTCTCTTCACCATTACTGCTGCCCCATGATCTCCGACAGAACCACTCACAATGATCTTATCTCCTGGCCTTATTTTATCAGTCCCTAATCTTGCGTTGGGGAGTTTTTCTCCTATGCCCGAGGTATTTATGAATATCTTATCCACTGCTCCCTGTTCAAATACCTTAATATACCCTGCTACTACATCTACGCCTGAGGTTTTACAAGTAGCTTTAATGGACAGTGTTATTTTCTCAAGATCTTTATATCCAAACCCTTCTTCTACTATCATGCCGCATGTAATGAATCTAGGCCTTCCCCCTGCGACTGCCAGATCATTGACAGTCCCGCAGATCGAGAGCTTCCCAATATCCCCTCCTGGGAAAAATATTGGGTTTACCACAAAAGAATCTGTAGTATATAAAATATCCTTTGTATTTATCTTTAGTTTCGCAGAATCATCCATTTTTTTTACATATGGATTAGCCAGATTCTTTATAAAAAGGTCCTTTATAAGGTCCTGCATTAATTTTCCGCCACTACCATGGGATAAAGTTATTTTATTCATCGTCTAAATTTAAAATATGCTGCGCATGTACCTTCACTGGAGACCATACACGCGCCTTGTGGGTTTATAGGAGTGCATCTTTTTCCAAAAAGCTTACAGTCAATTGGTTTCTTTATACCTTTAAGTATACTTCCACAGATACATCCCTTATCAGGTTTTGAAGTTATCTTTGGGATAGAAAAGTTTATTAGTGCATTGAACTTAGAATATTTTTTGGAGAGCTCCAGGCCACTTTTCTTTAATACTCCTATTCCTCTCCATTCAGTATCAACTTCTTTAAAAACATCTTTGAGTAAATTTACTGCTTTCTTATTGCCTTCTTTCTTAACTACTCTTTTATATTGATTCTCTACTAAAGCCTTACCATTCTTTATCTGGTCAATTATCATCAATATCCCTTGCAAGATATCGAGCGGCTCAAATCCTGTCACTACACAGCTTCTTTTGTATTTTTTAGCAATAAATTCATAGGGCCTCGTGCCTATAATAGCGCTGACATGCGCTGGACATAAAAAACCATCTATATTTAACATTTCATCTTCCACTAAGGCCTTCATTGCAGGCATTATTACCTTATGGCCAGAATACACGAAGAAATTTCTAATATTTTTCTCTTTAGCATACTCTAAAGATGAAGCTACTGTAGGAGATGTAGTCTCAAACCCTATACCTAAAAATATTATTTTCTTAGATGGGTGATTTTGTGCAATGTCCACTGCATCCAATGGAGAATATAGAGTCTTTATGGCCCTGCCGTCTGTGCGTTCTTTTAAAAGACTAGAATCTGAACCAGGGACTCTTATCATGTCCCCGAAAGTAGCTATAATGACATCTTTTATCCTTGCTAGAGATATTGCATTATCTACGTATGACTTTGGAGTAACACAGACTGGGCAACCTGGCCCTGAAATAAGATTAATAGTCTTAGGAAGCAGGTCCCTGATGCCAAAGTTACATATAGACATAGTATGAGTACCGCACACCTCCATTATATTTATAGGCCTCATGCCTTCTGCTCTATTATGGATAGCCTTTGATAATTTTTTAGCTACTAAGTTATTCCTAAATTCATCTACGTATTTCATAAGACATCTTTCAGCATATCTAAAGTCTCTTTTGCTTTTTTGGGATCTATTGTTTCTATGGCAAATCCTGCATGTACAATAACATAGTCCCCTATTTTAGGGTCTTTTAAAAAATTAATAGAGATCCTGCGCTCTATGCCTGCTGATGAGACTAATGCGCGCTCGCCTTCTATCTTCCTTATTTTCATTGGTATACCTAAACACATAATGCCACCTGCCCTACTGAGATACCGCCGTCATGCGTTGGGACATCTTTATGTAAATAAACCTTAAATCCTTCTTTTTTTAATAAAACAGGGGCTTTCTCTTTAAGAAAATTATTTTGAAATACTCCTCCACTTAAAACAATCTTATTTATCCTATATCTTTTTCTTAAGATCTTGCACATGTCTTTTATCATGACTACAACTGCTTCATGAAATTTAAAAGATATGACCCCAGGCCTAACTTTTCTTTTTACATCACTAACTATATTTTTTATAATATTATCTGCGCTGATCGCATAACTATCTTTTTCTTTTTTAATGTCAAATTTATAAGTCTTACCTGTGGCCTGTGACTTGTGTCTTGTGTCTTGTGTCTTGCAACTTGTGGCCTCATCCATTTTTTTCTCGAGCGCAATCGCTGGTTCTGCGTCAAGCTTCGCATTTATGCAAATTCCTGTGAGAGAAGATACAGCATCAAACAGTCTCCCCATGCTAGAAGTAAGCGGTGAATTTATATTTTTGTCAATTGCCTGAATCAATACATCCAGTGTGGTCTTGTTGACCTTGCTCAAGAAACTTAATTTCATGTCCTTTGCCTTAGGGCCATAGCTATCATAAAGATATGAGAACGCCATTCTCCAAGGTTCATATATAACTTTTTCTCCTCCTGGCATAGGAACATATTTAAGATGAGCGACCCTCTTAAGGCCTGAAAGCCCTCCTACAAAGACCTCTCCTCCCCAAATATATCCATCTTCTCCATAGCCAGTCCCATCGAAACTCACCCCGATGACCTTTCCTTTAATATCATTGTCAATCATAGAACCTGCAATATGCGCTTTATGGTGCTGTACTTTTTTTAGCTTAACCCCGTTCCCGACAATGTCTTCGGCTAACTTTGTAGAAGTATATTCTGGGTGCATGTCGCATACAATGACCTTTGGGTAAGCCTTTAATCTCTTAAGTTCCCTATCTATAGCTTTTTTAAAAACTTTGAAGTTCTCTGCTTCACTCATGTCTCCGAAGCTTTCAGAAAAATATAGCTTATCTTTTTTCCCAATAGCAAAGCTAGCTTTGCCTTGAGCGCCTAAAGCAAGAATATCAGATTTTACTTTTTTCGAAAGTTTTATATATTTCATATTTCAGGGACGGTTCTTTAGCCAATCGGAAAAGTGTCCCTTATAGCCTATCTTTTGCTAATCTGCCTAATAAAGAAATCTTAGCCGTAATATCAGCCACGAGATATTCAGAAAGAGTGCCCATGCCGCAGCTAGGCGTGATCAAAGAATTGCTTATCAGTAGTTCCTTAGATATGCCTTTTTTCTGAAGCTTATCTATTTCCAGAGATAATCTATCAAAAAGAGTAGATCCAGTTTCACTTAAGACTTCATTAGAGGTAGGCACGATCCCCCATGCTAAACTCCCACCTTTTTTTAAAAACTTGCTTATAGCGTCTGGATAAAGCCCCAGGCTATCAGCATATTGATATGCATCAAAATTCACAATATCCACTTCTGTCGATGTCAGAATCGACCAGTCTGTATTTCCGCAGCAATGTATGCCAGCTAATGCGCCTTTTGAGTGTATCTTATCTATAAGAAGGTTTAAAGAAAGTATCACGTCTTCTCTTTCTAGGCTGACAAAGCTGGAACCAAAGCTTGTAAGATACGGCTCATCAATGAATATGATCACATTTTTGGAAATGCTGTTAAGGCTATCTATTTGGCTGGATACTTTTATCTCTAGAAGCTTTATAAAACCTTCTTTCAACGTATCATTATAAAAAATAGATCTTCCATTCTCATCCGTAACGCTCAAGCCAAAGCTCACAGGCCCTGTGACATGGCCTTTTATATATTTGGGGTGGCGACCCTTGGCTGCTTCTAGAAAACTAAAAAATCCTTTTGCGAAATCTCTTGTTAAAGCAAATTCCCTATAATCTTCGGATAGATATACCTCGAATATCTTCCCTAACCCCTCACTTAGGTCCTTAGATGTGTCTATAAATATCTTTTTCTTTTTTTCATCTATTACGAGATTTGGAAGGCCTAGCGCATATTGGACATACATATTCTCTTTAAAGCCTATTTTTGGAAGTTGAGGCCAGAAAGGTATGTCAAAGCTAGAGCATATCACATCTATACTCTTAGCTGTATCGCTAAAAGGAAGACTTCCTATCCCAGTAGTTAAGAATCTTTCTTTGATCTTCATAGTAGTTTATTTTAACATGCTCCTCTTATAGGGTCAATTAAGTTTATAGCTAGCAGCGGGTCCTGTCCGCCGATTCACCCCACAAGTGCTCAAGGCTTTGCCTTTGCGCGCTTGCGGGGTCCCCAATCGACGGCCACCCGCTGCCAATAATCAATCTCCCCTATTTCTGTGCCATGCTATCTTTCTTTTACAGCTGGATTTACTATAATGCATCACGCCTAAGACCTTTATCCCTGTAAGTTCTTCGATGATCCCAGGATTTGTCTTTATTGAAATATCTCTTTTTATAGGCCTGGTGTAATTAAATATTATCCCTGCGATCTTGACTTTACTACGCTTTAAGATATCAACTGTCATGACAGTGTGGTTTATCGTGCCCAGGTTCGGCCTCGAGACTATGATGACAGGGAGTTTCATCTTTTTTATCATGTCTAGTACATAAAAAACTTTCTTACCCTGCTTACATATAGGCACCATTAAACCGCCTATGCCTTCTACTATCACTATATCATTTAGCTTTTTAAGCTCTTTAAAACTCTTCCACACTTTTTCCAGGTCTATCTTTTTCTTTTCTAACCTCGCGGCTACCATGGGAGCTAGAGGGAGCTTTAGTGAAACTGGATTTACGCCTTTTAAGATCATGGCATCTTCATATACGCCTGATACGCCAGATGCTATAGGTTTCATAGTGCCCACTTTAAGGCTTTTTTTTCTATAAAAATCAGCCAGAGCCCTACTGACTTCAGTCTTACCCACTTCTGTATCAGTCCCTGTTATAAAATAACCCTTCATCTTTTAAACTCCTGAATGTATTTATTACTCTATCAATATGTTCGTCAGTATGGGTTGCCATTAAAGATGTCCTTATCCTACATTTGTTCTTTGGCACTGTAGGAGGCCTGATACCAGGCGCAAAAACACCTCGTTCTAATAATAATTCCGCGAGTTTCATGGTCGAAGCTTCATCCTTAGTACGCACAGGTATTATCTGGGTCTCCGAACCCATGAGATCAAGCCCTAGCCCTTCTAATCCACTTCTTAACCTAGAAACATTTTCCCATAACTTATCCTTTAAAGAACTATCTCTTTCAATTATATCTATCGCAGCTAGATTCCCACCTATAACACTGGGAGGAAGTGATGTGGAATATATAAATGACCTGGCTTTATTGCGAATATAATCTATAAGAGATCTCGAGCCTGCTACATAACCTCCAAGATTCCCAAGCGCTTTACTGAATGTGCCCATCTTAATGTGGATCCCGCTTTTTATATTAAAATGTTCGCACGTGCCTTTCCCAGTCTTTCCTAATACTCCAGTAGCATGCGCGTCATCCACCATCAATATAGCATTGTATTCCTCTGCTATCTCTACAAGTTCTGGTATAGGAGCAATATCCCCATCCATGCTAAAAACACCGTCAGTAATAATAAATTTCTTGTTATACCCTGAGCTCTTCTCGAGAATGTCCCTTAACTTTTCCAGATTTTTATGAGGATAGACCCTCATCACTGCGCCACTTAATCTCACTCCATCAATAATGCTCGCATGATCCAATTTATCACAAACTACTAGATCTTTTTCCCCAGCTAATGCACTTATTGTCCCTACATTTGCCATGTATCCTGTAGAAAATATGATCGCGCTTTCTTCTCCCTTAAAAGAAGCTATTTCTTCTTCCAATCTTTCATGTAAGGTCATGTTCCCTGAGATAAGGCGTGATGCGCAGCTGCCAGCTCCGAATTCCTTAGCTGCTTTCACTTGCGCATTTATTACTTCAGGATGGGATGCTAGGCCAAGATAATTATTTGAGGAAAGTAAAATAACTTCTTTTCCATCGATCTTTACAATAGGCCCCTGCATACTATCAATAGTCCTAAGCTCCCTATATAGTCCTAGAGTCTTCAATTCATCTAATTCTTCTTGTAACATTGAGTCAAAATTTTTCATAATAATATCAGCGGGTCCTGTCCGCCGATTCACCCCATAACCTTAATAGCTGTCTTACATGGCTTCTTCCAGCACCGCTCGGATTTCCCCAGCGAGGAAATCCTCGCTTCAAGAATATCCTCGCTCTGCAATATATGCTATAGCGGGCAACCGTGCCCGCTTGAATCTTCTAGATGCCGTCAGAAGCCATGCAAAACAGCTAGTTACATTAAAGCTAAAAGAAAGAACTGTAAGCGAATTTGAAAATTTAGCATGGTTGATAGATTACTTCACCACCATCGGCATGAAGTCAGTTGAACCGAACATACCGTATATCTTATTTTCTTTTAGCCATGTCGCTCTCTTTAGATAACCTAGAGCAGGTCCTACTACATTGGCTGCCATGGAGGTCTCATCCCCGAGAATAAATCTATGGCTTGACTTCTTGCCTTCGAACGTAGTGCCAGTAAGCGTCATTGTAGTGGAGACTGGTTTTTTAGAGCTTCTTGTATCCATGACTCCGCCTACGCTTACTTTTTTTAATGAATCTACGACTCCAGTATTCTTTAGCAATATGTCATCTGCGTGTTCCATCTCACGAAGAATGAGTTTGCCATTTCTTTTATTTAGGATCTTTTCCACTTCAGCGTCTGATAATCTCTTTGCTTTTTCTACAGTATATCCTGGCATATGAGCAATATCTTCTCTGATAGTCGCTCTATATTTATCCCAATTCGATATGCCTACGCCCCACCATATGTTTACATCATCTACCTTTATAAATGACTGTGCTGCCAAGACAGCTGCAGCTGAAAGAAGGCCTGGCGTTGCGCCGCATCCTGTTATATAACTGGATCTATTTTTCTTCAGATTCTTATCAAGCTTCATCATAAGTTTTACTGCTCTGGTCCTTTTTACTGCATCAGTGAACACTCCTTTATACCCAGCATCGCTGAACCTCTTCACTACACTCGGTATAAATTCATTAGGAAGGTTTGGCAGGGCAATAAAGATCCCATCTATTCTATTCTTCAATTTTATGATCTCACCTATTGGATCTTTTGAAGGCTTCTTTTTCTTCAGGTCATTTTTAGATATCCCTTTTCCAGAATATAGATATCCATCAGAATCACAAATCGCTGTCACCACTATATCTTTTTTCTTTTTACAGATATCAAGACATGCCTTACCTAATCCTCCTGCGCCTAAAACACCTAACCTTATCTTTTTCATTGCCTTCCTCCTATGTTTTTAAATATCAAACCCCAGGTCCTTCACCATCTTTATATCTTTTTCTACTTCTCTACCTTGTGTCGTAAGATATCCTCCTATGATCATCCCGTTCGCTCCTGCCATAAAAGCCATCTCCTGAAATTCTCCAAGTCCGTATTCTCTTCCTCCAGCTATCTTAATAGTAGGTTTTTTCAATATCAGACGGAAAACCGCCACTGTCTTTACTATATCAGACACAGAAAGCTTCTTCTCATCTTCTAATGGAGTGCCTTTTTTAGGATTAAGTATATTTATAGGAACGCACCCTACGTCTAATTTTTTTAAATCAAACGCAAGGTTCAATCTATCAACTTTACTCTCGCCCAATCCTATGATCCCCCCGCAACATAGATCCATACCTTCTTCTTTTAACAATCTCGCAGTATCTCTTCTCATAGAATAAGGATGAGTAGTACAGATAGAACTGTAAT
>JBDRCN010000051.1:0-102618 GCA_043821705.1 Candidatus Omnitrophota bacterium
CAGTTGACGGTTCACAGTTGACAGAAAGAACTTTGATTTTTAGATTATTATCTGTCAACCGTCAACTAAACCGGGCGATTAGCTCAGCTGGTTAGAGTGCTGCCCTCACATGGCAGAGGTCACTGGTTCAAGTCCAGTATCGCCCACCATGTTAAGATAAGAATTGGAGACATGTTTTGATCGGAAAAAAATCAATAAAAGAACAAATATTATCCCTAAAAGAACTTCAGATCATAGACGGAGAGATATTTAGCTTAAACAGAGAAAAAGAAGCTATTCCTTTAGAGATAAAAGAAATGGAGTCGAAGCTTGAAGGTAAAAAAATAGGCATCAAGCAAGCAGAAGACGATCTAAAGAACCTCCAGGTGAAATTAAAAGAAAAAGACGTAACACTACAGCAAAAAGAAGACGAGATAAAAAAGTTGGACGGCCAACTCTCTCAATTAAAGACTAATAAAGAATATTCAACTATGTTGAGGGAAATAGAAAGCATAAAGGCAGACAATTCTCTCATAGAAGAAGAGATGTTAAAGGCTATGGACCTGATCGACGAAGGAAAGAAAAAGGTCTCAGAGGAAAAAGAACTTTTTAAGAAAGAAGAAGAGGTTTTCAGAAAGAGAAAAGAAGTGGTCCTCAGCCGCGAAAAAGAGATCGGATATCTGCTTAAAGGATTAGATAGTAAAAGAAGCGAGATCATTCCGAATATCGAGAGCATTATATTAAAGAATTACGAAAAAATACTTAATAGTAAAGATGGACTTGCTATTGTTCCTGTCGTGGGCGGTGCTTGCGGCGGGTGTCACATGAACCTACCTCCACAGGTAGTGAGTGAAGCTAAATTGAAAGAAAGCATAGTTATCTGTGGAAGCTGTACAAGGATATTATACGTAGACGATGATGTTGAGATCAATTGAGATATTTGTAGACGGCGCTTCTAGGGGTAACCCCGGGCCTTCAGGGATAGGCATAGCTTTTTGTGACGATAAGAAGACAGTCATAAAAAAGATATTTAAATTTATAGGGATCGCCACTAACAATGTAGCTGAGTATAGCGCGATGATCTATGCGCTTCAGGAAGCATTGATGGATAGGTATGAAAAAGTGACCCTCAAATCCGACAGTGAATTGTTGACAAAGCAGCTTAGGGGAGAATATAAAGTAAAAAATGATAATCTCAAGATGTTTTTTGACCTTTTTCTTCATCTAAGAAGAGGGTTTCAAGAGATAGATATAGTGACTATACCACGTGAAGATAATAAGATAGCTGATAAGCTAGCAAATAAAGCAATAGATTCAAGATTTGACAATTCTTTAAAAATTGAATAGCGCAGGCTGGATAGTCGCCTCTGCATTATGCGGGGGAGGAAAGTCCGGGCTCCAGAGGGCAGCATAGCGGGTAACACCCGTCTCCGGCGAAACCAAACGCGAAAGCTGTTTGGCGTAGACGGACGGATCAGAGCCACAGAGACGAGTCTAAGGAACACAGTAGTAACGTAATAAGCTTAAGCATGCGTTACTGTTTCTTAGGGTGAAACGCGGCAATCTCTATGCGGAGCAAAACCAAATAGGTCTCGCTAAGAAGGATGCCCATTCGAAACAGCGGGACGGGTAGGTTGCGTGATTCTGATAGCAATATCAGAGCTAGATAGATGACTGTCGCGATCAGTGCGTATTTCGTAATGATCGAACAGAACCCGGCTTATAGGCCTGCGCCATTTAACTCCCCTTGTATTTCTTACCCCAATATGATATATTTTGAGATATGCAATACCTTAAGATATGTATAGCTTTAATATCTATATTATTGTTTACATCTTCTATATATGCTGATACTGTCCTTATGAAAGACAGCACTTTATTGAAGGGTCTTGTAATTGAGGAATACGATGACAGGATCACTCTAAGTACTATTGATGGAGAGAAGGATATATTGAGAAAAAATATCAGAGAGATAAAATACGATGCTAAGGACCAGAACTATATGCAGATGGGAAGGCTCTATGATGACAGGGGCCTATATACTAAGTCAGCTTTTTATTACAAAGAGGCCATGAAGCTGAACCCGAAGAACTCTGAGGCGAGACTGGGTTATATCTCCTCTCATACGAAACTCATTCGCGAAAGAGATAAGATGTTAAAGGAAGAGCTTAAGCGTAGAGACATGATCTTGAATTGGCGTAAAGGTGATGAAAATATAACTTTTTCAAAAACTGATAAGAGCGAATTATTGATGAGATCCCTGGGGATTAGCATTGCAGAAAGACAAGGCATCTTTATCATCGATAGCATAAAGCCTTATTCTACCGCAGATAAGGCAGGTATTAAAAATGGCGATATATTAGTAGCGGTCTGGGGTAAGCTTGTCCAGCATTCAAAGTTGGAGGATGTGATCGATGAATTGATCGGGCCTGAGAACTCAGAAGTGAGCATAGTAGTTGAAAAAGATCTTTCCGTGCTTTTGGATAACATGGATAGGGATATTTATGAATATCTAGGCATTGCTCTAGAGCACGATTATGATGGACTTATGGTGAAAGATATTATAGATGAAGCTCAGTCTAAAAAGCATGGGCTAAAAAAGGGAGATTTTGTTATAGCAATAAGGGATAATATTACGCGGTACACTCCTCTAAAGAAGATAATAAAAGATATAAACAACACTAAAGGGAAAAGCATAGATCTTACTATCAGAAGAAAGATAAACCTAAGGAGAGAAGGTGGATTATGAGTAATCTGACTTTAATCACAAGAAGGCGCAAGTATATTGTAAAAAAGGGCCTACAGTTCAGGTATATAGGACTTATATTTGCTTTGCTTATATTTGTTTTTGCTGTCGCAGGCGCAACAGTATTTGCTACTGGTTGGATGCTCTTTATAGAAAAACTATCAAATGTATATCCGCAAGGGAGGCTTCTAGTAATCCTACAAAATATAAACATAGCCCTTATAAGAAATGTCCTGATAGTGTCTCCCATAGTATTCCTTTTAGGAGTTTTATTCTCCCATAAGATCGCTGGCCCAGTCTTAAGGATAGAAAAGAGTATGACTAATATTGGAGCGGGAGACCTTGCGCAGAGGATAAATCTTAGGACTGGCGATGAACTTTGGGACCTTGCATATATAATAAATGAAGCAGTAGAGAAGATAGATAATGAGATCAAAAAGGACAAAGAGACCGTAGCTGGCCTACAAAAGAAGATGACAGAGATCAAAAAAGTGATAACTAAGGATAGGTGGGAGGCTCAGGAAGTAGAGTCCTCTATTGAAAGCCTGCAGGCCGAGATCAATGCCCTGGAATCATCTTTGAACAAATGGTCGACCAGTAAATAGTTTAATGAGAAGGATCCCTGCCAGATATTGCACGATCATAGTATTATCAGTAGCTCTATTATCAGTATGTTTTATAGGCGACAGTCTCTCTATAGAAGAGAAGGTCTATATACATTTTATTGATGTGGGCTATGCTGATGCTATTCTTATAGAGATCCCTGGGGAAGGTTCTATCCTGGTCGATACTGGCTCAGAGGAATACAGTGATAAGCTGACCACATATTTAAAGAATGTAGGCGTAAAGGAGCTTCACACTCTCATATTAACCCATCCGCATAAAAATCATTTCGGAGGGATATCCAGCGTAATGGAGGATTTTAAAGTCCATAGGTTCTTTCATAATGGGGATACTGGTAGGGCTGAAGAAGGATATTCTGAACTTATAAAATGGATCAATAGGAGAGGCTTATATGGGATCGTCTTAAGAAGAGGATATGATGTCAAGACATCGCTTAAAACCCTCAAGATAAAAGTTCTTAATCCAGAAGCTCTTTTAGGTGATGCTAATGAAAATTCAATAGCTCTTTACGTAAAATATAAAGACACATCATTTTTTTTAACGGGAGATATAGACACAAAGCAGCAGGATGAGATAATCAATAAATTTCCTGGATTAGAGGCAGTGGACCTGGTCCAGGTGCCTCATCATGGTGGCAAGGTAAGTAAAAAATTCTCTGAATTCTTTAAAGACAAGATCTTTATCATATCTACAGGTGAAAACAAGTGGGGTGCCCCGTCACAAGAAGACCTGGACAAGCTTCATGGAAAGGTCCTGCGTACAGATAAAAAGGGGAATATTATTGTTGAGAGCGATGGAGAGAAGGTAAGGATCTTCAATGAATAGAACTAGCAGTGCGAAGACATACTGGATATTCAGTGCCCTGTGGACCCTTCTTATCTATTCCACGCTTTACATCGTAAGGCCTATATGTAATTTTCTAAAGAAAAATGCCCCCTTCAACGAGATCGTCAGCCTATCCCTAGTAGTTCTTTTTATTTTTATAGTCGGTATTTTCTTTAAAAAGACAAAGATAAAAAATATAGCCACTTATTTCTTGTTAGCTTTAGTGGCTTGTCTTTATATCATAACTTTTAAATACATAGAGTATCCTGAAGAAAGGATACATCTAGTCCAATATGGCATATTGGCTTTTTTAATATATAAGGCGCTCAGTTTTAGATTAAATGGGATACGCCCCTATTTAATAGCATTTTTGCTTACTTCCTTGATAGGATGGGGGGATGAGCTGATCCAAGGTATCCTGCCAAACCGCTATTACCAGACCACAGATGTCATGTTAAATTCAGTAAGCGGATCTCTGAGCCTTTTTCTGACCTATATAATAAGAAGGAAATAGTATAAAATTGACAATGGAACGCTTATTTGCTATACTGATTCCAACCTATGAAAGTATGCCATGTTATAACTAAACCAGAGCTTGGCGGGGCGCAGCTTTCTACATTAAATATAGTCAGAGGACTCCCCAAAGATAGCTTTGACGTCTCAGTAATAACTTCTTCAAGAGGACTTCTAAGCAGTGACTACAAGTCTTTAAAGGATGTCAAAGTCCACGCACTACCACTTCTAGTAAGACATATAAATCCCATATTAGATATCATAGCATTCATCAATATCTGGCACATATATAGATGCTATAAATATAATATAATACATACGCATAGTTCCAAGGCAGGGATGATCGGCCGTTGGGCAGGTTTTTTTGCCAGAGTGCCTAGGATAATCCATACAGTACATGGATGGTCTTTCAATGATCACCAGCCTAAAACTATCAGGAACCTATACATTTTTTTGGAGCGCTTAACAGCTCATGTGACTGATAAGATAATATGTGTCTCAAAGACAGACCTTGAAACTGGCATAAAGTACAGGATCGCGCCAAGAGATAAATTTATCCTTATAAAGTACGGGATACCAATAGAGGATTTTAGGAAAAAGATAGATGATTTAGATATTAAGAGAAAAGAGATAGGCATCCAAAATCAGGACCCTATTATAGCAATGGTCTCTTGCCTTAAACCGCAGAAATCCCCGATGGATTACATAGAAGCCTGCATAGATGTATACAGCCAGACAAAAGATGTCAATTTTTTACTTATAGGAGACGGGGCATTAAGAAAAAAATGTTTAAAGAAGGTCGATGAGGCAGGCCTTAATGGGAGGTTTAGATTTTTAGGCTGGAGGAGGGATGTGCCGGAATTATTAAGTATAGTTGACATGCTTATCCTTACCAGTAAATGGGAAGGCCTGCCTATATCATTGATCGAAGGTATGCTGAAAGGATGTCTGGTAGTAGCTACTGACACAGGAGGGAATAGTGAGCTTATAAAAGACAGCATAACAGGTTATCTTACAAAACCAGGATATCCTAGAGAAGTTTCTAGAAGGATCATAGATTCGATAAATAATCCAGCTACTCTTAAAAAAATAAGAGAAAAAGCTACGCTTTCAATAGATGAAACTTTCAATGCTTCTAGGATGGTCCAAGATGTCGCAGAATTATATAGGAGGTTAAATTGATGTACATATATCTACTCTTCGTATCTTTTGTAGTCACGTTCATGTGCTTACCTGTCAGTATCGGCATAAGCAATAGCCTGGGAATATTCTCAAGGCCAAAAAAAGGAGAGAGGAAAGGGCTTCCATGTCTAGGGGGGTTGGCTATATTCGTAGGCTTTCTCATAGCTATATTGATCTTTTATCGTTCTGTGATCGGTTTAAACTATAAGATATTTGGGTTAATTATCTCCTCAGGCCTTATAATCTTATTGGGATTTTTAGACGATGCAAAGGACCTTCCGCCTCTCATGAAGATAATGATCGAGGTGGTCGCGATAATCTTTCTGATCATGTCTGGGGTATCGACAAAGATAGTATTTTTGCCAATGTGGCTAAATGGAATACTTACGATAGTGTGGATGTTGCTTATTATAAATGCATTCAACCTTTTAGACATAGCTGATGGCCTAGCAGCTGGACTAGCTGTTATAGTGTCTGGTACTTTATTGATCATCGCGCTAGTGAAGGGTGATATTTTTTCAAGTTTAGTCCTGATCGCCCTGATAGGCTCAAGCTTAGGTTTCCTTATGCGCAATCACCCGCCAGCAAAGCTTTATATGGGAGATACAGGAAGTCTATTTATTGGTTTTATAGTAGGCGCAATAGCTATAAACATAAGTTATGCTCCTATGGATAGGCCAATAGCGCTTTTGACACCGCTTTTAGCCCTCAGCCTGCCGATATATGATACTTTATTTTTAATGATAATGAGGGTGAAAAAGAAAAAGATAATCTTCAAGAAGACGGACGACCATTTTACTCTAAGACTTATTAAAAAAGGCTATAGTGTCACTAAAAGCGTACACTTCATGTATTCTTTCAGTATCTTCATAGCTTTATGCTCCTTAGTAGTGGCGTTTGGTTCAAATCTATTAGGAAGCATAGCTGTCATATTGGTAGTAATAGTGTTTATCCTAATGGGCAAAAAGATAGGGATGGTCAAGATAGATGACTAGTCGTAAGAAGAAAGATATTATTTTAGGGGCGGGATTGGCAGGTCTAAGCGCAGGTTTTCACTTAAAAGATGACTACGCTTTATACGAAAAGGAAGCCAGTCCAGGAGGTATGGCAAGATCTATAAAAAAAGATGGCTACACGTTTGATCTGGATGGCCATCTTCTGCACTTTAGAAGAGACTATGTCTTTAAACTGCTGAACGGCCTATTGGGAGGGAATCTTGCTCCTCACAAGCGAAGCTCATGGATATATTCAAAAGGAAGCTTTACAAGATATCCTTTTCAGGCTAATTTTTATGGCCTGCCAAAGCCGATAGTAAAGGATTGTCTTTTAGGTTTAATAAAAGCCAGAAGAGAAAGCGTAAGCCCTAATGGGAATTTTGAGAATTGGATAAAAAAGACATTCGGCGAGGGAATAGCAGACCACTTCATGCTGCCTTATAACAGAAAATTTTGGACTATTGAGCCAAAGGATATTACATGTGATTGGTTGGATGGTTTCGTGCCTGTCCCAAGCTTGGAAGATGCTGTGCAGGGCGCAATAACAGATAATAACAAATCTTACGGTTATAATTCTAAGTTCTGGTACCCTGTAAAAGGTGGCATATCTGAGATCGTCAAAGGTTTTCTTAAAAAAGTAGGCAGTGTTCATACTAACAAAGAAGCGGTCAGGATAGGCCAGCATAAAAAAAATGTTCTTTTTTCAGATGGCAAGGTATTGGATTTTAATAATCTTATTTCTACTATGCCGCTGCCGGAACTTGTAAAGATCTTAAAAAAAGTGCCTAATGAGATAAAGGATGCTGCTGATAAATTAAAATTCATCTCTGTATTAGTGCTAAATATTGGAGTGAATAGAGAAGATGTAACTGATAGGCACTGGGTGTATTATCCTGAAAAGGAGCTGGATTTTTACAGGATAGGCTTTCCTACGAACTTTTCAATGGATGTAGCGCCACCCAAAAAGACATCCATGTACGTAGAGATCTCTTATAGAGACAGGAAGATCGACATAGATAAGGCGATCAGTAGGACAGTAAAACATTTAAAGGCCTTGGGGATGATCAGGGAAGAGGGCGAGATCGATCTTTGCCTACCAGTAGATATTAAATACGGTTATGTTATTTATGATAAGTTTAGAAATGATGCAGTGAAGACAATAAAAGATTATTTAGCGGGTTTTAATATACACCCTATAGGTAGATATGGAGGATGGAAGTATATGTCCATGGAAGATGTGATCCTGGAAGGGAAGGAAATCGCAGAATGTCTACGCATATCTTAGGCGTATCTTGTTTTTATCATGATAGCGCAGCGTGCCTTATAAAGGACGGGGAGATAATTGCTGCAGCGCAGGAGGAACGCTTTACGCGAAAAAAGCATGATTTTAATTTTCCTAAAAATGCTATAGATTATTGTCTAAACTATGAAGGAATAAGCGCCAAAGACCTGGCATGTGTAGCATTTTATGATAAGGTGCTTCTAAAATTTGAAAGGATCTTATTTACATATCTTTCTTATGCACCTAAGGGCATAAGATCTTTTTATAAAGCAATGCCTTTGTGGCTTAAAGAGAGGCTCTGGATACCACATCTTATATCGGAAGAACTTGGTTATGATGGGAAGATATTATATTGCGAGCATCATGAATCTCATGCTGCTTCAGCATTTTACCCATCCCCATACAAGGAAGCAGCGATAATCACTATGGATGGAGTGGGTGAGTGGGCGACAGCAAGTTTTGGTGTTGGTAAGGGTAATGACTTTGATCTGCTGGAAGAGATAAGATTTCCTCATTCCCTAGGCCTTTTATACTCTGCGATCACATATTATACAGGTTTTAAGGTGAATTCAGCTGAGTATAAGGTCATGGGTTTAGCGCCATACGGGGAACCCAAGTATGTAGACCTCATATTAAAAGAGCTTATAGACCTAAAAGAGGATGGTTCTTTTAGGCTGAACATGAAATATTTTAATTATTGCGCTGGCCTTACAATGACAAATAAAAAGTTTGATAAGTTATTTGGAGGCCCTCCAAGAAAACCTGAGACCAGGATCACTCAAAAAGAAATGGACCTAGCTAGGTCCATTCAAGTGGCAACAGAAGAGATAATGCTTAAAATAGCAAGATATGTACATAGTATTACTGGTAAGAAGGATCTTTGTCTAGCAGGAGGCGTGGCGCTTAATTGTGTGGCAAACGGAAGGCTTTTGAAAGAAGGGCCTTTCCAGAATATATGGATACAGCCAGCCTCTGGAGATGCAGGAGGTGCTATAGGCGCAGCGCTTAGGGTATGGTATAAGTATTTTGGCAACAACAGATCGGTCAGTGAGACAAGTGATGCGCAAAAAGGTTCATTTCTTGGGCCAGAATACAGAGATGAAGAAATAGAAGCATATTTAAAAAATAATAATATCCTCTATGAAAGATACGAAAAAGAACTCCTACTGAAGCAGACAGTGGATCTAATAGCAAACGAGAAGGTCGTAGGCTGGTTCCAGGGCAGAATGGAGTTTGGGCCTAGAGCATTGGGTGCGAGGAGTATAATAGCAGACCCCAGAAACCTGGATATGCAGTCACGTATTAATCTAAAGATAAAATTCAGAGAATCATTCAGGCCTTTTGCTCCTACAGTGCTTGCTGAGAAGTCAGGGGATTATTTTGATATATCTAGCGAGAGCCCTTATATGCTTTTAGTTTCAAAGGTAAAGGCAGAGCACCTTAAAAATAACACTAATAATAAAAAAGGTTTTGAGAAACTTAAAATAGAGCGCTCGGATATACCAGCTGTCACACATGTGGATAATACTGCGCGACTACAGACAGTGGCGAAAGATAGCGCAAATAAGATATATTACGAGTTGTTGGATGAGTTTAACAAAAGAACAGGATGCCCTGTCATTATAAATACATCATTCAATGTGAGAGGGGAGCCAGTAGTCTGTACGCCAGAAGATGCTTACAACTGTTTCATGAGAACTGATATGGATAATTTGGTAATAGGAAGTTTTATATTGGATAAAGAAAAACAGCCAAAGGAATATCATGCAAAAGAAGAATATTTCGAGCTTGATTGAGCTTAGGAAATTTGGGTTTAACCTGGCATTGGGGATGAATATCTTGGGCTGTATCTTGTTCTATAGACATAAGCCACATTTTGTTTATTTTTCTGTTATAGGCTCTACAGCATTAATGCTGGCTATTTTATGGCCAAAGCCATTAGTGGCGCTTAAGAGACTGATAGATAAGCTGATATTCCTGCTTAATTGGACAGTAAGTGCAGTTTTGCTGTTCATAAGTTTTTATTTAGTGTTTACGCCAGTCTCATTATTATTTAAGTTGCTGGGGAAAGACCTGCTGAAAGAAAGAATAGATAAAAACGCTTCAACGTATTGGATCAAGAGAAGGCAGGACATCTTCACAAAGAGGTATTATGAACGTATGGGTTAAGGACATAAAAGAGCTGGTAAAATACAGGGAGCTTCTCATGATGCTTGCCTGGAAAGAGATAAAGATAAAATATAAGGAACCCATTCTAGGGCTTTTATGGGCACTATTAGTTCCATTATGTATGTCTTTAACTTTTATATTTGTGTTTACCAAGATCTTTAACACCCCAGTAAAAGGATATTCTTTCTTCATATTTCTAATAACAGGGATTTTTCCTTGGAATTTTTTTGCGCTTGTATTTGGGTCTAGCGTTATGAGCATATTAGAAGGAGGAGCGCTGATAAAAAAAGTTTATTTCCCACGAGAGATAATCCCACTTTCTATAGTATTGGCCAATGCTATAAATTTTGCATTCGCTCTTTTGGTAGTAATAATTTTCATAATGTCTTTTGGAATAAGCCTAAGTAAGTATATTTTTTTATTGCCAATAGTTTTTGTACTGGAAGTCATTTTTGTTAGCGGGATGGCACTCTTTATCGCTGGTGCTCAAGTTGTAAATAGAGATGTTAAGTTTATAGTAGAGGTAGGACTACTTTTATGGTTCTATCTTAGTCCTATATTTTATCCTTTGGGCCATGTCCTTAATATATCCAAGCGTGTATTTGATATATACACTTTAAATCCCTTTGCCGGCTTAGTATCTTTTTATAGGATTGCGTTACTGGGTAACACTTACCTAAATGGCGTGCCTAAAGAGATCAATCTGCCAAAGCTGATTATTTATTCTGCAGTATGTTGTATTGCTGTATTTTTTCTTGGATATAGGTACTTTAAAAGACGAGAATCTATGTATGTAGATATGATAAGGTAGCGCGATATGATAAATGTAAAAGATGTAAGTAAAAAATTTATAATCTCGCATGAAAAGGATGCTTTAGTGAGAGCTGTATTGCCTCTGATAGCCAAGCCCATAAGAAAGGAAGAGCTTTGGGCGTTAAAAGATATAAGTTTTAGCTTAGACAAGGGAGAGTCTCTGGGGATAGTAGGATTAAATGGTGCAGGAAAAAGCGTACTATTGAACGTATTAGCTGGCATAACCACTCCTACTACTGGGACAGTTGATCTAAAAGGCAAGGTTTCTACGTTATTAAGCGTAGGTACTGGCTTTAATATGGAACTCACAGGAGAGGAAAACATATTTTTAAATGCCACTATTCTAGGCATGTCTATTAAAGAAATAAAAGAAAAATTTAAGTCGATAGTCGACTTTTCAGAGCTAGATGGTTTTATAGATGCGCCTGTGCAGACATATTCGTCAGGTATGCTCATGAGATTAGGTTTCGCTGTAGCTATACATATGGATTTTGATATTCTTTTAATAGATGAGGTCATAAGTGTGGGTGATTTAGAATTTATGGGAAAGTGCATCGTTAAGTTAAGAGAATTTAGGGAAAAAGGCAAAGTTCTAGTCATCGCATCTCAGAACGTAGGGTTTATTAGAGAAAACACAGAAAAGACTCTTTATCTAAGAAGAGGCATTATTGAAGGCTATGGTGATTCTGAGAAGATAACTCAAATGTACGAAAATTCTGTCATAAGGAAGGCAGTAGTAGTTGACAAACACAATATCATGGCTTCGGTAGAAGAGAAGAAAAAGGATGAAGCCCCTTCTATGGTAGAAGATAGTTGGGGGAAGATCTCTGGGACAGGCGAGGTAACTATACTGGATGTAAAATTTTATAATAAGAATAAAGAAGAAAAAAATGTTTTTAAAACTGGTGAAACGCTGCAAATAGAAGTTAAGTACAAGGCCAGTAAAGAGATAATAGACCCACATTTTGGAATAGCTATTTTTAGAGATGATAAATTATACTGCTATGGCCCGAATACTAGGTTTGATAATTTTATCATAAATAAGCTTAACCCTGTAGAAGGACATTTTTCTTTGTATTACCCCGAACTCCTTCTATCGAAAGGAACATATTATGTTTCTGTGGCTATTTGGGAAAAGAATGAAAAATACCCGTATGACTACCATTGTGCGTTTTATAAGATAGATGTTGATGGGGAGGGTATTGGTGGGACCTTGTTCCATCAAGGATATAGAGAAAAAATAGATTTTATTAATAGTAATTGGGAAGATCATTTTGAGATAAAAATGGTAGATAAAAATGGAAAAGAGAAGTACGCATATAGTACTGAAGATTTTTTGAAAATTCTTATAGAAATGGACTATCCAAAAGAGGCTACAGAGATACATCTGAAAATTCTGAGAGAAGATTCTATATCTTGCTTTGTCGTGAAAAAAATATTAAAGAATCAATTTTTTAAAAAAACATCTGCAAGGCTAGAATTTACTATAGACCAATTAAGTCTATTAACAGGAAAATATTATATGACCGTTGAAGCTAGAGGCAAGGAAGGCGTTTTATTGTCTAGAAAAAATGTGAAAGAATTTTTTGTTTTTTCTCCTCAAAAAGACCATGGCATTCTTTATATGCCACATAGATGGGACTGGAAAGAAGAGGTTGTCGATGAAGCTACCATTAATTGATGTCGTTACAGTTAATTTTAATGGAAAAAAACATTTAAAACCATTATTTAAATCCTTATCTAATTTAAACTATCCGAAGGAAAGAATGCATATAATAATGGTTGATAATGGGTCTACAGATGGTTCTGTGGAGTATGTAAAAAAGAGCTATTCAAATGTCAAAATAGTTAGGAACGATCTAAATAATTTTTGTAAGGCAAATAATATAGCTATAAAACAATCAAAAGCTGAATTTGTAGCATTAGTTAACAATGATACAGTTGTAGATAAGAACTGGTTGATAGAATTGGTCAAAGTAGCGCAGTTAGATAATAGGATAGGAGTTGTTACCTCTAAGATTTTATTTTTAGATGGCAGATTGCAGGGCGCAGGTCATGTTGCATTACCTAATTTTTATTGGGCAGATCGAGGCTTTAGAGAAAAAGACAAAGGCCAATATGATGAAGTAGAAGAATTGTCTAGTGTTTCCCATTGCTCTGTCCTTTATCGCAGAAAGTGCTTAAATGATGATGGACTTTTAGACGAAGATTTTGAGATGTATATGGAAGACATGGATATGTCAATACGCATGAGGAGTAAAGAGTGGAAGATGTTTTATGCGCCTAAGAGCGTAGTTTATCATAAAGTTCATGGAACAGCTACCGAGGCTGAGGTCTGCTATTTTTGTGAAAGGAACAGATTACTTTTAATAGCAAAACATTATCCCGATAGGCTAGCTACTGAATTATACGGAAAAGGATATTTTACTACTTTAAACAGTAAAAAGGACGTTGCAAGTATGCTGTCATCTGTATTTATCAAGCTTTTAAAGTCTCATAACAATAATGTCGTATTGTCATTGACAACTGAGCTTTTTACAGAACTCGACAAGATATTGAATCTAGAAAAAGACGACTTATTGAAACAATTGGAGATGCTTAGGGATTCTATCAGCGAAAAAGAAAGACTGATATCTGAAAAAGATGGCTTTATTCAAGCAAGAAGCGGAGAACTACCTACTTTAAAACAGGAGCTAGATAGAATCTTAAGTATTTTGGCTGAAAGAGACAGAACGCTTGGAAAGAATCACGCAGACATAGATAATCTGAACAAAATGATTTCTGATAAAAACAATGAGATATCCAGCCTGAGAGATGAACTATCTGGTTCTCAGGCAAATTTTTCAGAGACAATAGCAGAAAAAGAAAGAATATTATCGGAGAAGGTTCGAGAGATAGAAGGCCTGTATAAGAAAGAAGAGCTATATAATGGACTAGAAAAACAGATCATACAAAAGGCAGAACTTTTACGTTCAAAAGACATGGAGATCTTAAGTCTAAGAAAAGAGATCGATAGAATATATAGTTCTGAGACCTATAAGATGGTGCGACCCCTCTGGAAGATATTAAGTCTATTAAAGAAGATAAAGTCACTTTTTTCTTATATAAAATGTATTGTATTCAGCAAAAAAGGCAAAGGGCTATGTTTTTCATACTTTTCCTCGCTTTCAAAGGAAGCCAAGTGTAGAGATGTTAATAAATACAATATCAAGGTTACAAACGACACTGATAAAGAGCAACAGGTTAAAGTAAGGATAAAAACTACGAAAGATGATGTTATTTATGCGTATGTTTCAAAAAAACTGGACATTAACCCAAGAACCTCTCTAGAGGTAATGCTTGATTGTGACTGGGATATGTCAGCTTTTTGGCACATCAATGGAAGCCTATCTCAATCAGATGAGTTTTGGAAGAAAGACCTTAAAGAGCCTGGATTTTATTCTCTAAATGCCGAGTTGTTTGATAAAAACGGGGTAAAAATAGACAGACTCGGAATTTTTCAAAGACTAGAAATATGAAAATATTGAATATTATTCAAAGATATCCACCGTCTATAGGTGGAAGCGAAATATGGTGCCAAAGGATTTGTAGATATTTTGCAAAGCTTGGGCACAAGGTAACTGTTTTGACATTGGATGTTTATAAAGAGGAAGAATATTGGTTTGACCCACCCATTTATAATCATATCATTGAATTTGGAAAAATAGAATACGATGAAGGCGTAAAGGTTATAAGATGTAGAAGAAACAAGATACATCCTTTACTCTTTAGATTATTTGAGGCAATAAATAAGTCATTCAAGATCTATCTCTACGGACCTCACTCTATAGAGCTATTTTTTAGAATAATAAGAGAAGTTATGAGAGTGGATGTCGTACATTTACACACCATTCCTTACCCCCATAATATATTAGGGTTTTTTATAGCGAAGTTGTTTAGAAAAAAAGTAGTTATCACTCCTCATTTTCATATAGGACATGTGTTGTATGAGACAAAGGCAAATTTTTATTTGATGAGGAGGTGCGATGCTGTTTTTGCTGTAAATGATTATGAAAGAAAACATCTGATACAGAAAATAGACCCTAAAAAGGTCCACGTAGCTTACAATACAGTAGATCCTAGTGAATATAAAACCAAAGATATAGATGTGTTCAAAAAAGAAGTCTTTGATAAGTATGGGATCAGTAGTGAACATAAAATAATAATATTTTTAGGGAGAAAAATAGAGTATAAAAAAGTAGATACGCTTGTAGAGGCAGTGAGGGCTTTAAAGAAAGATATAAAAGTAAAACTTTTTTTAGTAGGCCCAAACTTCCCATGGTATGAAGGATATTGTGTGCACCTGCCTGAGGAGGATAAAAGAGATATCATTGATTTTGGAATAGTTACTAACCAAGAAAAAGCAAAGCTACTGCGGGTATCAGATGTTTTAGTATTACCTTCAAAATTTGAAGCATTTGGTATTGTTTTCTTGGAGGCTTGGGCTAGTGGCTTGCCAGTTATTGGTGTAGATACACCTACAGTAGCTAAGGTTATCGATAAGGGAGGGTTATTGTTTAATTATGGTGACAGCAATGATCTAAGAGATAAGCTTTTTGATGTTTTAAGCAATGGTTTGGGCAAGAAATTGGCTGATAAGGGCAAAGAGCAGCTAGAGAATAATTATATTATTGATAAGGTAGGGAGCAAGATGTTAGGGGTTTACGAAGAGGTATTATGATGGTTTTTAGTGAAGTCATTTCAATTGATGAAAAGATATTAACCAAAGCCTGCGATACAGATATTTACGTTAACATTACTTACGAAGCTCAACTGGGCAAAGATGAATCTATTAGCTTTGAGGCAGGTAATTATTCTTATAACACCAGAGTCTTATATGGAGGAATAAGGCTGTTCTGCTTAAAGATCCCTGTTCTAGAATTAAAAAAAGAAAATGGACTATCTTTTAAAACAAATGCTAAGTTAGCAGTAAAAGAGATCAGTTATAGCTATGATTACTATGATTATTTGAATATTAGGTCTAAATATACAGATGACCCTGAGGTAAAATTTAGAGAAAAGGAAACGTTGGATCTTTCAAAAGATATAGGATTTATGATCCAATGGTTTGTCACATGGAGGTGTAATTTTAGATGTTCATACTGTTGGCAGATTAATAGATATGACATCTACAGGAAAGACGCCTCTAATAAGATAGAGATATCTTCTGAGAAGTGGGCTCAAAAGTTTAATGAATTAAAACCTAAAAGCATCTACTTTACAGGTGGGGAACCTTTTTTACATAAAGATTTTTTGACAATAATAGATATGCTGGACAAAAAAATAGACCTAGTAATGACATCTAATTTTAGCGATATAATAGATATAAATAGATTTATCAAAACAGTAAGGCCAAATCGTTTTAAAGACCTAATGTTTAGCCTACATCCTACGCAGTATAATGCTGAAAAGTTTTTTGAGAAAGTCGCTCTTCTAGTAAAAAATAAGTTTAAGAATTTGGGAGTAGAGATGGTGCTTGCGCCAGAAAACCTTAGTTATGCAGAGCTCGTTCTGGATAGGTGTAAAAAACTTAATATCAGGGTTATTTTTGATAATTGCGTTATGGAGGGGGAAAACCCTGGGCTCACGGATCCTGTATATCTAAACACAGTAGATTCTTTTATGAGAAGAGCTGCAGAATACAACGAGGCATTGTGGAGATCTAACCTTTATTGCGTTATGGCTACAAAATATTATAAATTCAAGAGTCTTTTTAAAAAGACCAGGAATAACGGGGGTAATTTTTTCAGCAAAGCACCTCTTTTTTGTACAGCTGGGTTAAATCGGATCGTGTTGGATAATAAAGGAGATGCGTATACCTGTATGAGCGCTATAGATAGAAGTAAATTATTTACACAGGACTCTCTACCTCATTATAGGCCTATTGGTAATATATTTTCAGAAGACTTTAGTTTATTAAAGAAGCCTATAATATGCTGGGAATCTTTTCGCTGCTCTGCTTGTGATTCGCAGTATCTATACAATGCGTGGAATGAGATAAAAATGGACAAGATAAAAGAGGTGCTTCCTTTACCGGAGTAAAAGTTATGAAAAGTTCAAAAGACTTTATAAATATTGTCAGCAGTAGAATAATGAATAGGCATGCCTTAGCTAAGGAGTTCGAGAGAAGTTCTCAAGTCAGCATTGCCCATCCTATGCAGTTACGTGTTATGGTGACAAACAAGTGTAATGCACGATGTATAATGTGTCTTCAGAGCTCAAAAGTGTTTAATAAAACAGATCATGGTAGATTGAAGGAAGATGTAACATACGAATTATTTATGGAGCAATTAGGTCCACATCTACCATATGCTGAAACCTGTGATGTCTATGGGCAAGGAGAAGTACTTCTTGTAAAGAACGAGCTTTACAATATCCTGGAAGAACTCAAAAAAAACCATGTTTTTAGCGGTATAGTGACCAATGGTCAGCTATTGACCAATGATGTCATAGATAAGATGAGGTCATTGTCTCTCTGTAAGATAGTATTGTCAATAGATGCTGTTGAAAAAGAAATGTTCGAAGCAATAAGAGCGAATCTAAACTGGGATGTCATAGACGCTAATCTTAGATATCTTCTGTCGCATGAGACAGTACCAGATCTTCTCATAAACTTCGTGATGATGAGAAGGAATATTCACCACCTCACAAAACTTATAAAATATATAAAGAGCATCCATAAAAACAATACTAGAATAGGGTTCTATTTTATGTTCCTTGATCCAAGAGAAGATGATATTGAATTTTTCAGGAAGGAGTCTTTTCGGCCTGAAGATGAAGTAAAGCTAAGAAGACATTTTGACGAGACACTGAAATTATGTGCAGAGTTCAACTATGGAAGCCAGTTCCAGCCTTTTGTAAAACTAAAGCAGACAGAAGAGTTCTTTAAAGCTATAGATGCTGCGAATCATGATAAAGATAAAGCTGGAAAACCTGAATCGCCAGCTAATATAAAGGGATTTCATTTAGCGCCTCATTTCGAGCTCGATAGTGGATGGTATGATCTAGAGTGCGATGGAGAGAGGGAGTTTAGATGGTCATCCCTTTCATCCAGGATCAAGCTTAATAAAAAGATAAATTCTTCAGATCGCTTGCTGGCATATATAGGTAATCCTGTATGGAGCGATGAAAGAGTTCTTACTGTTCGCGGTTCGAAAGGAGAAAAGAGCTGTAAGCTGATCGCGGGCTGGCATTATTATGGTTTTGAAACCGATAGCATAGTAGATAGCAATGATGTCTCTGTGAACATAGAGGTAGATAAAAAACTTAATGTAGAAAAAGATACTAGAGACCTGGGGGGGATGATAAACACCTTAAGGGTCGTAAATCTCCAGGAATATAAAGAATTTACGTCCAAAAACAAGGTTTATCTGGATAAAAAGGAAGATAAAAAGGAAAAAAAGAAAGAAATCAAAGGCTTTAATTTTATAAAGACGCTTAAAAAGACCTTTTTCGATAGATCTGTCGAAGAGCCATTAGATAAAGAACATGTCTTTGCCAGGTGCTCTCGTCCTTGGGATACTTATGTATTACTGCAGAAAGGTTATGGAAAAGTCTGCTGTTATGATCCTGTTCCATTCACAGATATCGTTTCTAGGAACTGTGAACCTTTAAAGAGGCTTCGATCCCATATAAATGATCCAGAGAAATATTCTAAGTTTGAAGCATGTTACCTTTGCCCTGAAAAATATATGTCTTGTTTTGGCAGATTCTCAGATTACTCTCATATAGACCTGAGATTGAACATTAGCGATACCGAAGAGATGAGATTCCCAGTGCTTCGAGGATATTGGGAAGAAGAGAGTGTGGGAGGAGAAAAAGCTATAATAGCCCAGAGAAACGAATCCGTCTATTCCGATCTTGTTTTTAGATTTGATTCAGATCTTACATCAGTCCTTAATATTGGATATCTTGATAATGCCAAGGGGGAGGTGTCTTTTTATTTATTGGATAAGGATGGAAAGAGATTCATAGACCATATTTTCTTAAATTCTTCGGGTGATAAAAAGAGCTGTTCCATAAAGATAGACCCCGATCTATTGCAATGCAAGAACGAGGGCAAGGGACAAGATGTATATATAGTATTGGATACGCATAAATTAAAATTTTATATCACTGATTTATATTTAAAGGTTGTTAAGTAAAATGAAGATACTTAAAGTAGTGCATTGTTTTCCACCTGACAGCATGTCTGGATCTGAGATATATGCGTATAATCTTGCACAGGAGTTATCTAAAGATCATGAAGTGAGGATTTTTTATAGGACGAAGAATCCCAAAAAAAGGAATCATGAACTTGAAATATCTTCTTACAATGGATTGAAGCTTTACAAGATAAATAATACTCTCAGGAGGTATAATTCTCTCGAAAAAATATACTATAACTCAGAAATTGAGAAAAAGCTTGAACATGTCTTAGATGAATTCAAGCCAGATGTGGTGCACATACATCATCTGTTGTTTTTATCCCTAGGAATAGTAGACATTATTAAGAGCAAAAACATACCAATCGTTTTTACACTGCATGATTATTGGCTCATGTGCCCTAGAGGACAATTGCTGAAAGCGAACCTAAGGATATGTAAGGATCCTTCTAGTTCAAACTGCCTATTATGTCTTTTAGCAGGGCTTAGGCCCAGCAATCTGATCAAAAAGATTCTTACCCTTCAAGTCCCGAGAAAAATATCAAAAAGACACGGCGTAGATATAAAAAGTTTCTTTAAAAAGATAGACCTTTTTATTGCGCCTTCAGAATATTTAAAGAAGAGATTTATTGGATGGGGGCTAGATAGAGGTAAGATCATGTATTCAGACCATGGGATGAATACTGGGCTATTCGTGGATTCAAAAAAGATCCCTTCCGATAAAATAAGGATAGGGTTTATTGGGACATTGATCCCTGCAAAGGGAGCTCACATTCTAATAAAGGCATTCAAGAGATTGGAAAAAGACAGAGCACTTCTAAAGATTTATGGTCATTCCCCAATAAATAATGGTATTTTTGATTTTAACCATAGGATTAGGTTTATGGCAAGAGGGCGAAATGATATAAGCTTTATGGGAAAGTTTGACAATAAAGATATCGAAAATATTTTTAAAGAAATAGACCTTTTGGTCTTCCCATCTTTATGGGAAGAGAATTCTCCTTTGATATTACGCGAGGCTATTCTTTCAGGGACTCCTGTATTGACATCTAACATAGGAGGTGTAAGCGAGATCATTCATGATAAGAAATATTTATTTAAGCCAGGAGATAGCGATGAACTCTTTCATAAAATTAAGGAGCTTACAGTCAATAGGAATACCCTGAGACCTCCTGAATATAACCCTAGCCTTATAAAGGATATAAAATCTAATGCGCAAGAAATGAATGGGATATACCATAAATTAGTATGCCAGCCCTAATACTTTCTATTATTTTATTTTTCTATAGTATTTTTCTATACTCCGGGAGTGTTCACAGCCTAAAAAGTAAAATTATATTTTTTTCAATAGCTCTTGCATCCTTAATACTATATGTACTATATTCTGTTTCTTTTTATTTTACTGGAGAAGGCATTAATGAATCTGTTATTTATCATATAAGATATGGCCTTATTGGAGCTGGATTTGGAGAATATCTGGACATTATCATTATTTATTCTACAACTTTAGTTTTGGGGTTATTTCTATTGTTCTATATGATTTTTGTGAAAAAAAATAAATCACAAGTTATTAGTTATATCCCTTATTTATTTATATTAATGTCCATAATCACTAATCCTGCGACTCATAATTTATACGAGGTTCTGCTGAACAAAGCATATTATCCTGGTTTCTACACCTATTATCAAAAACCAAGCATTAAAGAATTAGATAAACCCAAGAAAAATCTTGTGATAATTTATGCTGAAGGGCTAGAAAGGACATATTTTAACGAAGACCGCTTTCCAGGTTTAATCAGGGAGCTTAGCAAGCTAGAATCCAAAAGCACATATTTTACAAACATTACTCAAGTTCCAAGCGCTTTTTCTACTATAGGGGGTTTAGTCGCTAGCCAATGTGGGATACCCTTAGCTATGAGCTGGGACGCAATAAATTCAATGTCAGGAATGGATAGTTATTTACCATCTGCAATTGGGTTAAGCGATCTGCTTCACAGTAAAGGATATAAGCTTATATATTATGGTGGGGCAGATCTTGATTTTGCTGGAAAAGGGAATTTTTTTCACTCTCATAGCTACGATGAGATTTACGGGAAAAAAGAGTTGCTCAATCTATTGGATGATGAATCATACATGACATCATGGGGGTTATTCGATGATGCTCTGTTTGATATAATGTTTGATAAATTTCTTGAACTATCAAGTCAAAACCAGAGATTTTGTCTTGTCACTTTAACTCTAGATACGCATCATCCTTATGGCAGCCCATCAAAGAAATTCAAAGATATTGTTTATGAGGACGGTTTAAATCCTATGCTTAATGCTGTAGCCAGTTCTGATCGTTTAATAGCAGATTTTGTTAGTAGGATTCTAAAGTCACCTTATGCAAAACAAACAATAATTGTCATATTGTCCGATCATTTAGCAATGAGAAATTCAGCTTCTAACTTATTAATGAGGCAGCCTAGGAGAAATATGTTTATGGTAATTGACCCAGAGAATTTGACTCCAAAAGAAATTGCAAGGCCAGGGTCTACTATGGACATAGGACCTACTGTTTTGCCTTTTATTGGCTATAAGTGTGCTTTGGGATTAGGGAGGGATTTATTAACTAAAAAGTCAATAGATTCAGAAATAGATTATATACTGAAGAATACAGGGTATTGGATGAAAGATGTCGCTAAATTCTGGGATTTTCCTAAGATTAAAAAGTATATAAAAGTAGACACAATAAATAATTATATAGAAATTGACAAAAGAAGGTTCAGAATACCGATATTTATAGAACTTAATAATAATCTCGAAACAGTTTTAAAGTTTAAGTTTAATCACAAAAAGGACCTTTTTACTAACCATCTGAATTGTTTAGGAGAAGATAAAAAGTTTATTATCATTGACAGGTGTAGCGATGTAGCTGAAATAGGCGGTGACATTAGTGAAAACAATGGTTTTTGCATAATATTTGGAGAAAAAGATAAAGTATATTTAAAGAAGATTATATCTGACAAGAATCTTGTTTTAAAAGCAGAGGATCTGAGAAGGATATTGCAGATATGATCCAGAAAAATACTACTACCTGAGGAATGAAATAAGTAATATCTATCATATTATGTGATATAAAAGCAAGGCTTGAGACCAAGAGCAAGATGTTTTCAGGTCTTTTTTTAGCAGCTTTTATTAATATAAGTAGGATACAAAGTAGTCCTGCTAGCCCTAAAACACCTATCTCAGCCCAAGTTTGAAGTATCAAATTATGGGCATATCTTGCATCTGTGCCTTGACCCACCTTATATTTTAAGAAGACCTCCTGGAAGTTTCCTGGGCCAACACCTGTTAGCGGGTAATCTTTTATTATCTTTATAGATGTCTTCCAGTAATTTATGCGCTGGGTAATGGAATTTTGCGGGTTTTCGAGGTTCATGAGACGTTCCCAGCGCGTGATGAGTATGAAAGTCAGGGCTAAAGCTATAAGTATAGAAAAAAGAGGGATCAATATCTTCTTGTGTTTAATGGAGTTATATGATGTTGCAAGATACACAGCAAGTCCGAAGATAAGTACCAGCCATGCGCCCATAGATTTGGTAAGAAGAAGCGCTATGGAAATAAATATTGCTGCGACTATAGCCATTTTTTGTTTTTTAGCCAGGTGCAGTGCAAGAAAAAACATTATTACTAGGTAACTGCCAAAAATAGTAGGGGAAGGGAATGTAGCGATAGCGCGCTTACTCATAAGTATGTCCTTGGCATAAGAAGAGCCAGCTATTTTAAGGCGGCTTACATCGTCTAACCCCCTCAATAGAAGGTCATAACCCCAGAAATATTGATATATACCATAAAAGCTTATTATTATAGACGAATATACTATAACCTTTATAAGTGTTTCTTTTTGTCTATCACTAGAGAGCAGTATTATAGAAAAAGGCAAGATCAGGCTTATAAGCTTTATTATCTCTTGAGTGGAATTAGTATGATTGACTGAGAATATATGCGAGACTATATGTGCAGCTAAAAGAACGAGAATGGGTATCAAAAAGGATGTTTTTAAGTCCCTTTTTTTATATAATACCAAGCCAGCTATAGAAATAAGTATAAGCGCTGTTTCATAAAAAGTCTCAAGTGTGAAGTGTGCCAAGCCTGAGAAGAAAGGCCTTATACTTATTAGAATAGCCAGAGGGATGAATATAATCAGTGATAAGGGTTTTGAATTTACATTTTGCATGATATAATTACTTTAATGATAGCATTATTTTTAGTAATTACAATAGTAAAGTTATTTAGTCTTATGGTATAATGTGCTATAAAGGAAGATCAATAAATAAAAATGAACAAACAATATCCTACTATTTTTCATCTTTTTTCAGATATATTTGCCAAGGGCAACGTAGATTGTGTTTTGATCGGAGGGTTTGCCGTGAACTATTATAAGGTAAGCCGGCAGACAGCAGACGTAGATTTTTTGATCACTAAAGAGGATTTTGAAAAGATATTGAATTTATTGGTGAAGGAAGGCTTTAGGAAAGACTATGAAGAGGCTGTATTTGCAAGGCTTTTAGGGGAGGGGCCTTATCTAATGGATGTAGATTTTATGTTTGTGGATAAGGATACGCTGGGCAAGATCATTAAAGACGGAAAAGATATTTCTATTGCTAAACAAAAATTTATTGTCCCAAGTTTAAACCATCTGATCGCCCTAAAGCTACATGCAATAAAGTATAATCCAGGCATCCGGGAATATAGGGATCTACCGGATATTGTTCAATTGATCAAGATCAATAAAGTCAATATTAAAGACACTGAATTTAAAGACCTGTGCCTTAAATATGGTACAGCAGAGCTTTACAATAAGCTACTGGAGAATATATAGATGGATGAATTAAACCTGCCTGTTATAAAAGCCAACAATATTCCTCCCAGATGGTTATCAATGGAAGATTACTTGGATTTCGTAAACCTGAACCTGAAATATATTATTGATAGGAAGATCATTAGGGAACAGAAAAGATTAGCTGCAGTAACTACCCGATTTTTACTATCCTAGCCTTACAATAAATAGAGATGAATATAATAAGTGATAAGGGTTTTGAATTTACCTTTTGCATGGTATAATTACCATTATAATAGTAAAAGAGGTATAAATACAATAAAAATGTTACATATTATAGTACTGTTATTAGCTTCTTATGTGGCATATATACTGGTATTTCGAAATAGCTGTTTTACTTTGTTAGAAGCAGTTTATTTATTAGTGTCTATTTTTACCTTATTGGTAGCTATAATAGGTCATATTTTACTATTATTAAAAATACAGATTACAGTAAATAATTTTTTATTTGGATTTTATATAATTCTATTTGTTGGTTTACTTATTTTGTACATTACAGCAGAGAATAAAAATTATTTTTTATCAGCAAGATTAGAAATAGATAAATTATCTATAATTTGTTCAGCGATAATTTTTTTTATAATAGCAGTGATATTTAGTTATAAACTATACCCTGATTTTATTCCTTTAAAATTATTTAATGAGCTGGTAGATGGTGGAACGCATTTAAACTTTGTAAATAGAATTTTTCCCTGGTCATTAAGTCTTCCTGGTAACTTTGGAGTACATTTTAATGTAGCTTTATTTTCAAAGCTTATTAATAACACCCCTTTTATTAAGACCATCTATCCTATAATGGTAATTTTTACAGCCCTATATGCGGTAGGTGTATACAGTTTGATTATCAGGTTAAAAATTTCAGGGCATTTAGGTGCAATAGCAGGAGGTATGCTTGTATCGCTGTCTAGCTATTCTATCAGCCAATTAAACGGACTAGGTTTTTATCCACAGATCTTCGGTACTTTTTTATTTATTGCTTATTTAATTTTTTTAGCAGGTTACCTAGAAACATTTTCTAATCGTAGTTTGTTTTTTTTGATATTAATATCATTAGGTATTTGTGTTTCGTATGCTAGATGGTTTCCATCCTTGATAATATCTCTCATTTGGGCCAGTATTATTACTAGACATAAATTGCCTAGAAAAAAAATGCTTTCTTTTATTTTTGTAATTTTTATTCAATTAGCAATTTTTATTTATCTGGCAGTCATGTTTTTAACCCCGAAAAAAATTATAGCAATATTAAAAGTAGATGCAGGAGTATTAGTAACTAAATTTCCTATTTATGGCAAACTAATGGATATTAATATATTCGGAGAAGCATTAATAATTAAATTTGTCTTTATTTTGTTTATAATCGGAATTATAATGAGCTTACTTAAAAGAAAAAATAAAATTTTATTAGCCGTATTTTTTTCAATTTTTATCCAGACAATTTTTTTCTATATAGGAATAAATAAATTTTCTTTTGGTACGTACTGTTATTATAAATCATTTTATCTTTTGTACATACCATATATAATTATCGCAATATATGGAGCTCAAATTTTGATAGATTTTTTTAATAAAAAGATAATTAAAAAATTTAATACAAAAGTAGCTATGCCTATTAAATTAGTCATTTTTTTACCTTTACTGTGCTTTTCTTTGATCAGTGGGATCATTTACTCCCGTTATTTTAAGCCAGCAATATCTTCTTCTGATTATGATGTTGCGCTGTTTGTTAGAAAATATTTGTATAATTATTATGACTATCGGAATCTGTCTTATATTGGCTCAGGACTTTTTAATAACTTCTTTTTAAGAGCTTTTTTGCAGGAAAAAATTCACCCTTTCCCCGGTAGCAGTAAAAAGGTATTGCCTACAAATGAAAGGATAGTAAGGTGGTTAAGATATGGTAAAGAAGAATTCCTTTATGTACCAAAGGAATTTTCTAGCTTTATTAGGCCACATTTATCTAAATTCAAAATATTCTATGAAAAAGAAGGAACTTATTTATTAGCCAGGCCTGTAAGGTTTTGGCAGGACGAGAGAATCGACTAGAACAAATTAGGTATTTTTATGAAACAAGCTTCCCGTTATTTATATTTGAGTATATTTGTAACTTTGTTTATATGGCTTTCATTGTTTGTTGGTTTTGTTGAAGTCAATCATGTAAATATCGCCTTAGTCATAACCTTAATAATTTTAGTTCTATTACAAAGAACAGAGGCAAGAAAAATTTTCCTTGATAAAGAAGATTTATTTTTATGGTGTTATATCTTAGTGCTAACAGTAGGTCTAAATTTTACTGAAAATAGAGAAATAGCATTTAATAGATATATTAATTATGCGATTCCAATATTAATAGTATATTTCTTATTTAAAAGCCAAGTATCTTTAACGAAATATAAGATAACTTTTGCTGTGACTATATGCGTATTGGCCGGGATCGTGTCTACGATAGGAATTTTAGAGTTTATATTCCATAAAAATATACTATATGAAAAATTTATCTCTAATATGTGGTATAAGATATATCTTCCTGAAAGCCGAATAATGTCAACCCAGCTTGTACCAGCCGTACTCGGAACTTATTTAATAGCATCAATACCTTTTTCTTATTTCCTAATATATAAGAGTAATAGTAAGACATTAAAGAAGCTAGGTATATTGACAGCTGTTTTATGTGTTCTTGCATTATTTTTTACGTTTTCAAGGGGAAGTTTTTTAGCATTTCTAGTATTGACAATAATCTATTTTTATAAAAAAAGTAAGAAAATTATTTATGGTTTATTTATAAGTATTTTTTTGATAGTAGCAGTCATATCTTTTTTTAAGGCACCTGTAATGAAAAGGTTCTCAGTAAGATCTTTAACTTCGCGATCTATCTATGAGCGCAAGCTATCAAGAGTTAATACAACGTTAGGCATGCTGAAGGACTATCCTTTTTTAGGGGTCGGCTTAGATAATTATAGGATTACTTTTGACAAGTATCATCATAAAAAAGGTTTTGGTCATCTAGTGAGAATACCGGATAATATGCATCTTATGGTACTAGGGGAGACGGGTATTCTAGGGTACCTTGCTTTTATCAGCTTTATTTTGTATTTGCTTATTAATTCATTTAGGTCTCAAAATGAACTAGTGTTTACAATATCTGTTGCTATTGTGGGCATATTAGTTAATATGCTTACTTACGATCTTCTTTACTGGACAGCACCTTTTTATATATTCTGGATGTATTGCGGGATATTGGCATCCAGTAGAACAAAAGGCAAAAATGCATAAAACAATATTAAATAAAATAATATTTATGTTTATTATGATTTTCATAGCTTGGATATCATTTATCCCAGAGTCGCTTCAGATAAGATACGTAGGCTCAGTCCAATCTATATTAGTAGCTATGGTGATCCTTTCTCTGTATCTGCATAAATTTAACCTATCCAAATATTTTATACTCCAAAATGCTTTGTTTTGGGTCTATATTTTTCTTTTTTCTATAAATATTTGGTTTGCTAAAGACCTGGATCTGTCTCGCGGATATTACAGAGGCTTTATACTAATAGCGATCCCTATCTATTTTATCTTACAACATCAACTAGATAAAAATAAAACCAGAAGAATTCTCTATTTTTTATGTATTTGCGCAGGGCTAGTGGCTTTATTCGGGTTCATGGAGATGATCTTTAAGCATAATTTTTTATATGAGAACATAGTTAGTAATGTTTTTTATGAGCGCTTCATATTAATTAATAAGAGGATGATGTCTACTCTTATGCATCCAAATGTACTGAGCTCATATTTATTAGCCTGCCTTCCAATAGCATATTATTTTTATGTTAGCGAGAAAAGGGGAAGTATAAAGAATGTAAATTTTGCTACATTTTTACTTATATTTTCTGCGATCGGCCTGACTTTTTCAAGGGGCACATGGATCTCTTTGATATTGATGCTCACGGTTTGGATGGCATTAAAAAGGAAGTTCAAGTGGATTGTTTTAGTGTGGAGCCTGGCTGTATTGTTTATCTGGTTCTCTTCTTCAAGGTTTTGTTTTATCCCGGGCTTTAGGCATCGCTTTAGGATAGAACTATTGAGGCATTATATTAAATATGCTCACAGGACAGGTGCGTATTTAGTTACTTGGAGCATGTTAAAAGAACACCCTTTTGTAGGTATTGGTCTAGGTCATTTTAGAGTATTATTTAATCTCTATTCAAATACGAAGCGTAGCTATGAAGTCATGATCCCTGACAGCGTTTATCTCATGCATTTGGCAGAGACAGGTATTATCGGATTCGCAGGTTTTATAGCATTTTTAGGGAGTATATTTAGGAAACTCTTTATATCGTATGGGAAATCTGAAGAAAATAGTAAAAAGCTGATTTTTTATATGTCCATAAGCTTTATAGGCCTGTTGTTTAATATGAATACTTATGATGTTTTTTTATGGAAGACACCGCTTTATCTGTTTTGGTTGTTTTGTGGAATTTTAATGTCTTTTTCTATGGAAGAGCAAGCTCGTCTATAAACGTATCAAGGTCATCTATAATTTTTTCCCAGTTATATCTTAGCGATGCTTCTCTAGCAGCCTGCCCCATTTTTAATACGATATCTTTATTATCTGCAAGATAGGCCAATTTTTTAGACATCTCAGTGGAAGATAGCGGGGTAAGAAGCCCGGTGACATTATTATCTATTATCTCTTTTGGGCCGCCTTGATCTATTGCTATTACAGGTTTTCCATAAGCCATTGCTTCTATAATAGTGATGCCAAAGTCTTCGTTGGGGGTAGTGGAAAGAGTTGCATAGCTATTTTGGAAAAGCTTACGGAAAGTGTTTTTATCCGGATCTGGTATAATTTTTATTTTTTTATTGTTTTTAGATAGTTTTACTAGATAGTTATAGTATTTCTCGCTTCTTTTGTCTAATTGTCCGGCTATGATAAGTTCAAAATTATTGTTTTTTTTGCAAAATATATTAAATGCTTCTATAGAAAGTTCAATATTTTTCCACCACTTTAGTCTGGCAGGGTGCAGAAAATAATTGTCATATTTCCATGTAGGAGTTATATTTTTACAATTTACCCCATTTGGCAATATGTGAATATGATTTTTGCTTATAAGATCAGCATTCAGAATTCTTTTTTTTACTTCTTGGCTTATCGTTATGGCATGTTTATAGTTTTTCCATGCTATCTTATCAATTGCCTTAAAGATATTAGACGCTAAGAGAAAAATAGGTTTTTTAAGTATATTTTTCTTTAAATAGACACCTTTCATGAAAGGATCATGAATAACTTTAATAGGGGTATGACAGAAGCATAAAATAGGTAAAGAGTGGTTTCTGAGCGTTATAAGATCTCCAAGCCCTTCGCTGTGTACTATCAATGCATCGTATTTTGAAAGGTTTATTTTTTGGAAGCACACCTTTAAAGCAGCCAGTAATACTTTTAAATATCCGCGCTCAACAGGTATTTTTGATAGCTCTACAATGTCTAAGTTCCTGAATTCTTTAAATGTTTGATCTTTATCATAGTGGCTTGTAAAGATGGTCCAATTATGACGGCTACGCTTCACTGTTTCTAGTATAGTTTTCTCTATGCCACTTTTTAGATATATCCAAGGGTAATATAAGGCAATTTTCATTTCGTTTTCTTTTTTAAAAAATGTGTTATAATGAAGTTATGGAAAATAAAAAAACCAGCTTTGAAGATCGGTTGATATTTTTATGTGCTCAGATAAAAACCACAACAGCTCAAATTGATGAGATTAAAGAGGTCTTAGCGCATAATCTGTCATGGGAACATGTTATTGCAGTATCAAGTAAGCATGGTGTGTCCCCATTTTTATATTATAATCTAAAAAAGACAGATTTGTCAAACTTGATATCAAAAGATATTTTTGGAAGATTGAAAAATATTTATTATTTGAATTTAGCTAGAAATTTAAAATTATTAAATGAAGTATATATTTTGATATATTCTTTAAGAAAAAACGGGATCGATGTTATCCCGCTAAAAGGAGCATGTTTGTTGGAGACAGTCTATAAGGATCCTGGCTTAAGAAGAATAGCTGATATTGATATTTTGGTAAAAGAAAAAGATCTGGATAAATTAAGAGAAAATATGCCAAATGAGTACATTGAATGGGAATGCGCTGACCTAACTCAAAAGAAAAAACATACAAATTTTACAAGATCAATAACAAAGTTCTTAAAATTACATCTAGACGTACATACGAATATATCAAATCTATCTATGCCAAGACCTCATAAAATAGATATTCCGCTATGGGATAGGGCTGAGATATATGATATAAACGGTAAAGATATTTATTTTTTATCAAAAGAAGATACTTTCTTAAATTTAGCCATTCATTTGAGGAGGCATACTCGTGTGGCGACGTTAAAGTTAAAATATTTGCAGGATATTGCAGAGCTGCTTAAGGCTTACGGAAAAGACTTTGACTGGAGATATATATTAAGGATGGCAAAGAAGAATAATATTAAGAATGCTGTGTTTTATGCGTTGTTTATTTGTAAGAAGTTTTTTGGAGTTTCTGTTAATGAGGAAGTTTTTTTTAGTCTTAGACCAAACAGTCTTATAGTCAAAATTATGGATATCTTACTTAATAAAGAGACATTTTTTAAATTAAAACCATGGCATGGAGTGATATTGAGATTGTTGATGTTTGATAGGTTTTACTATGTTTTTTGTTATCTACATATAATAGTTTTTAGAAAATGGGACTAGATACATAAAGTTATTTACCTTAAGAACAAACTATTGTATACTGTGGAGTATGGAGAAGCGTGAAATATGAAAAGTGAATACATGGCTATAAAAAACCAAACAAATCTTCCAAGAATACCACTTGAGGCAAGTATAGATCTTACCTATAGATGTAATAATAACTGCAGGCATTGCTGGAATCGGATACCTGGAAACTCAAAAAAAGAAAAAGAAGAGCTTTCGTTAGAAGAGATTAAAAATATAGCTTCTGAAGCCAGGAGCCTAGGAACAAGGAAATGGCTTATCTCTGGTGGGGAGCCTATGCTGAGGCAGGATTTTATAGATATATTTGATTATTTGACCAGCCATTCCAAAAGCTTTCATCTTAATACAAATGGCACCCTGATTACTCCCAAGATAGCAAAAGTTTTTAAAAAGAGGCGCGGCGCTATAATGGTGGCTTTATATGGCGGAGATAAAAAGGTGCATGACCATATTACCCGCAACCCAGGCTCATTTGAGCAAGCTTTAAGAGGTTTTAGATATCTAAAAGAAGAAGGGGTTAGATTTATAGTTCAGCTGATTCCCATGAAAGATAATTTCCATCAGATAGATAAAATGAAAGAATTAGCTAAATCTCTCAGTGATGTTTATAGAATAGGCGCTTCATGGCTATTTGGTTCTGGATGCGCGGAAAGAAATAAAGAGATATTTAAGCAAAGGCTTCCTGCGGAAGTGGTGGTAGATTTAGACAAACCTGATATGTCATATGATAATAATGGTTTTGATCCGGAAGAAGAGGTTAAAAAAGAGGAGAGTTGCAGTATTAATACGAAGGGTATTTTTTCATCCTGCATAGACATGAGGCGTAATTTTCACATAGACCCCTGTGGAAAAATGAGCTTCTGCAGTTTTGTTATAGGCCCGGAATTACGATACGACTTAAAATCAGGAACATTAAAAGATGCATGGGAGAATTTTATCCCATCTTTAAAAAATAAGCTTACTGCTACAGAAAGATACCAGAAAACTTGCGGTTCGTGTGAACTTAGAGGAGATTGTAAGACATGTCCTGCTTATAGTTATTTGGAACATAAAAATTATTCAGGGAAGATAGGTTATCTTTGCGATGCAGCAAAAGAGACAAAGAAATATAAGGATAACTGGAAAAAGAATCACAGGAGGTTTTACGAAATAGCTGATATCAGTATACAGGTTGATTCAGATCTTCCTATAACAGATAAGACCTTTGCCAGTAAGTTTAAAGAGTTTGAAATAAAAAGCCCAGAAAAAGACATAGTTAAAATAAGGCATCACTTTGGCATACCTGACATAACAAAAAAAGTTCTAGGAGAGGAGGTCTATCGTAAAGCACCATGGGCAATATATAAAAAGAAAAATTCCTGGATATATTTAGGTATATCTCCGATAGAAGACGATAAGCACCTTGATAGAATCGCTGTCTTTAATAAAGAGCATACTAGGCTAAGAGTGTATAATACTAAGAGCAATAAGTTATTAAATAATTGCTCAACATCTTTAACTTTTTTTCCTAATGACCAGATAATGATTTCCAGGGCCTTGGCAGACAGAAATGGGTGTTATTTTCATTCAAGCGGAGTGGATTTTGAAGGAAAAGGCCTGTTGTTTATAGGACACGCAGAGGCAGGTAAGACTACAATGGCCAAGCTTTTGGAGGAAAAAGGAGCGGATATATTGTGCGATGAGCGTGTTATAGCCAGGAAAAAAAATGGCCAGTTCAGAATATATGGCACCTGGGATCATAGTGATTGGAATAAAGTGCTTAATAAAAGCGCTCCCTTAAAAGGAATATTCTTTCTTGAAAAATCAAAGCATAATTACTTAGAAAAAGTAAAGAATAAACAGATAATCATAAAAAAGCTTCTTTCAAGGGTTGTTAGGCCATTTGTAGATAAAGAATGGTGGGATAAGATAGTTTCAATAATAGAAGCTTTATCAAATGAAGTACCATGTTATTTTGTCTATTTTGATAAGACAGGCAGGATAGCAGAGGTATTAAGGAAGTTAAAATGAAAGTTCAATTTTTAAGAAAATCTTCAATATTTGCAAAAGTGTGGTATAATATATTAAAGATATATAAGCCATATTGTTAAAATAGGAGGATGTTTTATGAAACAAAAAAAATGGGATAAGCCTGAATTGATTGTATTGTTGAGAGGAGAACCTGGAGAAGATGTTTTAATAGGGCAGTGCAAAACAGACACCGATGGTACTGACAAAATAGGGCCTATGGATGTAATAACAGGTTGCAGAGTTAACGCAGGTTGGATGGGCTGTCCGCCGGAGACAGCGTGCAGAGATTTTAGTTATACAACTTAGCTAGCTCAGGAGGCTGAGAAAGTCTCGTTTTGTGTATAATTTTGCTTTAGTAATAGTAGGATTTATAAATTTGTTATGTTAAAAAAGGGGTATTTATTATGAAACAAAAAAAATAGAATAAGCCTGAATTGATTGTATTGTTGAGAGGGGAGCCAGGAGAGTCAGTATTAGTCGGTGAATGTCTTACTGTATCAGCCGAGCCAGAGTTAGGTTCTAGTATAGGTGCAGCAGCAGAGGTAAACAATTGTGCATTGGTAAGATCTGCTGGTTGTGCAGCTATACAATGCAGTGCTATAGGCTATGAAGTCATATAGGGGATTTCTGCTTTTATTTGTCTCGGCCCAAGATGAGATTGCAATCTAAATATTTAAAAGAAGCTAGCTATGCATCAGGTATATGTAAAGAAAAAAAACATAAAACCTTATTTAGGTACTTTAACCATAGAGCTTACAGAGAGGTGTAATAATAACTGCACTCACTGCTGTATTAACCTACCTGAACAGGACCTAGAGGCAAAAAGAAAAGAACTTTCCACAGATAAGATAAAGTCTATTATTGAAGAGGCGCTTATTCTTGGCTGTAGGAAGATATGGTTTACAGGAGGAGAGCCTCTTCTAAGAGAGGATTTTGAAGACATATACATATTTACGCGTAAACTTGGGTTAAGAGTACTTCTTTTTACTAATGCTATGCTTATTACTCCTCGCATAATAGATGTTTTTAAAAAATATCCACCTAATGAAAAAATAGAAGTCACAGTATATGGATTAACTAAACAATCCTATGAATCTTCTACCAGGGTTCCTGGTTCTTTTGAAAAATTTAATCAAGGTACAAACTTATTAAAAGAAAACAATATCCCATTTGTAATCAAGACAGCTTTATTGCCAGGAAATAAGCATGAAATGGGTAAAATACGAAGTTTTTCAGATTCCCTTCCTGCTACAGAGCTTGGCCTTCATTATTCTCTGCATTTTGACCTGCGAGGAAGAAGGGATGATGAAAAAAAGAACAACATGATAAAGCAATTAAGGATTTCTTCAAGAGATTCACTAGAGGTTTTAGCGAAAAATCGCGATGCTTATATTAAAGAGAAAAAGTTATATTGCAATAGATTTAATGGCTTAAAGGGAGATAGGCTTTTTTCATGCGGCGCAGGAATGCAGGGGGCGACTCTGGATGCTTATGGAAATCTACAACCCTGCGTTCTTCTTCGCCACCCTGATACAGTTTATGACATTAAGAAAGGCACATTAAAAGAAGGGCTTAAAAAAATGCTCTATGAGGTGAGGAATATCCGTGCTGCTAACCCTGATTATTTATCCCGTTGTGCAAAATGTTTTATAAAAGTATTATGTGAGCAGTGCCCAGGAAAATCATGGGGAGAACACGGTACTCTGGATACGCCGGTTGAATATCTTTGCAGTCTTGCGCATGGTTCTGCAAGATTTCTTGGCCTTTTAAAAGATAATGAAAGGGCGTGGGAGATTGAAGATGGGATAGAGAGGATGGAGAGGTTCACAGGCAAGAAAATAAAGGAGGTAGAAAGTGTCAACAAAAGTTAATCTTGATAAAATTTATAATATCTCTGACGAAGATGTTGTAGCTAGGGAAGTTGCTGGGGAATTTTTAATTATTCCTATAACATCAGGCGTAGGAGATATAGAAGATGAGATCTATACTCTAAATGCTACAGGCAAGGCTATATGGGATAAGATAGATGGTAAAAAAACATTAAAAGAGCTAGCTTCAGAGCTTGCTGCTGAGTTTGAGGGCACTTCTGAAGACATTGAAAGAGATGTCACAGGCATAACAGAGGAGCTTTTAAAAAGAAATATAATCTCTGAAAAGAAATAATATGTATCTTAGATATAAGGATGAAGTTGCTTATTTTTATAACGAGGAAATGATTGATTTAATGAAAGAAGCTTTCAAAAAAGGTAATTCCTTTCGTTTTAAGGCCAAAGGGTTTAGTATGTCGCCTTTCATTAAAGGCGGAGATGTTATTACTATTAAGCCGTTAAAAGAAGTTTCTTTGATAATAGGCGATATAGTATCTTTTATAAGCCCTAAAACAAATAGCCTTGCAGTGCACAGGATAGTCTCCATAAAAAAAAACGGTTGTGTGTTTAAAGGGGACAATAGCTTTAATTCTGATGGATTGGTTTTAAATAAGGATATTCTAGGTGTAATAAATAAGATAGAGAGAAATAATAAAGATATTACTTTCGGGCTTGGTAAGGAAAAAGGTATTATAGTATTTTTAAGTAGGACTAGAATCCTATTTTTATTTTTAAAGGTGTTTAGAGGTGTAAGGCGCTACACCAGGAGATTTTTTAATGGGAGATGATTTTGTAAAGGTTCAGAAAATAACAGAGTTTAAGTTTAGAGGAAGCTCAAGCTCCACAAATACTCCCAAAGCTTTTAGTTTAGAACTTACTGCCAGGTGTAATAATAGGTGCGGGCATTGTTACATAGGCTTACCTGCCAATGATAAGGCTGCCAAAGAAAAAGAGTTGTCTTTTGAACAGATTAAAAGCATAGTTGATCAGGCTGTTTCAATGGGTGTTACAGGATGCCTTTTAACAGGAGGAGAGCCTCTCTTAAGAGATGATTTTTTTGACATCTATTTATACCTTAAGAAAAAAGGCCTATTTGTGTCTATTTTTACTAATGCCTGCCTTATTACAGAAGAACATGTAAAGCTTTTTAAAAGATATCCGCCGCGTGATGTTGAAGTAACAGTATATGGCGTTACAAAAGAGACGTATGAAAAAGTCACAAATGTCCCAGGTTCTTTTGATTCTTTTATGAGGGGGCTGAACCTTTTACTAGATAATAGTATCAAGGTCAGGTTTAAGGCAATGGCTGTAAGGTCTAATTTAAAAGAACTTGAAGAGATCAAAAAATTCTGTAATGAAAGGACAAAAGATTATTTTAGATTTGACCCATTGCTTCATTTTAGGTATGACAGAAATGAATTCAGAAACCAGATGATTGCTTCCGAGCGCCTTACGCCTCTAGAAATAGCCCAGATAGAAAAAGAGGATTTGAAGAGATTCGAGGTTTTGAAAAAAAACTGTGACAACTATATTATGCCGGAGTTTTTAGATAGAGTTACTAATCGCCTTATCTTATGCGGAGCTGGTAATGGGAAATTTGTAGTAACTTATGACGGCTATTTTAAGCTATGCTCATCGCTTCATCATCCAGACTGTATGTATGACCTAAAAAAAGGCACTTTAAAGGATGCATGGGGAAACTTTATACCTAAAGTGAGGACAATGACCTCAAATAGGAAAGAATTTCTGGAAAAGTGCAGTAAATGCCCTATAATAAATCTCTGCCTATGGTGTCCTGCGCATGCGTATCTTGAATCTGGTGAACTGGATAAGCCGATAGATTATTTCTGTGAAGTGGCGCATGCACGTGCGAAAATGCTGGAAAGTGCAGTAAAGAAAAAAGAAGATGAAAAATTGCTAAAGTGATAAATTGCTAAATGGCTAAACTGTTAAATGGCTAAATTGCTAAATTGTTCAAAATTCAAAAATGATATAAGAAAAAGGACATAAAAATAAGGTAATTTATTTTGTATAAATACTAAAGATAGTATCTTGGGGAAATATGAGGCTATTCCAGCCTGATTTTAAGCAAACCAAAAAACAGTTCGAACTTTTTTTAAAATTCGTGAGGCTTATACTGCCTCATAAAGCCAAATGGATATTTATAATCTTATTAGGGGGTTTCTGGACGCTCTTAAGTGTAGTCAATCCATATATAACAAAGCTGGTTGTGGATGAAGGGATAATGAAGAGTGACCTGAGAAGATTTATAGCGCTAGCAGCCTTAGGGATCGTGATATTTATTATTCTTGGGGCAATCAATGGATTAAAGGAATATCTGGAGAAAAAAGTAAGCCTAGAGGTAAAATTTAGCTTAAATAAAATAGTTTTTGATAAGATCAATAAACTTTCTCTCAGCTGGTTTAGGACTAAATCAACAGGAGAGAATATCTATAAGATCAGTAATGACATTGATAGGGTAAATAGCCTTATTACGACTATCCCTCCTAAAGCAGTAATGCTTTTTCCAAGAGTGATCTTTATCTTTTTAATAATGTTAAAGCTGAATTACAAAATTGCTTTATTTTCATTGCTTTTAGCGCCATTTTTGTATATAGGCCCGTATTACTTTATCAAGAAACGTAGATCGATCTGGGAAAAATTAATAGAGTGCTCTCAAGGTATATTTAAATTTTTACATGAAAGTTTTTCACATAGCTATCTTATAAAAGCATTTGGCAAGGAGAGAGAAGAAAAGGACAAGTACTTAAAAATACTAAAAGATAATATTGAGATAGAAAAGACCAGCACAAAGCTAAACATTTTTAATAGCTTTGTTGCAAGGATAGCAGATAAGATCATAGTAGGGCTGATCACTTTTTATGGCGGATACCATGTTATTAAGGGAGAGATGACTCTAGGGAGCCTGACTGCGATCTTAGTCTATCTAGGGCAACTGGTAGGCATGCAGCACGGGTTTATAGGATTTTTCCAGAGCACTGTCCTAGGCCTCGTATCATGCGAAAGGATAGCAGGTATCCTGGATGAAAAAGAAGAAATCACTGAAACATGTGACGCAAAAGATATTTTAATTAAAAAAGGCGAAATAGAATTTAAAAAAGTAAATTTTGGATATTCTAAAGGTAAAGCTATTTTAAAAGATCTTGATTTCAAAATAGAGGGCGGAAGGCATATTAGCTTAGCTGGTTCTTCGGGGCAAGGCAAGACCACAATCTTAAACTTGATCGCAAGGCTTTATGATGCGGATAGCGGTGAAATAATGATCGATAGGCAGTATATAAAAGACATCACGCTTAACTCCTTAAAAAAACAGATCAGCATGGCATTGCAGGAGACATTTCTTTTTAATACAAGCGTAAAAGACAATATCCTCTATGGGGACGGGAATGCTAGCTTAGAAGATGTTATAAGAGTGAGCAAGATTTCTTTAGTAGATAGTTTTACTGAAAATCTGCCAGAGAAGTATGACACAGTTATAGGTGAAAATGCATGTAAGATCTCAGAGGGACAGAAGCAGAAGATCGCTATTGCGAGAGCTTTAATTAAAAATCCTAAAGTTTTGATCCTAGATGAAGCATTTTCATCTATGGATTCAGCTAGCGAAGATAAGATAATATCGAACATAAAAGAAAATTTTAAGGATATTACAGTAGTCAGCGTCTCCCACCGCTTATCAACAGTAAAGCAATCAGACCTGGTGTATTTTTTAAATAATTCTGGGGGGATAGAGGTAGGTAAGCCAGAAGAACTTTTAGAAAAGAACATGGAATTTGAGGAATTGTTCAAGGGACAGAGGGAATTGACCATATCAGACCCGGGGTCTAATACATAAAAGATACTAGGGCAAGACCCCGGGTCTTGAATATATGATATCCGTAATAGTTGTAAATCATAATAGAAGCGCGCTATTGAAGAGGTGTCTTGAGTCTCTTAGGGGCCAGAGCCTTATGGACTTTGAGGTCATTGTGGTTGATAATGCATCTAGTGATGATAGTGTAGAGATGGTAAAGACCTATTTTCAGGATGCAAAGGTCATACAAAACACAACTAACCTATATTTCTCAAAAGCATATAACCAAGGCATGGAAGCATCATACGGAAGTTTCATCCTGTGCTTAAATAATGATGCGTACCTGGAGAAAGATTTTTTAAAAGAAGCGCTCTTTGCTATAGGAAAAGATGAGAAGATAGGCATGGTAAGCGGAAAGATCCTTCGCGAAGATAAATTGACCATAGATTCAACAGGGCTGTTTTTAGGGAGAAATCGCAAGCCTATAGAAAGGGGTTACGGGTTACCCTCCTACGCCAAGGCTACGGAGGGCAGGCGGGATACGGGGCTGTATGATAAAGAAGAATATATCTTCGGAGTAAGTGGCTCATGCGCATTTTACAGGAAAAAGATGCTCGAAGACATAAAAGATAAACATGGGTATTTCGACGAGAGGTTCGAGATGTATTATGAAGACTTGGACCTTTCCTGGAGAGCGCAGAAGAAGGGATGGAAAGCGTATTATACGCCTAAGGCGATAGCATATCATAAAAGGAGTTCAGGTTTTTTCACGATCCCAGATGACTTAAAGAAAAAATATATAAGGAATCGCTATTTATGCATGAAGAAAAACGATTCATTAAAAGATGTCATATGGAATATACCCTTTATATTAATATATGAAATTAAACTTTGGGGCTATATGATGTATAACTATTTTAGATCCCGGATCTTAAACATAGAAAAAACTCCGGCAAGATCCGGGATCTGAAATATAGGATCTGAAACATAGAAAAACTCCGGCAAGATCCGGGATCTGATGATAAGTAAAAGAAGTGCTTGACGAAATAAATAATACATAGTATAATTACTGCTCGGAGGTAAGAAAGAGATGGCATTAGAAGCAAAGAGAAAATTAGAACTAGTAAAGGATTTTTCAGAGCACGAAAAAGATACAGGTTCTTGCAGTGTTCAGGTAGCGCTTTTGACTGAAAGAATTAATACTCTTACAGTGCACTTTAAAGAGCACAGGAAAGATTTTAATTCCAGGGTGGGGCTTTTACGCCTAGTAAGTCAGAGGAAGAGATTGCTAGAATATCTAAAAAGAGAAAACACTGAAAAATATCGCGAGCTCACAGAAAAACTCAATCTAAAAAAGTAATTTAGGGGCGGATTGCTTAGAGGTCTATTTAGTGTCTAACTAAAAAAGACCCTTGAAATCCGCCTTTTTAATAAAAAAAAGAGGGCAATATGAAAGTAGAGAAAATAATAGGCAGAGAGAATCTCGTAATAGAAACAGGTAAGATGGCTAAGCAGGCGAATGGCGCTGTGTGCGTTCAATATGGGGGCACAGTAGTGCTAGTGACAGCTGTCTCTAGCAAAGAGGTAAAGAAGGGGATAGATTTCTTCCCTTTAATGGTGGAATATAAAGAAAAGACATATGCTGCTGGTAAGATCCCAGGAGGGTATTTTAAAAGAGAAGGACGTCCTACAGAAAAAGAGATATTAACAGCTCGTCTTATAGATAGGCCTATCAGGCCGCTTTTTCCAGAAGGATATATAAATGATGTGCAAGTATTTGCAACAGTGCTTTCAAGCGACGGGGAGAATGATTCTGACATCCCTTCCTTAATAGGGGCATCGTGCGCGCTGCATATATCAAATATTCCTTTTTTAGGGCCAATAGGGGCTGTAAAGATAGGCATGATAAATGATGAGTTTATAGTCAATCCTACTTTTAAGGAGACAGAAGAGAGTAAGCTCACTTTATTGGCAGTAGGACTTAAAGATAAAATAGTCATGATAGAATCCGAAGCTAATGAGGCATCAGAAGAAAAGATGCTTGAAGCTCTGGAATTTGCGCAAAAATATATAAAAGAGAGCATAGCTATCCAGGAAGACCTAAGAAAACAGTGCGGGATAGAAAAAGTAACACCAGTATTAGCAACTATCGATCAAGGGCTTTATGAAAAAGTAAAGTCGCTCGCTCTAAAAGAGCTTCAAAAAGCAGTCAGTCTTTCCAAGAAAGAAGAAAGAAATGAAAAGAAAGACCAGCTAGTCAAGGAAGTGGTCGAGAAGCTAAAGGCAGAGGATGAGGAATTATCAGAAGTAGAGATAAAAAATGCCCTGCACAAGCTGGAAAAAGAAGAGATAAGAGCTTTTATCTTAAAAAATAATAAGAGGATCGATGGAAGAGGTTTTGAAGAGGTAAGGGCAATAACATGTGAAGTAGGGGTTCTTCCCAGGACACATGGTTCAGGGCTTTTTACCAGAGGAGAGACCCAGAGTCTTTCCGTTACTACCTTAGGCACTGGCCAGGATGAACAGAGGATCGATTCGCTAGAGGGCGAACAGTTCAAGACCTTTATGCTTCATTATAATTTCCCGTCTTTTAGCGTGGGAGAAGTAAGGCCAGCTAGAGGGCCAGGAAGACGCGAGATAGGCCATGGCGCATTAGCTGAAAAAGCTTTTAAAGCAGTTATACCCCCAGCTGAAGAATTCCCATATACAATAAGGGTAGTCTCAGAGATATTGGAATCAAATGGCTCTAGCTCTATGGCAACAGTCTGCGCTAGCACGCTTTCTCTGATGGATGCAGGGGTGCCTATTAAAAAACCTGTAGTGGGGATCGCGATGGGATTAGTAAAAGAAGGAGATAAAGCAGCTATTCTTACTGATATAGCAGGAGAAGAAGACCATTTTGGGGATATGGATTTTAAGGTCACTGGGACTGAGAGCGGTATAACAGCAGTTCAGATGGACTTAAAGATAGATGGTATAGGCCTGGCTTTAATAAAGAAGATCATGGCTCAGACCAAACCTGCGAGAGAATCTATAATGGCAAAGGTATTGGAAGTCATACAGAACCCTAGAAAAGAACTTTCTACATATGCTCCTAAGATAGAGACCCTTACAATTGACAAAGACAAGATAAGGGATCTTATCGGCCCTGGTGGAAAAATAATAAAAAAGATCATTGCTGATACTGGAGCGACCATTGAAGTGGATGATGACGGTAAAGTAGCAATATCATCTGACAATCAAGAGGCTATAAATAAGGCGATGGAGATCGTAAGAGGTATCGCAGGAGAGCTCGAGATAGGTGCAGTGTTTAACGGCACCGTGACGAAGATAATGAATTTCGGGGCATTTGTCGCGTTATTCCCAGGCAGAGAAGGCCTAGTGCATGTATCTGAATTAGCAGGCGGATTCGTGAAGAATGTCGAGGATGTAGTAAAAGTCGGAGATAAAGTAAAGGTTAAGCTCGTTAAAATAGACGAGATGGGCAGGCTGAATCTCAGCATGAAACAGGCAAAAGAATAGGGGTAACCTCCTATGACCTTTTTTGAAGCCGTCATATCAGGTATTGTCCAAGGCATAACAGAATTCCTTCCAGTGTCCAGCTCAGGACATCTCGTAATCTTACATCATATGTTCGGGGTCAATGAGCCGCAGGTATTTTTTGACATATTTCTGCATCTAGGCACTCTTATTGCGATATTTATCGTCTTTTGGAGAGATATCGTAGACCTCTTTTATTCCAAAAAGAAAAACCTCATCCCTCTACTTATAGGGACTATAGTCACAGTAGGATTTGTCCTTATATTTAAAGACAGTATAGAGAATATTTTTGCAAGTACTAAGATAGTAGGCTTTATGCTTATTGTAACAGGAGCTTGGCTTATAGTAGGAAGCTTTATAAGGTTCGGAGGCGAGACGTTATCAGGCTTTAAAGCAGCTATTGTGGGGCTTGCCCAAGGCATAGCTAGTATCCCCGGGATCTCAAGGAGTGGGGCTACTATTTCTACTGGCATGTTTTTAGGCCTTTCCAGTAAAGCTGCTGCTAGATTTTCATTTTTACTCTGTATCCCTGCTATAATAGGCGCTTTTATACTCAAGGCAAAAAGCGGGTCAATGGAAGGTTTTAATATTAATTATATAGTAGGGCTCATTACTTCTTGCATTATAGGTGTTTTATCATTAAAATTATTATTAAGGATGCTTTTTAAAGACAGGCTCTGGATATTTAGTTTTTACTGTATTATATTAGGAGTAGTTGTAATATTTTTCTTATGAGCAGAGACAAGATAGATCTGATAAAGGGTATAGGACTTTTTGCATTGATGCTATTTTTATTAGCAGCGATGTTCTCTTATTCGCCTTATGATATAAAGTTCGAGACATCCACGCCGAATCTCCACATCAGGAATTACGCAGGTATCACAGGCGCTTATATCTCATGGTCGCTTTTCAGGATGGTCGGGTATAGCGGGTTCTTCATACCGTTTCTTTTCCTTATCTGGGGCATTGGGATATTAGCAGAGAGGTTAAAACAAGGATATGTTATAAGGTTTTTAGGACTAGTGCTTTTCTTTTCGTCCATATCTACGTTTTTCTGCTTGAGCGCTATGGGGGACAGTGTAGCGATGGTAGAAAGAGGAGGCCTTGTAGGTTATTTCTTTTCAAATCTTCTGCTCGGGTATTTTGGCAGGATAGGAAGCTTCATAATCACTGGAGCCTTAAGTGTCCTTGCGCTCTTGGTAATAACAGAGTTTTTAGTAATACCCCTGATCTCATTTTTATTTTTAAGGATATGGAACCTGATAAGAGAGCTAAAGCTTAGAAGAGCAGAAAGAGCTATGCTAAAGAAGGTAAGTCCTAGACGAGAAAGGCCTAGGTTAAAGCCAGCGATAAGGGTGCAGAGGAAACTCCCAAAAGTAAAAGACGAGAAAGAGGATGAAGAAGAAGAGGAGGAGGAAGAAGAGGATGAGATAGCCCCAAGATCATTACCAAAGATAAGCCTACCAAAACCCAAGCCTCCTAAAAAATCAATAAAGATAGAGCCTAGGATAGTAGGAGATTATAAAATGCCTCCTTTAGACCTTTTATCCGTAGGAGATATAAAAACAGTAAATATCTTAGAAGAAGACCTAGAAACTTCTTCCAGGATATTGGAAGATACATTACGCGATTTTAATATAGAAGTAAAGGTGGTCAATGTAAGTAAAGGCCCAGTCATCACTAGATATGAGCTTCAGCCAGCTCCAGGCGTAAAGGTACACAGGATCACATCTTTAAGCGATGACATTGCTCTTACCATGAAAGCAACCACTGTGAGGATCGTAGCGCCTATACCTGGCAAATCTGCAGTGGGCATAGAAGTGCCTAATCAGAGCTCCTCTTTAGTATATCTAAGAGAGGTCTTGGAGTCATCAGAGTTTCAGAAAAAAGCAAAGACCTCGAAGCTTACTATGGCTCTCGGAAAAGATATTTCAGGCAGGAGTGTAGTAGCGGAGCTGGGAGATATGCCGCATCTTTTGATAGCAGGCACTACTGGGAGCGGAAAGACAGTTTGCGTGAACTCTATTATAATGAGCATGATATATAATGCGACCCCTGACGAGCTTAAATTTATAATGGTAGACCCGAAGATGGTGGAGTTAGCCATATATAATGGCCTGCCGCATCTATTGTGCCCAGTGGTCACAGATTCTAAGAAAGCATCTGGAGCGCTTCTTTGGGTGGTAAATGAGATGGAAGATAGATATAAAAAACTTGCTAAGGTAGCTGCCAGGAACATAGATGCATTTAATAAAAAAGTAGAAACGCAAGACGAGAAACTGCCTTTTATAGTAGTTATTATAGATGAGTTGGCAGACCTGATGATGATAGCTCAGCATGAGGTAGAGAATACTATCACTAGACTGGCTCAACTTTCAAGAGCTGTAGGCATACACATTATACTTGCTACACAGAGGCCTTCTGTAGATGTAGTGACTGGCGTTATAAAAGCGAATTTCCCTGCAAGGATATCTTTTAAAGTAGCTTCAAAGGTAGATTCAAGGACAGTGCTGGACATGAATGGAGCTGATAAGTTATTAGGAAAAGGCGATATGCTATTTCTGCAGCCCGGGAATGCAAAGCCGATCCGCGCCCAGGGAACGCTTCTATCAGATAATGAGATAGAAAAAGTAGTCGGATTTATAAAAGAGCAGAGAGAGCCTTTCTATGATGATGAGATATTGGAGCAGCAGAAAAAAAGTTTATCTAGCAGGGGTGGGTTTGACAAAGATGAGTTTTTTGATGAAGCAGTACAGATGGTGCTGGAGACAGGCCAGGCATCAGTATCAATGATCCAGCGCAGGCTCAGGCTGGGGTATACCAGGGCTGCCAGGCTCATAGATTCCATGGAAGAAGAGGGCATTGTAGGTTCTTATAGAGGTAGCAAACCAAGAGAGATACTTATTAAAGAATATAAACCTAAAGAAGAGATCGAAGCAGGGGAAGCTTAAGACAGGTCTATGTCCCATTCATTAGGCACAACATTAAAAAAACTACGAGAAGCGAAGGATCTATCAATAAAAGAGGTCTCCGAGAGGACCCGCATACCTAAGTCAATAATATCGAATATAGAAGAGGACAAGGTAGAAGCCATCTCTTCAAGTTTTTATGCAAGAAGCTTTGTCAGATCCTATTCTGAGTTTTTAAATGCTACAGAAGAAAAATCAGTTAAGGATTTCCTCAGTAGAGCGCCCAAGAAAGACACGCCATCCTTAGAACTAAAACCACAGACACCCGTAGAGACAAAAATATCTTTTGATTGGCTGGTAAGGCATAAAACACATATCATCCAGGGAGTAGCTACAGTAGTAGGGATATGGATATTATTTTTAGGGGTCCTGGGCGTAAAGAATCTAGCAAAAAATGCTATGACTCGACATAGAGAAAAGGTCAAGCTTGTAGAAGTTGTGAAAAAAGCTGAAGCGCCAAAACCTGCGCCACTCCCTAAAGAAGAACCAAAAGTAGAGCCAGTAGTAGAAGAAAAAAAGATAGAGGCGAGTTTTGAGCTGGAGATCTTAGCGCGTTACAATGTATGGCTTGAAGTTGTGAGCGATGGGGGGTTGAAATTTAGAGGTATCCTTAAAAAAGGCGAGAAGGATATCTGGCATGCTGAAGAAGCAATAAATCTGAAGATAGGGAATGCAGGAGCAACGCTCTTTAAATTAGATGGGAAAAGCCTGGGCTCTCCCGGCGGAAAAGGGGAGAAGGTAATGGCTGTAGTGACAAAAGACGGATTTAAAAAACAGCAGTGAAAAAGACGTTTTCTATTATTAGCCTGGGATGTCCTAGAAATCTTGTAGATTCAGAGTATATTGCGAATGAATTTAAAGAAAAAGGATTTGATCTAAAGGACGAAGCTGGCAAGGCTCATACAGTGATCATAAATACCTGTAGTTTTATAGAAGACGCAAAAGTAGAGTCTATAGATACTATATTAAAGGTGATCGATGCTAAGAAAAAAGGCGATGTAAAGCGGATCATCGTAGCGGGATGCCTTCCTGAAAGATACAGCAAAAAGCTAAAAAAAGAATTTAAAGAGATAGATGAGTTTAGAGGTGTTTTAGACTTTAAAGCTACGTTTAAGGATAAAGACAGGACCACGCTCACCCCGAGTTACTATTCCTATTTAAAGATATCAGAAGGTTGTAAAAATAGATGTACATACTGCATCATCCCTTACCTTAAAGGCCCATACACGAGCAGGCCTATTGGACCAGCAGTAGAAGAGGCCAGAGGACTTTTTAAAAAAAATATCAAAGAGATCATCTTGGTAGGCCAGGATACTTCTTTATACGGTAGTGACCTGTATGGTAAGAAGAGGCTGGCTGAGCTTCTTAAGAAAATAGATGATATTACTGACGGAAAATGGGTAAGGCTTTTATATTGCCACCCAAAGAATCTAGGCAGAGATGTTCTCCAGATCATAAAGAACAGCAAGAATATCTGTAAATATATTGATCTTCCGATAGAGCATATAAGCAGTAATATATTGAAGAGAATGGGGAGGAAGATAAAAAAGAGCAAAATAGTGGCTTTGATCAAACGCATACGGGATATTATCCCAGGCGTAGCACTAAGGACCTCTTTTATCGTGGGATTTCCAGGAGAGACTGGAGAGGATTTTAGGGAGTTAGTGGAATTTATGAAAGATGTGAAGTTCGAGAGGCTGGGGATCTTTAAATATTCCAGAGAAGAAGGGACACCTGCGTATAAATATAAAGGCCAGATATCTGAAAAAATAAAAGAAGAGCGTTTTAAGGAAGCTATGCTCATCCAGCAAGAGGTCTCCAGAGAAGTGAATAGAGGTTTTATGGGTAGAGTAATGGATGTACTCATAGAAGAAGAGAAGGATGGGGCTTTTGTGGGCAGGACTGAGTATGATGCGCCAGAAGTGGATGGGGTTGTTTATATTAATTCTAAGGATAAAAAATTAGATATTGGAAATTTTTACAAAGCACGTATAATAGATACATACGAGTATGATCTAGTGGGAGAACTATATGAACCTACCGAATAAATTAACTGTGTCTAGAATAGTAATGGCAGTATTTTTTATATTTTTCTTGTTTGTGAGAGGTGTCGGCGCTAAATTTACTGCATTAGCGCTTTTTACAGCAGCGTGCATCACTGATTATTATGACGGATTTATAGCCAGGAAATACAATCTGGTCACAAGCTTCGGTAAACTTATGGACCCTATTGCGGACAAGATACTTATCCTGGGAGCGTTTCTCTCGTTCGTCGAGATGAAGATCGTTCCTGCATGGATGGTTATAATAATCATCTCAAGAGAACTGGTCATCACAGGTATAAGGATCTTGGCTCTCAGCCAGAAAAAAGTGCTTCAGGCTGAAGTAGCAGGTAAGCATAAGACTATATCACAGATGGCAGCAGTGATATCAATATTGATATTTTTGGTCATAAGGGATTCTGGTTTTGCATTTCGCTATATTATGCTGTACACAAAGGCTGTATATTTATTGATGCTCATAACAGTGGGGATGACGCTTGCTTCAGGTATGGCATTTATGATCAGGAATAAGTCAATATTCCTAGGAGAGAAATGAAGAGATTCTCGAAGGCGATCACTACAGTGTTTGGTATCGGATATACTCCTATTGCCTCTGGCACTGTTGGGAGTTTCGCAGCATTAATTTTATACTATTTTGTTAAAGAGAATATTTTTATTCAAGTAAGTATCATAGTCATAGGTATATTTTTAGGTTTTTTGACCATACCTCAGGTAGAAAAGGAGACAGGAAGAAAAGACCCGAGCATAATCGTGCTTGATGAAGTCATAGGCATGTTTATAGCGCTGTTCTTATTGCCAGGGACATTTGGTTATATGATAGCTGGTTTTTTCTTATTCCGCTTATTTGATATCTTAAAACCCTTCCCAGGCCGCAGATTAGAAAAGATCCCAGGGACTATAGGCGTAATAGGAGATGACGTGATAGCTGGTATATACGCTAATCTTATTCTCCACCTCTTCCACTACCTATTTAAGTAGATGAGTAGAGAGCGGTGTGTATACTGCGCCTTTTTGAGTGAGAGTGCTTTGGTAGAGGATGATCTTATCCATTCTAACAGGTGTTTCCAGGCCTAACTTTAATCCTTCAATTAAATTTTGAAGTTCTTCAATGTTTTTAAGGGATCTTACTCTGCCTAAGGTAAGGTGAGGCCTGAAATCGCGATTTTCTTTTTGAAACCCCAGCCTAACCAGCCTTTCTTCAATGGCCAGAGCAAGAGATATTAAACAATCCCCGCCTTCTTTTAAACCTATCCATATTACCCTGGGTTTGCTTAGATCAGGGAAACCACCTATAGCGGATAATCTAATATTAAAGCAAGATGGATCTCTCAAGATATCGTTAAGCTCGCTGGATATATGTTTTATTTCATCCCGCTCCACGTTACCCAGAAACTTCAATGTAAAGTGGATGTTTTCTGTAGGGATCCATTTTACATCAGCATTGGATTTTTTTAAATGCGTCACGAGAAGAGAAAGTCTTTCTTTTGTGAGTGGGTCGAGCTCGCAGGCAATAAAACTTCTTATAGCGTTCATAGAGCTTTTCTTATCAAATCAAGCGCTACTTGGCTGGCTTTATGCTTTATGATCTCTCGCTGGCCAAGAAAGCCATATTTTTTACATATAGTCTTATTTTTAGTAGATAGAGTAATGTAAACCAATCCTACTGGTTTCTTCTTAGTGCCTCCTCCAGGACCAGCAATGCCGCTTATTCCTATGCCAATATCAGCTCCAGAGATCTTGCGTATGTTTTTTGCCATAAGAGAGGCCACTTCTTTTGAAACAGCGCCGTGTTTATCTATAATAGAGAGAGGAATACCTAAGACCTTGCTCTTTGAAGCATTGCTATAGGTAACTGTACCAAGTATAAAATATTTAGAGCTACCAGGGACGTTGGTGATCCTGTTGGCCAATAGCCCACCTGTACAAGATTCAGCTAAAGAGATAGTTTTTTTCTTTTTTAAAAGGAGATTACCCGCTACTTCTTCAAGCAATTCACTGTCATAACCAAATATGTAGTTTCCCATGCGCTTATTTATCTTTTTTTCTATTCTTTTGATAAGCTTATTGGCTAAGGTTGGGTTTTTTTCAGTTGCAGTGATCTTTACGATGATCTCTTCCGGGTGAGGGTATATGCCCATCTCCACTTTCCCAGAAAGCTTTAATATATCCTCTAATTTTTCATTTACTCTTGACTCTGGAAGGCCTGTCATCTTTATAGCGCGAGATTTAATGATGTGGCCAGTCTTGAAATTCTTTTTTATATAGGTACTGACGGGCCCTTCCATCATAGATATCATCTCAAATGGTACGCCAGGTAGGGCTATGACTACTTTTTTATCCATAGGGACTATTAGGCCAGGGGCAGTTCCTATGTTATTTAGTATATATTTTGCACCTTTTGGTACGAGGGCCTGACGCATATTGTTTTTAGGCATTTTTAAATATCGTTTTTTAAAATGCTTCTCTATATGTCTTGTGACTCTGACATTAAATATAAGTTCTTTATCTAATGCTTTTGAAAGAGCTTCGACAGTTATATCATCTACAGTAGGACCAAGGCCACCAGTGATTATTACAATATCAGAATGGTACAAGGACCTGACTATTGAAATAGCTATGGTTTCAGTGTTGTCAGGTATAGATAGATGCTTTATGGTTTTGATCCCTATCTTAGAAAGGGAGCTTGAGATAAACTGGGCATTAGTGTTAGCAATGTGGCCCAACATTATCTCATTGCCTATGCATATAACAGTAGCCTTATTATCCATAACTCCTATTATAAGTAAGTTTCATAATTTTGGCAAGCTTTTCTAGCGCCACCTCCGCAGACCCCGGGTCTGCGGAAGGGCAGCCTATTTGTATTTTTTTAAAGATTTTTTGAAAGAAATTGACCCCCTCCTGTGTCTAATATAGTGTAAAAGCTTTCTAAAGACCTCCGCAGACCCCGGGTCTGCGGAAGGGTTAAGTGTTTTTAATTCATAAAAAAGGAGGATAAAATGTTGCGTAATCCCATTATTCAAACAGGTGCTACTTATCATATTTATAGCAAGAGCATAGCGGGTTATAAAATATTTAATAGTGAGTCTGAATATTTGCGAATGAAGGAGCTTATGGTATATTACCTGGCAGATAAAAGACAGATTAGTTTTTCTAAGTTTAAAGAAAAAAATGCAGAGATTTTATTAGGAAATGTGTCGAGCAAAGGAAATCTTGTGCAAATAATATGTTATTGCCTTATGCCTACGCATATCCACTTAACACTTACCCAGTTAGCGGATAAAGGTATATCCAAATTTATTGGCAATATTCTTAGCAGCTACTCCCACTATTTTAATTTAAAACACAACAGGAAAGGGCCATTGTGGGAAGGGAGGTTTAAAGGTGGCTTAGTAAAAACTGATGAACAGCTTCTTCATCTAACGCGTTATATTCACTTAAATCCTGTTTCCGCATATCTAGTTGACAAGCCAGGAGATTGGAAATACTCTTCCTACAAGGAATATATTTCGAAAGAACATTGCAAAAGCAGTTTATGTAACTATGATAATGTGTTAGACATCCAGCCTATTTTATATAAAAAATTTGTAGAAGATAGGATTTCCTATCAAAGAGAGTTAGTCAAGATAAAGGCTTTAATATTTGACTAGGCATTGCCTCCGCAGACCCCGGGTCTGCGGAGGTGGTGTGGAGCTAGGTGGGTTAAGAAAGGGGGTATTATGGATATATATAGCATTTATATATAAATTACTTTACATTATATAGGGCGGGATGTATAATCTAAAAATAATCTACTTGCCTAGCAGCAAGCAAAAAGGAGGAAGCCATGGTAAAGAAACAGGAGAAGATGACCCAATCAATGAGTGATGAAAAATTAAAAGCATTAAACACAGCAGTAACGCAAATAGAAAAGCAATTCGGAAAAGGCTCTATAATGAAACTCGGGAAAGACACGAACTTTGATGTAGATGCCATATCTACGGGCTCACTCTCATTAGACATAGCCTTAGGCGTAGGAGGAGTGCCTAGAGGCAGGGTGGTAGAGATATTTGGCCCTGAATCTGGAGGAAAGACCACGCTTACGCTCAGTATTATTTCACAAGTTCAAAAGCTAGGTGGTGTAGCAGCATTTATAGATGCCGAACATGCATTAGATCCTTCGTATGCTAAAAAACTTGGCGTAGAACTCGATGATCTTCTGATCTCCCAGCCAGACACAGGAGAACAGGCGCTTGATATAGCAGAGATGCTCGTTAGAAGCAATGCAGTGGACCTGATAGTGATAGATTCTGTTGCAGCGCTCGTTCCTAAAGCTGAAATAGAAGGAGATATGGGCGATAGGCACATAGGGCTTCAGGCCAGACTTATGTCACAGGCACTTAGGAAGCTGACGGCTATCATATCTAAGACAAATACCTGTGTTATTTTTATCAATCAGATAAGAGAGAAGATAGGTGTTATGTTCGGCAGCCCTGAGACCACCACAGGCGGAAGAGCCTTGAAATTCTATGCATCAGTAAGAATAGATCTAAGGAGGATAGGCTCTTTGAAGGCAGGCGAGAATGTGATCGGCGCTAGATGCAGGGCAAAGGTCGTGAAGAACAAGGTCGCGCCTCCTTTTAAAAAAGCTGAATTTGATATCATGCATGATGAAGGTATATCAAAGGCAGGCAGTATCCTGGACCTAGGCGTTGAAACAGGCATATTGGAAAAAACTGGCTCATGGCTGACTTATAACAGTGATAAGCTTGGCCAAGGGAGAGAGTCAGCAAGGGAGTTCCTAAGGAACAATGCCCAGGTAAGCAATGAGATAGTAAAAAAGATCAAGGATACTTTATTATCGAAATCCCCGGCTAAAAAATAAAATATTTTACAATAGCCTTACAGCATATCTTATCCAACTATGAGAGTTGACAAAATACGCGATAGATTTTTAAGATTTTTTAAGGAACGTAGGCATACTATCCATCCAAGCGATTCCCTAGTCCCCTCTAATGATCCGACTCTGCTTTTTACCGGAGCTGGCATGAACCAGTTCAAGGATGAATTTTTAGGCAGGGTAAAGGGTTCTAGAAGAGCTGCTACTTGCCAGAAGTGTATCCGCACAGGAGATCTTGAAAATGTCGGGAAGACAGCAGGGCACCATACGTTTTTTGAGATGCTTGGGAATTTTTCATTTGGGGATTATTTTAAGAAAGAAGCGATCGAGTGGGCATGGGAATTTCTTACCAAGGACCTTGGCCTAAAAGAAAAAGATCTTTGGGTCTCAGTATACAAAGATGATAAAGAAGCATATGATATATGGAAAAATGCCATCAAGGTCCCAGAGGAAAAGATATTAAAGCTAGGCCCAAAGGATAATTTTTGGCCTGCGAATGCACCAGAAGATGGTCCGAACGGCCCATGCGGCCCTTGTAGCGAGATATTTTACGGCGGTGAAGACGGAGTCGAGATATGGAACCTGGTATTTACTCAATTCGATAGAAAAGATGACGGTAAGCTAGACCCTCTACTGAATAAAAACATAGATACTGGTATGGGGCTTGAGAGGATCGCCCGAGTGATGCAAGGCAAGAAGAATAATTTCGAGATAGATTCATTCGCGCCTATCGTAAACATAATAAAAGATCTTTCAATAGAAGCTAGCAAAAAAGCGCCAAAAGAAAACCTTACTCCTCACATCAATGCAATAGCTGATCACATAAGAGCATCGACTTTTGCAATAAGTGATGGGGTCCTGCCTTCGAACGAAGGAAGAGGTTATGTGATAAGAAAGCTGATACGAAGGGCGTTTTGGTATGGGAGAGGGCTAGGACTGGAAGAACCATTTTTATACAGGACAGTTCCAGTGATCGCTAATGTAATGGAAAAGCCGTATCCTGAGATAAAAAAACACAGAGAAGATATCTCTCAGGTAGTACAGGCTGAGGAAGATAGGTTTAAAGCTACTCTTGAGGAAGGCCTTGATAATCTCGAGGATATTATAAAAAGAGCAAAGTCTTCTAAAAAGTTTTCAGGAAGAGATGCATTCAAGTTATATGACACTTATGGATTTCCACTGGAGCTTACTAAGGAGATCATATTAGAAAGAGGCATGAAGCTTGATGAAAAAGAGTTTGAGGCTTGCATGGAAGAGCAGAGGGAAAAATCCCGCGAGTCCAGCAAGATAAAAGAAGCTATCTTTGATTCTATAAATGTTACAGATAAGATAAAGATCGCTGTAAGCAAATTCCACAAAGACAATCATGAACTGGAATCCAAGATAGTCGCTATCATATCCAAGGACAAGGAAGTAAAGGAACTTAAAAAAGGTGAAAAAGGAAGCTTGTTCTTTGAAGAGACGCCTTTTTATGGTGAAAAAGGAGGCCAGGTAGGAGACAGCGGCACTATATTAAAAGCTAATAAGACAGTAGCAGAGGTCAAGCTCGCATTAGATATAGTAGGTCGAACCAAGCATGAGATATTAGTAAAAGAAGGCGATTTGAAGCTCGGGGAAAAGGTTGTTCTCAAAGTGGACTTAGAAAGGCGCGAGAAGATAAAGAAAAATCACACTGCCACGCATCTTCTTCATCATGCATTAAGAAAGGTACTGGGAGAACATGTAAAACAAGCTGGCTCATTAGTAGCGCCAGATAGATTGAGATTTGATTTCACTCATTTTAAAGCTCTTTCAAATGAGGAGCTTGTGAGGATAGAAGAGCTCGTTAATGAGAATATTAAAAAGAAATCCCCTGTAGAGACCAATGTGATGGCCATAGACAAAGCTAAAAAAGAAGGCGCGATCGCCTTGTTCGGAGAAAAATATAGCGATGAAGTAAGGATGGTGAATGTCGGAGGCTACAGTAAGGAGCTATGTGGTGGTACTCATGTAAAAGATACAAGGGAGATAAAGTGCTTTAAGATCCTATCAGAGTCATCCATTGCAAGTGGCGTAAGGAGGATAGAAGCTGTTACTAGCGATGAAGCACTGGAGAAGATAAAAGAGAAGAACGCTATAATAGAAGAGATCGCTAGCATCTTAGATGTTAAGCCAGAATATATTGAAGAGACAATAGAAAAATATTCTGATGGGATGAAAAAAATAGAAAAAGAGCTGGAGACCGTAAGTCAAAGGTTGGTCCAGGTCAATATAGATGATATATTAAAACACAAAAAAGACATCTCAGGACATGCAGTTATTATTTCAGAGATAAAAAATGCTGACATGAATCTTTTAAGAAAGACAGGAGATGTAATAAAATCCAGAGTAAAGGACCCGGTCTTCATACTGGTCTCAGAAAAAGATGAGAAGATCTCTTTGATAGTAGGGCTTTCATCAAAGGACATAAAAGCAGGTGATATATTAAATAAGATCGGTTCAGATTTTGGGATAAGAGGTGGCGGCAGGCCAGACCTGGCTCAGGCTGGAGGCAAGTCCGGACCAGATATAAATAAGATATTAAAAAAAGCAGAAGAGGTAATCCATGAAAATCTTAAGACTATCAAGTAAAGAAATACAAAAACTATGCGAGAGGTACTATTCCAACAAGAAGCGCCTGACAAATAAAGTGCAGAACATTGTCTCTGATGTCAGGGATAATGGGGATAAGGCGCTTTTAAGGTATACGCGTAAATTCGATAAAGTAAAACTTGCTCCTAAGGACTTAAAGGTGAGCGCGAATGAGATAAATGGTTCTTACCAGAACATTGACACTGATTTTATAGCCAGCTTAAAGAATATCATCGATAATATAGAAAAATTCCACAAGAAACAACTGCCAAAAGCCTGGAAAATAAAACAATCTGAAGGAGTGGTGCTCGGTGAGATATTCAGGCCTATAGAGACTGTGGGCGTCTATGTACCAGCAGGCACAGCTCCTCTAGTGTCCAGTGTGTATATGTCAGTCCTCCCAGCAAAGATAGCTGGTGTAAAAAGGATAGTGCTTGCAACACCTCCAAATAAGCAAGGCTATGTAGACCCTCATATCTTAGCAGTAGCAAACTTGCTAAAAGTAGATGAGGTGTACAAGATGGGTGGCGCCCAGGCAATAGCAGCTCTTGCATTTGGCACTAAGACTGTTCCTAAAGTGGATAAGATAGTTGGCCCAGGCAATGACTATGTGACAGAGGCTAAGAGGCAGGTATTTGGTTATGTAGATATTGATATGCTGGCTGGCCCGAGCGAGGTCGTGGTGCTGGCAAATAACATCTCTGATAAAGAATATGTAAAACAAGACCTATTGGCGCAGAGAGAACATCTAAAAGGTACTGGGATATTGGTCACAACATCCAAAAAATTCGCCAAGGCAATGAAAAAAGAAATAGATAAAGGCTACATTGTCTTAGCCAAGAACCTGAGTCAAGCAGCAGAGGTCATAAACAGGATCGCTCCAGAACATCTTGAGATATTTATCAATAGGCCAGACAGGGCTATTAAGCTCATAAATAATGCAGGCGCTATTTTTATAGGGCCTTATTCACCAGTCTGCGTAGGAGATTATGTGGCAGGGCCATCACACGTGCTTCCTACAGGAGGAACAGCAAGGTTTTTCTCAGGTCTCAATGTAAGGAGTTTTCTTAAGAGCTCTCACACCATAACATATTCTAAGAAAGCGCTTGAAAAAGAAAAAAAGGCCATTGAAAAGATGACGAAGATAGAAGGCCTTACAAAACATTTAGAATCGTATCACGTTAGGTTTAAGTAACCGTAAATCGTGATCCGTAATTCGTGATCCGTAAGATGAAAATAATAGATATTGGATTGAAAAAATATAGAGAAGCATATGAATTTCAACTTGAGCTAGTGGAAAAGGTGTCAAGGGGCCTAGAGCCGGATACGCTGATAATAACAGAGCATTACCCAATTATAACTTTAGGTCGACGCAGCAAGCTAGAGAATATTTTAGCATCAGAAGAAGAGTTGAATAATTTGGGGATAGAAGTGTTAAAGATCGATAGAGGCGGAGATGTCACGTATCACGGGCCAGGGCAGCTCGTAGCATATCCGATCATGAAGCTGGAGAATGAAGCGAAGGACATACATATATTCTTGGATTACCTAGAAGAAGTAGGGCTGGATTTTTTATCCAGATACAATGTGTCTGGTAGCAAGAAGTCAGGTTATAGAGGTGTTTGGGTAGGAGAACAGAAGATCGCTTCTATAGGAATAGGCGTGAAAAAATGGGTCACTTATCATGGTATAGCAATAAACATAAATACCAGGCTAAAAGATTTTTCACTTATAACACCTTGCGGCATAAAAGATATTGGGATGACCAGCCTAGAAAAAGTGCTGGGCAAAAGGATCGACATTGATCATGCAAAAGACAGACTCGTCTCCTCGTTCAAAGAGGTTTCCTTATTGGCTAAGGCAGACGCTTATAAATAATAAGGATGAAGAGGATGTAAGGCAACTATTAAAAGAACTTGGCCTTAACACAGTCTGTCAGAGCGCAGTATGCCCTAATATATATGAATGTTTTTCAAAAAAGATCTGCACTTTTTTAATATTAGGGGAATATTGCACTAGAAGCTGCAGGTTCTGCGCTGTTAAGACAAAGAAAAAATATCTAGAGAGACCTGGCGAAAAAGAGATCTTAAATATAATAGAAGCTATTAAAAAGCTTAACCTAGAAAGAATAGTGATAACATCTGTTACTAGGGATGATCTGGAGGATGGGGGCGCAGGACACTTTGCACTGTGCATTCAGAGATTGAAAAACGCATTCAGAGATCTAGAAATAGAAGTGCTGGTGCCGGATTTTCTTGGGGATAAAGGATCTATAGAGACAGTTGTTAATTCAGGGCCAGATGTATTTGCCCATAATATAGAGACAGTCCCAAGACTCTATGAACAAGTAAGACCAGAGGCAGATTACAAGAGGTCGCTACGGGTCTTGGAAGAAGCTAAGAACATAAGGCTAGAAATAGTGATAAAAAGTGGGTTGATGTTAGGTCTGAGGGAAAAGAAAGAAGAAGTCCTCGAAGTGATGAATGATCTAAAAAGCATAGGATGTGACAATATAGTATTAGGCCAATATTTAAGGCCTAATAAAGATTGCATAGAAGTAGATAGGTTTTTAGAGCCTAAAGAATTTGAAGATCTGAAGCTGATCGCAGAACAGTTTGGTTTTAAAAAAGTTACATCAAGGCCTTTTGCCAGGTCTTCGATTGAATAAAGGGAGGGGATATGGTAGAATTTAAATTACCTGAACTCACAGAAGGGGTCAATGAAGCAGTAGTATCATTCTGGCACTTCAAAGTAGGAGATAGTGTCAAAGAAGGAGATGAGCTAGTAGAGATGGCTACTGATAAAGCAGCTTTCAATGTGCCTTGTAAGGCTTCGGGCACTCTAAAAGAGATAAAGGCTAATGAAGGGGATACTGTTAAAGTAGGCCAAGTTCTTGCGATAATAGAATAAATTACTCTAATGACAAATGTCGAATTTCAAATGTCAAATCAATTACTTAAATCCCAATACCAAATTGGAAAATTGGTGATTTGGAATTTATTTGGATTTTGTCATTAGTCATTCGGCATTATACGAGGAGGTAAAAATGAAAGAGATTTTAGAGATCCTAAAAAAGGATGCCAGGACTACACCAGAAGAGATCGCAAAACTCACTAAGAAAAAAATAGCGTCAGTAAAGACCACGATAAAAAAACTAGAAAAAGACGGGGTGATACTTAAATACAAGACTGTCATAAACAATGAACTTATAAAAGATGACACTAAGAGTGTGAGAGCTCTTATAGAGGTAAGGATAGCTCCTCAGAGAGGCCATGGATTTGACCAGATAGCTGAGAGGATATATAAGTTCCCGGAGGTAGTCAGCTGTTACCTTCTTTCAGGGACATATGACCTTCTCTTGGTAGTAGAAGGAAAAGATATACAGGAAGTATCAAGCTTTGTGTCTGGCAAACTCTCTACATTGGACAATGTAAGGGGAACAGTCACGCACTTCTTGTTAAAAAAATACAAAGAGGACGGGGATATATTGAAAAGAGCTGATAGAGATAAAAGGATCGCAATATCGTTTTAGTTTATCCCTCGACTTCGCTCGGGACAAGAAAGTTTAAAAATGAAAAAAAATATTAAAATTTCAGAAAAAGTTGAAAAGATGCCACCATCAGGGATAAGGGAGTTCTTTGAGCTTGTTATAGGCATGAAGGATGTCATATCTCTTGGCGTAGGAGAGCCTGATTTTGTTACTCCTTGGAATATATGCGAGACCAGTATTTTCTCTATAGAAAAAGGCCATACTTCTTACACTTCCAATAAGGGGCTTTTTGAACTCAGGCACGAGATCGCTAGGTATATTAAGCAAAAATTCAGCGTTACTTATAGTCCAGAAGACGAGATATTGATCACTACGGGGGTCAGTGAAGCGCTTGATCTGGTCCTAAGGTCTATTATTAATCCAGGAGATAAGGTATTGATCCAAGATCCTTGTTATGTTTCGTATTATCCAGTTATTTATCTAGCAGGCGGCAAGGCAGTATCTATGCCTACAAAGTCTACTGGTTTTAAATTGACCCCTGAGATATTGAAGAAACATATTTCAAAAGGCGTAAAAGCAGTGCTCCTCAACTATCCAGCTAATCCAACAGGCGTGACTTATACTAAAAAAGAACTTATAGAACTCTCGAAGGTATTCATAAAGCACGATCTTATCGTGATAAGTGATGAGATATATGATGAATTAACCTATGATTTCGATCACACGCCACTGAACGCATTGAAGGGGATGAAGGAAAGGACTGTCTATTTAAATGGCTTCTCCAAGAGCTTTGCTATGACTGGGTGGCGCATAGGTTATGCATGCGGACCTGAAAAAATAATCAGCGCTATGACCAAGATACACCAGTACACTATGCTTTGCTCTCCTATAATGGGCCAGATAGGCGCAATAGAGGCTTTAAAGAACTCTGAAAAATCTGTATTAGAGATGAAGCGTGAATATAAAAGGAGACGAGAATTTATTTCTGAGGAGCTGAATAGCATGGGGCTTAGCTGTCCAAAGCCCGAGGGCGCATTCTATATATTTCCATCTATTAAAAAGACCGGTATGAGATCAATGGAATTTTCTAAACAGTTATTAAAAAAAGAAAAAGTTGCAGTGGTTCCAGGAACTGCTTTTGGCAGAGAGGGTGAAGGGTATGTCAGGATTTGTTATGCTTTGGAGCTCGTAAAGCTGAAAGAGGCAAGTTCTCGCATAAGACATTTCCTAAAGAAATATGCATAAAAATAAAAAAATACTTCTCTTGTATATCACATTGAACTCTGGGCATCACAGAGCTAGCTGCGCGATAGAGAACGCACTGAAGGATATCTCCCCCTCAATAGAGACCTTAAACATCAATGCCTTTGTTTATACAAATCCTATCTTCGAGAAGATAATCAACCGGACTTACATGACAGTTATAAAAAATAGACCAGAGGTCTGGGATTATCTTTACGATAACCCGAAAGTGTTAAAAAGCGTGCAGGGTTTAAGGGATGTGATACATAAGCATAATTCGAAGAAACTTAAAAATCTTTTAGAGGATTTCAAACCTGATGTTTGTGTGTGCACTCAGGCATTTCCATGTGGCATGATAGCTGACTACAAAAAGAACCTTAAGCTGGACCTGCCACTTTTAGGCGTACTTACTGACAATGCTCCTCATTCTTACTGGATATTTGAAGATGTTGATTATTACATTGTCCCATCAGATAGAAGTAAAAAACAATTCGTGAAGAACGGGGTCCCAGAAAAAAAGATAAAAGACTTTGGTATTCCTATTGATCCACGATTTAAGATAGGCCACAATAAAGACGAGATATGCAAGACTTTAGGCTTAAACCCAATGCTCCCGACAGTTTTGATCATGGGGGGTAGTCAGGGGCTTGGGCCAGTAGAGAGCGTGTTGGATATATTAGAGTACCTTGAGGTTAGTTTCCAGATAGCTGTAGTATGCGGTAGCAATGATAAGTTAAAAAACACCCTTATTAAAAAAAGTCAGAGATACAAGAGGCGGCTTTGCGTCTTTGGCCTTATAAATAATATTGATGAATTAATGGAGGTCTCGAGCATTGTCATTACTAAGCCAGGAGGCCTTACTACAAGTGAAGCGCTGAGTAAAGGCCTTCCCATGATGATAGTAAATCCTCTTCCAGGACAGGAACAGAAGAACACACAGTATCTTTTAGATGCAGGTGTTGCTGTGAAGGCAGATGACAGGGAGGATATTGCAACCCTCTTACAAGAGCTTCTCCTAAGCACTACTAAACTTGAAGAGATGAAGACCCAGACCGAAAAACTTAAAAAACCTAATTCAGCGATCGATACAGCTAACCTTATAATTAGTCTATAGCTAATGATATTCTATCTTTTATATAAATTTGGACATTTCCTGGCAAATACCCTGTCGATTAAGCACGCTTACTTTGTAGCAGAGAGATTTTCTGATGTGCAATGTTTCCTGTCAAGAAAAGATAGGAGAGCTGTGCAGGAGAATCTAAGCAAGGTCCTTAATAAGAAGCCAGAGGAGTGTTTAGGTTTGGCTCGCAAGGCATTTAGGAATTTTGGGCTATATCTGGTGGATTTTTTCAGGGTTACGCAGTACACAAAAGAGGACTTTAAGAAAAGAGTAAAGATAGTCGGCCTTGAAAATGTAGATAATGTCTTAAAACAAGGTCGAGGCGTAATAGTCCTATCAGCTCATCTAGGGAATTGGGAGATAGCAGGGATCGCCATGGGTGCGAGAGGTTATGATATAAGTGCTGTAACTTTGAACCACAAGCATAAGAATATAGATGATTTTTTTATTGACCAGAGAGAGAAAAAAGGCATGAAGGTCATAACCATGAACTCTGCTATGAAAAAATGCGTATCATGCTTACGTAAGGCAGGACTTCTAGCTCTTTTAGGGGACAGGGATTTTACAGATTCAGGAGTGATGTTAAAGTTTTTTGGGAAAGAGACCAGCATACCCAAAGGGCCTGTGCTTCTCAGCCTTAAGACGAATGCTGCGATCATCCCAGGATTCGGTATAAGGACGAGCAGGTTTGACTACACGCTCTTTTTTGAAGAACCTCTAGATATCAAGGTTGATGAAAGTTTAGATAAAAGAGAAGCTATAAAAGAAGCAGTAAAAGCTACTATACCTATAATGGAAAAATATATAAAAAAATACCCTGAACAATGGTTGGTCTTTAGAAGATTCTGGGAAAAGATAGAGGACCCGATGGCATTATGAATGTATTTATTGTGATCCCTACATATAATGAATCAAGGACAATAGGCTATATTGTCAGTAGGCTCATTGAAAAAGGCTTTAGGGTCGTGGTGATAGATGACGGCTCAAAAGACCATACCATAGTAGATGCGAATAGATATGGAGCTGACCTGATAGTACATGAAAAAAATGTCGGAAAAGGCAGGTGTTTAAGAGAGGGCCTAGAATACGCTATTGAGAATGGCTGTGACGTAGCTATTACTATGGATGGAGATGGTCAACACGATCTAAGAGAGATAAATAAGTTTATTGAAAAACATAGAGAGACAGGGGCTGATATTGTAATAGGGGACAGGATGCATGATCCTAAGAAGATGCCTCTAGTGCGGCGTTGGACAAATAGATTTATGTCGTTTTTGGTCTCCAGTATGCTTGGGCAGAAGATAAGTGATTCGCAGTGTGGCTACAGGCTGATCTCTAGAAAGGCCATAGAAAAGATGAATCTCAAGACCAGTAAGTACGAGATAGATTCTGAAATACTCCTGGAGGCAAAACGCCATGGCCTCAAGATAACATCCGTGGACATCGCCTCGATATATGGGGAAGAGTACAGCCAGATCCACCCATTTTTTGATACCATAAGGTTTATAAGGTTTATCATCTATGCTTCAAGAAAAAATATTTAATTTTTTATATTCATTTGGCTGGGATACGAGAGTCTTGATCACGTTTTTAGGGACTTTGCCTGTGACTGAGCTCAGGGCATCTATCCCTATAGGCATTCTAGTGTTGAAAGAAAATGTTAAGTTTGTGGTATTTTATTCTATACTGGGAAACCTTATACCTATTGCGCCTATCTATTTTTTATTAGACCCGATCTCAAAGAAACTATCAAAGACCCCTATAATGAAGAGATTTTTTGACTGGCTTTTTGCGAGGGCCAAGAAAAGAGCTGGACTGATCGAAAAGTATGAAGCCATTGGTTTAGCGCTTTTTGTAGGCATTCCTTTGCCAGGAACAGGTGTGTGGACAGGATGCTTGATCGCTTCTCTTCTACGGATGAGGTTTTTGCCGACATTCATCGCAGCGACTATAGGTGTATTCATCGCAGCGACTATTGTGACCTTGCTTACACTATTAGGCAAGCTGGCTTTTTAATATGATCCATATCTATACTGGCAATGCAAAAGGTAAGACTACATGTGCGATAGGCCTTGCAGTAAGGGCTAGAGGCCAAGGACTAAAGGTCGCGATCTTCCAATTCTTAAAGCCAAAGGCTATCCAGTCCGGCGAAGAAAAACTCTTAAAAAAAATAAAAGGCATAGAGCTTGTTAAATTTGACCAGATGCACCCTATGTTTCACTCTGGTGATGTGAATTTTTTAAAGCTTAAAGAAGGTATAGAGAAAGACTTTAAAAAAATAGAAAAAACTGTCTTGAGTAAAAAATATGACATGGTTATATTGGATGAAGTTATAAATGCAGTGGATCAAAACTTTATTGATATAGAAAAATTTATAAAATTACTTAAAAAAGCTCCTAAGGATGTAGAGATCGTCCTAACTGGCCGCGGTGATATTTCAAACCTGGAGCTATTTGCAGATTACATAACAGTAATGGTGGAGAAAAAGCATCCTTTCAGAAAACAAAAACTTGCAAGAAAAGGGATCGAATATTGAGAAACAAGGGACACATCCCATTTTTTAGGGTTTTTGAAAGGTATAAAAAAATGGGATGTGTCCCTTGTTTAGTGTTACTTTTATGTACACTATTTTTTTTTCCAGTCCCCTCCCAAGCAGGGCAATATAAAATAGTTTCTCTTGCTCCTAATGTGACTGAGATCTTATTTAAGCTTGGCTTAGGAGAAAATGTTATAGGTGCAGATGATTTTTCAGATTTTCCAGAAGAAGCCAAGGACATCGAGAAATTAGGAGCCTTTAATAACCCAAACATAGAAAGAATGATACTTTTAAGGCCTGATTATATTTTTATAAGTGCCAGTTTTGACAGTGAGAAGAAGAGATTCTTAGAGTCATTGGGAATAAAGGTTGTTAGAGTATCCCCCATGTCATTCGATGAACTAAAAAAAGATATAGGTATGCTTGGGGATATATTTAATAGAGGAGAAGAAGCAGGTTCTATATTGGAAGATATTGATAAAAGGTTGCGAAGCCTACCAATAAATGCTGATGGTAACAGGCCAAAAATATTTATAGCGCTTTCAATGGACCCTCTTATAACTGTATCAAGTTTTGTAGGGGATCTGATAGATCTTGCAGGTGGGGAAAACATCGCAGATGACATGAAAAAAGATAGTGGCATTTTTAGCATAGAGGCTCTCATCGATAGAGATCCTGACATAATAATTGCTTCGGGTTTCATAGAAGATCTAAACCTACCAAGATCTATAAGCGCTATTAAGAATAATAGAGTATATAAGGATCTTCCAGCTGATATTCTCCTTAGGCCTGGACCGAGATCCATAGATGCCATTGAAATATTAAATAAGGTATTTTATGAGAATTAAGATCAGTACTTTTTTAATCATCTGTGTTTTAATCTTGATAGTAGTTAGTGTTTTAAGCCTGGTCCTCGGGAGCGTAAATTTCACTCTTAATAAAGAAATACTGAAACTAAGGTTTTTCAGGATAGTCTTAGCTATTATTGCTGGAGGCGGCCTTGCATTGGCAGGACTGATCTTGCAAGCTCTTTTAAGAAATCCTCTCGCAGAGCCATATGTATTAGGTGTCTCATCTGGTTCAGGTCTGGGAGCTGTAATAGGGCTACTTTTTTTTGAAAGAATGATCTTTGCTAATAGCTTCGGTTTTATAGGAGGTATTTTAACTATAATTCTGGTGTCAGAACTCGCAAAGGTCAATAAAAGGACAAGTTCTGAAAACATGATCATCGCTGGGATCATAGTGAATGCATTATTTTCAAGCATTCTCATGTTTTTTGTATCAAATTCATTCAGCCCGAAGATACATTCAGTGATCTGGTGGCTTCTTGGGAATCTACAAGTTTATAAACTGAGCAATGTGATTATTCCTGGGATAATTTTACTAGCAGGTTTATTTATAACACAGTTTTATTCAAAAGAGCTAAATGCCATGAGTCTAGGAGAAGAAGAAGCGCTTCACTTAGGGGTAAATGTCGAAGTAGTTAAAAAGATCCTTCTGATCACTGCAACCTTGGTTACGAGCATAATCGTTTCAATGTGCGGGATAATAGGATTCGTAGGGCTAATGATACCTCATATGGCAAGGCGTTTAATAGGGCCAGACCATAGAAAGCTCGTTCCAGCTTCAGTTTTAATGGGAGGAATATTTCTTTTAATATGCGATCTTATTTCTAGAACTATTATTTCCCCTAGAGAGATACCAGTAGGTGTGATCACAGCATTTATTGGCGTCCCATTTTTTATCTATATCTTGAGAAGGACCAGAAAGGTGTATTTTAAGTAGCAATAAGCTCCCGCATCTAGAAAGTGTTTAAATATTCCGGCAAGATGCAGGAGCTGGGACGGTTAACATATATGTTAGAATTTCGTAATGTTACAAGCGGATATCACGATACAGAGATATTAAAAGGCATCTCTTTTAATATAGAGAAGGGGGATTTTGTCGGTATTATCGGGCCAAATGGTTCAGGAAAATCCACGCTTTTAAAAACAGCTACAAAGATAATAAAAATATCTAAAGGAGAGGTGTTGTTAGAAGGGAAACCAATAAATGAGATCTCATTAAGAGAAATGTCTACGCGCATAGCCATAGTTCCGCAAGACACTCTTTTTATGTTCCCCTTTAAGGTAATGGATATAGTTTTGATGGGCAGGATCCCTTTTATTAATGATAGATTTGGGAAAGAATCTAAAAAAGACCTAGAAATAGCAGAAGGGTCTTTAAGATCAGTAGATGCGCTTCACTTAAGAGACAGGTATTTGGATGAGCTTAGTGGTGGAGAGAGGCAACGCGTAATAATCGCCAAAGCATTAGCGCAGGAACCTGCAGTTTTATTTTTAGATGAGCCTACTACACACCTAGATATTCAACACCAGGTTGACATATTCAGTTTATTAAGCAATCTTAATAGGGAAAAGAATATTACAGTTATTGCGATAATGCATGATTTAAATCTAGCATCGAGTTATTGCAATGATCTGATATTATTAAGTGAAGGCAGAGTAAAGAAGCAAGGAACACCTCAAGAAGTTTTGGATTATAAGATAATAGAAGAAGTTTATAAGACGGTAGTGATCGTAAAAGATAACCCCATAAGCAAAAGGCCGCATGTATTTTTAGTAAAACAAGAAAGGAAACTGTTTCCAAACTAATCGGGAAAGTGGGTTCGGAAAAAGTTGCAGGTTAATAAAAGCTTGACAGGTTTTTAGAACTGTAGTATAAAGAAGTTAATTGAATATTTATTTTTATATTGTCTAAGGGAAGCTGGTGAGATGCCAGCGCAGCCCCGCTGCTGTAATAGGGTACGAAAGCTAACACTAAGCCATTATCTGCTCACGAAGCGGACGAGAAGGCGTTAGCAAGTAGAGAGATCCTTAAGTCAGAAAACCTTACAGTATATTTTTCTTAAAAACCTCCGCGAAGGACGGAGATTTAAGAGTTCTATGATTATAAAGGTAATCATAGAGCGATAGAGGCTGATAAAACGTGGGATCAACCCTATACCATACAAGGTATAGGGTTATTTTTTTGGGAGGAGAGATCAAATGAAAAAAATAATATTGATCGGTATTGCGGCTGTAACATTATCTTCTTTTGCTTACGCAGAAGACAGCGCAATAGATTTGGAAAAGATAGTTATAACCCCGGCGCGTATGTGTCAATATATGAACGAGGTTGTCTCAAATGTGGATGTAATCACTAGCGATGATATTGCTGGCTCTAATGCGCTGTATGTAAAGGATATTTTAGAGCAGAAACTAGGCCTGAACATATACAGCAATAGCACCCCCAAGACAGTCAAGGTAGACATCAGAGGCTTTGCAGATACATCTGTAAGCAATGTATTAGTATTGATCGATGGCAGAAAAGTAAATTCCATAGACATGTCAGGCGCAGACTGGGTACAGGTACCTGTGGAGACAATAGAAAGGATAGAGGTCATAAAAGGCGCTGGGTCAGTCCTATATGGGGATAATGCAGTAGGAGGTGTAATTAATATAGTTACAAAAAAAGGCAGAGGCGATAAGGCCTCTGGGAGCGCAGGCGTTAAATATGGAAGCTATAACTTGATCAAGGAAGATGTTGAGTTGAAAGGGGAGTTTAAAAAAGTGTCTTACTATTTCCATTCTGATTACAGTGAATCAGATGGTTACAGGGATAATAGCGATCTATTGGTAAAGGATTATAATACTAGGATATGTTTTGATGCCACAGATGTTCTTAGTTTGGATTTTGCAGCTGGCTGGCATGAGGATGACTACGGCATGCCAGGAGGGCTTAATGACTCTGAATTGGCACAATATGGAAGACGAGGATCAGTGGATAATAGAGATTTTGCCACTACTAAGGACAGATACATAAGACTATCTCCTGATTACAAGGCTGAATTGTTTGGCGTGGATTTTGGGGATATTATAATAGACTTATTTTACAGGAACAGGGATTCTTACTCATGGTTCTATTATGGGGGCTTTCCAACAGCTACTAAGTATATGATAGACACGAAAGGTGTGACATTGAAGCACGTTTATAAGGGGGACCTTAAGGGCACCAGGCTTAACGTTGTGACAGGCGTAGATTATTATGATGTCGAGCATATTATCAAGCAGAGCGAATGGGGAACAGATGATCTGACCATTTACAAGGATGAGCTAGGTGTTTATTCATATCTTGACTACGAACTATTTGACAAGTTTTTTATAAATACTGGAGGAAGGTACCAGACTGCAGAATATACTTTTGACCAAAGGGCTTCAAGCGTTAATTATGTAAAGAGAGAACCGAGAGAAAGTGTTTTTATGGGCGGCGCCAAATACGAATACAGAAAAAACTCTTTTATACATTGTAGCGTTCATGAGACTTTCAGGTTTTTGGCGACTGATGAGTGGTATTCAACATGGACAGGATTAAATACTAATATCGATCATCAAACAGGAATTCAATATGAAGCAGGCATAAAACATGATTTTGACAATAAAGCCAAAATTAAATTGACCCCTTATTTAATAGATATAAAGAATGAGATATATCTCAATCCGAGCGTATGGCCCGGGAACAATGATAATTATGATAAGACAAGAAGAAAAGGGCTTGAAGTAGGCGTGGAAGCCAACATAAAAGACATATTGGAGATAGATTTTCTGGATAAATTGTCTTTATCAGCAAACTACAATTACCAGGAACCAAAATTCAAGGATGGCTCTTTTAGCGGCAAATATATACCTTTTGTCCCAAAGCATTCTTTTAACACAGTGCTGGAAGTGGGTGTTTTTGACGGTTTAAATATTTCAGCATCAGGCAGGTTCATTGGGGATAGGTACGCTATAAATGATACGAGCAATGTGGCATCCAAAGTGAAGAATAGCTTCGTATGCGATACAAGATTATACTTCATTAAGAAATACTATGAGATCTACGCAGGAATTAATAATATATTTAATGAGAAATACTTTGATTACGCTGTTAAACCTACTGGAGCAGGTACTGCAAAAGATTACTATCCTGCACCAGAACGCAATTTCGAAGTCGGAGTAAAGTGTAAATTTTAGTTTTAGAAGCAGGGACGGTTCTTGAGCTAATCGGAAGAGTGTCCCCAGGCGGGACATTCTTTGCTTTATCTGGAGAACCGTTCCCACAGCTGTTGACAATTTAGCCTACACTTGCTATTATAATTACAAATGTCAGAGAACAAACCTTTTAAGATCGCACTTCTTGTATCAGCGCTTATACACTCGATCTTTTTTATCTCCTATCCTGGTATTAGGCTTTTAGCGCCTAAGTATACACCTAGAGACCTAAAGATCACATACTGCAAAGTAAAGGAAGTCCCTGAGAAAAAATTAATAGGTATAAAGCCAACAGAAAAAAAGATCCCTCTAAAAGGTATTAAACCTACCCAACCAGAAAAAATGCCTGAAGTAAAAAAAGAAGATATCCTTAAGAAGTCAGAGCCTGTAGAAGCAAAAAAAGAAATACCTAAGCCAAAAGTCAAACCTGTAAGCAAAGTAGAGGTCGTTAAAGAAGTAAAGTTTGAGGAAGTGATAGAAGAAGAGAAGGACGATGCTAAGAAAGCTACTTATATTAGTTATTATCGCTCAGTAAGAGAGAGGATAAGTTATTTTGCAACTATAAATTACCCAAGTTATAACCTAATACATGATGGGGAGGTTTTTTTAACATTTGTTGTAGCTTCAAATGGCGAGCTATTAAGAGTGAGCGTTGTAGATGAGAGATCCACTGATAACCAATATTTAAGAAAAATAGCTCTTGATAGCATAAGAGATGCCTCTCCATTTCCCATCTTCCCAGAAGGCCTTAATCAATACCAGATCACCTTTAATGTAATAATCTCTTTCGAAGAAAATTAATATCCTCCGCAGACCCTGGGTCTGCGGAGGGGGTAAAAAAGTGCTTGACAGAGAAAAGCAATACGTGTAATATATAGACCTCTTTAATAGCACTCCTCGAGTGAGAGTGCTGATAATTAAAATTCATTAGGTTGCCAATAAAAACCGAATAAAAACAGGGAGGTGTAAGTATGGCAATTCAACCTTTAGCAGACAGAGTGCTTGTAAAGCGCCTAGAAGCAGAAGAAAAGACAAAAGGCGGTATACTTTTACCAGACACAGCAAAGGAAAAGCCTCAAAAAGGCGAAGTAGTAGCTTGTGGTAAGGGAAAAGTATTAGAGAGTGGTAAAGTAGAACCTTTAGAGGTTAAAAAAGGAGATAAAGTCCTTTTTGGGAAATATGCTGGTAATGAAATAACAGATGGCGGCGAAGAATATCTTATCCTACGCGAAGAAGATATCTTGGCAATAATAAAGTAAGGGGAGGTTGGTAAAAATGGCAAAACAGTTAATATTCAGAGAGGATGCAAGGAGCAGTATAGCAAAAGGTATAGACCAGCTTGCAGAGGCTGTGAAAGTGACCTTGGGTCCTAAAGGAAGAAACGTGGTCTTGGATAAGAAATTCGGCTCACCTACTATTACAAAAGACGGAGTTACAGTAGCAAAAGAGATCGAATTAAAAGATCCTAATGAAAATATGGGTGCACAACTTGTTAAAGAGGTTGCTGAAAAGACATCTGATCTAGCAGGTGATGGTACGACTACAGCTACAGTTTTAGCGCAGGCCATATATAGAGAAGGTTTAAAGAATGTTACAGCAGGAGCTAATCCTACTGCATTAAAGAAGGGCATTGACATTGCAGTAAAGCAAGTAGTAGAGAGCTTAAAAAAGATGTCAAAGCAGATAAAAGACAAAAAAGCTATATCTCAGGTAGGCTCAATAGCAGCGAATAATGATTCTGCTATAGGAGAGCTAATAGCAGAAGCAATGGAAAAAGTAGGAAAAGACGGCGTAATAACAGTAGAAGAAGCAAAGACAATGGCAACGAGCCTTGATGTAGTAGAAGGTATGCAGTTCGACCAAGGTTATCTTTCGCCATACTTCGTAAGTGACCCGCAAAGAATGGAAGCTATTATCGAAGATCCTTATATATTGATCAATGAAAAAAAGATATCAGCAATGAAAGATATGCTACCTCTTCTAGAAAAGATAGCTAGAAGCGGGAAACCACTTTTAATTATTGCTGAAGATATAGAAGGAGAAGCGCTGGCAACATTAGTAGTTAATAAACTTAGAGGTACGCTTAACTGCTGTGCAGTAAAAGCTCCTGGTTATGGCGACAGGCGTAAGTCTATGCTAGAGGATATAGCAGTTCTGACAGGTGCAAAGCCAATACTGGAAGATCTAGGCATAAAACTAGAGAACATTACTCTTGATGATCTCGGAAGAGCAAAGAGAGTGACTGTAGGAAAAGAAGAGACTACTATAGTAGAAGGTGCTGGAAAAAGCAGTGATATAAAGGGAAGAATAGCTCAGTTAAAAAGACAGATTGAAGACACAGATTCAGATTATGATAAAGAAAAACTTCAGGAACGTTTAGCAAAGCTAGCTGGCGGAGTAGCAGTGATAAACGTAGGAGCAGCTACAGAGACAGAGATGAAAGAAAAGAAAGCTAGGGTTGAAGATGCTCTTCATGCTACTCGTGCAGCAGTAGAAGAAGGGATAGTCCCTGGAGGCGGAGTAGCGTTTTTAAGATGTCTTTCTAAGCTGGATGAATTAAAATTAAACGGAGATGAAAAAATAGGCGCTGATATAGTCAAGAGAGCGCTCGAAGCTCCGATCAGACAGATCGTTAAAAATGCAGGGCTAGAAGAGTCAGTAGTAGTGAACGAGGTAAAGAATAAAAGCGGAAACAATGGTTTTGATGCTCAGACAGAAGAGTATGTTGATATGATACAAGCTGGGATCATAGATCCTACTAAAGTAGCAAGAACAGCTCTTGAGAATGCAGCTAGTGTTTCAGGACTTCTATTGATGACAGAATGTCTGATATCAGACATTCCTGAAGAGGATAAATCAGGGCCAGGTATGCCTCCAGGAGGAGGAATGCCAGGCGGCATGGGCGGAATGTATTAATCCGACCTAGTTCTAAATAAACATCACCCGCGAGTGATATTATGTTGCTCGCGGGTTTTTTTATACCCATAACAGCAAATATGTCAAAGCTAAAAGGAACCCTGTTTGCTCATATGAAAATTTCCCCTTCGGGTCACCTTTTATTCAGCATTTTTCGGGGCTCGAAGAACTTGCCACCACAAAATCTGGTGTGGTGGCTTCGGACAGCTTCGAGCCTTTTCGCCTCATAGAATGTGGCATAAAAACCGAAAAATGCTTCATAAAAGTCTAAATTTCAAATTCGCAAACGAGGGTATCCGTTTTAGTTTTGACCATATAGGCCTATTGTCAGGTTGCTTCTAACCTGGTTAGAAGTGGCAGATCAGCAGCGGGTGGCCGCGATTGGGGTCCCTGCAAGCGCGCAGCGTTTGGCGAGCACTTGCGGGGTGAATCGCGGACAGGACCCGCTGCTGATAAGTTACGGAGATTGCTTTGACAATGAACACGCCCTATGATATATTAATATAATAAAGATAGGGGGTATAGATGGCGATCCTTCAGGAGCTTCCAAAAAAACTTATCGATAATATTTCAAAAGTAATAATCGGGAAATTAGATGCCATTGAACTGGTAGTGATAGGGCTATTAAGCAATGGACATATATTGCTGGAAGATGTTCCGGGTTTGGGCAAGACTATGCTTTCAAGAGCTCTTGCAAGATCCATTGAAGGAGATTTTAAGAGGATACAATTTACACCTGATCTTTTACCATCCGATGTAACAGGTGTCTCTATATATAATCAGAAAAAATGCGAATTCGAATTTAAAGAAGGCCCTATCTTTGCAAATATACTTTTGGCGGATGAGATAAACAGGACCACGCCCAGGACGCAATCAGCACTTCTTGAAGCTATGCAGGAGTTTAGCGTTACAATGGATGGAGAATTGAAAAAGCTTCCTAAACCATTTTTTGTCATAGCTACAGAAAATCCTATAGAATTTCATGGTACATATCCTCTTCCAGAATCTCAAATAGATAGATTCTTGATGCAGATAAAAGTCGGTTACCCTACGAACGAAGAAGAAGTAAAGATACTGGTAAAAAACTTGAAAGAACCCCCGATTGATAAACTAACCAGCGTAATAGACATAAAAGATATATTAGCTTTGCAAGAAGCAGTAAAGACAGTGCACTTAGACACTCATGTAAGTCAATATATCGTTAAAATAGTATCAGAGACTAGAAACCTTCCTGGAGACATAAAGCTCGGGGCTAGTCCTCGTGCTACCCTAGCTCTTATGAATACTTCCAGGGCTTTAGCATATCTGAATAAAAGAGATTATGTCATACCTGATGATGTTAAAAAACTTTCTTATCACGTGCTTAACCATAGGATCATTCTTCAGCCGCGCTCGATCGTTAGAGGGCTTACACCAGAACATATCATCTCTCATATACTGAAAAATATGGCTGTTCCTGCATAAAAGATGCCGAAGATCAAATGTATATCCCTTGCCTTCACTACCATTCTTACGTTAGCCTTTGCCTGGAACACAAGCGTTGAGCTTTTTTATACTTTATTCATATTAGGTTCCAGCATACTTATACTTTCTTTCCTGAGCTTTGTAACATTTAAAGCTAAACTCAAACTCGCAAGAACTGTCCAGGACATAGCATACGAAGATGACCTTATAAACGTAGGCATTGACATATCGAGCAAAAAGATACTTCCGTCTTATTCAGTGGAGATAATAGATCATTTTAAAGGCGAGTCACCAGGGCAGACAGAAAAATCCATGTTCCTTTCAAAGTTAAAAGGAATGGGATCCAGGAAGATCAGTTATGTCACAGAGTGTTATAAAAGAGGGCTATGGGATTTTGGTCCCATCGTAGTGTCTTCGCAGGACTTTTTAGGGTTCTTTGAATCCAAAAAGAAACACAAGGTCTTTTCAAAGATCCTAGTGTACCCAAAGCTATTCAATGTACTTACTTTTCCAGAACCTAAAAGCTCGTCTTTATCCTGGATGGGAGTTGAGACAGCTAAGATAAGCGGTGATAGTCACGAATTTTTTGGTGTAAGAGAATACCAGAGAGGGGACCTGAAATCCAGGATCCATTGGCCATTGACCGCGAAACACAACAAGCTTATAACAAAAGAATTCCAAAGAAGCGCAGCGCAGGAAGTCACTATAATCTTGGACCTCGAAAAAGATCATGATATCGGGATAGGAAGGGATTCTACCTTAGAATATTCTGTCAAGATAGCTGGCTCTATAGCAAAGTATCTTTTGGATAAAGGGGTCTTTATACAGCTAATAGGGCACAGCAAGGAAAGAGATATCCTTCCGTTTGGAAAAGGTGAATCTCATATGCATAGGATATTGGAATATCTTGCGATGGTCACTTCAGCAGAAGGCCTAAAACTCAGCCATGTCCTAGATGAGGCGATATTTTTTACACCGAACCAATCTACACTTGTCACAATGGTCTTAGATAATGACTTAGAGGCGATATCCAATCTCTTCCAATATAAGATAAAAGGCATCAAATTAATATTATTCGTATTTTCTGTAGAGACCTTTGGGGTTATCCATGAAACAGAAAAAAAACATGTTACTGAGTTTGAAGATACATTGGTAAACCTAGAAGCAGAGACCTATAGGATATCAAAAGATGACAATCTAGAGGAGAAATTACAGGCTAAATGAGAGATACCACGGAGAATTCTTTTTATCATTGGTCAAACCTAGCGCTTATTTTGTTAGTTATATTTTCTATCAGAAGTCTTACAGGTGTCTTTATTTCATACGTACTCTTCTTGGGCTTGATAGTAGGGTTCTTCGTAAGTTGGCATATAAAAGACATAAAGATACGTTATATAGGTGCTGTGATAAATATATTATCAGTAGTCATGTTTATATTCATAATGGGAGAGATGTTAAGACCTGGCCTGACGTTTTTTGACATCATCAGGACACTCTCTCTAATGCTTGCTTGGTTTGCATTCCTTAAAAGTTTTAACATAAAAGGCTTAAGGGACTATGGAACATTACAGATCATGTCTGTGACGATGCTAATACTATTTGCTTCTCTCAAGATGGAGAGAGATATAGAACACCTACATATCGTCCTATTGTTCTTTTTCATATTTATTTTTACGATGAGAATGAACCTGCGCTGTGAAAAAGTGGAAAAAGATTCTTTTATGGCTGACAGAAAAGATAGGTCATCCATTGTGTATAATGACCTAGGCCTGGCAGTCATACTTTTTTTATCAGTCATCTTAATAGCGACATTGTTATACCCTTTTATCCCTAAAAAGGATAATTTTTCAGTGGATTTTTTACCTAAGATGATCCCAAGCGCCTTTATTCAAAAGATCTCAGAGAACTTAATGGAGAAGATAGACTTTGACGATATGATGCAAAAAAAGTTGCCTAGGGATAAGTCGCCTCAGTCATCTTCTGAGCCATCAACTGCTTCATCGTCTGATCTCGTATTAGAGTCAACACCTCTTTCATCATCAAGCGTTTCGTCGTCATCTATTTCTGCGTCAGAATCACCTGCGTCTTCATCATCGAGCTTATCTTCCGCGCCATCTATCTCCGTAGATGCTATATCGCCATCATCTTCTGCATCGTCAAGCTCGTCATCTTCTGAGTCGTCTTCACCATCTTCTTCAGTAGCGCCAGAGACAGTCAAGATCGAGGAAGAAGAGGAAGAATATGAACCTGAGTTATTGAGGAAAATAAATTGGTGGCTTATTCTATTGCTTTTATTATTACTACCTTTTTTAATATGGCTTGTCCTCCTGATCTTAGTACCGCTACTTATTATGTTTTTGCCTTATATCTTAGTGGCTATCTATCTCATTAGAACTTATATCCGTAGATATGTACTGAGCAAAAAAGCTAAAGACAATCCAAAAGAGTTTGTAATGGATATATACAGGTCTTTACGTAACAGCTTGAGGTTTTATGGGCTGAGCATAACTACCCACCAAAGTCATATGGAGCTTTACGATGAATTAAAAAAACATAAGGCTGCTTCATCCGAATATATGCATAAACTGACGACTAATGCATTAGAAGCTAGTTTTTCAAATCATCTGATCACTAAAGAACACTCAAAAGAAGCTTTGACCTTATTTAAGATCATAAGATACAATCTTCTGAATAATAGAGAAAGTACGCCTTTATGGAGGAGAATATTTTTTAAGTTAGCTGTCCTGGATATTACACTGGTTTCGGAGGAGTTTTGAAATATTGCTCTTTCATCTGACAGCCTGTTTGGCATTCGAAAAATCGTAAGATTACTATACCAGCGGGTGGCCGGGATTGGGGCTCCCCGTAAGCGCGCAGCTTTTCGCGAGCACTTACGGGGTGAATCCCGGACAGGACCCGCTGGCACAACAGCCTTGACTTTTTACAAGTTTTACTGTATCATAAAAAAATTAACTATTAAATCAAACGGAGGTACATAAAATGGGGATGTGGATTGGAAGAGGCAAGCAAGCACGTATGTGTTATGGCTTTGATGAAGTAGCCCTAGTCCCAGGGTCTTTAACAATAAACCCTAATGAAACAGACACTAGTTGGACGCTCGGTAAAAAAACCTATAAAGTTCCTATATTAGCAGCTGCTATGGATGGGGTAGTGGATGTAAGATTTGCTATTGGGATGAGTAAGCTTGGCGGAGTTGCAGTGCTGAACTTAGATGGCGTGCAGACTAGATACGAAAACCCTGAAGAGATACTAAGTAGGATCGAGAAAGCTACTTCCGAAGAAGCTACCAAGCTAGTGCAATCTCTTTATTTAAAACCTGTTAAGGAAAAGCTTATAATCAAGAGGATCGAGGAGATAAAAAAAGCTAAGCAAACTGCAGCAGTATCTACTATCCCTCAGAATGCAGAACATTATGGGAAGATCGCTCAGGAAGCAGGTGCAGATATATTTGTGGTCCAATCTACAGTTATCAGCATAAAACATGTTTCCAAAGAATACAAGGTGGTGGATTTTGAGAAATTCATAAAGTCTATGAAAATACCAGTTATCCTTGGGAATTGCGTGACTTATTCTGTAGCTTTAGAACTGATGGAAGCAGGAGCAAGTGCTATTTTAGTAGGTATTGGGCCAGGCGCAGCTTGTACCACTAGAGGGGTTTTAGGTATAGGGGTTCCTCAGGTAACTGCTACAATAGACGTGGCTCAGGCAAGAGATTTTCACTTAAAGAAAACAGGCAAATATGTGCCTGTAATAACTGATGGAGGCATGGATTCAGGAGGAGATATCTGTAAAGCTTTTGCTAGTGGCGCAGATGCTGTAATGGTAGGCTCAGCTTTTGCTAGAGCAAAGGAAGCTCCAGGAAGAGGCTATCATTGGGGTATGGCAACTCTGCATGCAAATCTACCAAGAGGCACTAGGATACGCGTAAATACGACAGGTACTCTCGAAGAGATACTTTTTGGGCCAGCTAAGCTAGATGATGGGTCACAAAATCTTGTCGGAGCTCTGATGACATCTATGGGTAACGTGGGTGCAAAGAATTTAAAAGAGATGCAATTGACAGAACTTATAATAGCCCCATCGATAAAGACCGAAGGGAAATTAATGCAGAGGGTCCAAAGAGTCGGCATGGGAAAATAAGATGTTCCACTCAGATTTTGTACATCTACATGTACATACGCAATACAGTTTATTGGACGGCGCCTGCCTGATAAATAAACTGGTTGAGAGCGCTAGGCGAATGAAAATGCCTGGTCTGGCTATCACTGACCACGGCAACATGTTTGGCGCAATAGAATTCTATCAAACCTGTATAAAAAACGGCGTAAAACCTATAATAGGCTGCGAGATATACATTGCCCCTAATAGTAGATTAGACAAGACCATCTATGCAGGGGGCGAGACATCCAACCATCTTATCCTTCTTGTAAGAGATGAAGCTGGCTATCAAAATCTGATGAAGCTAGTGTCCATAGGTTATATGGAAGGGTTTTATTACAAACCCAGGATAGACAAGGAAGTCCTGTCTAAATATTCAGAAGGTTTGATAGGCCTGTCAAGCTGCTTAAAGGGAGAGATCGCTAGGCTGGCTATGGAAGGCAAGATAGACAAGATAAAAGCCCTTACTTCTACTTACCAAGATATATTAGGAAAAGATAATTTCTACTTTGAGATCCAAGACAACCTCATCCCAGAACAAAAAAAAGTAAGCAAGATCCTCATAAAAGAGAGTAAAGACCTGGGCGTAAAGCTTGTAGCGACCAATGACGTGCATTATCTTACAAAAGAAAGCGCTAAGGCGCACGAGGCTCTTTTATGCATCCAGACACAGACCACGCTTCAAGATCCCAAAAGGATGAAGCTCCAGACAGAAGAATTTTATTTTAAATCACCCGAAGAGATGAAGGCGCTTTTTAAAGAAACCCCCGAAGCAATATCGAACACTATAGAGATAACTGAAAGATGTAATCTGGAACTGGATTTTTCAAAGACATACCTCCCTCATTATGCTGTCCCGAAAGAGATCAAACATGAAAAATATTTAAAGGACCTATGCGAAGAAGGATTAAAGAAGAGATACCCCAATGCACCTAAAGAAGTAAGGGAGAGATTTGAGCACGAGCTCAGTGTCATCAACAAGGCAGGATATACTAGTTATTTTTTAATAACATGGGATTTTGTGCATTATGCAAAAGACAATGGTATTGCAGTAGGCCCTGGCAGAGGATCGGCAGCTGGCAGCATAATAAGTTATTGTCTGGGCATAACAGATATAGACCCATTAAAGTATAATTTACTCTTCGAAAGATTTTTGAACGAAGAGAGGGTTACTATGCCTGATATCGACATAGACTTCTGCTATGAGAACAGGGGCAAGGTAATAGAGTATGTCATAAACAAATATGGCCAGGAAAATGTAGCGCAGATCATAACATTTGGGACCATGGCAGCTAGAGGTGTCATCAGAGATGTGGGAAGAGTGATGAACGTGCCCTATGCAGATGTTGACAAAATAGCAAAATTAGTCCCAATGGACCTTAATATTACCCTCGATCTTGCGTTAGAACAAGAACCCGAATTAAAGGCGCTATACAAACAAGACCCTATCATAAAAGAATTGATCGACACATCAAAACATCTGGAAGGGCTCACAAGGCACGCTTCTACACACGCAGCAGGAGTTGTGATAAGCGAAGACCCTCTGGCAAACCATGTGCCGTTATTCAGGACCAGCGATGGTCAGGTCTCCACTGGATATGCAATGACATCGCTAGAAAAGATTGGCCTTTTGAAAATGGATTTTCTCGGGCTTAGGACTCTTACAGTCATACAGGAAGCGATCAAGATCATCAAGAAAATAAAAGGTGTAGACCTCAACGAGACAGGCATTCCTATAGACGATGAAAAGACATATAAACTATTTAGCCGCGCAGAGACTACAGGAGTGTTCCAGCTGGAATCGTCAGGCATGAGAGATCTTCTAAAAAAATTAAAATCTGAAAGGTTTGAAGACATTGTAGCGCTCCTTGCTCTATATAGGCCTGGGCCTATTGGAAGTGGCATGTTGGATGATTTCATGAAGAGAAAACACGGCGAAGTAGAGGTGCAATATGACCACCCTCTTCTAGCATCAATACTTAAAGAGACTTACGGGATCATAGTATATCAGGAACAGGTGATGATGATCGTATCCAGTCTCGCTGGTTTTTCTCTCAGCCAAGCAGATATTTTAAGAAGGGCTATAGGAAAAAAGACCCCAGAGATAATGGACCAGCAGAGAAAGGCTTTTATAGACGGAGCTGTTAAAAATAAAATAGACAAAAGAATAGCTGAAAAAATATTTAATCTCATAGAGCATTTCGCAGGATATGGATTTAACAAAAGCCATTCAGCAGCGTACGCTATGATATCTTATAGGACAGCTTATCTTAAAGCGAATTATCCTGTGGAATTTATGACAGCGTTGCTGACCAGTGAAAAAGATAACACTGATAAGATCGTGCAGTATATAAATGAAGCTGAGAGGATGCATATAAAGATATTGCCTCCAGATGTAAATGAAAGTTTCGCAAATTTTACTATCACGAGCAATAATGCTATAAGATTCGGGTTGGGCGCGGTCAAGAATGTAGGGCTGGGTGCTATTGAAAGTATTGTAGCATCAAGACTCGAACAAGGGCTGTTCAAATCCCTTACTGAATTCTGCGAGAGAACAGATTCGAGGACAGTCAATAAAAAGATATTGGAGAGTTTGATCAAGTGCGGTGCCTATGATACGTTTGGTTTAAAGAGGGCGCAGCTTATGGCCATGCTCGCAGGTGCTATGGAAAAAGCAAATTCTATGCAAAAAGAAAAGTCCCTAGGCCAGATGACGCTTTTTAGTAATGATGATTACGAAGAAAAAGTGCCGGATATTAAAGAATGGCCAGAGGGACAGCTTTTAAATTTTGAAAAAGATATGCTTGGCTTTTATATCACAGGACATCCTTTGGCAAGATACAGCAAGATGCTCGGAGAATATTCTAGTGCAAATACTAAACAGTTAAAAAATCTAAAAGACGGTGCTAAAGTACGCTTCGGAGGGATAATATATAAGGTAAAACACACGATAACTAAAAGGACTGGCGAAAAGATGGCTATAATGATGATGGAAGACCTCGAAGGACTAGTAGAGGCACTTGTATTCCCAGCTGCGTATAAAAAAGTCTCGAAGTTCGTTGTGGTAAACTTTGCAGCTTTTATCGAAGGCCGGTTGAGTCTAAAAGAAGAGAGGCCAAAGATCATAGTGGAAGAGATCATCCCTATTGACGAAGCAAGAGAACGTTTTACCAAATCTGTAGCTATAAATCTAGTGTCATTAGGCATGGAAAATGATATTTTAGAACAATTAAAATCCCTGCTCAAAAGACACAGAGGCAATATACCTGTATATTTAAATGTTTCGACAAAAAGAAATGGCTCTTACCGTATCCAGATCGACAAGGACCTTTTTGTAACTCCCTCGAGTAAAATGGTTTCAGAGATAGAAGAACTCATCGGACAAGAACACATCGCCTTCGAAAAAAACTAATCATATGAAAATTTCCTACATCTATCTGACAGTCCACCAGGCTGTCAGTAAGACTTAAATCTTCATATATCAAACCTAGACTGGGATCCTTTGGCGCATCAGGAACATAGCGGCATCCCGCAGTATTTAAGTGTGAAGTGTTCAAGGCTTTTAGAGCGAGATCGAGCCTGATTAAAGGCGAAAGCTCTATTCGGAGAACGAGCTCTAAACCGTAGAACACGGCGCGGTGTTCCAGCGCCAAAGGTTACAGGCTAGGGTTGGTTAATGTAGCAATGTAGGGACAGGACCCGCTGATAATAAAAAATTTTGGCCTACAAAAACTCTTGACATTAAAATCCCATCGTGTTACACTACCCCTTGAAATTCAACTAGATAGGAAAAAACAAGGAGGAGCGTATGACAAAAAAAGATATAGTGATCAAGATCGCCAATGAATCTGCTATAAAACAGATAGATGTCAAAAAGGTAGTACAGATGACATTTGATTCTATAGTGGAAGCGCTTGAAAAAGGCGAGACAATAGAACTTCGTAATTTCGGCGTGTTCAAGACAAAATCCAGAAAAGGCCGCATGGGAAGAAACCCTAGAACTGGCGAGCAAGTGCCTGTTCAACCAAAACGAGTAGCTATATTTAAGCCAGGGCTTATCATGAAAGCCAAGGTTAAATAGTTTTTAGTTGCTAGTTTTTAGTTGTTAGATGGTAGCTTGTAATCTGGAGAAAAGTGTATGTTAAAAGCATTAAGAGGAACCAAGGATATCCTTCCGCAGGAAACTAAACTGTGGCAATTCATAGAACAATCTGCCAGAGATATATTCTCTATATATAACTATAAGGAGATAAGGACCCCAGTTATAGAAGAGGCATCTCTTTTTATAAGAAGCATAGGAGATGCTACAGACATTGTACAAAAAGAGATGTATGTCTTTACAGACAGGGGTGAAAGGACCATTGCCTTAAGACCTGAAGCAACTGCGTCTATAGTAAGAGCGTATATTGAAAATTCATTAGGCCAAGATCAATTTATTTCCAAATTATTCTATATCGGCCCTATGTTTAGAAGCGAGAGGCCGCAGAAAGGCCGTCAGAGACAGTTCCATCAGTTAGGAGCTGAGGTCATTGGATCCGATAATCCGTATGTCGATGTAGAGGTCATTACCTTGGCTGTGAAGTTCTTGGAAAGATTGAACATAAAAGATATAGAACTGAAGATAAATAGTCTCGGATGCAAAAAAGACAAGGCCGACCTTATTGAAAAATACCGCACTGCAGTTAAGCCTTACCTGGGTTCATTGTGTAGCGAGTGCAATAGCCGTTTTAAGAAAAATGTCCTTAGGGTATTTGACTGCAAAAATCCTGATTGTAAAAAGATAGTAGAGAAAGTCAAGTCCGTAGAGGTGCTATGTCCTGACTGCAAGGATCATTTTGATGTAGTGAAGGCCAAACTAAAAGAAAACAACATTGCATTTAGTGTGGAAAAAAAAATAGTCAGAGGTCTGGATTATTACACTAAAACTGTGTTTGAGATCTCACAAAAGGATCTGGGCGCAAAAGATGCCATATGTGCGGGAGGTAGGTATAATGATCTAGTGAAGGAGATGGGAGGAAAAGATGTTCCTGCCATAGGTTTTGCTTTTGGCATAGAAAGGCTCATAATGGCCATGAAAGATATTTCAGTAAAAGCGAAAGATGGCTTAGATTTTTTTATCGTGACTACAGCTGACACTTTATTTGAAGAGGCATTTAAGCTAGTCTCCAACCTAAGAGATTCTGAACTTTCAAAAGATAACGCCATTTCTTATGAAATAGATTTTGAAAACAGGCCTTTAAAGTCGCAGATGAAAAAAGCCCAGAAACAAAACGCAAGATTTGTCATTCTTCTAGGAGAAGATGAGATAAAAAGGAACAAGATCATATTCAAGAACATGACTTCTGGAGAACAGGAAGAAGTAGGGTACGACGAAAAAACTATTCTAGATAAAATACAGGCATTACAAAAAGAAGGATCATTAAAATGATGACCAAGCGTACGCATACATGTGGGGAATTGACTTTGAGTGATATTGGAAAAAAAGCTATCCTTATTGGCTGGGTGCATAAAAGGCGCGATCATGGAAAGCTTATTTTTATTGATATAAGAGATAGATGTGGGATCACGCAGATAGTATTCTTTAAGATGAAAGAAGCCGAGGTCCTTAGGAGTGAATATGTCATAAGAGCAACAGGTGTTGTGCAAAAGAGGCCTAAGGGAACAGAAAATTTAAAGATCGTGACAGGTGAGGTAGAATTGGGAGTAGAAAGCTTCGAGATATTGAATGCTTCCAAGACGCCTCCGTTCGAGCTGGATAATATGACAGAGGTCTCTGAAGAGTTAAGGCTTAAATATAGATATATAGATCTACGAAGGCCTGAGGTCCAGCAGAGGATAATGTTTCGTCACAAGGTATGTAAAGCCATGAGGGACTTCCTTGATAAGGAGAATTTTATAGAAGTTGAAACACCTATACTTACAAAGTCCACTCCGGAAGGCGCAAGAGATTTTTTAGTACCTTCGCGTTTAAACTGGGGCAAGTTCTTCGCTCTCCCGCAATCTCCACAGCTTTTCAAGCAGCTTTTAATGGTAGCTGGTTTTGAAAGGTATTTTCAGATAGCCAAGTGTTTTAGAGATGAGGACCTACGCTCTGACAGACAGCCTGAATTTACCCAACTGGACATGGAGCTTTCTTTTATAGATGAAGAAGATATCTTTAACATAACAGAGGGGCTTTTTTCATATGTATTCAAGGAGACTCTAGGAATAGAACTCAAGACGCCTTTTCCAAGACTGAGCCATAAAGAGGCAATGGAAAAATATAAATCTGACAAACCTGACCTAAGAAAAGACAAGGAAGGTTTTGAGTTTTTATGGGTGTACCATTTTCCATTATTTAAATTCAATAAGGATGAAAAGAGATGGGATATGGAGCACCATCCTTTTACCTCTCCTGTAAAAGAAGATATCCCATTGATAGATTCTTCGCCTAAGAAGGTTCGGTCCCTTGCATATGACCTAGTGATAAACGGCGTCGAGATAGCAAGTGGAAGCATAAGGATACACCAGAGAGAACTTCAGGAGAAGATCTTCGAGAAAATAGGCCTAGACATGGAACACGCAAAAGAACGATTTGGTTTTTTATTAGAGGCTTTTAGTTATGGTGCACCACCTCATGGAGGCATAGCATTTGGATTAGACAGGCTTTTATCTTTAATGTGTAAAGTAGAAAGCATAAGAGAGGTCATTGCTTTTCCTAAAACACAGAGAGCATCTTCTCCTATGACAGAAGCGCCGTCTAGCGTAGACCCAAAACAATTAAAAGAATTAGGAATAAAATTAGAAAAAAAATAAGGGAGGATATATGAAAAAATGTTTTTCAGTAACTTTGTTGTGCATGGTATTTTGTATTACGGGATGCGCTGTCAGGACCATCCCTTATGAGGCTGAAAGAGTAGACCAGGAACTGACTGGGAACCGCGGGGTAGTCGGAGGAGACCCTAGCAGCCTACCTCAGACAGAGAGAAAAAAGACGAAACGCATGTATAATATCGAGATAGAACTCCCATCAAGATTCGATAGGAATAAAAGAGGAGAAAAACTAAACAAAGGTTATATCTCAAGTAAAGATGTGCTAGAGGCCAAAGATAGGCCTGCCAGTGCAGTGGCTGTAGAGGCTCCTTCTAAAACAACTTCTATTGTAGAAGTCAAAACAGGAACCTCTAAGACAAGTATTGAAAATAAGAAATACATTGTCCAGAATGGTGATACATTGCAAAAGATATCAGACAAGTTTTATGGCACTGTAAAACAATGGAACAAGATATACGAAGCTAATAGAGCTGTCATGGATAGCCCTGACAATATTAAACCAGGTATGGAATTAATAATACCAGGCGAGACGCAATGGAAAAAGTAATACCTGTAAATAATACCGAGGAAGTAAAAGTTCTATTTGGAAAATGTGACGAGAATCTGAGGCTTGTTGAATCGAGTTTCGATGTAAAGGTGAATTATAGAAATGATAGCATAGTCATAAAAGGAGATAAGGGCGCTGCTAGTAAATGCTCAAGGCTCTTCGAAGAACTTCTGCAGGTCTTGCGTAGAGGAGGCACTATAAAAAGGGATGAGATATCTTATTCTATCAAGTCTTTTAAGAACGACCCAACTATGGACATAAAGGATATTTATCTTGATAAGATAGAGGTCTCTTCTAAGAGACAGTTCATCACTCCCAAGACCGAGGGGCAAAAAAGATATATTGATGCAATAAGACAGTATGACATAGTCTTTGGAAGCGGCCCAGCAGGAACTGGCAAGACCTATCTTGCTATGGCAATGGCTGTGAACGCCCTAAAGAAACAATTGGTCTCGAGGATAATACTGACCAGGCCTGCGATAGAGGCAGGCGAGAGCCTTGGTTTTTTACCAGGAGATCTGTACGAAAAGGTAACGCCTTACCTTAGACCTCTTTACGATGCATTGTACGATATGATGGAGCCAAGCAGGATACAGGATTACATAGAAAGAGGGGTAATAGAGGTCGCACCCCTTGCTTACATGCGAGGCAGGACATTAAATGATTCTTTTATAATACTAGACGAGGCGCAGAACTCTACAAAAGACCAGATGAAGATGTTCCTTACGAGGCTGGGTTTTGATTCAAAGACTGTGATAACAGGAGATGCTACTCAGAGCGATCTGCCTCTAAAAGAGAATTCAGGACTTACCCATGCCTACACTATACTTAATGGGATAAAGGATATAAAGTTTATTGATTTTAGCGGCAAAGATGTTGTCAGGCACCCATTGGTGATGGCAATAATAGAAGCATACGAAAAAGACAAGGACGTGTCATGAGAAAAAATCTTAACAAGAAAAAGAGGGCTCCTAACCCAAACCTCTTATCGCATATTTTAATAGCTTTTATAACATGCCTGCTTTTAGTGGGTATAATGCAGTGGGACAAAGGGCTTTTTGAAGCTGGTTTTCGCGAAGGTGATATAGCGCTTAGGGACGTATACGCGCCATATAAATTTAGTGTAAAAGGGGACATTGATATACTGAAGACCGAGGAGAAAAAAAAAGAGGCCATAAGTGAATTGCTGCCAGTTTTTATATACGACGCGACATTAAAGGTCAAGCCGCTCGAGAAGATAACCTCTTTTATAAAAGAGATCGAAGCTCTACAAAAGATAGATGAAACCCTCGAAGAACCAAAGAGAGAGGTCAGTAAATCAGAAGAACTGGAAAGAATAGCAACTATCTATAATTTTCCATTACCTTTAGCCAAGAATATAATGGAAGCAAAGGACGTCAAAGTACTTGTTGATAAGGCTTCTATCGTGATGGATGAGGTAATGGGGAAAAATATAATATCTAACAAGGATCTTACTTATCTTGATAGAGAAAAAACAGAAAGTATAGCTATCGTGAACACTGATTCAAAAGAGAGGAATATTGTGAAAATAAGTAACCTGCTCTTACTGGATCAGATGAAGGAAGAAATAGAAAAAAGCATGTCTCTTATTAAGGAAAAGAAAGACCGCCAGATCGCTAGAGACCTGATCAGCGCTACACTAATAGCAAACACCAGGTATAGCAAAGAGACTACAGATGCAGAAAAGAAATCCATTGTCAATGAGATAGAACCTGTTTACAAGACCATAGAGGTCAAGAAGAACGAGCTCATCATAAACAAAGGAGAGCGTATAGGTAAGGAGCATATAGCCAAACTAAAAGGTATACAGCAGAATGTCTCACAGGCCACGAGGCTTGGCGGAATACTTGCTGTAATTATCCTGGTAGGTCTTTTTATGTTGCTCCTTTCAATGTACATAAATATCTATGATCCAGAGATCATCAAAGGCAATAAGGAGATGGTGCTTTTAGCCACAGTCTGCATATTGACCATAATGGCAGCTAAAGTAATAGTAATATCCCCTTGGCCTAGCAATCTTATCCCAGTAGCTGTCGCATCCATGTTAATAGCAATACTTTTAAATAGCCGCCTTGCATTAATAACCACGTGTTTCTTAAGTATTATCGTGGGTATCATATCTGGAAGCAGACTTGATATCACAGGGGTTTCTCTTGTGGGAGGCGTAATAGGTATATTTGCAATGAAGGGAGTAAGAAGGCGTTCACAGGTCTTGCAAGCTGGGCTTTCAGTAGGGTGTGCGAACATGAGTTATTTTATAGCTATGGGGCTTATAAGGGCACTTGATTTTAATACCTATATAGTAGAAAGCTTATTTGGTCTGGCGAATGGTATTATGTCTGCCATTATAGTGACAGGTGTCTTGCCGTTTTTTGAGAATGCTTTCAAGATATCGACTGATATCAGCCTGTTGGAATTATCAGACCTAAACCATCCTCTGTTAAAAGAAATGGTCATAAAAGCACCTGGGACGTACCACCATAGTCTAGTGGTGGGGAATCTTGCTGAGGCAGCATGTGAAGCAATAGGAGCAAATTCTCTATTAGCTCGAGTGGGCTCCTATTTTCATGATATAGGCAAAATAGATAAGTCTTCATACTTCAGCGAAAACCAGGGGATGGGTTCTTCAAATCACGATAAACTATCACCTACGATGAGCAGCCTCATCATCACTAAGCACGTCAAGAACGGCGTAGAATTAGCAAGCGAATATAAATTAAATAGAAAGATAAAAGATATAATAAACCAGCATCATGGCACAGGGCTTGTGTTTTATTTCTTCAAGAGGGCATTGGAGAAAAAAGGGGACGAAGACATAGGAGAAGAATCTTTTAGGTATCCAGGTCCAAAGCCTCAGACAAAAGAAGCTGCATGCGTGCTATTGGCTGACTCAGTAGAGGCAGCGTCTAGGACATTGGACGAGCCTACGCCTTCCAGAATAAAAGGCTTGGTAAGAAAGATCATAAACAATAAATTCATCGACGGACAGCTGGATGAATGCGATCTTACGCTTAGCGATCTGGAAAGAATAGCAGAAGTCTTTACTCATATATTAACTGGGATATTCCATACAAGAGTAGAATATCCTGATGATACAGAGATGAACACTAACTCAAAAAATAATTCTAAGAAATGAAAGTAGCTATCAGGGACCTGCAGGACAAGGTAAAGATAGATAAAAGAAGGGCGACGAAGCTTACAGAAGCTGTATTAAAGAAAATGGGAGAGGGTCTTACAGAAGTGAGCCTGATGTTCGTGGATGATCTTTATATCAGGCGGCTAAACCAAAAATATCTAGGCATTGATTCTTCTACGGATGTATTGGCTTTTTCCATGAGAGAAGGCGAGGGGCTCTCAGATGCTAGCCCGATATTAGGGGATGTAGTGATATCTACTGAAACTGCAAAACGAGAGGCTATTAAAAGAAAAAAGAATGTCCAGGATGAGACAGATCTATACTTAGTCCATGGTTTGCTGCACTTATTGGGATATGATGATAGGACCAAAAAAGATAAAAAGAAGATGAGGCTTAAAGAAAAAGAACTTATGGAGGAAAGGTGAAGCAGGGAAGGTTGGTCGATAGTTTTAATTCAGCTATAGAGGGTTTTATATATGTCTTTAAGACCCAGCGCAACATGAGGCTTCATTTCTTAGTAGGGCTTTTGGCAGTCCTCTTAGGAGTGTTCTTGGATCTTTCAAACATTGAAATAGTCGTACTCTGTCTTACAATAGCCTTCGTGCTGTTTGCAGAGATGTTGAATACTGCGATCGAGCATACGATCGACCTGATAAAAGATGAATTTCACCCATTAGCTAGGATAATAAAAGATATATGTGCAGGCGCAGTGCTCTTAAGCGCAGCAGCATCTCTACTAATAGGCTACATATTGTTTGTGAGCAGAATGGGTTTTAGGATAGAACAGAATATCCTAAAGATAAGAGAATCAAGTTGGCATATCACATTTATAATCCTTCTTGCAATTTTAGCATTAGTAGTTTTAAGCAAGATATTTCTTCATAGCGGTACTCCTTTTAGAGGGGGTATGCCAAGCGGACATAGTGCAGTAGCATTCTCTATATGGGTAATAATGTCGCTTTTATACCCATATAGACTGGTGATCTTTCTTGTGTTCATCTTAGCATTTTTAATAGCTAGAAGCAGGATAAGGGACAAAGTCCATTCTCCGCTAGAAGTCTTTATAGGAGCAGTTTTAGGCGTGACAGTGACCATCTTTCTTTATCAATTATTAAGGAGTTAGATATGTAATCTAAACTAAGGGCAAATTTTTTAACAGGTTCTTTGATAGTCATACCAGCAGTGCTTACCTTCTGGGTGTTTTATTTTATTATTCAAAAACTAAATTTTTTATTATTAGACCCTATTGCAGGCTTTCTAAATAGATGGCTGCCCATAGAGAACATAGAAGTGCTTAGCAAGATAGCAATATTCTTCTTAGTACTTATTCTTTTAGTGCTGATAGGGTTTGCTGCCAGAATAATACTTATCAGGAACATATTTGGATTTGGTGAAAAGATCCTCTATAGAGTACCTATGATAAGTACTGTCTATAGGACCATAAAAGAGATATCATTAGCGTTTTTTATACAGAAGAACACTATATTTAAACGAGCAGTATTGATAGAATATCCAAGAAAAGGCCTTTATCAGCTAGGATTTGTAGTATCAGAGCCTATGGGAGAGGTCCAGGAAAAGACAAAAGAGAATATCATAAATGTATTTGTCCCGACAACCCCAAACCCTACTTCAGGTATGCTGGTCCTCGTGCCTAAGGAAGAAGTTATGTCCTTAGGCATGTCTATTCCAGAGGCTATGAAGATGATCATTTCAGGAGGAGCTGTATTCCCAAAGAATCACAATGGCTATTCAAAAGACAGAGGCGCTACTGCTTAAAAAAAGGGACCTGAGGGAAACGAGCCTTATCCTGAGTTTTTATACAAGGGATTTTGGTAAGATACATGGTATATTAAAGGGCGCAAGAGGATCCAGGGCTAGAAATACTACCAAGCCGCTTTTCTTTAGCCTGGATAACGTGGTATTTTATGAAAGCAAAAGAGATATTTTTACAATATCACAGTGCGAGGCTGAGAAGCTCTTTTTAAATATACTGAAAGATTGGGATAGGCTATCCATCGCGTACTATATATTAGAGTTGGTGGATATGTTTACTGAGCCTGGGGAAAAGGACGAAGCTATCTTTGAAAGCTTGCTAAAAGCCATAACATCTTTGGATGAAAAAAAAGAGCCCAGGTCCATTGCAAGGCTTTTTGAGATAAATCTTTTAAAATGTATCGGGCTTTGGGCTGGCAGCGAAGATAAAAATGTCTCAAAAGGAGCAATGTCCACGCTTCTCTGCTATGAGAACGAGTCTTGGCTTACATCAGCAAAGATAAAATTGAGCCGTGACATTGAAAAAGAGATAAGCACGATCACTAAGGAGATAATAACGAATAATATTCATAGGCCACTTAAAACCCTAAAGATGATAGAGGGGTAATGTCATGAAAAAACTTTCCTTTATTGATGTAGTAGATAAGCTAAATGATTTTTGGAAGAAAAAAGGATGCGTGCTTTTGGAAGGCCTTGATACTGAGGTAGGTGCTGGCACGTTTCATCCAGCAACATTTTTTAAATCCCTTGGAACTGATAAGTGGAGGACAGCTTATGTGCAGGCCTCTAGGCGTCCGACAGACGGGAGATATGCTGATAATCCTTTAAGAATGCAGTATTATTACCAATATCAGGTCCTTATCAAACCAAGCCCTAGAGATATTAAAAATATATATTTGGATAGCTTGAAGGCATTGGGCGTAGACATAGATAAACATGAGATAAGATTTGTTGAAGATGACTGGGAATCCCCGACATTAGGAGCTTCTGGCTTAGGATGGGAAGTATGGTTGGATAGCCTAGAGATAACGCAGTTTACATATTTTCAAGCTATAGGAGGCATAGAACTAGACTTTGTTCCCTGTGAGATAACTTATGGTCTTGAACGTATATGTATGTTCATCCAGAAAAAGTTTAACATATACGACCTTGATTGGCAGTCGGAGTCAAAGCCAAGATTTAGTTATGGGGACCTGCATAAAGAGCAAGAGATACAGGGCTCTAGATATAATTTCGAAGAAGCAAACATTGACATGTATCTTAATCTTTTTGAGTCTTTTGAAAAAGAAGCAAAGGCGCTTTTAGCCAAGGACCTTCTTTACCCAGCATATAGCTTTGTATTAAAAGCATCGCATGCATTTAATGTGCTTGATGCAAGGGGTGCTGTCAGTCAAAGCGAAAGGCCGCGCTATATAGGAAGGATCAGGTCCCTTGCTAAAAAATGTGCTGAAAATTATTTAAACAAATTATGAAAAGATTCCTACTAGAGATCATTACTGAAGAGCTTCCTGCTAGCTATGTAGTACCAGCCTTAGAAAGCATGAAAGCTAGTTTTATGAAAGAATTTGAGAGATTCTCTATAGATAATGATCCTGCAAGCATCATAGGGGACTTAGGCACCAAGAATAACTTATCTTTTAGCATAGAACTTGCTGTTAAACAAAAAGAAGCCCAGGAAGAGATATTAGGCCCGCCCAAGAGGATCGCATTTGATGATTCTGGAAAATTTACCAAGCAGGCACTGGGATTCGCAAATAAATTAGGAGTAAGGCCAGATGACCTAAAAATAAAAAACACCCCAAGGGGTGAGTATATAGTAGTAGAGAAGAAAGAAAAAGCCCGCAACACGAAAGACATCTTAAAAGAGATCATACCTAATATAATAAAGAATCTACATTTTCCAAAGACCATGAAGTGGGATGATTCTGGAGTGAGATTTGCTCGTCCAATAGAATCGATCGTGGTCTTGTTTGGCAGTGAAAATGTTTCTGTGAAAATAGGGGATATTCCTCAATCAAAAAAGCCAGCCAAGAGGAACTGCATCGCTAATATTTCCAAGAGAAAAGAAAAGATATCAAAAGAGATAGAAAAGTGCCTTTTAAAATTAAAAGCGGACATGGCCATAGATCAGGCCCTTTTAAAAGAAGTGAATTTTTTAGTGAATTCTCCAAAAGTCTTCACAGGGGAGTTCAGTAAAAAGTTTTTGGAGTTGCCTCAGGATGTTCTTAGGGCGAGTATGGCAAAACACCAGAGGATATTTCCGGTGTTGAAAAAAGGAAAACTCATAAATAAATTCATCGCAGTAATAGAAGATGGAAAAAAACGTGATCTAAACGCAATAAAAAGAAACTATGAATTTATTTTGGAAGCAAAATTAAAAGATTCACTCTTTTTCTTCGTCGAGGATGCTAAAAAACTTCTTATTGATAAGAAGACCCAATTAAAAGACTTGATTTTTCAAAAAGGATTAGGTAATATGTTCGAAAAAACAGAACGCCTGAAGAATATCTCTTTATTTATCTCCAGCGAAATAGGCCTGGAGGGTTCTTTGAAAAAAAATATTACTAGAGCAGCGGATATCTGTAAAGTAGACCTAGTCACTCATATGGTAGGAGAATTTCCAAGTCTTCAGGGAATAATGGGCAGTGTTTATGCCCTTAAAGATAAGGAGAAAAAAGAAGTCTCCTTAGCTATAAGAGACCATTACCTGCCTCAAGGTGCGGATGACAGTTTGCCGTCTACTCTAGAAGGATCCATCTTAGCGCTGAGCGACAAGATGGATAATATAGTAGGTTTTTTGGGAATGGCTATAAAAAACATCAGCGGGAGCTTTGATCCTTATGGAGTAAGAAGGAACTCCCTGGGTATTATAAAGATCTTAAAAGAAAAATCCATCAATATCGACCTGGAAAAGCTGCTTGATAAGTCAATAGAACTTTACGGAGACAAATTAAGAGTTGAGACATCAGAATTCAAGAAACAGGTCTTAGATTATCTCAAAGAAAGAATAGAGTTCCTGATGGATGATGTCAGGCCTATCGAGTTAAAAAAAGCAGTGTTAGCTTGCGGGGTCTCTGATGTAGCGAATGTCTTTAAGAGGCTCGAGGGTCTTGTGTCCATCAAAGATGAGGTCTATTTTTCTCAAGCTGCAAAAGTAGTAGAGAGGACCAGCAATATTTTAAAAGGAGCTAAAAAAGACCATATCCCAGCAGTAGATACGTCTTTATTTAAGGAAAGCTTAGAAGAAGATGTGTGGAAGGCTTACAATAGCTCAAAAGAACGAATAGAAGGCCTTATAAAGAAAGAAAAATATATAGATTCTACAAAGGTCTATGCAGAGACATTCTATAAAGTGCTCCATGATTTTTTTGATAATGTAATGGTGAATGTTGAGGATGAAAAAGTAAGGCTTAATAGGCTTTCTATCATGAAAGCTATAAATAGGCTTTACTCGGAAAAAATAGCGGATCTAGCAAAATTACCGCAGATCGTAGTAAAATAAAAAATCAAAGATTAAAACATAAACAGTAAGACAAAAGACAGGTATTTTAATCTAGTTTTTGAATTTTGAATTGTAATTTTGATTTTTGCATTTTGATTTTTAAACTACAGAAAGGAATTTTAAGATGAGCAAGATGGTTTACTTCTTTGGGAAAGGCAAGGCCGAAGGTAATACAAAGATGAAAGCTCTTCTAGGAGGCAAAGGCGCTAATCTAGCAGAGATGACTAATATAGGAGTTCCTGTTCCACCTGGATTCACTGTATCTACAGCTGTTTGTGATTATTATTATAAGCATGGGAAAAAATACCCACCTGATTTACAGAAACAGATAGATCTAAACATCACTAAGCTAGAAAAAGCAATGGGCGCTAAGTTAGGGGATAGAGATAATCCTCTTCTAGTGTCTGTCAGAAGCGGAGCTGCTGCATCAATGCCTGGTATGATGAATACAGTCCTGAACCTAGGCTTAAATGATGAAGCAGTGGAAGGACTAGCTAAGAAGACATCGAACGAAAGACTTGCTTGGGATGCTTACAGGAGATTTATCGATATGTTCGGTGATGTGGTAATGGGAGTCGATCACGAGCATTTCGAGGAAAAGATGGCTGCTATTAAAAAGAAGTACGGGGTGAAATCAGACAATGAACTTACTGCTCTTCAATTAAAAGAGCTGGTCAGTGAATACAAAATAGTCTATGAAAAGCATACAAAGGAAGGTTTTCCTACTGATGCTAAAAAACAGCTTATGCTGACCATAAACGCTGTTTTTGGCTCATGGAACACTGAAAGAGCAGTGATCTATAGAAGGATAAACAGGATCACGGGCCTTCTAGGGACAGCTGTAAATGTACAGGCTATGGTATTTGGTAACATGGGAAATACTTCAGGCACAGGAGTAGCTTTTACTAGAAACCCTTCCAATGGGGACCCCGCATTCTTCGGAGAGTTCTTAATAAATGCTCAGGGAGAAGATGTTGTAGCTGGCATCAGGACACCTGAACCTATTAGTGATCTTAAAAAAGAAATGCCAAAAGTGTATAAAGAACTCGATGCTATACGCACAAAGCTTGAAAAACATTATAAAGATATCCAGGATATAGAATTTACTATTCAGGAAGGCAAGCTTTACATGTTGCAGACTCGCACTGGCAAGAGAACAGGCCTGGCAGCAGTAAAAATAGCTTATGACATGGTAAAAGAAAAGATGATCACTCCTAAGACAGCTCTTATGAGGATCGAAGGGGACCAGTTAAACCAACTTCTTTTTCCGATCTTTGACCTGAAAGCAAAACAAACCGCTAAAAAAATAGCAAAAGGCTTGCCAGCAGGGCCTGGAGCAGCTTCTGGACAAGTAGTCTTTACTGCTAAGGATGCTGAAGCTTGGAAAAAGAACGGCAAGACAGTGATCCTTGTAAGACAAGAGACTTCTCCTGAGGATGTAGCTGGAATGGATGCAGCAGTAGGGATATTGACCTCTACTGGAGGAATGACCTCTCATGCAGCAGTTGTAGCTAGAGGCTGGGGAAAATGCTGTATCGCAGGATGCAGTGCCTTAAATATTGATTATGTTAAAAAAGAGATGCGTGTGAGCGATACTATAATAAAGGAAGGGGATTGGATATCCCTGGATGGCTCTACTGGCGAAGTGATGCTGGGGCATATAAAAACTAGTTCTAGCCCTGTGATATCCGGAGTCGTGGAAGACAATAAAAAATCAAAGAAAGACCCGATCTATAAGATGTTTATGCAGATAATGAGCTGGGCAGACCAATACAGGACAATAAATGTCCGCACAAATTCTGACACACCTAAAGATACAATGGCTGCAAGGAAGCTTGGTGCTGAAGGTATAGGCTTGACCAGGACAGAGCACATGTTCTTTGAAGGTGAAAGGATATGGGCTGTACGTGAATTTATCCTAGCTCAGAGTAAAGTTGCAAGAGAAGAGGCACTTAAGAAACTCCTGCCTTACCAACGTAAGGATTTTGAAGGTATTTTTAAGGAAATGGATGGCTTGCCAGTGACAATAAGGCTTTTGGATCCGCCTTTACATGAATTTCTGCCTAGCGATGAAAGCGGCATGCAAGAAATGGCAAAGCGCATGAACATAGATGTGTCTAAGGTCAAGGAGCTTGTAAACAATCTACACGAGATGAACCCTATGTTGGGACATCGTGGTTGCAGGCTTAGCATCACTTATCCTGAACTTTGCGTGATGCAGACTACGGCTATAATCGAAGCAGCATGCAATATGACCAAGAAAGGCATAAAGGTTCTGCCAGAGATCATGATACCTCTTATTGGCACAAAAGAAGAATTTGAATTTCTAGAAGCAATAGTAAGAGAGACAGCAGATAAGATCCTAAAGAGAAGCAAGAAAAAGATCAACTATCTGGTGGGCACTATGATAGAGATCCCTCGCGCAGCTTTAACAGCTGACAAGGTAGCTCTTAAAGCTGAGTTCTTCTCATTTGGCACAAACGATCTTACACAAATGACATTTGGTTATTCAAGGGATGATGCTGGTGTTTTCTTGCCGGAATATATCGAGAAGAAGATGCTGCCAGATGATCCATTTCAGACAATTGACCAGGAAGGCGTAGGGTCGTTGATTAAAACAGCTGTAGCTCTAGGCAGAAAGACCAGGAAGAACCTAAAATGTGGTATATGCGGGGAACATGGCGGTGAACCTAGAAGCGTTGAATTCTGTTATAAAGCAGGATTAAACTATGTAAGCTGTTCACCTTTTAGAGTGCCTATTGCCAGGCTCGCAGCAGCACAAGCAGCTTTAAAGAACGGGAAATAAATAGGAGTAATAATGGATTCTATCAAACTCTATTTAAAGGCTATAAAAGATATCCCTCTTTTAACGCCTGACCAGGAAAAATCTCTTTCCAGAAGATCTAGGCGAGGAGATGGTAAGGCTCGCAAAAAGATGATCCAGTCAAATCTGCGCCTCGTGATCAACATTGCAAAACGTTATTCAAAGCTAGGCGTTCCAATGATGGACCTGATAGAAGAAGGAAATCTAGGCCTTATAAAGGCAGTTAAAAAATTCAATCCTAATAAGGGGTATAGGTTTTCTACTTACGCAGCGTGGTGGATCAAGCAATACATAACCAGAGCTATTGCAAATCAAGGAAAGACGATCAGGATCCCAGTCTATATGACAGAGATCATAAATAGATGGAAGAGGATAACCGAACAGCTTACTCAGAAATATGGCAGAAAACCTAAATCAAAAGAGATCGCTAAAAAAATGAGGGTTTCTATCAAAAAGGTGAGAGAGATAAGCGAGGTCGCAACAAAGATCTCATCTTTAGATGCTCCTATAGGTGATGATGGATCCGGCCAATTCATGGACTTGATAGAAGATTCTTCGAGTTCTTCCCCGATGGACAATATCATTGATGCTTTAAGAAGAGAGAGAGTAGATGGCCTACTGGAACATATGAACGAAAGAGAAAAGAAGATCCTGGACATGAGGTTCGGCCTTAGTGACGGGACAACTCATACGCTGGGCGATACTGCGAAATGCTTCGGGATAACTAGAGAAAGAGTGAGACAGATAGAAAGCGCTGCTTTAGAAAAATTAAGGGTCTACATAATAGAGCAAAGCGGAGAGATGGGAGAGTATTGATCAGTTGTTAGTTTTTAGATTTTAGTTTTTAGATATTTTTTCTAACAACTAACAACTAAAAACTGACAACTTCATTATTTGGAGGTGATTAATGAATGATCTAAAGAAATATATACGAAGTATCCCGGATTTTCCCAAAAAAGGCATTCTTTTCAGAGATATCACCACTCTCATAGGTAACCCAGAAAAACTTAAAAAAGTAATAGATATCTTGGTAGAGCGTTACAAAGATAAAAAAATAGACGCTGTGCTAGCTATAGAATCAAGAGGGTTTATTTTTGGAGGGGCACTTGCGTATAAACTAGGCGCTTCATTTGTGCCTGTAAGAAAAAAAAGGCAAGCTCCCTGCCAAGACCATAAGCGCTACATATTCATTGGAATACGGGGAAGACACCCTGGAAGTACATGAAGATGCTATTAAGCCAGGCGCTAAGGTACTCTTAATAGACGACCTTCTAGCTACAGGTGGTACAGCAGCTGCAGTGACAGGTCTTATCCAGAAATTAAAAGGCGATATAGTGGAGATCGCCTTTATCATAGAGTTAGCTGACCTGAATGGCCGAGATAAGCTAAAAGATTTTCCAGTCTATTCAATGGTAAAGTATTAACATGAAGGCTGCCAGGGTTATTCGGCACGAAAAAATTTGCCGCGTGCTACGGTTTAGAGCTAGTTCTACAAATCGCGCTTTCGCCTTTAGCTAGGTTCGAACTTCACTCTAAATCCTTGCACGCTAATGTTAAATATTCCGGAGTGCCAAATTTTTTCTAATTGTGCCTCAAACCCTAGCAACCTTCATGTAAAAATCTTATGAATAAACAAATAAAAATAGGTGTGTTAGGCGGTACATTTGATCCAGTTCATAATGGTCATCTGTATCTTGCTAAAAAAGTTCTAAAAAAACTCTCACTCGATAAGATAATCTTCATCCCTACCTATATCCCTCCGCACAAAAAAGGATCCTCAGTCACCAGCGCAAGACACAGATATAACATGCTTAAATTTGCCCTAAAAGGCAATAAGAAGTTTTCCGTGTCATGCATAGAGTTAAATAGAAAAGGAAAGTCTTATTCTATAGACACTATAAGACAGCTTAGAAAAAAATATAAAAATGCTGAGCTCTATTTTATAACTGGTTCTGATTCTCTCAAGGTGCTTAAGATCTGGAAAGCCCTGGGAAAGATGCTCAAACTCTGTACCTTTATAATAGTAAAGCGTCCTGGTCACAGCCTAAAAGGCCTGCCAAAAGGCTTCATAGCGCTTGATATCAAGGCTAAAGACATATCATCTACAGAGCTCCGAAAACGCTTCAAAAAGACCCTTTCTATAGCTAAATTTGTTCCAAAATCAGTACGCTCCTATATAACCAATAACTCCTTATATAAGTTACGCTAACCCAAACCTAGCCTGTGACCTTTGGCGCTGGAACACCGCAGCTGTGTTCTACGGTTTAGAGCTCGCTCTCCGAATAAAGCTTTCGCCTTTAATTAGGCTCGATCTTGCTCTAAAGCCTTGAACACTTCATGCTTAAATATCACAGGATGCCGCTATGTTCCTGATGCGCCAAAGGCTCTCAGTCTAGGTTTGGTTATAGTAGCTATCAGTGGATGGCTTGGCTTGTTTGAGCAGCATCGTTAAAACTTAAATTTTTAATAAATAGAAAAATAGTCAGCGGGTGGCCGAGATTGGGGTCCCTGCAAGCGCGCAGGCACTTCGCGAGCACTTGCGGGGTGAATCTCGGCCAGGACCCGTTGACCGTACATTTTGTGATTAATTATTTGACTTTTGCTTTATAGTATGTTAAATTTAATACAATTAAACTAAGGGAGGTATTGAAATGGGACAAGGTTATTGTGTAAAATGCAAAGCTAAGAGCGAAATGAAGGATGCAAAAGAAGTAACAATGAAGAACAAGAGAAAAGCAATGAAAGGCACATGCGTTTCTTGTGGAACTAAAATGTTCTGTATTCTTGGCAACAAGTAAATCTATACTGGCATAATACGTGAATTCTAAAGAAAAAGCGCTTTTTATAGCAGATCTAGCTATATCTAAAAAAGCCGAAGGTGTCGTGATATTGGATGTAAGGAAGATCTCCAATATCACGAACTTTTTTATAATTGCTTCTGCGAGCTCCTCCAAAAGAGCTCAGACGATCGTTGATACTGTCGAAGAAGGCCTCCTAAAGAAAAAATTATCTATTTCTGGTACAGAGGGTTATAAAGAGGCGAAATGGATACTTTTGGATGCCTTTGATGTTATTATGCATGTCTTTACTGACGAACTGAGAAGCTTCTATAATCTTGAAAGCTTATGGAGCGATGCGCGAAGGGTAAGAATATGTCAAAGAAAAAAAACAAAACGCTCGAAAAAGACCTCCAAAAGAAAATAAGAGAACTATCTGCACTTTATGAAGTAGTGAAATCCATCAGCTCTACTCTCAAAGAAGACGAAGTCTTAAAGTTGATCACGAGAAAAGTAAAGAACATAATGAATGTCACATCCTGCTCTCTAAGGCTGCTCGATGATGACAAACAAAAACTTGTACTTAAGTGTGTGTACGGGCTTAATAATAATTCCTACAAGATAAAGAAAAATCTTAAGTTGGGTGAAAGCATTGCAGGTAGAGTAGTCAAGAGCGGAAAACCTTGCGTCATCAATGACCTGCTGAAAGAAAGGCATTATAAATACCCTCATCTAGCCAAACAAAAAGGCCTCAGATCTTTAGTGACAGTCCCTCTTATACAAAAAACCAGGACCATAGGAGTCTTGAGCATATACAATAAGAAACCTTACATCTATTCAAAAGATGACCTAAAGCTTCTGTCAATGTTTGCTTCTCAGGCAGCCATAGCGATCGAAAATGCAAAACTCTTTGAACATGCCCAGGTAGGATATCTAAATACAATAAAGACCTTATCAAACATTATTGATGCTAAAGATTCTCATACATACGGCCATTCTGAACGCGTCATGGAGGACTGCATAAAGATGGCTGAAGAGCTTAAGTTCTCAGACCACGATAAAGAGGTTCTAAAGTATGCGAGCCTGCTTCATGATATAGGTAAGATAGGTATAGATGTAGGCCTATTAAGAAAGCCTTCCCAGCTAAATAAAGAAGAATGGAAGCTTATGAGCATGCATCCTTCACTTGGTTCAGGTATCGTAAAGCAGATAGGTTTCTTAAGTGATCTTTCTCCAATAATATTACGCCACCACGAAAGGTACGATGGGAAAGGATATCCTGGAGGCCTTAAGAAAAAATCTATCCCTTTAGGCGCAAGGATCCTGGCAGTAGCTGATTCATTTGAATCCATGGTGTCAGACAGGCCTTACAGAAAATCCATGTCTATCCAAAAGGCAAAAAGAGAACTCTTGAGCCTTTCTGGCAAACAATATGACCCCAAGATCGTAAAGATATTTTTAAAACTCCTTTCCAAGAAAAAAAGAAAAAAATCCAAATATTAATATGTCAAAAATAGAAGAAAAATTAATAGATGTCATAAAGACCTCTCTTAAAAATAAAATCCAAGACGTAGATAAGTCTGTATACTCTAATATCTATCTTGAGAACCCAAAAGATAAGAAGTTCGGGGATTATTCTACTAATATAGCAATGCGCCTGACAAAGATCATAAAGAAACCTCCTTTCCAGATCGCATCGTTACTTATCGAAGAGATAAATATCTTTATAAAAAAAGCCAGGCTTGAGGCTCTTATTGAAAAGGTAGAGTTAGCGAAGCCAGGTTTTATAAATTTCTACATAACTAAAGATGCAGCAAAGGAAGAGCTTCTAGAGATAATATCTAAAAAAGATAAATATGGAAGGCTTGATTTTGGTAAAGGCGAAAAGATACAGATAGAGTTTGTCAGCGCTAATCCTACAGGACCATTGACAATAGCCCACGGCAGGCAAGCTGCTGTAGGAGACAGCCTTGCAAAGATATTGGAACATTGCGATTATAAAGTAGTGCGTGAGTATTATATAAATGACGAGGGTGTTCAGATGAATACGCTTGCCAAATCAATAAGAGCCAGGTTTGAAAATTCTACATTTCCTGAAAACGGATATAAAGGACATTATATAACTGAGACAGCCAGCAATCTAAGGCTAAAGGTGGGAGATAGGAACGATTTAACAGACGAGGATTTTTTTAAATTTGCATATGATGAGTTGATGAGCTCTATAAAAAAAGATCTAGAGGATTTTGGTGTGGAGTTTGATGTCTGGTACAGTCAAAAGAAACTCATGTCTTCGGGTAAGGTTGAAAAAGCGCTCAAGGCATTAGAAGAAAAAGGCCATATATACAAGCAAGATGGCGCAACATGGTTCAGGTCTACTAGTCTCGGAGATGATAAAGACAGGGTTGTCATAAAAAGTGATGGAACTTACACGTACCTGGCCCCTGATATTGCTTATCACAGAGATAAGTTTGAAAAAGGTTACTCTAAGGTCATAAATATCTGGGGACCAGATCATCATGGTTATGTGAACCGCATAAAGGCAGCTTGTGAAGCCCTAGGTTTTAATAAAGAAAATCTATCTATTCTTATATGTCAACTTGTGACACTATTTAGGGACAAAAAACCAGTAAGGATGTCTACCAGAGAGGGTGAGTTTATTACGCTTAGAGAAGTAATAGATGAAGTAGGTAAAGATGCTGGAAGGTTCTTTTTTATTATGCGTAAGACTGATAGCCATTTGGACTTTGATCTGGAATTGGCTAAATCAAAGAGCATGGACAATCCTGTATATTACATCCAATATGCTCATGCAAGGATATCGAGTGTTCTTAGTTTTTCAGGGAATAAAAAACCTGACCTAAAAAGTCTTTCTTCTCTAAATGAAGAAGGGGAGATAGACCTGATAAAAAAACTCATGCAATATCCTAAGGCAATAGAATCAAGTGCTCGCAATCTAGAGCCTTACACGCTGCTCTCATACCTGCAAGAACTCTCCAGTCTCTTCCATTCATACTATGATTCTCATAGAATAGTGACTGAAGACACTTCCCTTACTAGCGCTAGAATAACTCTTGTCACAGCTTTAAAAAGTGTTATCCTGAGCGGTCTATGTCTTTTAGGCGTAAGCGTCCCAGAAAAGATGTAAAAGTGTTTGATTCCATAAAGATCTATAAAGGAGAAGATATAGGTTACGATGAGCTAGCCAAGTCTCTTGTTGGCTATGGCTATGAAAGATGCAAAAGGATCTCCGAGGCAGGGGATTTCAGCATGCGCGGAGGTGTCATCGATATCTTTCCACCCACATACGAAGGCCCAGTAAGAATAGAGCTTTCTGGAAACAAAGTAGAAAGTATCAAAAGCTACAGTATTCTCTCCAATGATACTATTGAAGAACACGCAATGGTCATCATCCTTCCTAAGTTAGGGCTCTATCCAAAGAAAAAAATAAAAAAGTTCGAGCAAGGAGTAAAAACACCTCTTGAATCATTTGTTGATATCAGGATGAACGATTATGTAGTCCATATTGACCATGGCATAGGAAAGTTCAAGGGTTTTGAGAAAATAGATTTCAAAGGAGAACAGGTTGACCACATTGTGATCGAATACCTGAACAAAGATAAGCTGTATGTGCCTATTGAAGAGATGCATCTTATCCAAAAATATCTGGGATTTGACAAAAAACCTCCCCGTCTTTATAAATTAGGCGGAAAAACATGGCAAAAGACAAAAGATCGAGTTAAAGAGGGTGTCTACTCCATGGCATTCGATCTATTAAAGGTAGATGCTATTCGTTCTAAACTCGATGGGTTTAAGTTTTCCAAGGATACTGACTGGCAGCAAAAGTTCGAGAAAGATTTCCCCTATGAAGAGACACCTGACCAGCTTCGTTCCTGCAAAGAGCTAAAAGATGACATGGAATCAAAGCGGCCCATGGACAGGCTTTTATGCGGCGATGTTGGTTATGGCAAGACAGAAGTAGCACTGCGCGGGATATTTAAAGCAGTGATGGACAATAAGCAAGTTGTAATGCTTGTACCTACAACGCTCCTCGCAGAACAACACTATATAACATTTAAAAATAGGATGAAGGATTTTCCTATAAGAGTAGAACTTTTGTGTCGCTTTAGGACTAGATATGAGATCAATACTGTAATAGAAGACATTGGAAAAGGAAGCGTGGATGTAGTGATAGGCACACACGTTATACTTAGAAACAGTATAAAGTTTAAAGACCTAGGGCTTGTAGTCATAGATGAGGAGCAGAGATTTGGCGTCAAAGACAAAGAAAAACTAAAAAGACTGCGTACTTTAGTAGATATCCTTACCCTTACTGCTACACCTATCCCAAGGACTCTATATATGTCTCTAATGGACATAAAAGATATGTCTATAATAGAAACTCCTCCTCAAAACAGGCTCCCTGTAGAAATACTTGTGTCAGAATATAACCCTGATCTAATAAAACAAGCTATCCTAAGAGAGAAAAAAAGAACCGGCCAGGTGTTTTTT
>JBDRCN010000052.1:0-25098 GCA_043821705.1 Candidatus Omnitrophota bacterium
AACACCAAACCCTCTTATGAGTAACATGATTAATGAGTCAACGATACCTTCATTTAGTACTACCGGGTAACATTTATTAATGAGTCAACTGGGAACACCAAACCCTCTTATGAGTAACATGATTAATGAGTCAACGATACCTTCATTTAGTACTACCGGGTAACATTTATTAATGAGTCAACTGGCTGGTGGGTGATGTACGCTAAAGTGTACATCACCATAAGCCTGATATATGTTGAAAAACCCCTATTTTAGGGTATTATATATGTATGGCTATGAAGCAAAATTTAACCCAAAAACAAGTCCAAAAGATGGCTCTTACGCCCCAGATGAGGCAGTCTATACATATACTGCAGCTACCCATACTAGAGCTTAAGAACTATCTGAGCCAGGAAATAGAAGAAAACCCTACTCTGGAAGATGATCGCCTGGATAGAGATGAGGAAATTGAAAAGATAGTAGAGTCAAGTCGAAGAGAAAAAGATAGTTACGAAGATTATTATAATTCAGGAGTCAGCCATGAAGATATGCGCAGTAAACAGAACTATCTTGAGAGTCTTATCATAAAGCAGCCTTCTCTCCAGGAATTCCTATTGAGACAACTAGGAATGCTTACCCTTGAACCAATTAAGAAAAAAATAGGCGAGTATATTATAGGTAATATTGATGAGAATGGTTATTTCCAAAGCTCTATAGACGAAGTAGCGCTATCGCTGGAAGTAAATGTAGAAGACGTAGAAGACATCCTCTCCCTCATACAGACATTCGAACCCCTTGGCATAGGAGCTATTAATCTAAAAGACTGCTTGGAGATCCAGTTAAGGCTAAAAGGCAGGGAAGATTCCCTGGCTTATAAAATAGTGGATAAGTTCCTGATGGAGCTGGCTAAGAATAAAATAGAATCAATTGCCAAGTCTTTAAAGATATCTCCTGATTCTGTCAGGCTAGCGCTAAAAGAAATATCATCTTTAGAGTCGAAGCCTGGCAGGTCATTCTCTAAGACAGAAAATAGAAGGGTCCTTCCTGATATATTAGTGGAAAAAAAGGGCGATGACTACGAGATAATCATAAACAATAAAAAACTTCCGGTCCTAAAGATCAGCGCCCTCTATAGAGACCTATTAAGCAAACCATCTTCTTCCAAAGAAGTAAAAGATTACCTTAAAGAAAGAATAGACTCTGCTAGGTGGTTAGTAAAAGCTGTCGGCCAGAGGCAGGAGACCATAATGCGTGTGGCTAGATGCATACTTGACAGCCAAAAAGAATTCTTTGAACATGGAAGGGGGCATCTGAAACCTCTCACCATGAAAGAAGTAGCTGATAAAGTAGGACGAAATGAATCCACCATCAGCAGAGTAGTGAATAATAAATATATTCAGACTCCATTTGGGATATTTGAGCTCAGTTATTTCTTTAATGGAGCGTATAAGACTAGTGTCGAGGCTGGTGGAGAGGCTATCTCTACTGATACAGTAAAGAATAAAGTAGCTATGTTCATAGAAAAAGAAAGCCCTGATAAACCTCTAAGCGATTCTGCGATCGTATCTATATTAAAAGATGAAGGGATAAATGTAGCGAGGCGTACTATTGCTAAATACAGGGAAGAATTAAAGGTCCTTCCTTCTCACCTCAGAAAGAGAAGATCCTAAAATAGGAGCATATATCCTATTTTCTACTTAAACCAATCAACAATAGGAGTATCTAGAAATTCTTCTATAGGTACTTCTGGGCTTCCTGTTACTAAAATTCTTTTAACGTTATACTTTTTTGTAAAAATTAATAGCCCTGAAAGAGAGGTATCTTTTTTCTTACTGCTTTTGACTTCTATAGCAATAATATCATTGCCTCTACAGATAATAAAATCAACCTCATAATGCCCTTTTCTCCAATAATAAACACCTAGATTGCATTTTATAGCTTCACTGACAATATATGCACCTACAGCAGTCTCAACCAATCTTCCCCACGCTCCCTTATCACTATGCCATTCTTTAAAATTCTTGTCAGATAATGCTGTCATAAGAGCAGTATTGAGAGGTATCCATTTGGGGCTAGAGCTTCTCCTTCTCAAAGCACCTCCAGACCATTTTTGCAGTCCCTGTATTAAAAAAGCAGATTCAAGTAATTTCTGATAATGAGCTAGCGTTGTTGTATTTCCTGCATCTGCTAACTGCCCTAAAAGTTTTTGATAGGACAGTATTTGTCCTCCATATTCACAAGCTAAAACAAAAAGCTGACGAAGAAGCGCTGGTTTTTCAACACGATTTAATAATAATATATCTTTAGAGATCGCTGTCTCTATCAAAGAATCCCTGACATATTGCCTCCATCTCTCTTCCTGGCCTATTAAAACAGCTGCGCCTGGATATCCTCCAAAATATATAAACTGGTCTACATTCCATCTAAAACAATCACGGCATTCTTTCCAATCCCAATGCCCTAACTTTATGGTTTCAAAACGGCCTGCAAGACTTTCAGTTAATCCTTTTTGTATTAAAAGTGATGATGAGTCTAATATAATAACTTGTATATTATTACCTAAACGAGTGTCCTCATCCCATAGACGTTTTACTTCAACAGACCAATCAGATATCTTCTGAACCTCATCTAGTACCAAAACAACACAAGCATTGCCTTTTATTTTATTCCTCGCTAAATCCCACTGTTGGAATATCCACTCTGCTAAAGGTGGAGCTGGTAGATCAGCTGCAGCATAATGATATGGAAATGCTATATTTTCAAGCACTTGCTGGACAGCGGTTGTCTTCCCAACTTGCCTTGGCCCAATAACCACTTGTATGAATTTTCTCTTTTCTTGCAAGCGATTAGCTATATTGATTGTTATATCTCTTTTAAATTTAGGTAATTGCATAAAATTCTCCAATTATCTCAACTCTCTGAGATAATTATACACTAAGTTTTAAATATTGTCAAATATATATTGTGGGGAATCAAGCTAAATAATTCATTCATCCTTTGGATCGCTTCGTAAGTGGGCTAATTTAAAAGGTGTAGGGGAAGCGGACTTCTAGGCTATAATTCGGGGCGTCTTCGGTTAAGCCGTTAGATGCGGAAATATCACAGCTGAAATCTTTACTGATCGACCATGTGAGGCCGTATTTAAAATTCACGACATTAGTAAAAGAGCTTGGGACAGAGCTATCAGCCACACGCATTTCAGTGGTAACTGCCTGCTCTAATTGTAAACTTAGGGCAATCTGGTAATTCAAGGCAAAGGCAACTCCCAAACCATAGTCAAAGGTATCGCCCGGCTCTATTTTGCCGTAATCGGGTTGCAGTAATAATATTGAGAAAGGAGATCCACCAACGCTGAGATCATAGCCAGGATCAGAAAACCCGTGGTCTTGTATTCCGGAAGGAGCAGTCTTTTGACGGGATTGAAAAAGCAGTCTTCTATCCTCTTTTTAAAATACCCGACGACTTCATTGAAGCCGGCCTTATCCAGGTCGCCCCATCTTACCCCTTCACAAAAGATTCTCTCCGGATTTCCTCTGACAGTCATGATTTTTGGATGTTTCAATCTTACCCAGTGCCTATTTCTTTATCTATTGCTTTTGCTATAGAATGAGCTATTTCTTTTATGAGGCCTTCTTTTTCTCCTTCGACCATGACCCTGCATAAAGACTCTGTACCAGAATATCTTACCAGTACTCTGCCTCTATCTCCAAGCCTTTCTTCAGCTTGGCGGATGATCTCAGAAGAAAGCGGAAGAGATTCAATATACCTTTTTTCTTTTACTGGTACATTAAGCAGGATTTGGGGGTATTTCTTCATGCATTTAGCAAGTTCGCTTAGTGGTTTTTTGGTCTCTTTCATCAGGCTTAATATCTGAAGCGCTGTTATGAGGGCATCTCCTGTGGTGGAGTACTCCAGGAACACTATGTGGCCTGACTGCTCTCCTCCGAAGATAAGATTATTCCTTAGGCATTCTTCTACTACGTACCTGTCGCCTACATCTGTGCGTATGAGCTTTCCCCCAGCTTGCCTTATGGATTCTTCCAGGCCATAATTCCCCATGACAGTAGTGACTACTGTATTACCAGGAAGCCTTCCTTTTTCCATTAAATGCCTTCCGACAATAGCTATTATATAATCTCCGTCGAGGATATTCCCTGATTCATCCGTGACTATGAGCCTGTCTGCATCTCCATCAAAACAAAACCCTATATTAGCCTTGTCTTTTTTTACTGTCTTGGCAGTATGGTGGGGGTGCAGTGCTCCACAATCCAGATTTATATTTTTACCATTTGGTTCACAGTGTATGGAGTTTACATCTGCCCCCATCTCGCTGAAAAGTCTCGGTGCTATATCCGAAACTGCACCATGCGCACAGTCCAGGATGATCTTTTGGCCTTTAAGGTCCATGCCTGGAACAGATCTTTTTAAAAAATCTATATACTCGTCCTGGGCATCGTAGATAAAGCTCACTGTACCACAATTGCATTTCGACATGTCAAAGTCGCTTTTATAATCAAGTACAAGTTTTTCTATGCGGCTTTCCTCTAACTGTGAAAGTTTATAACCAGCTCCTGAGAAAAATTTTATGCCATTCTCTTCCGCCCTGTTATGCGAAGCTGAGATCATGATGCCCATATCAGCATCAAGTTCCTTTGTCAGATATGCTAAACCTGGGGTGGAAATAACTCCTACTGATTTGACATTGACTTCATAAGAAGTGATGCCGCTTGAGAGCATTACCTCTATCTTATCGCCGCTTAAACGCGTATCTTTACCTATTACTATATTTATAGGCCTATGTATGCCTTTACGCTCATGGTCGCAGAGCAATGAATAGCTGCTGGCCTTGCCCAGCTTAAATACTATGTCATCTGTCAGAGGATGTTCCCCTGGCATACCTCTTATGCCGTCTGTACCGAATAGTTTTTCCATTTATTTTTTACCTAGTTTTAGAGTAGTGTAGAGTTTTTTAGGATCGCCTTTTTTATGCACTATTTCTCTTACTGCTTTTATCATGCCTACTGGGTCATTTGACTGGAAGATATTTCTTCCCATATCTACCCCTACTGCACCATCATTCACTGCACTATACGCTAGATCCAGGGCATCTTTTTCAGAGGTCTTCTTTCCTCCTGCTATTACTACTGGTACAGGAGTGCTTTTTACTAATTTTGAAAAACCTTCACAGTAATAAGTCTTTACTATATGAGCTCCTAGTTCAGCTGCGATCCTGCAGGCTAGACCAAGATATTTTACATCCCTTACCATGTCTTTTCCTATTGCTGTGACTGCGAGTACTGGGATACCATATCTTTCACACTCACTTATGAGTGAAGCAAGATTCTTAAGTGTCTGGTGTTCATATTTACTGCCTACATAGATAGAGAGGGCGACTGCGCTTACGTTTAGCCTGATCGCATCTTCCACTGAGACTGTTATGGCCTCATTGGACAGGTCTCCTCCTACTATACTGTTCCCCCCAGAGACCCTTAGGACTATTGGTATATCATTAGTGGGACAGACTGAAGTACGAAGTATCCCCCTGGTAAGCATTAAAGAATCTGCATATGGAAGCAGTGACTCTATGGTCTTACCCGCATCTTCCAGTCCTGTAGTAGGCCCCAGGAAATATCCATGGTCTACTGCGAGCATCACACATTTACCTGTATCTGGCTTTATTATCCTTGAAAGTCTATTTTTCATACCAAAATCCATTTTATTCCTCCTGCGGTTTTATGATTACTTTAATCGATTCCTTTGCTTCGCGCACTAAGTCAAAACCTTTTTGAATATCTTTTAGAGGAAGGGTGTGCGTTATCATATCCTTCACATCCACTGCTCCCTCTTCTATCATCCTGAGCGCTTCTCTGTGCTCAGAAGGATTTGCTGCATAACTGGAAGTGATCGTCATCTCATTCCTCCAGAAGAATTTATTTATATCCAGGTCCAGCTTTCCTTTTTCTTCAGCTGATGCGAAGATCAAGACAGTACCACCTTTATCCACTGACTGAAGCGTTTGCTTAAAAGCGCTTTTAGCGCTAGCGCAAAGTATCACTAGATCAGCCTTCTTGCCTAAGAACTCCTCTACTTTCTTCGGCACATCCTCTTCTGCATCTATAGTAAGGCCTGCGCCATATTTCTTCGCAGCATCCAGTCTGAACCTGTTTATATCAGTTGTTATGATTTTACCAAAATTTTTTGATTTTGCCAGCTTTAAATGCAGGAGTCCTGATATCCCGCTCCCTATTATAAGGAGGTCCTGGCCTTTTTTATACCCGGATGATCTTTGTCCTCTTATAGCGCAGGCCAATGGCTCAATAAAAGTAGCTTCCTCGCTAGTTACTTTAGCAGGTATTTTATATATTCCTTTTTTCTCTATGTTTATAGAGGGGATCCTTACGAATTCTGAAAAGCCCCCTGGATAGAATCCTGTTTTTCTTAATAGATCACATGCGCTTTCATGATCCATCATGCAATAATGGCACTCGCCGCATGGCACGTGATGTGATGCTGCTACCCTCTCGCCTATTGTAAATCCTTCTAGGCCTTCCCCGATCTCTGCTATTCTACCTACTATCTCGTGGCCTAAGACTAAGGGGATCTTACTTTTTCTATACCACTCTACTATATCAGTACCACATATACCACTATCTGTGATCTTTAAAAGAAGTTCTCCTTTTTTTATCTCTGGTCTAGGAGCCTCCTCTATCCTCACATCAGCATTGCCATAATACATCGCTACTTTCATATGCTATGCTTTCCCTGCTGGAGGTTGGGCTAAGATAATAGGATAGAACCTCAGTATGTTGCCATTTAAAAGTACTTCCACCTGATACTTCCCTGGCTCAGGGAACATCACATTCACAAACTTAGATATTACAGTATGCGATGCTTCCATGGTCTTTAGCTCAAAAGTCACTTCTTTAGTCTCTACAAGAACTTTATTATCTTTAAGGCTCACTATACGCGTCTTCTCAGTGAATGTGCCTGAACCTTTTATCCACCTATTGGCAATAAAAAGCTGGTGGTGTCTTGCAGGGAATTTCTTAGCGCCTATCACCTCGAAGATACCTATGAACATAAGTTTTCCATTGTCTTCTCTTCTTATACTGTCACATACTATGGAAAACTGTAGATCAGGATTAATAAGACTTTCTGCGCTCATCTTCTCTCCTATCCGAAGTTGTAATGTTTACGTATGGGCTCTTTCACATCCCAGGTGCATTTTACACCTTTGGTAAATGTCACTAGATCCCCTGTTCCGAATTCTACCTTTTCTCCGTCAGTCGTCTCCACGCTGACCTTCCCCTCGATCACATAAAATATCTCATTATCATCGTATTCCCAGTCGAATTTCTTTACAGGTGATTCCCATATAGGCCATTCAGACACCTTGAGTTTTTCTAGATAAATCTTATCTGGTCTTTCAACCTTTACCCTTCCCATATTTCCTCCTTTTTATGCGCCAAACTTTGAAACAAGAAGCGCTTGCTTCCTTCTCTTTGACCAGATCTCAGCTAAGATAGAAGCTGTTATCACACACCATGTAGCAAAGAGCACTGGAACTATAGCTACTGCTGGGTGAAAATGTTTTAAGGCGAGTACTGCGCCAAGCCCTGCGTTTTGCATACCTACTTCTATAGAAAGAGTCCTACGCCTCTTTTTATCAAATCCATATATCTTCCCTAATTTATATCCTGCGTAAAGGCCGATCGCATTAAGTAAGAATACTGCTAAAAAAACCATTAGACTGATATTTGAAAGTTTAGTTTTATTTAATGCTATTACTAATCCGCAGATAAGGGCTATGAAGACAGTTGAAAATGCTGGAAATATAAAAGAGACCTTATCAATAGCTCTACTGAAATATCTTCTTATAAAAAATCCTATTAAAAGCGGTATGATGACCATCTTTACTATGCTGAAAAACATTGGAAGGACCGGGATACTTATAATAGTGCGAGCAAAAAAGTAAGTGAATGCTGGTGTAAGTAATGGCGCTAAGAATGTCGACGTAGTAGTGACGGATATCGAGTAAGCTACGTCTGCCTTAGCCAAGTAACTGATGACATTGCTTGCCATAGCGCCTGGCACGCTTCCTACAAGTATAAGCCCCAATGTCAATGTAGGTGAAAGCCTCAATGCCTTTGCTATTATGAAAGCAGCTAAAGGCATGACTAAAAATTGTGTAAGTGTGCCTAGAAGTGCTGATTGAGGCCTCTTGAGTATCGGTATAAAATCTTCATAGTTCAGTACTGCTCCCACGCCTAGCATGGTAAACATAAAAAGCCAATCTATATGAGGCTTTAAAGGCGCGAGGATGTCTGGCCTTTGATATGCCAATACGCCGCAGAGCACTGTCCAAAGCGGTAAATATCTAGTAAAGGTCTCTAAGTAACGTCTCATGTCTTATATATTATACAGCTAAACTATAAATATTTAAATGAAAAAAATAAAAAAGGAAGGTGTTATGCTGAAAAACAAGCTTCGTGGGTCTTTATTATATCAGATATGTGTACTACGCTTTTTATATTCCTGGCATTGAATAGACAGAGCGCAGTTATATTCACATCTTTCACAGATTCATTTACTAAGTTTTCATACTCTATTAATTTTTCCCAATCCTCTTCTTTAGCCCAGGAAGCATCCCCTACTACTCTCAGGCCAGTGAACCCTTTTGACATGACTCCCTCGTAAAGGCCCTGCCATTTTCTGACAATGTCCCCTATAATAAACTCTCCACCTGGAATATACCACTCATGAGCGCTCACAGCCCTTATCTGGTCTCGTGCTGCATAATGATCTATCAGGTTTATATAAGGCTCGAGGCGGGTAAATACATTTTCTTTATAGATAGACTTTGGCACTGCCCAAAAGCAGAACTCACCTGTGTCTATGCCCTCTTTTAAAAAGAGCGCTGCCTGTTTTATCATATCAGCATTACCTTCATATATTCTATAAAAGTGTTTCACCCGGAGGATTCTCCTTAATAGAGAATTATATCATACTTTAGGGTTTTTTCAAGTAAAGATCAAATGTCCGAATTGACTCACATTAAATGTTACCCGAATCCAAAAAACAGCTATTCGTTGACTCATAATTGATGTTACCCTCTAGTAGGGGTGATACTATGAGTCCAAACTCTAAAAATGAGTATACTCAAGCTGTTGCTAAGCGTTACAAAAGAGCTGATATCTTTAAAAAGTCGGTTATTCTAAATGAATATTGCAATGTTACTGGTTACCACCGTAAACATGCTATCCGTAAGCTTAATAACTGTACTTTCTTCATCAATCGTAAACTTAAAAAAAGAGGTAAGCCTTCAAGATATAATAATCAGGATATCTTAATCCCTCTCAAAAAGATCTGGCTAACTGCTAATCTCCCTTGTTCTAAGCGTCTTAAAGTGATCCTGCCCTTGTGGCTGCCTAGTTATCAGAAAGAATTCGGATATCTTCCTGAGTATGTTCTTAATGCTCTAGATTCTATATCTAGCCCTACTATCGATAGATTACTTAAACCTAGCCGTATTAAATATAAAGGCCGTGGTAGATCTACCACTAAACCAGGAACTCTATTACGTAAACATATTCCCATTAAGACTAATCAATGGGATGAATTCCGCCCAGGCTTCCTGGAAGCTGATACTGTAGCTCATTGCGGTGATACTACAGATGGTATATATGCTAATACTATAGATTTCGTTGATATAGCCACATGCTGGACTGAACAGCGTGCTGTCTGGGGTAAAGGCGAACAAGGTGTATTAAAAGAGATCCGTAATGTCGAAAAGGATCTGCCTTTCCCCATACTTGGCTTTGATAGTGATAATGGCAATGAGTTCTTGAACTGGCATTTATTCAGGCATTTTACCCAGCGTAAACAGCCTGTCCAGTTTACTAGATCCAGGGCATATCATAAAGATGATAACGCTCATATAGAACAGAAGAACTGGACCCATGTAAGACAGTGGCTGGGTTATCATAGATTTGATGATCCTTTGATCGTTCCTCTTATGAATGAGCTGTATACTTCAGAATGGAGGTTCTATCATAACTTCTTCTGTCCTTCTACTAAACTTCTTGAGAAGAAAAGAGTTGCTTCTAAAGTCATCAAGAAGTATGATGCCCCTAAGACACCTTTTCAGCGTATCTTAGATTCTGAATATGTTAATCCTAAAGTTAAACAAAAACTTAAAGAACAATTTGATAATTTAAACCCGTTTCAATTACGTAAAGCTATGGAACTTAAGATCAATAAGATCTTCAAATTGACTTCTAAACTAAAGAACACCAAACCCTCTTATGAGTAACATGATTAATGAGTCAACGATACCTTCATTTAGTACTACCGGGTAACATTTATTAATGAGTCAACTGGATGGGAAAATTATTGTTTTTTGTAACGTCCTACCAGCTCTGCAGTTGCGATCACATGGCCTTCCATGGCTTTTTCTAAAGCGCTCTTACTGATGCCCTCTTCTAGATCCAGCATTATATCCAATGCATATATCTTAAAGAAATATCTATGTGTACCTGAAGGCGGCATAGGACCTCCGTAATTTTTCTTTCCAAAATCATTGATCCCCTGCTTGCCAGGTATGGTATTTTCTCTTATCTCAGCAATAATAGGTATATTAAATACTACCCAGTGCACCCACGTACCCATAGGCGTATCAGGATCATCTACTATTAAAGCCAGGCTTTTTGCATTGCTTGGAATGCCATCTATTAGAAGAGCAGGATTTATGTCTTCTCCTTGACCAGTATATCTTTTTGGTATAAGACCATTATGATCAAAATCTGGGCTTTTTATGTTCATCGTACCACTCCCTTCATTTATATCAGCTAGACAAAAAGAAGAAATCAGAAAGATGCTAATTAAAATCAATATGGATATTATCACACTTTTTGTAACCATAATATCAGTCAACCTCCTCATGTATCCAATCTAGATATGGTTTGTGGCCAGCAATGATAGGAAGAGCGATTATCTCTGGGACATCATAAGGATGTGCTTCCTTAACTAGCTTGGCTAATTTCTTAAAGGAAGATCTTTTGGTCTTTACTATTAAAAGAGTCTCTTTAGAGGTCTCCTTCTTGCCTTTCCACCAGAAAATAGAATCTATAGCTTTTATTATATTACTGCAAGCTATAATACGGCTATCAAGTAAACATGAACTTATCTTTTTAGCTGTCTTAATATCAGGAGTGGTTATTAATACTATTATAAACTGCGTAGTATTATTCATTTGGGGAACTTATTATATCGAATATTGTCTTTATCAGGATCTCTCCTGGTTTTACTTCTTTTTCTTGCTGTGTATCTTTACTTTCTCCGCTTTCAGTAGAGCTGGCCTCTTCTTCCTTAGAACCCCTGCCAAAAAGATCTTCTAATAGTTCCTGGCCTTTTGAGACAGCCAGCCTGCTTATTACGTAGTCCAGGTCAGGAGAAATAGTTATATTAGGCAGCCTACCATATATACTAAGGGGCATAGTTATTATGCCTTCATTATTAGCCAGATATTTAAGTTCATTCACTGCGCTTATAAATACCTCTGAAAGATCTTTAGGTATAAAAAAATTATAATAGCTACTGCTAGATAGATCGTAACTATCCATATCAAGACTTATGTTCTTGCCTGTCATAAAAAACGCATCTGATATGATCTGTAACTCATCAAATAAGACCTTGCTTCCTCTTATACGAAAATTAGATTCTATGGGCTCAAAGTAAGTATGGTCTTCTTCCAAGACTTTTCTGTAATAATCAGGCAATTTATTCTCTAATTTTCTCGCAAGCCCTGGGATCATATCAAGCTGGTCCAGTACGACCCTTAATACATTCATATTTTTTAAAACCGGGTCATCCAGGTTAATATCCCCTTCTACAGATAATGTCTCGAAAATGCTTTCTTTTTTTAATCCACTAAAGTTTGAGGTGATCTTTGTGTTTAGCGTCCCCTCGAAAGAAGGTTTTCTGGATGTCTCTTTCGGCAATAACTTCTTTATGCTTATGTCTTCTAATGTAATATCAAATTTTGAATCCTGCTTAGAAAGGATATTCTTTACATTGCCTTTTACTAAGAAAGATCCATCAGCAATATCTCCTTTTAGGCGATCTATAATAAAAGAACCCTTGCTCAGCCCTGCTTTTAGCTCTATCCCATCTATGCTGCCAGAGACAGGTAATATATCTGCTGTACCGTTCAACAGTTCTATCTCTAAGTCTGAGTTCATAATGTCAGTTGGATCCAGATACATCTTATTTGAAAATATAGCTAATTCTCCATCTAGCTTTTTATTTGCCAACTGGCTCTTTACTTCCTTACTCCCAACAGCATCCAATAGATCTGTTATATTAATATTAGAAACATCTATCCTTATATCAAGGTTCTTAAGATAAGGTTTCTTTGTTTCAATTTCAGGATAGAGGGTTGTGGATAATTTTATATTCTCTCTACCCCTGCCAAAGACTGACAATCTAGCATCAATATCAGATGCTCCGTATAAAGATATATTTTTTATGTTTGCTTCTATGATGCTCAGTTCTAACTCTAACGCACCATCTATATAATTAACTATGGAATCAGAGATAGTGATCCTTTTTGCTAAGAATTTGATAGCCCCAGCAGTAGCAAGCCCTACATCAGCACTATCCTTCCCCAAAGACATGCCTTCTATTAACTTCTCTTCTTTATTTACAGAAAGTTCAAGGCCTCTTATACGCAGCTTCTGGATCTGGATATCTTTTCTGATAAGGGGCAATAACTTCAGGCTAGCCTCAATAGATGCTACCTTTAGTATAGGATCTTCCCAACCCTTTTTCTTGTCCTTTATGGATATGCCGTTTATTCTAAAAGCTATCTCTGGCAGCACACTTAAAGACAGGTCCCCGAGCTTGACATCCATTTTAATAGATTCCGCTATACTGTCTGAGATCATTCCTTTATACTGGTTCACATCAAGCGTGAGCAAAAATATCAGAATACTGCCCGTCCCTATTAAAAAAACCACGGATAATATGATAAAAAACTTTTTCATAACCTAGGTCATTCCCCTATTATCTTTATAAGGACTCTCTTTTCGCGCTGGCCATCAAATTCACCATAAAAGATCTCTTCCCATGGCCCAAAATCAAGTCTTCCTTTTGTCACAGCCACCACAACTTCACGCCCCATCAAGGTCCTTTTTAAGTGGCTGTCGGCATTATCTTCGCCAGTCAGGTTATGGCTATATTGTGAGATCGGAAGGTGTGGTGCAAGCTTTTCCAACCACTTATCAAAATCTTTATGCAATCCCTTTTCATCATCATTGATAAACACGCTTGAAGTAATATGCATACTATTGACAAGGCACAGGCCTTCTTTTATCTTGCTTCTATTGATACAGTCTTGGACTGATCTGCTTATATTTAAAAACTCTCTTTTATTTTTGGTATTAAAATATAGATATTCTGTGAAAGAGTTCATATAAGATTAGCTTAGTTCGCGAAGACTCATTATGAGTTCATTCTTTCTCTCTGCGAAGCTTATAGCAGACTCTTCTGTTATAAGCCCTTTTTTGTATAGATTGATCAATGCCTGATCAAATGTCTGCATACCGTACAATGAACCATTTTTAATATAATAGTCTATCTCGTCAAGCTTATCCTCTTTTATGAGCTCCATGATCGTAGGCGTAGGTATGAGGGATTCACAAGCAGGAACCCTCCCACTGCCATCCTTTAGAGGTATCAATCTTAGCGAGATAATGCCTTTTAAAAGAATAGAGAGTTGCATCCTGATCTCGCTATGTTGATGAGGCTGGAAAAAATTAAGGATCCTCTCGATCGTGTGTACAGCATTGATAGTATGTAGATTCGCGATGACAAGCTGTCCTGTCTCAGCTGCTGTGAGTGCAGTCGACATGATATTAGAGTTCCTGATGTCCCCTATAAATATAGTGTCAGGGCTTTCAAGCATGATATATTCCAATGCCTTATTGAAACTTTCAGTATCTATCTTTATCTCTCTTTGGCTGACAGTTGATTTTTTATCCTTAAATATAAATTCTATTGGGTCTTCCAATGTTATTATGTGATTTGAGAGACGGCTATTTATATATTCTATCATGCTCGCAACAGTAGTAGATTTTCCACTTCCAGTAGTACCAGTGACCAATATAAGGCCCCTCTTTTCGCTGCACAAGCTTTCCAGGGTCTTTGATGGAAGCTTTAATTCTTCAAAACTCGGAATATGCGTGTTTATTGCACGGATAACTATGACAGACGTGCCTCTCTGCTGAAAGACACTTGCTCTAAACCTGCCTATATCCTTTATGCCAAAGGCAAGCACTGTTTCTTTTTTGCCCTCAAAGCTTGAGCGTTTACTTTTTTCAGTTATATCTTTTAGTAGGACATCTACTTCTTCTTCTCTTAACTCAGCGCCATCCTTTATAAGAGAGCCATTGATCCTTAAGCATAAAGGGCTTCCTACTTTTATGATCAAGTCAGATGCTTTCCTTGAGGTCATATTCAATAATACATTATTTAATGTTATAGGCATTGTTGCTCCTTAATATCTAAATACAAAGAGCGTAGCGGATCGATCTATCTCTCCGCTACGCTCTCTAACTACATATATTAACCTCTATTAAAATCTATAGGTTATACCTGCGTTGATAGCTTCTTCATCACCAAATCTACCTTCTACATTGATAGCTATCTGCTCCATTGCAGGAACATCTGTCATCTTAGGTGTTATTGTAATGCCTACGAAAACACCAAGATTTTCATCTGCGTTCTTACCAGATGCATTTCTTGCAGTCCCACCATATGTGAAATTAGCATCTGCTTCTACTTCAGAATATTTTATACCAACATATGGTGTGACATAATCCATTTTCCAAGCAAGCTCTCCAGCTACCTGCCATTCTGCGTATTCCCCATTTTTAATATCTGTCATATTGCTCTTTGCTATTGCAGCTCCATCTATCGTTACTTTATCTATGTTCATATCTGCAATCCTGTAGCTACCAAGAGCGCTTACTTCTAGGCCATTGTCCCATTCATATATTACAGCGCTTCCACCTATACCCCATATAAATTCATCTTCAAATGTAGAGATATATTTTTCACTAGTTAGCGTGTATGAATATTCCATGTCATATGTAGAACCTAAGTCTACATAAACATTGAATTTCTCAAAAGCACTCAAGCCTATTCTAGCAAAAACAGCATCCATCTCAATAGAACCCTGTTCAATGTCAATATCTCTTTCATCAATAAAATCACCGATAACTGCTACTGTCAATCCGTATTCTTCTTCTTGCAACAGATCACTTGCTAGATCCAAATCCTGTGATGCTAAGCCTACTGGTGCTGCATAAACTGTCCCAGCAAGACCTAAAACCATTACAACTGCTAAAAGATATTTCATCATTCTACTCCTCCTTGGTATATTTTTTAAAAATAAGTCCTCTGATATAAGATACGACGTCTATTTTATGTTACCTATCCTTCTTAAATTAATTATTTCATCCCCCCCTTCTTTTAATAAGATAAGTATTTTTTTATAATAAGTCTATCTATTAGTAATATATTTTACACGGTGTTCTTGGATTAGTCAAGGTGCATTGAAAAATATTTCTCTATTTCTTTTCTCTTTATGAACCTCCACTTACCCTCCCTTAACCCCCCTAATGTCAAAAACCCTTCTCTAACCCTTTTAAGATCAAGCACGCTATACCCGAGTTTTTTAAATATTCTCTTTATCTGACGTTTCCTGCCCTCATGTATAGTGACCTCTATGAGATCCTTCTCTCTTATCATGATCTTGCAAGGTGCTGTAAGGCCTTCCTCAAGCCTGACCCCTTTTTCAATAGTTCTAGCATCCTTATAAACTAATGGCTTATTGATCTTAGCTATATATGACTTATCTATATTGAATCTAGGATGAGTGATCCTATTTAAAAAATCTCCATCATTGGTCATGATCAGAAGTCCAGTAGTATCTTTATCAAGCCTTCCGCATGGGTTCAGATGTTTAAGATCTTTTGGTAATAGATCTATGACAGTCTTTTTCGCAAATGGGTCCTTCTTAGTAGTAGTCACGCCTTTTGGCTTATTAAGTACTACGTAGATCTTTTCTTTCAAAGTTATTTCTTTATCTTTAAAAAAGACCTTATCTTGTTCAGGGTTTATCTTAAAGGACGGATCACATACTGTTATACCGTTTATCTTAACACAATATTTTTTTATCAATTCCTTGGCAGCTCTGCGCGAACAAATACCAGCCCGCGATAAAAAAACTTGAAGCCTCATCAGAGCTCCCAGGTAAATCCAGTATGGAAACTTACGTCAGGACTAGATGCAGCAGTATAATTCTCTATTATTGCAAAACGCCATGACATGTTCTCTTTTTCTTTAAATCTATAATGACAGCCTAGTCCCAGATCAAGCGCTTCATTATCTAAAGGATTAGTGTCACTGTGAGAATAAGGTGTCGTGTTCCCTGTTGCCTGGCAGACAACTGAAAACCTGTCTGTAAAAAAATACTCTATGCCTATAACACCTGAGTAGAATTCATTATCTATACCTAATATCTCTAAGGATTCCGGTTTCTCAATTACCATTACATTCGCACCTAGATATAAGAACAGTCTATTGAAAAATGACTTGTCTATCAAGATGCCAAGGCCATAATCATACTCACCATTACCTAACAATTTATCGTCATCTGCTGTCGGGAATTTAAGCGCAGTCCTAAGAGATAGATTAGGTATAAAACAGCCTTCTTCTTTAAGAAGCTGGTATTTTAGATTAAGCACCATATCTCCGATACCTTCTACAGATCCTTTTTGATTTATCAGATACTGCCAATTGTATCTTAAGGTGTAGTCGTATTCATATGAACCCTGTTTCTCTCGTGAGCGGGGAGTCCTGGCCCCGATCCCATCTTCTATAGCTTCAATAAAATTATCCAGATATCCTGATGAAAAACTTAGATAAGGTATCTCAAGGCCTACTTCCAGATTATCATAAATACCATATCTCATATCAAAAGTGAGCCTTGACACCTCCATATCAATATCAACAATATAAAGAGAACTCTGTTTTGTAAAAGCGCTGACAGTAATACTTGATACTGTGTAATCAAAATTAGCTTTGAATTTCTTCTTATCTACTACGCCTGCCTTATCAGGCACCATCTGTAAATAAAAAAGATATAAGGGCAACTGGTTTCTTATTGCTATAGGCCCGCTAGCTTTTTTCTGGCCCGCTTCTGATCCCACAGAAGCAAAAACGCTAGTATTCTGGATAAAAAATAATGTAAAGATGCATAAAAAAACTGCTTTCATCAAAGATCTTTTTCTCATTCCTGGTTCTCCTCCTCTTGAAAAACACCCAATAATGTGATACACTTTATATTAGCCGATAAGGGCAAACCCTAGAGAAATCAGGGGGCGCAAAGCCGACAGACCTACGTCGCTCCGACAAGCCGTAACCCATTGTAATGCAATAGGTTAGTTAGGCAGTCTGGAGTTGATATGGTGGCTGGGTTACCGAGCGATGAAAAGCCGACGCTAATCGCCTTTATCGGCCTTTTTTATTACCTTGCCCCACAATTCTTCAAATTCATTTTCTAGCACAAAAAAAGAGCTGATCTTACAACCTGTGGCCCTCTTTATCTTATCCAGGGCATCAATATTTTTTGGATCAAGCATAACAAGACTTATAACATCCTTATCTTTATCAACAGGTATGATATTATTCTTTTTCATCAGATCGTAAGGTATCTTATCTATAAAATCCTTCAACCCCTGGTTCCTGTCCAGGTTCTTCATGTCAAAATGCGGTATATTGAATTGCATCTCCAAGGCCCTTGCTATGTCCCCAACACTTGCTAAACCCAGATCTATTGCGCTTTGGCCTATCTTCTGGCCTGTATTCCAATGCCTATTAAGAGCTATCTCAAGCTGCTCATTATTTAAAACACCTGAGTCCAGCAAGATCTGGCCAAGAGGCTTATGGTGAAGTTTTTTCTTCATCTTGGACTTCTTTTTGAGATCTGCTTCATCAGCATCTTCAAATTCCATCTTGGATTTGGAAGGAGATCTTCTATTTATTAAAAAATTGCTCCCTGGTAAAGACTTTAAATAGTGTTTTATCTCAGAGATTATCTCCATTATCTCTACAGTATTTTCAAGTTCATGGACCTCATTGTTTGCTATAGCTATAGAAATGCTCATAAGGGGTATCTCCGAGATATTGCCCCTTCTGTCTTTTGCAACAATAAAACCAATAACTCTATCTTCCTCGCTATAATGAAAAGACACTAGTTTGTCGAACATAGAGACACTTTCACTGGCAATAAGTCTGTCGCAGCCAGGAGTTGTGACTACCACAAAGTCATCTCCTCCTATATGGCCTACAAAATCAGTGCTACTGCCATATTTTTTTACTGCCTTAGATATGATGTAGGCTAGATGCCTTATCATATTATCGCCTTTCATGTAGCCATACTTATCATTGAATGTCTTGAAGTTATCGATATCAAAATATAAAACTGAAAATTTCTCTCCACCTTCTATCTTTGTGTGTATATTTTTTTCGATCTGCCTGTTCCCTGGCAATCTTGTCAATGCATTTACATGCAACTGATAACTAGACCTCCGCAGAGCCATTTCGATCCTGACTTCCAGATCTATTGGATCAGGAGGGTTCACTATATAATCATCCACGCCCTGCTCTATCTCCAGCATCTTTTTTCTGATCTGTTTTTTATCTATAAGTATTATTACGGGTATGTGTGCACTGAGAAAATCTTCTTTGAGGAATTTTGATGTCTTTAGGCCATCTAATTTAGGCAGGTTAGAATCGACTATTATAATATCTGGTTGCTCTTTCTTTACCATCTCTATCACTGATAGCCCGTCATCAGCGATACAGTAACTATATTCCCACGCTCGCAGAAGATATACCAGTATCTCAAGAATATTTTTATCTGGTTCTGCTAATAGAACCTTTCTTTTTTTATTATGAGTCATATCAAGAAAACAGTCCTTTTGCTTTTATCTTTCCCATTGCCTTCTTATAGTCATCAAGATCTATAAAGATCAGGTCTTTTCTTCTTTTTATGATCCTTGCTATATCTCCAGTCCTGGAAGCAATATATTTAAATTCAGTTTTACAGCTGGGGCAATTTTTTTGTGTAGAGTAATCTATACCGAGTTCTTTACAATTTGAACAATCTCCTGTAACTGAGCCCACTACAAGAAGGTGTTTCAGTATATCATCTGCATCTAGCTCTTTCCAAACCCTGATAAAGTCACTCATCCTTCAGGAAGCTCCTCCTGAGCTCTTTCTTCATAATCGTGGAATATGCCTCTTGCCTTGATGCTGTGGTCTTTTTCTAAGACCTTGAGTCTTTCTTCAAGTTCGTGCTGCATCTTAAGCATGATCTTTACAACATCTGCTATTGGGTCTGGTAGATTGCCATGTTCAAAATCAAGCGCAAGTTTTTCAACAGTCTTTTTTTCAACCACCTTGCCAGGGACACCTACTACAGTAGCCCCACTAGGCACATCTTTTATCACCACAGAGCCAGAACCTATTTTAGCGCCATCTCCTACTTTAACAGGTCCCAAAATACACGCATTAGACCCTATTACAACATTCTTGCCTATGGTAGGATGGCGTCTCCCTTTCTTAAGAGTGGTCCCTCCAAGCACTACGCCTTTATAGAGAAGCGTATTATCTCCTATCTCGCTAGTCTCTCCTATTACGATCCCCATGCCGTGATCAATAAATACGCGCCTGCCTATCTTTGCACCAGGATGGATCTCTACACCAGTAAGAAACCTTGCTACATGAGAGATAAGCCTTGCGAGCACAAAAAGCTTTCTCTTGTAAAGGAAATTACCTAATCTATAAAACCATAAGGCATGAAGCCCTGGATAACATAAAAAGACTTCTAATGCACTTTTACTAGCTGGATCTTTCTCAAGGGCAGACTTTATGTCTTCCTTGATCCTATCTAAAAACATTACTCCTCCTTAAAAAACTTCTTTAATTCTGTCTATTTGGTTCGCCGTCAAAAACTATCCAATCTACATCATTAGCTATGCGTTTGGTGCGGCTGCATGAAACCAAACAACACGCTACTATCAATATTAAAAACAACCAAGTAAGTCTTCTCATATCCGCTCTCCTTTTTTATTTTAACTAGCTACTATCTCTTTTATCTCTTTAAGGTGTTCTCTTGCCTCTTCTTCGCCTTTTTCAATAAACTCTTTTACAAGATGAAAATCAACTGAGCCTGCCTCAGGAAGCACAGGATGTAGTACCAGGCTTGCCTTCTCGCAGCTTTCTTTAGCTAACATGTATTCCATTGACTGCATGCTGGTCATGATCACGTCAAATATATTAGGGTTAAATATGTTTTTCAAAGACCTTTTAATAAAAAATATCAGCCTTAAGTGGATCGGGCCTTCTTTTATGCGTCTTTCCTGGTCCTCAAATCTTTTTTTAAGCAGCATATTCCTCCTGTACATATCTTCTGGACCAGGCAACACATTGACTGCTATTATCTTATTAACACCCTGTTTCAAAAGGATATCTACAGGTACAGGGTCTGATATGCCTCCATCTATTATGACTCTATCTTTATCTGTCTTAGGCTTAAATATACCTGGTACAGCAATACTCATAAAAACAGCTTCTAATAATGAGCCTTTATCTATAGAAAGCGTCTCTCTATTAGCCAGGTCATATACCATTATCTTAACAGGTATTTTTAAATCTTCAAATGTTTTTTCACCTAAAAATGCCCTTAGAAATCCTTTCAGCCTGTGGCCTGCAAGTATACCTGATATGGGTATTGTAAAATCCAAGAGTCTCATTATGTTAAGTTTATGTTTTAATTTTTTTGCAATATAAGCTATTTTCTCAGAAGTAAGGCCAAGGCCCCAAAAACTAGCTATTAAGGCCCCCATACTAGAACCTGAAATTATGTCTACTTTAATGTCAGATTCCTCTAAGACCTTTAAGACCCCTATATGCGCTAGCCCAAAAGCTGCTCCGCTGCCAAGCGCCAATCCGAACAGCTTGCCTGTTTCTTGTTTAGCAACGCGCAGTATATCCTTAGAATAAGCTGAATCTTTAGCAGATAAAACCAATGGCACACCGTCTATATTCACTAATTTCTCGAATATGCTGGCATCCGGCAGGAAATTAAAGATATTTCTCCGCAAGATCCAGGAGACTTCATCTTTTGAAAGGTTATCAAAGCTATTAGAAAAATTAACGACTATCTTCAATCTTTTGTCGAGTCTCTTCTCATTTTCCTTTATAAGATCCTCTAAAAAAAGATAATTTTTTTCAAGATTTGCCTTTATTGAGCTCACAAAAAGATGTATTGAGTCAGAATAAGAAAATACATCTATGTCCAGTTTAGCCGGCTGAAGTGGAAGATTTATCAATATATACCTATAACTTTTCTTTAAGTCAACTATATCTTCTTTTTTAATATGACCTATGCCTAATATATCTATGCCTATAGCTGACTTGACTACAAGCTCTTCGCCAAGAGTCTTACTCTCTAATTTAAGAGCCTTTAAGACACTCTCATAGCTAGTATCCATGTCTACAAGCAAGACTTTTTCTTTTGTGACCTTAGAGATAGCGCTGGCAAGATTTATTGCGTAAAAAGGTTTGTTTTCTTCAAATGAACTGCTGTATATAGAAATTACTTTTGATGCGGGGGTAGATTTCATTTATTTTTAAACAAGATTATAAAAAAAAGAAGCCGATAAAGATTTGATCGATTAGCCCGATCCAGCTTTTGCCTATCATTAGGCTTTATTTTTGTAACTTTATCGGCTTCCAAATAAAAGTATAGCATATCACGCTACGAATTCAAGCTCATCCCACTACTTTATATACTACATCGTGTTCCCTGACCTTCTTTTTTACCCTAAGGCCTATTTCCTGTCCGCGAGTAGCGATTTCAATAGGCGCATGGTCCAACTGCATAGAATCTATTCTTTCTTTAAGGTCAGTCGTGTGGCCTTTTATCATTATTGAATCCCCTAATTTTAAAGTGCCTTTTGTTATCTTCACTACAGCTGCCTCAACATGCGGAAAATAATGGGTTATCACTCCTATTTCTTCTAACGAAGCGCTTAAAACACTCTTAGGCTTTACTACTTTCTTTTTTACAACCTTTATTTTGGCTTTCTTTTTCTTTACGATCTTCTTCTTTACCTTTTTTACAACCTTTTTCTTTCCCATAAACCACCTCCATTTTGATAAGAATGACATATTTACTCCCCTTCTTTTGATAGGCTCTTCTTATACAAAAACTCCTTGAACATCTTGCTGTGTTTTGTCCAATTGGTGTCAGGGTCATTATAGGTAGTGACAAATTGTTTAAAACCATTTACCTTTGCATCTATATTATCCACGTAATGAAGCACGATAGCTTCTAAGCACATAGGCCTCTTGGGAGAACCCCATTCATATTCTCCGTGATGACTTAAGACAAGGTGGATGATCAGATTTTTTATCTCTTCTGGGAAATTATCTATTTGGTCTATCTTTTTCTCTATCATGTTCACGCCCAGCACAATATGTCCGATAAGCCTTCCTTTATCATTATAATAAAAACTTCTACTATACGATAGTTCTTCCATCTTCCCTATATCATGTAAAGCTGCCCCAGCTATCAAGAGATCAGTATTTATATCAGCGTATTTTGATGCGATTGTCTTCGAGAGAACTACAGAGCTCAACGTATGTTCTAAAAGCCCTCCTATATATGGATGGTGAAAATCCGTAGCAGCAGGGGATCTCTTGAATTTTCTTTGTATCTCTTTATCTAGAAAGATATTTTCCAAGAGTTTTTTGATGAAGGGGTTCTTTATTGAAGTTATCTCTTTTAAAAAAGAGCTGAACATCTCCTCTATATCTTGCGAAACTGTAGGAAGATATAATGAGATATTTATGGAAGAATCGTCCATCTTATGGATAGAATCCAGCTTAAGCTGGGGATAGCTTCGATAACTCTCTACCCTCGCCTTTACTTTTACAAATTCATCTACATTAAAACTGTCATATGTCTTTTTGCTAGCATCCCACATCCTAGCATCGACCATTCCAGTCTTATCAGCTAATTCCAGGGACATATATTGTGAACCGTTTTTAGCTGTATCAAAAGACCTCTCTCTGACCAGATAAACTGATTCAATATACTGTCCTTCTTTTAGATCACTGATAAATATATGCATAACTGTTCTATTTGGACTTGGAAGATTTTATTATCTTTAATACTTCTTCTGGCGTATCCACTATTTTAAATATATCAAGGTCTTTTGGTTCTATGCGGTCTAGTTTGAGCATGCTCTTTCCCATCCAACTTATCAGGTCATTCCAATATTCGCTGCCGACGAGGATAACTGGAACCTTATCTATCCTCTCAGTTTGTATAAGCGTTATTGATTCAAAAAATTCATCCATTGTGCCAAATCCACCTGGAAAGATCACTACTGCCTTTGCATACTTTATGAACATCACCTTTCTGCAGAAAAAATATCTAAAATCCAAAAGCTTTGTGACATATTTATTTGGGTTCTGGACCACTGGCACCTGTATATTCAAACCTACGGACACTCCTCCAGCTTCTTTAGCGCCTTTATTCCCTGCTTCCATTATGCCTGCGCCTGCTCCAGTTATAACTGCGAAATTGTTTTTTGCTAAGAGGCCTGCTGTATCCTTGGCTAATTTATAAAATTTTTCCTTCGGCTTAGTAGCAGCTGACCCAAATATAGTTACTGCTGGCCCTATGCGCGACAATTCATCAAATCCATCTACAAACTCTGCCATTATCCTGAATATTCTCCATGGATCCCCTGCTGTAAAATCCTCTCTATTTATCATTTTAATATTACCCCCTCTTCTAAAGGTTTGTTCATATAATCACCAAATTCTATCTCTCCTGTAAGCTCCTGCTTGACCATGCGTATCCTATTAGATATGCTTGGATGTGAATGATAGGCACTGTAAGGCCTTATAGGAGCATCTCTGTGTACTTCCTGCATCTTTTTTAAAAAACTCAACATTGCGTTAGGGTCATAACCAGCTTTCCCAAGATATTTAATAGCTAATTTATCTGCAACTGCCTCATCTTCTCTTGAATATTCCATAACAAGCTGCCCTAATGCACTGTTTACATTGTTCACTTCTCTGCCAGGAGCACCGCTTACAGCCATAAGTACTTGTAATATTGTATACCCTAATCCACTCTGATATCTTTTAATAGAATGCCTGGCTACTACATGAGCCATCTCATGAGCCATTACACCAGCTAGTTCATCATCGCTCTCAACCTTTTCTACAACACCTTTAAATACAAAGATATAGCCTCCTGGAAGAGCAAATGCATTGACATCTTTATCATCTATAACTCTAAAGGTGTAATTTACTTCTTTTCTGTCACTTACTTCTGCAAGGCGCTTACCGATCTCATTTACCCGTTCTGACATCAGGGGATCTGGATCTAATTTGACTTCTGGGTTCTTTTCCAGGCTTTCAGCAATACTGCGCCCCATACTGATCTCTTTATCAGTACTGATAAACATTAAGTCCTGTTTCCCTGTAGCAGTATTATACTCTTCTGTCACGCAGCCTGAGACAAAAAAACACATACAAGCTATATAGAATACTAATATATACTTCATACAGCAACAGTTTATTCTAAAAACCCTAATTCGTCAAGGGATTATGTGTCTAACCAAACCTAGCCTGTGACCTTTGGCGCTGGAACACCGCGCCGTGTTCTACGGTTTAGAGCTCACTCTACGAATAAAGCTTTCGCCTTTAGTTAGGCTCGATCTCGCTCTAAAGCCTTGAACACTTCATGCTTAAATACTACGGGATGCCGCTATGTTCCTGATGCGCCAAAGGCTCCCAGTCCAGATTTGGTTAGCATAGTTATCAGCAGATGGCTTGGCTTACCCCTAGAAGCATCTTGAAATTTAGAGCAGCCTGCCCTCCGAAGCTTTAGCGTAGGAGGGGGCATGGTGATAAAGCGAAGTTTCCTGCTCTTACGCATTAGTTATTTGAAGATTATGGCACTGTAAA
>JBDRCN010000053.1:0-20578 GCA_043821705.1 Candidatus Omnitrophota bacterium
ATGGGGGATAAAAATATAGTAGTTCTACAACAGTGTTTATGCCAATTTTATTTAAAAGTTTTATCATAGAAGGCCCAACGCCTTTAATATATTGAGATGATATAGTTAGAAATTAAATAGGTAACAGAATAAAACCCTTAAATTTAATAATAAATAAAAAAGGCTAAGCCTCTTTTTGAAGCCTAGCCTTTTTAAATTCAGGTAACTATTTAACTATTAGATCTGCCTACCGTAGCTCATTACTACATTTTTGTCTTTTATTACTCTCTTTCCAGTTCCATATCTCATCTGAGAATATATATTTCCTTTTAATAAAGCCTGTATCCTTACTGGATCTGTCTCAGTTACAACAAATATGTTATCTCTATTAAGTGCCCCTGAAGGAAAATATGTATCTAATTTATCTTTTATACTTTTGTTTTCCTGATCAGTCGCTGCTAAAATTACAATTGATTGATCTTCATTCCTTCCTAGAGCTTCTTTTGCCTTCACTATGAAACTTGACATATCATTATTTATTACATAGTCTCCACTAAAAAACATAATCGGGTCTATGTTTTCCGTATTTAAATTAAAATTATAAATATTACCTGTGGTCATAGTAACATCAAGATCTAACCATTCCATATCATTTAGAATAGTTAAAAATTCTTTATCATCTTTAAGTAAAGGTTCTCCATCCAAAGTATAACTAGATGCCTTATCATCTGTTAAAGCCTTAGTTATTGCTACTGTAACCATCCCAATAGCTACGTCTTCTAGATTAATTTTTTCCTTTCTTACTACTCCTAGATCAGGATTTGTTTTTCTTTCTGCTTTCGGAAACCAGTCTGGTCCAAGTTCCTGTGCAGCTATAAAAGATATACTTGAAGCTATTGAAGGGTGGGGAAAATTATCAGGCCAACCATAAGGCATATTTTTCACAGGTAAAGTATAGCCAATCCCACCGTTAACATATTGTATCTTTGCTATATCTTGTAATATTTCATTCTTTCTAGTGTCATTACCCCAAACCTCACATGCAACTGCAACATTAGCACTTACTTCAGGCCATATATGGTTAACTCCCTTCACCTTCCCATAAAGTTCTACTGTTCTTTCTGTGCCATCTGTCCCTGTAAAAGTAATCTTCTTTTTATAATTCTTATCAAGCCATGCAAGTGTATTAAATTTAGCAGGATCAAACTCAGAACCTACTTCTCCATCCTTTGCAAGCATATTAAAAAGCAATATTGGCATAACCTGTGCATCTGCATCTTGGTTATATCCATAATTTATATTAGTATCATTATCATATCCTACATAAAAATGATCTCCTGCCCACATACTATCTTTAAACCAGCTAGCTATCTTTAAAGCTACGTCTTTATATTTTTCATCTCCTGTTGCTTTCCATAGCCTATAGAAAAATATTCCAGCCCTAGCATTGTGTTCTGTAGAAGTCCACGAAGCATTCTTACCATATTCAAAGCCACCTTTAAAAAATCCCTTATCAGATCCTAGTTCGTTCCAATATTTTGAAATCAATGCATCTCCTGCTTTTGTAGCGCTCTCAATATATTGATCATTGCTTTCTTCAAGCCCCACTTCTACAAGACCTCTAGCAATAGTAACTACATTCCCTACAAGCTTATTATCTTTTTCTTGTATATAAATACCTCTACGGCCATCTTTCCAAAGTCCATCTCCTCCTTGTTCTAAAAGCATAAGATCAGCAATATTCTTGGCAATTGTTAAAAACTCGCCGCCTTTTTTTGCAAATACAACCATGGTTGTCCCTTGATCAAAACTCCAAGCTACTCCATCACTTCCATGACCATTAATATCTCCATAGCTTATTACTAGACCTCCTGAAATTTGATTTTTTATCCAATTTGCTGCATTACTAGAAACCTTATCAAGAAAAAGATTTTTCTCCATAAATGCATATGTATCACCATAAAGGATGTTATTATCATCAGGTTCTACAGAATTTTCACTACATGAATTTAAAAAACTAGCTAAACTTACGCCTGTTACTAGAACAGTACCCCAAGATAAAAGTCCCCCTAAAAAACTTCGTCTTCCCTGATCTACATCGTCTTTTTTATCTCCTTTTCCCTGCTCAATATCTTTAGCTGTTAATTTAGTATCTCTGACAACTATTACTGTTTTATTATCTTTATGTCCAACATCTAATTTTCCGATCTTGATAAGTTCCACAGCATCCTTGATCTCATCTTTGCCTTCAGCCGTACGGATTGTACCATCACCAATAAGAACATCTATTTCATCCATATCTTGAACTAACTCTATAGCATCATTAGGCAAAATAACTTTATCTAACTCATAATGCTTTGTTAAATTAGCTACTTTATTAAATTCATCACTGCTACCTTCTTTGTCAGCTCCAAAAGGTTGAGGAGATCTTAATGTCGTTTTAGATTGAGATTGATAAGAATATGCGTTAGATGTGATAGAAAATGTAATTATTAACAATAAAGATAATATCTTTTTTAGGGTTTTAGAGGTTTTCATTTCTTATCTCCTTTTTTAAAGCCTTGAAGAATTTTAGTAAAAAAATAGCCTTATCCCTTTTTCCACAAAGGCTATTAACCTATTTATATATTGTACTATAATTATACCTTAATAAGGGGCCCTAATCAAGAAAAAAGTCATCTTTTTTTGTAGGTTACATTCAGATATGATGCCTTGTAACTCTACGTAATATATAATGTTAGGATATTTAGCTAATTATTCTTTTAGATCATCAGTCCATTCAGGGATCCTGGATCTATTAATAGTAGATAAGACCTGCCTGAAGCCGCCCTTTAGGCCTTTTTCCTGAGCAAGTCTTATCGTATCCATGTATTCTTTATGGGTGATGCGACGATCTATCTCTGGGTGATTATAAGCTAAGTGACAAGGATAATACTGGGCCATGATATTTACGTAAGTATCTGGTGAAAGTTCGTTTATTATAAAATCAAATATCTCACTACTTCCCTGCATATTATCAGGTAAGACCAGGTGCCTTATCAAAAGTCCTCTTTTAGCAATACCTTTTTCTATAACTAACTCTCCGACTTGGCGATACATCTCTTTAATGGCTGATTTATTTATTGCAAAATAATCGGGCACGGATGAATATTTTTTAGAAATACTATCGTCTGAATATTTCATATCAGGTAAATATATATCTACGACTCCTTCTAATATCTTAAGCGCTTCAAGTGATTCATATCCCCCACAGTTATAGACTATAGGCGCTTTCAGCCCTTTTTCTTTCGCTAATAAGACAGCTTCCAGTATCTGCGGCATATAATGAGTAGGTGTGACAAAATTTATATTATGAGCGCCCTGATTTTCTAGAGCTATCATCATATTTGCTAATCCTTCCACACTTATCTCTCTTCCTTCACCTATCTGACTTATAGGATGATTCTGGCAAAAACAACATTTCAGATTACAATGCGTGAGAAAGATCGTACCAGAACCATTTCTCCCAGATATAGGCGGCTCTTCCCCGAAATGTAAGTGTGTGCTCGATATCATAGGCAAAAGCCCTGCCTTACAGAACCCTACTTCACCCTTAAGCCGATTCACACCACAGTCCCTAGGACAAAGCGAACAACTTTTCATCATCTTGTAAGCTAATTTTATTTTATCTTTCATATTATACATAATCAGTGGGGCCTGTCTTGTCTTGTTCTCGCAGCACCGCTCGGATTCCCCCAGCGTGGGAATCCTTCGCTTCATGAAACCAGCCTTATAATTAATAGATATGCTGGTTCCCTGCGAACCATGGTTACTGATATACAATTAATAATAGCTTTTACAGTGCAATAATCTTCAAATAACTAATGCGTAAGAGCAGGAAACTTCGCTTTACCCCGTGCCCGCTCGAACTTTCAAGATGCTGCTCAAACAAGCCAAGCCACACACTATTAAATATTCAATAAACTAAAAGCATTACTGTCGTTACAAGCTGGAAGAGAGACTTGTGAACGAATTTTCAAATTCGTTCACAGTCTTTCCTTATAGCTCTTTATATCTTTTTCTGGTCACAGTAATGCAAGAGTAAAATTTAACTAATACCGCCAGGACGATAGGCATGAGAAAAACCTTTTTATTTTGCGCATTTTGTGATCTACAAATCACAATTTAGATTGCCTGTCAAAATAAAGTGGAGTGAAGCCCCACACCAACGCATTGCTAACACTGGGCTGAACGATTTTTCGAAGGCCTAGCGTTCTGGCGAATACTACTTAATAGAAATTTTCCAATAGAAATTTTCCTCTTGCATGTTTCCCTATATTATGTTACTATTTTAGCTCTAATTCAATGAAATTTTAAAGGAGTAAAATATGTCAAGAGTATGCACAATATGTAAAAAAGGCCCTATGGCTGGTAGAAAAATAGCAAGGCGCGGTATGGCTAAGATTAAAGGCGGAGTTGGTAAAAAGATCACAGGTGTGACAAAGAGAAGATTCCTACCAAACTTACAGACTGTTAAGATAATCTTGAAAGGTACTACTAAGAGAGTCAAGGTTTGTACTGCTTGTATTAAGGCTGGAAAGATCCAGAAGGCCTAATATCTTCTATAGTAAGCTGAATATTCTTAAAACCCTGCCACTCATTAAAAGATATAGTATAACAAAGGTCAAATAATCTATTTTTAGCAAGGATATCTTCTATATCTGTATCCTTTACTAATCCGAAACCTATTGCCTCGAGATCTTTTTCTTTATCCTTCACGCGGAATTTTATATGATCCCCTTTTATTATTCTAGGAGAACTTGCTAAACTTATATTCTTGGAACAGAATATCGGCCTGGGATTGCCTTCTCCAAAAGGCTCTAATCTTTCTAGTTCGTCTACTACATTATTATCTATCAAGTCTAACTCGATCTCCATCTCAATATCAATACTCGGTACAAGGTCTTCGACGTTCAGGGATCTTTTAGCTATCTCATTGATAGTCTCTCTAAAACTAGCAAGGTTCTCTTCCAATATGGTCAGGCCACATGCATATTTATGGCCTCCGTACTCCTTCAAGACATCCTTGCAATCAGTAAGTGCATCGAATAGATGAAAACCTTCTATAGACCTGCCAGATCCTTTCCCCAATCCTTCACTTCTAGAGATCATGATACACGGCCTATAAAATCTATCGGATATTCTCGAAGCAACTATCCCTATCACGCCTGTATGCCAATCTTCGCTGTCCAAGACTATTATTTTATGTTCTTTAAAATTCACTTCTCTGTCTACTTTGGTAAGCGCTTCTTTAAGCGTAGCATTCCCTATTCGTTGGCGCTCTCTATTAGCTTCATTAAGCTCTTTTGCTAAAAAGAGGGCTCTCTTTTCATTATCTGTGATCAAAAGCTCTACTGCATTATCCGCTTTACCCACTCTGCCAGCTGCATTTATCCTAGGGCCTAATATAAAAGCTACCTTATAAGAGTCTACGCTGTTCTTCTTTATCCCGCTTGTCTCAATAAGTGCTTTTAATCCTGTGTTAGTTGTGCCACTCTTTAATATCTTAAGGCCTTCTTTTACTAGTATCCTATTTTCCCCTACTAAAGGCGCCACGTCTGAGATAGTGCCAAGCGCTACAAGGTCCAGGTGTTTCCAATTTTCTCTCACATGATATACTGAGTTTATTGCATCACAAAGTTTAAAGACCACACTGACACCTGAAAGATCTTTATCAGGATACATGCAAGTCTTTTGATGAGGGTTTATTATTGCACAAGCTTTGGGCAGTTCTTTCCCCACCTCATGATGGTCTGTTATTATCACGTCTATATTGTGAGAGTTAAGCATCTTTACTTCTTCAATGCTTGTTATGCCACAATCAACTGTTATCACTAAGCCTACTTTTTCTTTTATTGCTTCCAGGACCCCTCCGTCACTAAGGCCATAACCTTCGGTCATTCTATGAGGTATGTAGTAGATCGGATCAAGTCCAAGATTTCGTAATGTAAACATGAGTAAAGTTATAGATGTCACCCCGTCTACATCATAATCACCATGTATAAGTATTTTTTCTTTTTTATCGATTGCTGCCTTTATCCTGGAGACAGCTTCTTTCATGCCTTTCATCAGATATGGATCATACAGTTCTAAAGATTCTCCATCCAGGAACATCTTTGCGTGCCGAGCTGTGTCTATATTTCTATTGATAAGGAGTTGGGAGAGAATGTTGGATATACCAAGGTCCTTTGAAAGTTTAATCTGCAGAATAGGATCAGTTGGTCTTATATTCCAGCGTTTCATAGTTTTAAAGTTTGGTTATCTTTTTTTATGGGGCTCTAGATGGACACTTACTTCTGTTATGCCTTTTATCTCTTTTTTAAGTGTTTTTTCTATTTCATGACTTAGCTGGTGAGCGCTTTCTAGATGCATGTTCCCGTCTATTACTACATGTAGGTCTACATGTATATCATCTTTTCTTCCGCGCGTCCTGATATTATGCAGAGACTTCACTCCATCTACATCCTTGACCACTCTGTGCACATCTTGTTTTACTGGTACACTTGCATCACATAATACATTAGAGCTAGCCTTTAATATCTCCAGTCCTGCTTTTGCTATTAGTATTGCTATAGCGCTCGCAACTATTATGTCTAGAGATGGGAACCCTAGCTTCACTGATATAAGAGTGCCTATTACTGCGATCGAAGCAAATATATCGCTTTTTGTATGCAGAGCGTCTGATGTCAAGATGTCGCTTCCTAGTTCCTTCCCTCTTTTATGCTCATAAGTAGCAACAAATATATTAATAGCCATAGTTATTCCCATTATGATAAAACTAAGCGTGGTCACATCAGGCGTGATAGGATCAGATAGCCTGGAAAGAGCGTTCTTCAAAATGTTGAATGATGCAATAAAAAGTATTGCTGCTATTCCCAAAGTAGCAAATGTCTCAAACTTTTTATGGCCGTATGGATGATCCTCATCTTTTGGCTTTGATGCTGCCCATATGCCGAGAAGGCCGATCACATTTGATGCGCCATCTCCAAAAGAATGCACTCCATCAGCTGTCATTGAAACACAATTTGTAATAAGGCCATATACGATCTTAGCTAGTGCGACAAGCCAGTTAAAGACGAGTATCACGATGAGTATACGTCTAATCTCTTTAAATTTATTCATATTGAATTCCAAAATCCAAATCCCAAAATCCAAATAAATTCCAAATTAGAAAATTTCCAATTTAACATTGGGGTTTAAGTAATTGGTTTGACATTTGAAATTTGACATTTGTCATTATTTTTCTATCCTGCTCTCCTAGCATGCCAGAACATGACAAGAGGCGCTGCGATATATATCGTAGAATATATACCTGAGACTATCCCTATAAGAAGGGCAAATGAGAAATCCCTCAAGACCTCTCCTCCAAAAAAGAATATCGAACACACTGCAAGAAGCGTAGTAAGTGTCGTGAGGACTGTCCTGGAAAGTGTCTGATTTATACTCATGTTTATTATATCCTTAAGTGGTGCCTTGCGATAGAGCTTTAAGTTCTCTCTTATCCTAGAATATATAACAATAGTATCATTTATTGAATAACCAGCTATAGTAAGAAGCGCTGCCACTATAGTGAGGTTAATCTCCCTGCCAGTTAAAGCTAAAAACCCGATCGTGACAAACACATCATGGAATAATGCTATTACGCCAGCGCTTGCGAACATGAGGTTCTTAAATCTAAAACCTACATAGATCAATATGCCTATAAGAGACCAAAGAACTGCAAGACGCGCGCTTTTCCTCAAATGTTTTCCTATTGAAGGTCCTACTTTTTCTACACGCATTATCTCTGAATCTTTTCCAGGAAACGCCTCTATGAATTTATTTTGTATCTTACTAGCTACATCATCTGAGGTCTTTATCAGGACCTGGTTTCCATCTTCAACGCTCTGGATAGTAGCATCATTAATACCTATCTCTGAAAGCGCTATTCTAATATCCTCTGTGGTTACAGGTTGGTTAAAAGAATATTCCTGCATCTGGCCGCCAGTAAAATCAATACCGTATGCATTTTCACCTTTTTTAAGGAATAGGCTCATCCCGCCTATAACCACTATCAGTGATAATGCTATTGCTATCCATCTCTTTCCTATAAAATCTATGTTTGTCTTCCTAAAAAGTTGCATCATTGGAAGCTTAGTAAAGTTTTTATTAACAGTTACAAGATCAAATATGATCCTAGTCACAAATATCGCAGTGAACATACTGGCTAATATACCTATGCTAAGAGTGACTCCAAAACCTCTGATCGGACCAGTGCCGAATTTAAAAAGAAGCGCTGCTGCGATGAGCGTGGTTATGTTTGAATCAAGAATAGTAGTGAAAGCCTTGCTATAACCAGCTGCGATAGCGCTACGGATATGTTTTCCAGTCAAAAGTTCTTCGCGTATCCTTTCATATATTAGAACATTCGCATCAACTGCCATACCTATGACGAGTATCATACCAGCTATGCCAGGAAGCGTGAGAGTAGTATGGAACCATCCTAAAAATCCTAATACTATTATAAAATTAAGCGCCATTGCAATACTCGCTACCATACCTGCAAAAAGATAATAAAGAAGCATAAAGCCTAATACCAGCATCACTCCTATAATAGAAGCCCTGATGCCGCTTTCTATGGAATCTTTTCCTAAAAGCGCTCCTACGGTCCTCTCCTCTTCAATATAAATAGGCGCAGGCAATGCACCAGCCCTTAACACTATGGCTATGTCACTTGCCTCTTCTACGCTAAACTGGCCTGTGATCTGAGCTCTACCTGAAGGGATCCTTTCATTTATGCGAGGCGCTGTGTATATTTTTCCATCCAGGACGACCGCAAGCCTTTCGCCTACATTATCCTCTGTTATCTTAGAAAATATACTTGCTCCTTTAGAATTGAATTCGAGCGATATATAAGGCTGATTAAACCCAGATTGATCGAACTGTACTTCTGCTTTTGTAAGGGTATCGCCTGTAAGAGCTGATTCTTTATGAAGTAAAACAGTATCTTTATCTACTTTTTTCAGCTCATATCCTTCAGGAGCTATCCCTTCTTCTATCTTAGCTATTATCTCTGGGTCACTTTCTACAAGTTTAAATTCGAGCTGTGCAGTCTTTCCTATAAGTTCTATGGCCCTGTCCCTATCTGTAATGCCTGGGAGCTGGACCACTATAGCATTTTTTCCCTGCCTTTGGATAAGAGGCTCCCTTACTCCAAACTGGTCGATCCTATTTCTTATTACTTCGAGTGCTCTTAGAGGAGCATCTTCTCTTGCCTCCTCAGGTATCTTGTCTGTATCTACTTTTAGGACAAGGTGCATGCCTCCCTGAAGATCTAGCCCTAGGTTTATCTTCTCATTTAGAGGCAACATCCCAAGAAGTGCTATTATAATAACACCTAAGGTTATGGCTATCCTCCATTGAATATTCTTAGTCATCTATTCCTCCTTGAATGAGCACTTGATTTATGGAATAAAATGAACATAAATCAATGTGCGAATTTAATCCCGCCCTTTTGGCAAGAGTGTGTTTTGTAACTAAAAAGGTATAAGCATGTTAACCAAAAGAGCGGGATAAGTTCGGACTCATAAGTTACGTTCACTTCGTTCCGTAACTTATGTCCTCACTTATCTACTTTTTTTAACATAAGCTATTCCTGGTTTATTTATTTCTATTTTCACATTCTCATCTACCTTTAAGACAAAGGTACTTTCTTTTACGTTTACTATAGTACCGTGTATACCACCGCTTGTAACTACTTCGTCATTCTTTTTTAGATCAGTTATCATAGCTTCGTGCTGTTTTTGTTTCTTCTGCTGAGGCCTTATCAAAAGAAAATAAAATACCACAAAAATAAATATTATAGGCATAAACTGTACTAATGCTGGTACTTGCTGTGCTGTCTGATTCATTACTTGCTCCTTTCGTAACTAGACAAAAAATCTTTTTTAAATTCTTTAAACAGATCCTCCCTTATGGAAGAGCGGATCCTTTTTAATAAGTTTACATAAAAATATACATTATGTAAAGAAGTAAGTCTAAGCCCTAGTATTTCTTCTGTATTGAACAGATGCCTGATATAGCTCCTTGTATGGTTCTTGCATACTATACAATCACATGTCTCGCTTAGAGGCCTGAGGTCTTTTGAGTATTCACCGTTCCTTATGACCACTTTCCCTTCATTCGTATAGCAGCATCCATTCCTGGCATTTCTCGTCGGTACTACGCAGTCGAACATATCGATCCCCATCTCAATGGCATTAAAAAAATCCTCAGGCATTCCTATCCCCATAGTATAACGAGGATTGTCTTCTGGTAAAAATTTGACAGAAGAACCCATCATCTCATACATGAGTTCCTTTGGCTCCCCTACGCTTAATCCCCCTATAGCATACCCATCAAAACCAATTTTAACAAGCTCTTCGCAGGATCTTTTACGGAGATCAGGATATGTGCTGCCTTGAACTATTCCGAATAAAAGCGGCTTGCAACCTGTGTCCTGTGTCCTGTGTCCTGTGTCAAGATGCTCCTTTGAACGCCTTGCCCAGTTATTCGTAAGTTTCAGAGACACCTCTGCTTTATCCTTAGGACATGGGTAGTGAAGACACTCATCCAATACCATCATAATATCACTTCCAAGATCAAGCTGGATATCGATCACATCTTCTGGTGTAAGAAAATGTTTCGACCCATCTATGTGAGAATTAAATGACACGCCTTCGTTCTTTACTTTCATTAAAGTGGCAAGGCTAAATATCTGAAATCCACCGCTATCAGTCAGTATTGGCTTATCCCAGTTCATGAATCTATGTAGGCCACCAGCATTTTTAATGATCTCCATGCCAGGCCTCAGATATAGATGATACGTATTACCAAGTATGATCTGCGTGCCGCAATAGTCCAGTTCATCATTTGACATGGCTTTCACAGTAGCCTGAGTGCCAACTGGCATGAATTCTGGGGTCTCTATCTTCCCATGAGGAGTCTCCAGCACCCCGACCCTAGCTTTTGAATTTTTATCTTTATGAGTTATCTTAAACATATGTTTTTATTTTTACGTTAACAGCGAACGGGTCCTGCCACTGCGCCACCCTACTGTCCTCGCTTACGCTGCGGGCAGCAGGGAACCTGGCTCCGTGTCACCCGTTCAACCTCTGTCCGATATTCATGAACATGTATTTTAATTAGCAACGGGTGGCCGGAATTGGGGTCCCCGCAAGCGCGCAGCACTTTGCGAGCACTTGTGGGGTAAATTCCGGACAGGACCCGTTGCTATTGCAATCTTAGTTTATATTATCAACATAGCATCACCATAGGAATAGAATCTATACTTCTCCTTTATGGCTTCTTCGTATGCCTTGAATAAAAAATCTCTCCCGCATAATGCGCTTACTAGCATTAAAAGCGTAGTCTTTGGAAGATGAAAGTTAGTTAAAAGACTGTCTACCATCTTAAATTTATAAGGTGGGTAAATAAATACATCTGACCATCCATTATATACACCATCGGAAAGATTAAAGTTCTTCTCCACCCCTATAGTCTCTAAAGCTCTGCAAGTAGTTGTGCCCACTGCAATAGATCTGGTTTTTCTATTTCTTAATCTATCTATGATATCTCCCCTTGCTTCAAAATACTCTTCTTCCATCTTATGACTAGAGATATCTTCGCTCTTCACTGGCTTAAAGGTCCCGTATCCCACGTGAAGCGTGAGTTCTTCCTTGATCACACCTTTCTCTGAAATCCCAGATAAGACCTCTTTTGTAAAATGTAGGCCTGCTGTAGGAGCAGCTACTGCGCCCTCCTTAGAAGCATATACTGTCTGATATCTTTCTTTATCCAAGTTTTCTTCAGAACGTTTTATGTATGGCGGTAAAGGCATCTCCCCAAATTCATTAAATAAGGTAAGTATATCCTCCCCTTCATCAAATTTCAAAAAACCTCTTCCATTTTCAATTCTCGAAACTTCAGCTGTTTTTTTAGTATCACCAAATATAATCTTGCTTCCGATCTTCAGGCCTCTCATTGGCTTTAAAAGCGTCTCATATTCGCAATCACCTGTGACCACATTTAATATGAGTGCCTCTACTTTCCCACCTGTCTCTTTTTTTCCATAGAGCCTTGAAGGTATCACTTTTGTGTTATTGACCACTAAAATATCTCCCTTGTTAAAATAATCCAGGATATCTTTAAATGATCTATGCGTGATCTTCTTAGAACTCCTATCGAGTACTAGAAGCCTACTCTCGTCACGTCTATCTTTAGGATATTGCGCTATCAAATCTTTTGGCAGGTTATAATTAAAATCTGAGAGTTTTAGCATTAATTGATCCTCATTATCTTAGCTCCGGGATAATAAAATTCTAGTATATTATCTACTTTCCATCCCTTTCTAGACATGCCATATGCACCCCATTGACACATACCTACTCCATGGCCCCAGCCTTTACCTTCGAAAAATATATATTTTCCCCCTAGCTTTACAGTAAAATTAGAACTCCTAATAAGATTAGGGCCCACTGCTAGCCTAAATTTATTACCAGTTAAAACAACTTCATCCTTATCGCTCTTGATAGAGATCTTGGAAACCCTTCCCGAGCTATCTCTTTCCAGTATCTTTATGCTGGACATCTTTATATCATAACCAGATTTCTTAAGCCTGTCCTCTATATCCTTGGTCAAAAAATCTTTTTTCCATGTATAATGCGGGGAAAAACTACAGTATTCACATTTTCTACCATAAAGCGGTGGAAGGTCTATGTCCCACACATTCCCAGCTCTCTCAGTATAACCTCCGCATGTAGCATGAAAATAAGTCGGGAATATCTTTCCTTCATAGGTAAGGACCATACCTCTCGTAAAGTTAACTGCCTGGTTGGTGCGCCAAGTCTCTGATGTCTGGCCTCCATACACTTGAGAATATATATCTGATGTAAGGTCAAAGTATTTATTGGTCGTGGTTATCTTCTGATACAATGCATAAGTCCTAGCAGTTATAGCCTGGGCTTTTAAGGCCTCCATAGGCCATTTGTGTGATACCTCATGATACAATACCCCGTATAGATACTCCTCTATGTCGATATGATTTATTACTAATAACTTGTTCTTATCATCCTTTACTATATCTATGTCTCCCCTGAACTGCCGATTATTTATATATACACGGGTTCTTTCCTTCGGCATGATCTTTATGCCTTTCCTATCCAGGCCTTGGACTGATATGACCTTTTCCCGTAAATATTTACCTTCTTCAATGACCTCATCTTTAATAAGATCGGCTATTCTGTATTCCCCTTTTATGTGAAGCCTTAGAGAAGCTGCATTTTTTAAAACTAGTACACGCAGTTCTATCTTTTTGCCTGGTGGAAGATCTCCCATCGCATAGCTAGGAGCTATGAATATAAATAGATTTAATAAAACGAGAATATAAATAGAAAGCTTTTTTATCATTGCTTGCGGCCTATGAAGATAAATATGAGGGTGAGAATTACGCTTATAAGGATAGAGGTAGTTAATGGAAAATAAAAAGTAAAATTATCTTTTTTTATCAATATATCTCCTGGAAGCCTGCCTAACCAAGGGATCTTTCCTATATTATTGATATCTATCATCCTAGACCTTTACACGTTCTAGTTCCGAAAACACACACCCGCAGTATTTCTGTCTATAAAATTGATTACTCTTAGCCTCTTCCTGGGACTCCTTAAAACCTGTCCTAAAGTCCTCATAATAAAATTCTATATCTGTTCCTCTCGCGATCTCTTCGCCAATATCCTTAATAGCCTCGTGATCCTGGTATGGGCTTATAAGAAGGCTCGTTGTGAAAGCATTAAAATCATTGTTTTTTGCATATTCTGCAGTCTTTAAAAGCCTTAGCTTCCAACATTCTTTGCATCTAGCCTTAGGGACTTCCAGTGAATTAACATTCTTAAAAAAATCCTCCATTTTATAGTCAGGATATACCACACTGAAACCCAGACTTTTTTCAGCGTCTTTTAAAGTATCTCTTCGCCTTTTATATTCGCTTGGGGGATGGATATTGGGATTATAATAGAAACCCTTTATCTCGCTAAATCTTGCCTTGCTAAGTTTTTTTATGGGATAAAGAGCGCATGGACCGCAGCAGATGTGAAGTAATAATCTCATTCAAAACAATTCCTTCTGGTTGTCTTTCTTATACACTATACCCAGATGCTCGTAAGCCTTCTTAGTGACTTCTCTGCCTCTAGGAGTGCGTTTTATAAAACCACTTTTCAGTAAAAATGGCTCTACTACATCTACTATAGTGTCACTTTCTTCATTTAGTGTAGCGGCAAGGCTTTCTATACCTACTGGCCCTCCATTATAAAAATCAATAGCTGTCTTTAATACCCTTCTATCTATGTCATCAAGGCCTGCTATATCTATCCTCTGGCCTTCTAATGCACTTGCAGCAGTTACTTTAGTGATCTTAGGGTCGCCTTTCACATCACAATAATCCCTGACCCTTCTCAGAAGCCTGTTAGCTGTTCTTGGTGTCCCGCGAGAACGCCTTGCGATCTCATAACTAGCTTCTTTATCTAATTTTACTTCTAAAAGTTCAGCTGAACGATCTATGATCTTTATAAGATCTTCGATCTCATAGAAATCTAGATGGTGGAACATGCCGAACCTACCTCTTAGAGGAGCGCTTAAAAGCCCTGAACGAGTAGTAGCTCCGATAAGAGTAAACCTCTTTAGGTTAAATTTTATTGTCTTTGCATATGGCCCTTTATCGATCAGGAAATCTATCTGGAAGTTCTCCATCGCAGGATAAATAAATTCCTCTACTACTTTGGAAAGCCTATGTATCTCGTCTATAAAAAGGGTGTCCCCTTCTCCAAGATTAGTGAGGATCCCTATCAGGTCCCCTGCTCTTTCAATAGCTGGGCCAGATGTCGCAGTGATCTTGCCACCCATCTCATGGGCAATGATGTGAGCAAGTGTGGTCTTGCCTAAGCCAGGTGGGCCTGAGAGAAGTATATGCTCTAAGCTTTCTTTTCTTTTTTTAGCAGCTTTTATAGCGATCATTAGATTATCAATAACATGCTTTTGGCCAACAAAATTCTTTATATTATCAGGCCTTAAGGATATATTAAGGACCTTCTCTTCTTCTGTCTCTTTAGCAGTTATTAACCGCTCACGATCGTCATTCATATTCTCATTCATAATGTAGTCTCACGTCTCATGCCACAAGACACATGTGTCATGTGTCTTGAAACCTGTGTCCTGGGTTATTTTTTGGTTTTTTGTTTATATACTTCGTTCAACAGATCCTCAGCACTTCTTATCTCAGGATTGCGGCTAAGTGCTTTTTCTAACATCTCTTTAGCTTCAGCTTTTTTATATTGAAGCTGGATAAGCACTTCTAATGCCTCTTCTCTCATCCCTTCATTCAATGTTACATTACCTATAGTCTCATATTGGGCATCTTGTATCAATCCGAACTTCCCGATCTTACCTTGAAGCTTAGCTACTATTTCCCTTGCACGCTGTTGTCCAATGCCAGGTAAGGATCTTAAAAGAGTTACATCTCCAGTGTCGATCGCCTGAGCTATCTTAGATATAGGCATATTGAGAGCTCTGCATGCAGCTTTTGGCCCAATACCAGAAACTGTAATAAATTTTTCAAAAAATTCTTTCTCTATGTTATTCAAAAATCCTATTAAAAAAGGAAAGCTCTTCGAAGGTTCTATCTGGTGATAATGATATGTTATAAGGGAGACCGTGCCTTCATTATCAGCCTTGGATTCCAGGCTATTCATCACTGCTCCAGGTATCAAGATCTCATAACATATGCCATTTACATCCAGGACAACTGAATCTTCTTTCTTTGAGACGATCTTACCTGAGATCCTGCAGATCATAAGATACCTACTTTACTTTCATGCATATATACATTTGCATGTGTAAGCGCTAAGGCTAATGCATCAGTCACGTCTACTGGTTCAGGGACTGTACTAAGATTCAATACATTCACTACAGTTCTCTGTATCTGTAGTTTAGATGCATGGCCTCTGCCAGTAACTGCTTTTTTAACCTTTGTGCTCGGATAACTCACTAATTTTACACCTTGCGTTTCTGCGGCAAGGCATATCACGCCTCGTGCGTGCCCCATTAAGATAGAAGTCTTTGGGTGCTTATAATGCGAGTAAAGTTCTTCTAAGACCAATACGTTCGGGGTTACATCGTTTATCAAAGCAACTAACTTTTTATTGATCTCAGCAAGCCGCTTTTCCAAAGGATCTTTTGCATTAGAACGGATAACGCCTGCTTCTATCAAATTCGTGTTCCCATCAGAAAGATAAATAAGTCCGTAGCCTGTGATCCCTAATCCTGGGTCTATCCCAAGAATCCGCATAAGATCTAAGCCCCTATTTCTTCGTCAGGTATATCAAAATTTGCGTATACATTCTGCGAATCATCATGGTCCTCCAGTTCTTCAACTAAGGCCAATATGTTCTTCGCAGCATCTCCAGTAAGCTTCACTGAGCTTTTTGGTACCATCGTGATCTCTGCGCTGTCTATCTTTATCTTATTATCTTCGAGCGCTTTTTTTACAGCTTCAAAATCCTTTGGATCAGTTATTACAGAATATATGTCTTCCTGTGTTTCCATATCCTGAGCCCCTGCATCAAGGACAATATCCATTACTTTATCTTCTGAAGCAGTTTTTTTATCTATCGCAATATAACCTTTTTTCTCGAACATCCACGCTACGCTTCCGGCACCCGCAATGCTACCATTCTTTTTTGTAAATATGTTCCTGATCTCTGCGGCTGAACGATTTTTATTATCAGTCAAGATATCTACTATTATCGCTACTCCACCTGGGCCATAGCCTTCCATAGAAAACTCTTCATATGTCACTCCTTCAAGCTCTCCTGTTCCTTTTTTTACAGCCCTGTCAATATTATCAGCCGGCATATTAGCCTGCTTTGCTCTATCAATAGCTGTCCTGAGCCGAGGATTTGTATTTATATCTCCCCCATTTCTAGCCGCAACTGTTATTTCCTTGATAAACTTAGTAAAAAGTTTTCCTCTTTTTGAATCTGTTGCAGCTTTTTTGTGTTTAATAGATGCCCACTTTGAATGTCCTGACATTGTCACTCCTTATGTTTAAAAACTTTATTCGTAATCCGTAATGCGTGATTCGTAATCCGATCACGGTTCACGAATCACGGTTCACGGTTATTTAGCTTCTTGTTCTAGCAATCTCTGATCTTGATATTTTTTTATTATACCCTCTGCTGTCTTGTGAGGGACTTCATCATAATGAGAAAATCTCATTGAATAACTGCCCCTACCGCCAGTCATGGATTTAAGTTCAGATGCATATTTAAACATCTCAGCGAGAGGAACCTTTGCTTTTATAACTTGGCTCTTTCCTGCTACATCCATACCTGCGATCCTGCCGCGCCTAGAATTCAAGTTTCCTGTTATATCTCCCATGAATTCATCTGGCACTATTACATCCACATCCATAATAGGCTCTAAAAGAATAGGACCGGCTTCTAAAGCTGCTTTCCTGAGCGCTCCAGATGCTGCTATCTTAAAAGACATATCAGAGGAATCTACATCATGATATGAGCCATCATATAAAGTAACTCTTATGTCAACCAAAGGATTTCCTGATACTATACCCCGAGCCATTGCCTCTACTACGCCTTTTTCAACAGCAGGTATATAGTTCCTGGGAATAGCTCCTCCTACTATCTTATTTACGAACTCAAATCCTCCTCCTCTTTCTAAAGGCTCAACCTCTATCCATACATCTCCATATTGTCCGTGCCCACCGCTCTGTTTCTTATGTTTATTCTGGACTTTTGCACTCTTTTTAACAGTTTCTTTATAGGCGACCTTGGGAGTTCCTTTTTCTACTTCCACATGGAACCTACTCTTTAATCTATTGATAATTATATCCAAATGGAGATCCCCCATTCCAGATATTATAAGTTCTTTTGTCTGCTCATCCCTGCTAGGTAGAAATGTATTATCTTCAGCAGCAAGTTTATGAAGTGCGCTTGAGATCTTATCCTCATCAGAACGGGTCTTTGGTTTTATTGAAAAAGACATTGCTGGTTCAGGAAACCTTATCTCAGGAAAAAGAATTGGTTCATTATCTGAAGTAAGAGTATCCCCTGTGGCAGTATTCTTTAATTTTGCAACAGCTACTATATCTCCTGTTATTGCATCCGTCACAGCTTTTTGGTCCTTACCTAACATAGTAAGAAGTGAGCCGAATCTTTCTTTTGACTGCTTAGTAGCATTATAAAAAGTCGTATCTGATTTAAGATCCCCTGAGAAGACTCTAAAAATATTTAACTGTCCTACGTAAGGATCAGAAATACTCTTAAATACATAACCAACAAAATCCCCCTTTGGATCTACTTTTAGTTCTAATTCTACATCTGATTTTGGGTCCTTTACTTTCTTAGGAGGGACTTCATCTGGAGAAGGCAATATATTAATGATCCCCTTCATAAGCTCTTTAATACCCATATTGATTACTGAAGCACCACAGAATATCGGGAATATCTTTCCCGCCAGGACACCTTTCTTAAAACCGGTTGTGATCTCTTCAGGGGTAAGTTCAGTCCCCTCTAGATATTTTTCTAAAAGTTCGTCGTTATTTTCTGCAATAACTTCTATGAAAGCATTCCTAAGATTCACTGCTTTATCTTTATCATCTCCACTTAAAGCATCTATAGAAGCTTTATCTAAGAGATCTACCACCCCTTTAAAACCTGTACCTTTTCCTATAGGCATAGTAGCTACTACGCATCCACTACCAAATCTTTCCTTGATAGAGGCTACAGTAGCCTCAAAATCAACGTTCTCCTTATTCATCTTATTTAAAAATATAAAACGTGGTAGGTTGCATCTTGAAGCCATGTTCCAGACCCTGTCAGTACCTACCTCGACGCCTTCCTGAGCATCCATCAGAACAATAGCACTGTCTACTGCTGGAAGGATACACATGATCTCTCCTATAAAATCAGCATAACCAGGGGTATCTATCAGATTAATATGCTTGCCGTTCATCTTAAAACTCAAGAGGCTCGCATTTATAGATATCTTTCTCTCTCTTTCATCATCACTGTAGTCACTTACCGTAGTACCGTCTTCTATGTTACCAAAACGATTTGATGCGCCTGAATTATGCAAAATCGCTTCAGCTAGCGTGGTCTTCCCGCTCCCTGCATGGGATATTAATGCTATATTTCTTATATCTTTTATATTATGATCAGCCAAAACGTACCTCCTCCTAATGGTGTTCGATAGGGTTAAAGCCAAATTTTGTAGATTTTTATTGTAACATAAAAAGTCAGGTGAGTAAAGAGAAGATTCTATTCTATATAAGCACTTGTTATGTGAGTGATTATGACTGATGAACCCAGGCCTGTTTCTAGTCCTTCGTACTTAAGCCAATTATGGGGACTTACATCCTTAAACCACATGTATGTGGGAGGGATAAATGCTCCTACTAACCCGCTTAAGATCCCTAAGTCAGGTATAAGCCTGACTTTCACTGCTTCTTTCTCTCCGAAAGGAAGTTTTATGACCTCGGTTTTGTAGAATTTGAGGTTTATCCTGTAGAGTTTAGGTTCACTTGAAAGAAGATAAAACGATCTATCTTTTTTATTGCCGCGATTCGCTATATAAGTCCTCAGAAAATATGAAAGAGTCACATTGTCAGCTGTCTTTCCTTTTATCGGAAAAGTGTTTTCTTTTATAATGTTCCCGGAGCTATCTTTTGCAGTGTAAAATATCTTATTCTTGTCGTAATCAAATAACTTTTTATATTCTATGATGATCTTGCCATCTTTATCTTTTATGACCTGCGTAGAATAGATGGGATATAAAGAATTATCTATCTCTTCGAGTCTGGCAATATTTTCCCAGGTTATATCTTTATATATATCATAATCACCTTGGCCATTCTCAATAAATTTATAATAGGTCCTGCCATTACTTAAAAATCTTTTTATAGACGAGGAATATGTTGAACGTTTCTCTAACGTTTCCTTAAATACATATTCACCGCTCCTAGCCTCTTCTTCTTTCATAAAAGCAAGTGAAACTTCTTCAGAATACACTGGATGAGAAAATAATATGCCTATCGTTAAAAAAAGAGTTAGTACAATTTTCATAATATTATTATACACCTCTCTCACATCTAACTACAGCATTTTTTATAACAGAGGTGCCTTAACCTAAACCTAGCCTGTGACCTTTGGCGCTGGAACACCGCGCCGTGTTCTACGGTTTAGAGCTTGCTCTACGAATAGAGCTTTCGCCTTTAGTCAGGCTCGATCTCGCTCTAAAGCCTTGAACACTTCATGTTTAAATACTACGGGATGCCGCTATGTTCCTGATACGCCAAAGGCTCCCAGTCTAGGTTTGGTTAGCATAACTATTAGCGGATGGCTTGGCTTACCCCTAGAAGCATCTTGAAATTTAGAGCAGCCTGCCCTCCGAAGCTTTAGCGTAGGAGGGGGCATGGTGATAAAGCGAAGTTTCCTGCTCTTACGCATTAGTTATTTGAAGATTATGGCACTGTAAA
>JBDRCN010000054.1:0-48609 GCA_043821705.1 Candidatus Omnitrophota bacterium
ACGCTTAGCAACAGCTTGAGTATACTCATTTTTAGAGTTTGGACTCATAGTATCACCCCTACTAGAGGGTAACATCAATTATGAGTCAACGAATAGCTGTTTTTTGGATTCGGGTAACATTTAATGTGAGTCAATTCGCCATCATTTCCACCCCTTGAATGAAAGCGGTTTCTATGATATGCTTTTACTATAGACTTCAATCCCCATTCGCATAGCATACTTTTTTGCAACTTTTTCTTATAGACATTATGATGCAATACAATAAAGACCTAAAAAACTCTATTAGCATTAGTGCCTTTAGAAATACAGAAGAGGCATTGCGTAGAAGCGAAGAAGAATTTCGGCTTTTATTTGAAAATGCTAAGGATGCTATTTTTTGGGCAGACACATCTACAGGGCTTATTATAAAATGTAACTATGCTGCAGAAGAGCTCTTAGAAAAGGATAAACTCGAGATCATAGGATGTAGTCAATCTGAACTCCACCCGCCTGATAGAAGAGCTTACTATTCCAATATGTTCAAGCACCATGTCAATAATGGCAAGGTAGTAGATGTAGAAGCAGAGATAATAACTAAAAATAAGAAGATCAGACAAGTCCATATAACAGCTAATGTCACTGTTGTTAGAGGAAAAGAGATAATACAAGGTATATTCAGGGACATCACAAAGCGAAAGATCGAAGAGAAAGAACTTTATGACTTAAACCAGAAGCTTAAAGGCCAAACCAGAAAATTAAAAAGACTTTCATTAAAAGACCCCCACACCGGAGTATATAATCATGGATACTGTGAAGAGATAATAGAGGTTGAGATCGAAAAAGCAAAAGAATTTTCCAGTCCGCTATCTATTATAATGGTCGATATTGATTATTTTAAATCAATAAACGACGTGTATGGCCATAAGTTCGGGGACTTAGTATTGCAGCAATTCGTAAAAAAGATAAGGAAGATGATACGGCTTCATGATTATGTAGTTAGATTCGGAGGCGAAGAATTTATATTGGTGTTACCCGGGAGCGATAGGTTCAATAGTTTTAGGATCGCTGATAAGTTAGTGAGGTCTATAAAGATGTATTCATTTGGTGATTCCGAGAAGAGCGCTACTCTAAGACTAAGCGCAGCAGTCGTATCTTTTTTTGAGGATGGAGTGAATGATTATAAAGGTCTGATAACTGTCTCTGAAAGAGTGCTTGCTAAAGCAAAGGGATACGGCGGGGATAGAGTAGCGTTGATCACAGATCTAAATAGTTCTAGTAAAGATAAGTACAGTAAGGTCTCTACTGATATTAATTATCTAAAAGAACAGCTTGATAGGATCACAAAAAAGAGCAACCAAAGCTTGACCGAGTCAGTCTTTGCACTTGTCAAGACAATAGACTTAAAGGACCACTATACAGGTAATCATGTAGAGAAGACTGTTTTTTATGCAACAGAGTTAGCTAGGTTATTAGGACTTAGTTATACTGATATTATATTGATAGAACAGGCTTCAATGCTGCATGATCTCGGCAAGATAGGTATAAGTGAAAAGATACTTTTAAAACCTGGCAAGTTGACAAAAGTTGAGTTCAATGAGATAAAAAGGCATCCTGAGCTGGGAGTGGATATCATCAGGCCCATAAGGTTTTTTCATGATCTAATACCTTTGATCCTACATCATCATGAAAGGTGGGATGGATTAGGTTATCCTATTGGCCTGAAGGGAGAGGATATACCTTTTGGAGCGCGTATTATTAGTATTGCTGATGTATATCATGCACTAACATCAGACAGACCTTATCGCAAGTCACTTTCCGAAGAAGAAGCCAAAGATATAATAAGAAAAGGTTCTGGCAGTCAGTTCGATCCAGATATCACAAAGGTCTTTTTAAGTTTGCTGCCTTAAGCTATTGGTATATATTTATCCTTGCAAGTAAGCGTTTCCTGTGATACAATTAAATAGGTAGAATACTCGGTACTTTTTTGTACTAGCGTAAAAAAGTTTTAGGAGTAAAAAACATGAATGCCCAGTTAGACAGAAGGCTTTTTAGGCGTATAGAAGGTGAATTTGCAGTAAGATACGCCATGCAGGGTAGTGATAGAGAGCAGTATGCTATTACCCGTGATATAAGCGGAGGTGGCATGAAGATCTCTGTTATCAAGAAGATGAGCCCTGGTTCGGACATAGAGTTAGTAGTATTTAAGAACAATTCCAGTACTGCTTCGAGGTGCAGAGGTGAGATAGCCTGGGTCAGTAAAAAGCCAATAAAAAGAGGCCAGAACAAGGTCTTTGATGTAGGTATAAGATTTAAAGAATCGAGTTTTTTGTGTATTGGTAACCTGATAAACGATCTAAAAGAAGAGATCAAAGAAAAAGATAGCGTTTTAAGTATAGCAGGATAATAAGGCATAGAAAATACATATAAAGCAAGGTTAAACAAGTAGCCTTGCTTTTTTATTTGATCTATTATGATAACAGACTTTTACGATTTTTATTCACTTTCAGCTGGGATCTTAAAGATCTTCTTATTGATAGGCATAGGATATGTGCTTAACACAAGAAAGATCTTAAAGAAAGATGCTATCTCTTCACTTAGCGCTATTTTAATATGGGCTTCTCTGCCAGCCCTAATATTTACTAAGATCACATCTACATTCGATGTGTCTCTGTTTCCCCGATGGTATCTTTTACCTTTAATAGCTATTATGCTTAGTTTACTTGGAGGGGCACTTGGTTATGTTTTTCAGAGGTTTATCCCTGGCCTCAACTCTCGCAATGAATTTATTGCTTCATGCAGTCTTCATAACGCAGGATATCTGCCAATGACATTAATAGCATTTGTGTGTTCTGGGAGCTTTTGTGACAAGATGCTCGTCTATATATTCTTATTTATTGTCGGATTTAATATTATTATGTGGTCGTTTGCACCAATCTTTCTTTCAAAGGAGAATAAAAAAAGTTTTGATCTAAAAGCTATTCTTAATCCTCCATTGATAACTACAGTGGTCTCTCTTATGTTTGTTTTTTTTCTTGGAAAAGGACAAGTGCCTGGATTAGTGAATGAGCCTCTTCTTATGTTAGGGGCTACGACTTTCCCATTGGCATTGATAGTGCTTGGCCTGTGTCTTGCTGAATACAAAGGGATAGAGATAAATAATTGGCAGGCTTTAGCTAGTTCAATATTCGTAAAACTTATATTTTTACCTATGATCGTATTTTTTATCTTAAAGATATTACCAATAGATGATTCGCTTAAATTCTTTATTTTTCTAGAAGCTACTATGCCCATGGCAGTTAGCCTAGTATTGATAGGGGAGATGGTAAAAGCGGATAATAGGTTTTTAAGCAGTGTGACTTTTTATTCGCATCTTTTGGCAGTGGTCACTATACCTGTATGGCTTTTAATATTTCGCAACTTTTAGGAGATAGATAGGAGTATTATGTTAGGATACCTTATTTTATTATTTACCATTTTACCGATAGTTGAACTCGCGCTTTTGATAAAAGTAGGGCATTTGGCAGGACTGGGCAATACTATAGCGATAGTCATCATTACAGGTGTATCTGGGGCATATCTAGCAAAAGCTCAGGGCCTAGCGACCCTTATAAAAATACAAGAAGATATCAATAATGGCATCATGCCTACTGATAAGCTTTTTGACGGTGTGATAATCCTGTGCAGCGGCATACTGCTTCTCACGCCTGGTCTCATAACTGATGTGGTAGGGTTCCTAGGCCTTATCCCTATCACGAGGACCTTGATCAAGAAGATAGTAAAACGTAAGACAGAGGATATGATCTCAAAGGGCGACACCATCACCATCCATCACAGAGACCTTTAAGCTACATTAACCTAAACCTAGTCTGTGACCTTTGACGCTGGAACACCGCGCCGTGTTCTACGGTTTAAAGCTCGCTCTACGAATAGAGCTTTCGCCTTTAGTTAGGCTCGATCTCGCTCTAAAGCCTTGAACACTTCATGCTTAAATACTACTGGATGCCGCTATGTTCCTGATGCGCCAAAGGCTCCCAGCCTAGGTTTGGTTAGAATAGCTATGTTATCTATTAAAATTTGGGACACATCCCAATCAATAAGATGCTGCTAGAATAAGACAAGACAGGCTGCTGATAACTCAAGGGGAAATCTTCAAATTCGCAAACAGAGCCCCATTTTAGCTTTGATAATCAAAGTTATGCTAACCAGACCTAGGCTTCCAGGCTAGGTCTGGTTAGTAGGTATTTAATTTTTTTTACTGTAATTTTTTACTTGACTATAGAGATTTTTTATAGTATACTTAATATATACTTAAAAAAAGCCTTATAAAACAATCATATTTTCTTTATATATCCAAAAATGCATATTAATCGTTAAAAAACCTTTTTAGTCTAAACCAGGAGGCAGAAATGAGTATTTTCAAACATATTAAAAAAACCATATCTTTATTAATTGTAATCACATTTTTTACTACATCCAATGTCTATCCATATCAACCTCAATCCAAGGCTACATTAAGGACTAATGCTTCATTCGGGCTAACTCGTAACCAGGAAAGCGTAGAGCGTTTTAATGAAACAGCTATAATGCAGCATTATGGTATCTCTAAAATTTTTCCTTCAGGTAAAGCTATAAAATCTATTAATAACATGCAGAATGTCCAGGTTCTTCTTGGCGATAAAACTACTGTAGAAATCCCCAGCGCTACAGCAATTGAATTAATAGAATCTAATGATTTAATTGTTGGCGAGGATAATGATAAAAAGACTATCGTAGCTATAACTGATCCTTTATTAACCCGCGAAAAACTTGCCCAGTCAGAGATAAAAATCAATGGCTTTACTCTTGGAGGGGCAGCTGTAACATTATCAAAAGCCCCTGTATTTACCTTAAAAGAAATTCAAGTCATTGCAGATAAATATAAAAGCGGTGTTGATGATATTGATACACGCGCCATAAAAGAGATGGTAACAGATAAAGTTACTTATACTCCAGAAGTCTTAAAAGAAATGCTTGAAAGCAGTGATGATGTAGAAAGCCTACAAGCCTTAGTAGCAATATATAAAAGAGGCGGGATGTTTCGGATGAGTTCGGAACAGAAAGGCATGATGGCGATAGCAGGAAGTGGATTTTTAGGCGCAGGTATACTAGCCTCTGCGCTATTAATGGTTGGGCTAGACCCTGAAATAGCTATAGCAACGTCTACTATTGGAGGAGTTATAGGAGCTGCAAGTGCAGGAGTCGGCATTATGTCTCAAGAGCACTCAGAGCAACCAACAGAAAAACAAACTAATTACGATCCTAAAGTAATAATGAAGCATTACGGTATCTCTAAAATTCTTTCTTCAGATAAAGCTATAAAATCTATTAATGATATGAAGAAAAACGAAGCAGTTAATGTCCTTCTTGGTGACAAAAAAACACTTGTGCCAATTGCTCAAACTGAAGCCATTAACTTGGTTAAAAGCGGAGGCTTAATTGTTGGCAAAACGGATAATGGCAAAACAATCATAGCCATATCTGATCCTTTATTAACCCGCGAAGCACTGGGTGAGACAGAAATAAAAGTAACTGGTTTTACTCTTGATGGTACTTCAGTAACTCTTTTTTACGCTCAGGTATTTACTGTAGATGAAATAGCGCAAGCAAGTGAGAATTATAGGAATAAAGGTGTTTACGATTCAGCAACTGATAAAGTATTGCCCACAGAGCTTACTAAATTAATACAGGAGATGGTAACTAATAAAGAAAAATATACTCCTGAAAAACTAAAAATAAGCCTTGAAGGCAGCAATATACTTGAAAGCAAAGCAGCTTTAGTAGCAATAAACGAAAGAGGCGGGATGTTTTCAATGAGTTCTGCAAAGAAAGTTATAACAGCGGCAGCATTTATAGCGATTGCAGCATTCACAGGGCTTATGATAGACACAGCTGATAAGCTATTTGATATAGAGGAAAGAGTAGCTAAAATTAAAACTCGGACTGAGGAGGTGCAGGAATCATCAGATGAAATAGAAATAGGTTCCAGGCCTCAAATGCTAAACAAACAAGAGGCACTTCTGAATAGACTTGTTACAATGCTAAAAGAAGGCTATGACGAAGAAGAATTAGAAGAGGTAGAGTATAGCTTTCTTGATATTGACAGCAAAAGTCTTAGAAATCATCTTAGTTCTTCTGTTTATACGGATACTAGTATACAAAAAGGATTTCGTAATGAGACAAAGCGTATGCAAAAATTATATGGAGTGATCCTTCACACAGCTGGAGTCAATTTATCAAAGGAAAAAATAGAAGAATTTACAGATTCATTCAGGGAAAAGTTAGTAAAATATACAAATGCCTTAGGTTCTAGTGGCACAAATGTAAGAAGTGAAATAGTTAAAGAATTATATGAGCTAACAAAAAATCAAAGCGTATTAACCAGATTACCGTACATAAAATATGTAACTTTATTAGATGTTATTGGTGACGGAGCAGTAGATCATATTTTTCCTTTATTATTTGATACATTTCCTAACAAGGATGATTTTACAAAGATTCTCATAGAGGATTTTGATAGCTGGACAGATTATTTAAAAGCATATGCAGAGAATAAAGATTATAGTTATAGAGAAGAGGAAGAAGAATTTCCTGGAGATATTGGCGATGTACTTACAGCTTCAGCTTTGCTTGGTTTAGGAGCAAGAAAGCCGCAAAAAGAGGTATTTTCAACCGAAGATGCCTTAACAGCAGAGGATGCTCAGTCTTATACATTAGACGGAACATCGATAAGTAAAGAAGATGGCGAAGAACTCTTGAAGACTTTAAATGCATCAGAATGGCTGAATCCAGAATCTACTAAAAGTATAGGAGGTGTCTATAACTTTACCTTGAATAGAGAGAATATAGACATAGTGGCTTTTAGCGCTGATTATGTCAAGAATAAGCCAGGCGAATTCTTGGAAAATGCAAAGGTCTTGTTAAATAAAGGTAAGAGGCAGAGGCCTGTTATCTTAGCAACAAGCGATGATCAGGAAGCTACAATAAGAGCTGAGTTAAGCATTTACCCAGAACTAGAAGAGATGCTCGAAAAAGGAGAGATATTTATCGTAAGAGTAGAGCCAGAACAGGCAGAAGCTCTATTAGCATTAGGGAAAGATGGAATATCTTTTGATATGAGCGAGATTAGCGTAACTGACATGATTAACGAGAAAGAAGTAAGAGAAGCAACTATAGCTATAGGACAAAAAGCATAATGTAATAATAACAGGAATATATCCATTAAGCTACATCCACCCAAACCTAGGTTTGTTTCTTATGCGTCAAAGGTCCTAGCCTAGGTTTGGGTTGCTACAGTTTTTTTCTCATGCCTACCAGGCTGTCAGTACGACTGTATTTATATGAGATACCTATATTATTGAAGCTGACATAGGAGTCTCTGTGAGTGAATTTGAGAATTTAGACTTTTATGAAGCATTTTTCGGTTTTTATACCACATTTTATGAGGTAAAAAGGCTCGAAGCTGTCCGAACCCCGTTACAAATTCTAATCGATTCTCAATTGACTATTTGTAGCTTCTTAGCGTACAATTCTGATTGGTTATTTGCTAATACTTAAGAATTTGTAACGGGGCGAAGCCACCACGCCAGATTTTGTGGTGGCAAGTTCTTCGAGCCCCGACAAAATGCGGAATAAAAGGCGACCCCCACCACTTTTTTACTTAAAAGTGGTGGGGGTAAATTTTCATATGAATGAACAGGGACTTCTATGTCAGCTTTAGGCGCCCAGCTTTTTATTGACTAATACCTTTATATATTGTATGATATCTATAATTAATATAGGTGCTATAGTAATTATATAACCATAACAGGAGGGTAACATGCCTTACGACAGCAATTTAGATGACAAAGTATTCTCAAAATCATGGGAAACAGATGTAGAAAGACTAAGTGTAAGTGTATATTCTTACAATAAAGGCCCTAAGAAGCTACAGATCACTAGGGAAAATAGAGATGCTGAAGGTGGCTTTAGATTTGCAAAGCTAGGAAGAATGACAAAGGAAGAAGTAGTGGCAATTCTACCTCTTATCCAAGAGGCAATATCTAATTTAGATTAATTTAAAAATCTATCAATATTGGGGAGGCGAAAAGATGAGAAGGTTAAAACAGGCTTTCTTTATTATTTTATGCTTCTTTGTATCTACATCAGCGGTTCTCGCACTAAACAATATCATAGAGATCCCAAAGAAAAATAATGAATAATGGATCCTTAGACGATCTTCGATATAAAGAGCTTCAGGATACTAAGAATTTTGAGTGGGAGAAGAAGTGCAAGCAATGTGGCGCATGCTGCGGTTCAGTTAGCGGAGATATGTGTGTACATCTAGTTAAAAATGGTGAGGTGTATGGTTGTAACATATATGGCAATAGATTTGGGATCCACAAGACTATCACTGGTAAGGAACTAGTGTGTGTTCCCATAAGAGATATATTGCATAAGGACTGGCCTGGAAGAGAAAAATGCGCATATAAAAAAGGCGAAATATGAGACATAGAAAAAGATTCTTTTTCTTGCTTCCCTTTATCCTCATCCTATTCGTAATAGCCTCCATAAAACCTATCACAATATATTTTCTTAAAAAAAATATAGAAAATATATTTGTAGGCTCTAAAGTAAGCATATCCAATATTTATCTTAATGGCATAAACACTATCATATTAGAAGACCTAGTAATAGACAAAGCTTCTTCATATAATATCAGCGCAGGAAATATAAAGATAACTCCTAGACATATCTTTATGTTTAGTGTGTACCTAGAAGACATCTCTTTAACTACAGATAAGGGTGAGCTTTTAAAAGGGAGGATAGAAGGAGACATAAAACTTTCTTTGGAAAAGAAGATAGATTATTTAAGCGCTCTTGAGATAGAAGCACTAGACCTCGATGTGTTCAGGAGGACATTTAAGCTGGACAAAAAATTTGATGCTTCAGGTGATCTAAGAGGGATCCTGAATATCAGAGGAAGTGGCAGTACTATAGAAGATATGACAGGTGACTTTGCTACTACTGAAGACGGGATATTGATCATAAAGGACGATAGGTTTATTAAAAATATTGCTGAGAGGTCTAATCAGCCTTTTGAGATATTATTGGAAAGCTTGAAAGATTACAAGTATAATAAGGGATTAGCAGGGATATCAATGAAGGAGGGAAACCTCATTTTTAATATAAATTTAGATGGAGAATCTGGGAAAAGGGATTTTGAGATCGTGGTACATGATTTTAACCTTGTTAAGGAGGGTATATGAAAAAGATAGGATTATTATTGGCGTTGATCGCTGCAATAGGGTGCGCAAGGGTCCGAGTAGAAGCTCCAAAAGAGGCTATAAAGTTAGATATATCTATGAGGCTTGATATATATCAGCATATAGAAAAAGACATAGATGCTATTGAGAATATTGTACAATCTGGCGATGACCAAAGTTCTTTTATGGATTACATCGTCAGAAACGCATATGCAGAGGAATTAGATCCTGAAGTAGAAGAGGCTGCATATAGAAGAAGGGATCGCTCAGGCAGTCTTGATCCATTAAAGGCCCAAGGGCTAGTCGGAGAAAATAGTCTGGGCATACTAGAGGTCAAGGGTAGTCTAGATCCAGCATCCAGCGAGCTAGTCCAAAAAGAAAATGCAGATAGGATGATCATCTATAAGGCATTAGCAAAAAAGAATAATGTCTCTTTAGAAGAGATACAGAAGCCTTATTCAAAGAAATTACAGGATAGTTCTCCTTTAGGCACATTCATTGAAGTATCAGGCGGTTGGAAGGTAAAGTAGACCTTTACATTGAAGCCTTTTACTGGTAATAAATTAAATATTAAAGTTTTTCTCGCCCCGATGTCCAGCATAAGTTCTTTTCCATACAGAATGCTAAATCGGAGATTTGGCGCTAGATTTGCATATCTTGAGATGATAAATGCCAGAAGTCTTTCTTATGAAAACAAAAAGACGATTGACCTCATGCATACTTCATCCAAAGACAAACCCCTTGGTATACAATTTCTAGGAAGAGGGCTATGTTTTATAGAAAGAGCGCTCAATAAGCTTGATTGGGATGATTTTAGCATATTGGATTTCAATGCAGCATGCCCTAAAGACAAGGTGACTACTAAGGGCAAAGGCGCAGCCTTATTAGAAGATCCTGATCATCTTAAAAAGATACTAAAATTATTAGTAAAAAAGAGCCCTATTCCAGTCACATTAAAGATGCGTTTAGGATGGGGGGACTCTAAACACTCAAAAGATATAGCAAAGATCGCTGAAGACACAGGAGTGAAAGCTGTATGCGTGCACGGAAGAACTAGAGAGGAAGGATATAGAGGCAAGGTAGATTATAGACCTATCAGAGAAATAAAGAAGGCGCTATCTATACCAGTAATAGGGAGCGGGGATATATTCAATGCCTTATTAGCTAAAAAGATGTTTGATGAGACTGGCTGTGATAGCATCATGGTAGCGCGAGGAGCATTAGGAAATCCTTGGATATTTAACGAGATAGAGAGCTTTCTAGATAAAGGTATCATAAAAAAGAGGCCTGGTATCCAGGAAGTAGTAGACACAGTAAAATATCATTTAAGATCAAATTGTGATTTTTTTGGAGAAGAAAAAGGCATAAGGGATTTTAGAAAATTCTTTATCTGGTATACGCGCGGTCTTAGTGACGTAAAGCATTTTAGAAATGAAGTGATGCACATAACCAGATTCAATAAAATGATAGGTTTAATACAAGGACTTGGTAAATATGATCATGTGGCAGCATCTACCTGAATATATAGATCCAATAGCTCTTTCTATAGGGCCTTTTAAGGTACATTGGTATGGCGTGATGTATGTACTGGCTTTTTTGACAGTCTATTTCCTTACTTCCTATAGGATTAGACATGAAAAGTCAATTTATTCAGAAAAGCTTATCAGTGATTTTTTAGTTTTTATCGCTATAGGAGTGCTTTTAGGCGGAAGGCTTGGATATGTCCTGTTCTATGACCTGGAGTATTTTTTATCTCACCCCCTAAATATAGTAACCCCGTTTACTCTTGAAGGAGGACTGCAATATATAGGTATATATGGCATGTCGTACCATGGAGGATTAATAGGGGTCATCATATCTATACTGGTTTTTTGTAGAAAAAACAAAATAGATCCATGGGCTTTTTCAGATTTTGTCATACCCTCTATGCCATTAGCATATACTTTTGGAAGATTAGGTAATTTTATAAACAGTGAACTGTATGGCAGGGTCACAAATGTTCCTTGGGGCATGTATTTCTCAACTGACCCTACTGAGAGCTTCAGACATCCTTCTCAGCTATACGAGGCATTTTTTGAGGGTATCTTCCTGTTCTTAGTTTTTTGGACCCTACGTAATAATAAAGGTATGAAGGGTAAGATATTTCCAGCATATCTTATAGGCTATGGCATGGTCAGGTTTATTATCGAATTTTTTAGGGAACCCGATCTTCATATAGGATTTTTATTTGGATATTTTAGTATGGGCCAGATCCTTTGCGGTGGGATGATCATAGCAGGCCTTGCGATACTCTTAATAAGAAAAAATATATAAAAGTTCTAATAGCAGCGGGTCCTGTCCGGGATTTACCCCGTAAGTGCTCGCAAAAAGCTGCGCGCTTACGGGGAGCCCCAATCCCGGCCACCCGCTGCCATACTGATCTCATGAAATTTTCAAATTCGCAGACAATTCTTTCTTTTAGCTTTATAACCATTTCTAATCAGCTATTCTTACTGACAGGCTGGCTGGCAGTGATCATAAAAATCATAAAATAGACTTGACATAATTGTTTTTTTGAGTATAATTACTACTAATATGATAGCTTTAGTAGTAATTGGAGGAGAATATGAAAGTTTCAACAAGAGCGAGGTATGGGGTTCGTTTAATGCTGCAACTTGCATTAAACGATGGGAATGGCCCATTTTTCTTAAAGGATATTGCAAGAAAGCAGGAGATATCTGAAAAATACCTGAGTCAGATTATCATACCTCTAAAAGCAAAGGGGCTTGTAAATTCAATACGAGGAGCAAAAGGTGGATATACTCTTGCCAGAGATATGGAAAAGATCACTATGAAGGACATAGTAGAGCCGTTAGAGGGTAAGTTTTTAATATCAGATAGCGGTACTAACAGGTCTGTTAGATGTGTTAGTCGTAATCTTTGGACTAAACTAGGTAAAGCTATAAGCGACACACTTTCAAGCGTGACATTAAAGGATCTAGTGGATGAATATAACCAAAAAGGGAAAATAGTAACGTATCAAATCTAAAGGAGGTACATTGTGTCAGAGATCGATAATACTTTAAAAATTGAAAGTCTATTACTTCACGGTGGGCAGACTGCTGATCCTACGACTGGTTCCAGGGCTGTGCCTATATATCAGACCACATCGTATCAGTTTAAGAGCACTGAACACGCGGGAAATCTTTTTGCGCTGAAAGAATTTGGCAATATATATACCAGGCTTATGAACCCTACTACAGACGTATTTGAGAAGAGGCTTGCTGCTATTGAAGGAGGGGTGGGTGCATTAGGAGTAGCTAGTGGCCAATCAGCTATTACTATCGCGCTATTAAATATTGCTCAAGCTGGGGATGAAATAGTCTCAGCAGATAATCTTTATGGAGGGACATACACGCTTTTTCATTATACCTTTAAGAGATTAGGCATTAAGGTAAAATTTGTACCATCAGAGGATCTTGAAGGTTTTAAAAAAGCCATTACTCCTAAGACAAAGGCAATATATGCTGAATCTATAGGTAATCCTAAGTTGAATGTTACTGATCTAAAAGCTCTTTCTAAGATAGCTCACGATAATGGTATACCTTTAATACTAGACAACACTGTTTCTCCATATCTACTCCGTCCATTTGACCATGGCGTGGATATTATTGTGTATTCAGCTACTAAATTCCTGGGGGGACATGGTACTTCTATAGGAGGGGCGATAGTTGATTCAGGTAAATTTGACTGGACTAATGGGAAGTTCCCGCTTATAGCTGATCCTGATCCGAGTTATCACGGGATAAATTTTGTCGAGGCATTAAAACCTCTCGGAAACATAGCTTATATTATAAAAGCCAGAGTGACTTTGCTTAGAGATCTAGGGCCAGCGCTTTCTCCATTCAATGCATTTTTGTTCTTACAGGGCCTTGAGACATTACATCTAAGGATGATAAGACATTCTGAGAATGCCATAAAAGTAGCTCAGTTTTTAGAAAAACATAACGATGTATCTTGGGTAATATATCCTGGCCTTGATTCAAGCCCTGAAAAGAAAAATAAAGATAAATACCTGCCAAAAGGAGCTGGCGCTATAGTAGGATTTGGAATTAAAGGCGGCATACCGAAGGCAACAAGATTTATAGACTCACTTAAATTGATATCACATCTTGCTAATGTAGGCGATGCAAAGACACTAGCTATTCACCCAGCTACTACTACTCACCAGCAGCTATCGTCAGAAGAACAGCTGGCTACAGGCGTAACGCCTGATTACGTACGTTTGTCGGTAGGAATAGAGAATATAGATGACATCATAGGAGATATCAAGCAAGCATTAGAGAAGAGCAGGGGGTAATTATGCCAAACATATATGAAAATATAACCAAGACCATAGGCAACACTCCTTTAGTCAAGATCAATAGCCTGGCTAAAGGGTTAGATGCGATTGTCTTAGCTAAGATAGAATCTTTTAATCCTTTATCTAGCGTTAAAGACAGGATAGGTCTTGCTATGATAGAGGATGCTGAAAAAAAAGGCCTTATCAATAAGGACACAGTCATAATAGAACCTACTAGCGGCAATACAGGGATAGCGCTTGCTTTCGTGTGTGCTGCTAAAGGTTATAAATTAAAACTTACTATGCCTGACACTATGAGCGTTGAGCGCAGGTCATTATTAGATATTTTTGGAGCTGAACTTGTTTTGACTGAGGGTGCAAAAGGCATGAAGGGCGCTGTTGAAAAAGCTGAAGAATTAGTTAAAGAGACCAAAAATAGCTTTATGCCGCAGCAATTCAATAATCCAGCTAACTCAGAGATACATCGCAAGACCACTGCAGAGGAGATATGGGAAGACACTGGTGGATCAGTGGATATTTTTATAGCTGGCGTTGGTACAGGCGGGACAATAACAGGTGTAGGAGAAGTCCTAAAGAAAAAGAAACCATCAGTAAAGGTCATCGCGCTTGAACCTATAGAATCAGCTGTGCTTTCTGGAGAAAAACCAGGAGGCCATAAGATACAGGGTATCGGTGCAGGGTTTATACCTCAGGTATTGAATAAAGACGTAATTGATGAGATAATAAAGGTATCCCATGTGGATTCTGGCAATACTGCAAAGCTTCTTGCAAAAGAAGAAGGGATCCTGGTAGGTATATCTAGCGGAGCAGCAATATATGCTGCACTAGAAGTAGCAAAGCGTCCTGAAAACAAGGGAAAAGTAATAGTCTGCATTTTGCCTGATTCAGGAGAAAGATATCTGTCAACTTGGCTTTTTAGCGATAAGGAGTAGGAGATAAATAATGACCAAGAACATTGTAGAGACAAGATTTTTCCAGATAGAAAAACCTATTAAGCTTGATAACGGAGAGAGGTTCGCTCCTGTCACAATTGCTTATGAGGCATATGGCACGCTTGACAGTAAAAAATCAAATGCCATACTTATCCTACATGGGCTTTCAGGAGACCAGCATGCAGCTGGTTTCTACGAGGGCGAAGATAAACCTGGATGGTGGGATGAATTTATTGGGCCAGGGAAGACCTTTGATACTGATAAGTATTTTATTATATGCTCCAATGTATTAGGCGGCTGTAAAGGTTCAACAGGCCCTTCCAGTATCAACCCAGAGACTAAAAAACCTTATGCTCTTTCTTTTCCTATAGTATCTATAAAAGATATGGTGGATTGTCAGAAAAGATTAGTGGATTCTTTGGGTATTGATAAGCTATTAGCTGTAGCTGGAGGCTCAATGGGAGGCATGCAGGTCTTAGAGTGGTTCCATAGCTATCCAGATAGGATACATAGCGCTATACCCATAGCGACCACTATCAAGCATTCTCCTCAGCAGATCGCTTTTAATGAAGTTGCCAGGCAATGTATTATGGGGGACCCTAATTGGAATAATGGCGATTATTATAATAGCAAGGCACCAGCTATAGGACTTTCTATAGCAAGGATGATAGGCCATATCACTTACATGAGCGATAGATCTATGATGGAAAAATTCGGCAGAGAAAAAAAAGATAAACAAGATGCTTTTAAATTTACAGCTGATTTCGAAGTAGAGGGGTATCTGCATTATAGAGGGGAGAATTTTGTAAAAAGGTTTGATGCGAATTCATTCCTTTATATAACCAAGGCTATTGATAACTTTGATCTATTGAGAAATAAACCTATCAACAAGGTATTCCATAGGTCCCAGACGCGTATTTTAGTAATAGCATTCAAATCTGATTGGCTTTACCCTCCGTACCATTCGAAGGAGATCGTAAAAGCCTGCAAGATCGCAGGCGTGAAGACAAGTTACTGTGAGATAGATTCTGATTATGGGCATGATGCTTTTTTGCTGGAAATAAAAGAAGAAGGGCGTCTCATCTCTCATTTTTTAAATAATGTTTATAATAAAATAGGATGATCTATGGATAAAAAAAATCATATTAAATTAGACTATGAAGTTATTTTAGGACTTGTGAAAGAGGGTTCTTCAGTACTTGATCTAGGGTGCGGGGATGGAGAGCTTTTGCGTATTTTATCTCAGAAAAAGAATGTGACAGGCCAGGGCATTGAGATAGATGAACAAGCTATCTATAAGTGTGTTGAAAAAGACCTGGATGTGATACATGGGGATATTGATACAGCGCTTGCAGATTATCAGGACAAGTCTTTTGATTATGTTATTATGAATGAAAGCCTTCAGCAGGTCTTACATCTTGAAAAGGTCTTAAAGGAAAGTTTGCGCGTAGGCAAGAAAGTCATAGTAGGGTTTCCAAATTTCACCTATATAAAGTCAAGGTGTCAGCTTTTTTTTAGAGGCAGGACCCCTGTGACACCTTCTTTGCCATATAAATGGTATGAGACCCCGAACCTGCATTTTTTAAGCATATCGGATTTTATACTGTTTTGTGAAGAGAAAGATGTAAAGATAGAAAAAAGCATATTTTTAGGAGTAAAAGACAAGGTAAACTTATTGCCTAATCTATTTGCGAACACAGCTATTTTTATGATCTCAAAATAAATAGGAGCTTATTATGCCATACATCAATCTTAGAGTAGCAGGGAAGCTTACAAAGGAACAGAAACAAAGGATCTCCAAAGAATTTTCAGAAACCCTTTTAAATGTAGCAGGAAAACCAAAAGAAGCTACCTATATAGTAATAGATGAGGTAGAAAGAGAAAATTGGGCAAAAGGCGACAGGCTTTTAGGTTGATTAGGGATAGAAAACCTAGATAATTTTTTTGAGTTATTTACTAGTAAATTGATAGATTTACTAGTAAATAAGCAGAAAGGAAAAATGGAGCAGCATAAAAGAACAGCATGTAAGACAATAACTTGGAGGGGGTTAGGCGCATGTTTTACTATTTTACTAGTTTATTTTTATAGCGGAAGTGTGAAAGAGTCTCTTACTGTTGGTTTTTTGGTGGAGGTCATAAAAATGGGGTTATATTATCTACATGAAAGGGTTTGGAATAAAAGCTCTTTTGGAAGAGCTAAGCATCCAGAATATCAGATCTAACAAAAAAAGGAGGAAGAAGATGAGTTTATTGAAAACAAAGGAAGATCTAAAGATGTTGGTAGAGACATTGAATTTTAAACAAAAGGTCGACAGGTCCCTAGGGCTTATAAAGGAAGCTTATGAAAGATATGGGGATGGTTTAGTAGTAGCTAATAGTCTTGGCAAAGATTCTGTCGTAGTGTGGGACCTGGCAAAGCGCGTTAACTCAAAGATACGCGGTTTTATTGTAACTACAAGGTTTAAGCCTAAAGAAACAATTGACCTTATGAATGAGACAGTAGTGCGCTATCCAGAGCTAAAGGTATATAAGAATGATTCTGATATACCCAATGAGCTATATAAGACTGAACCTGATAAATGCTGCGATATCCTAAAGGTAGAGCCAGTTAAAAGAGCAGTCGAAGAGATGAGGGTTACGTGCTGGGTCACTGGGCTGCGTTGCACAGAAGGACGTACACGAACAGACTTTAAGGAAATAGAAGAAAGAGACAAAGGCCTTATAAAACTTAATCCTATACTTATATGGAAAGAGCGTGAGATATGGCAATATCTTGCTGTGTACGGAGTAAAGGTCAACAAGCTATATGCTGAAGGATATCGTTCTTTAGGGTGTGCTCCTTGCAGTAAGATCACTAGTGAAGATAATGAGAGGGCAGGACGCTGGATAGGTACAAGTAAATGCGGCGGAGAATGCGGCATCCATACTAGACCTTTAAAGGCGTAATGTATATAGAATATGAAATATTTTCCGATTGCATTAAGACTTAAAGCAAAAGACATCCTTGTGGTAGGCGGGGGCAAGATAGCAGAGCGTAAAGTGCTTTCACTCTTAGAAGCTAAAGCCAAGGTTTTGGTCATAGCACCTCTTGTGACTAAAAGGCTAAAAGATCTCTATGGACAAGGGAAGATAAGGTTATTTTCTAGAGGAGTAAGGCGGACTGATATAAAAAATGTTACATTTATTATCGCAGCTACTGATGACAAGGATACTAATAAAGATGTATGTGGCTGGGCGCGTAAACTTGGAATACCTGTAAATGTAGTGGATAAGACAGAACTTTGTGATTTTATATCAGTAGCCACGTTAAAGATAGATAAGGCGCTTATCAGTGTATATACAGATGGTTTAGACCCGAAATTATCTCGGGACTTGAAAAAATATTTAAGGAGCAGATGGGATGATTTTATCTCTTATAGGAATAAATTATAAGACTACATCATTAGATATGCGCGAGCATATACATAGCCTTCGCAAGAAGCTTATTTTATTCTGGCAGAGTGTGGGGAGTGAAGTAGCAGCGCTTTCTACATGTAATAGGATAGAATTTTATCTTGCCTTTAAAAACCTTGATATGTTTAAAAGCGCAATAGATCTTTTTAAGAAAACTTTTCCTGAGATCTATAGTAGCTTTTATTTAAAAGAGGGAAGAGATGAGCTGATACATCATGCATTAAGGCTTTCATGCGGCCTTGAATCTCAGCTTATAGGTGAAAAAGAGATATTATCGCAGCTCAGATCCTGGGTCAGCCAGGACTCTTTTCCCCATGTATTAAAGGAGATATGGGATGAGGCCTTGATAAGAGCAGAAGATATTAGAGTTAAAACAGGCCTAAATGAGATCAGAGAAAATATCAGCAGCTTTGTATTTAAAGACATCTCTCAATACATTGATCTAAGGTCACAAATAAATGTCCTAGTAATAGGTACAGGTAAAGTAGCGCAACTTTTTAGTGAAAATAGACTGCCTTCTTGTGATATGTATTTTGCAGCACGTAAAAAACATAAAAGAGCATTGGAATTAGCCAAAAGATCAAAGGGACAAGCAATATTGCTGGATGATCTGGCATCTATTATTTTAAAAGTAGATGTCATAGTGGGGGCTACTACCAGTCCTCATCATATATTAAGAAAAAGAGACCTAGTCAAGGTTGTTTTAAAAAGAAAAAGGCCTCTTTATATCTATGATCTAGCTGTGCCTCGGGATATTGAACCAGAAATTAAGACCATTAAAGGAGTTTTTTTAAAAGGTATAAATGATCTAGAGATATATTTTAAGGTGCATAAGGAAAATTTAACTTACAATATTAGATTGGCAGAGGTATTTATCAATGAATATGTCGATAGTTTTAAGGAGAATATAGATGCAGAATTTTATAAAAGTAGGTACTCGTCCGAGTTTACTTGCGTTAGCGCAGGTTGAGATAATAAAGAACCTTGTCCCAGAGCTGGATTTTGAGATAGCACCTATTGATACTAAAGGGGATAAAGATAAAACCAGGCCTCTTTCATTAGAAGAAGACACTGATTTTTTTACCTATGAGATCGAAAAAGCTCTTCTAAATAAAGAGATAGATATAGCTATACACAGCGCAAAGGACCTAGAAAAGAATAGGCTATCTGAATTAGTGATAGCTTACATGACTAGGCCCCCAGATAGGCGAGACTCTTTAGTATCATCTAGGGATCTTAAGTTGGATGAACTTCCTTCTAATTCAGTAATAGGCGCTAGCAGCAAGAATCGTAAGGCGTCTATCTTAAAATATAGAGATGATCTAATAGTTAAGGATATCCGAGGTAATATTGATGAAAGACTTTCCCAGCTAGATAGAGGAGATTTTGACGCAGTTATAATAGCTTACATAGCTATGATAAGGCTTGATATTAAAGAAAGAGTTGCTCAAGTGATACCATTTAATATCATACAACCGCATCCTCTTCAGGGGAGGATAGCTGTACAGGTTCATAAAGATAACTACGATCTGATAGAATTGTTTCGGGGGATCGATGAAGAATAGATCAGGTAAAGTATATATAGTAGGCGCAGGACCTGGGGATCCTGAGCTCATTAGCGTCAAAGGCCTAAAAGCACTTAAGAAAGCAGATTGCGTGTTATATGATTTTCTATCTAACATAGAATTATTAAAACACGTTAAAAGATCTTGCAATAAGATCTGTGTAGGCAAAAAAGATAGATTACATCTTTTAGAACAGTCTGAGATAAATAAATTATTATATAAAAGCGCTCTTATGTATAAGAATGTGGTTCGCCTTAAAGGAGGGGATCCTTTTATATTTAGCAGAGGTTATGAAGAAACAAAGTATCTTTTAGCTAGAGGAGTAACGCCGGAAGTCATACCTGGCATTATTTCAGCTATTTCTGCTCCCCTTAGTTTTAATATACCTCTTACCATAAAAAACAGGATCTCTTCAGTAGCAATATTGACAGGAAGAAAAAAAGATATTAAGGCTAAGATAGATGCCCCAGATTGTAGCACCCTGATATACCTGATGGGAGTGAGGAATATAGGGAATATAGTAAAGGCATTACGCAAAAGTGGTAGAAAAATGAATACACCTTGCGCTTTTATAGAAAACGCGACCAGAAAGAATTCTCGTATTACTAAAGCAACTATAGGCACTATAGAAAAAAAAGTCAAAGAACTCGGTATTAAGCCTCCAGCAGTATTAATAGTAGGGAAGGTAGTAAATGAATATAGAAGTAGATAAATTAATATACCCTTTATTTGTAAAAAAGGGAAGAAATCTAAAAGAAGAGATCCTTTCAATGCCAGGGGTGTATAGGTTTTCTCCCGATCTATTGGTTAAAGAAGTAGGGGTTTTGAAAAAACTAGGGATCAGGCGAATACTTATCTTTGGCATACCACTTACAAAGGATCCTAAAGGTACTTCTTCGTATGTAGAAGGTAATATGGTGAGCAGTGCAGTCAAACTTATAAAATTTTTTCATCCTGAAATGACTATTATTACTGATGTCTGCTTGTGTAATTATACTACGCATGGTCATTGCGGAATAATCAAGAAGCGTACTCGTAAAATTGATAACATAGCTACATTAAAAGCGCTTTCTCGCATAGCATTGTCTCATGCTAATGCTGGAGCAGATTGTGTAGCACCCTCAGCAAAAGCAAAGAATGAAGTGAGAGCCATAAGAAAGACATTGGACAGTTCTGGATTTAAACATATTAAGATAATGGGATATTCAGCAAAATTTGCTTCAAATTTCTATGGGCCTTTCAGGGATATTGCTGATTCAGCTCCAAGATTTGGGGATAGAAAGAGTTATCAATTGGATTACGCGAGAGCTGACCATGCATTAGACAGGGCCAAGCAAGACATAAAAGAGGGAGCTGATATTATTATGGTAAAACCTACTCTTGGGTATTTGGATATAGTCAAGAATCTAAAGCATAGATTTAAACATCCCTTAGCAGCTTATAATGTGAGCGGGGAATATTCTATGGTCAAGAATGGCGTTAAGGCAGGATTCTGGAAAGAGAAAGACATGGTACTGGAGATCATAAGCTCTATAAAGCGTTCAGGAGCTGATTATATTATCACATACCATGCAAAGGACATAGCGAAATGGCTAAAAAAAAGATAGAAAAAAGGACGCATACAAAAAATAGATCATTGTTCGACTCTGCTAAAAAATATTTAGTCGGAGGCGTGAATAGTCCTGTGAGGTCATTTAACTATGTTGATAGTGATCCTATTTTAATTAAAAGAGGCAAGGGCTCTAAAATATATGACTATGACGGCAATAGATATATTGATTATGTGCTTTCATATGGAGCTATGATCTTGGGCCATGCTTATCCTAGAGTAATAAAGGCTTTGGGTAAGACTATAAAAAAGGGCTTACATTTTGGTGCTACGTCTAGTGAAGAGATAGAATTAGCTAAAATAATTCAAGAGGCTATCCCCTCTATAGAAAAGATACGTTTTGTCAATTCTGGCACAGAAGCAGTCATGTCTAGTGTGCGATTAGCAAGAGCGTATACAAAGAAAAAAAGGATAGTAAAATTTATAAATGCTTATCATGGCCATGCTGATTATTTTTTAGTAAAAGGTGGTTCAGGCCTAGCATCTTTTAATATTCCTTTGAGCGAAGGCGTGCTGGATGATTTTATAAAACATACGATATTAGTGGATTTTAATAATAAGGCAGCTATCGATAAGGTTTTCAAGATGCATGGTGAAGATATCGCATGTGTTATCGTAGAACCAGTAGGTGGGAATTTTGGAGTTACTATTCCAGAAAAAGATTACCTGAAGCATGTAAGGAGTTTGACGAGCAAGTATAATGCTTTGCTCATTTTTGACGAAGTTATTACTGGATTCAGGTTTTCTTTTGGATCCAGTATGGATATATTTGGTGTTAAGCCAGATCTCTTTTGCTTAGGGAAGATCATAGGAGGAGGCCTGCCAATAGGTGCGTATGGAGGAAGAAGCGATATCATGGATAATCTGGCTCCTAATGGAAGCGTATATCAAGCATCTACTTTTTCAGGCAATCCTGTCGTCATGAGATCAGGGATCTCTACCCTAAAGGAACTTTATTTATTAAGGTATAGATATAAAGACCTTGAAAATATGACAAAAAAACTATGTGAAGGGATCAAAGATAAAGCTAAGAAAAACAAAGTAGAGCTAGAGATAATATATTATAAAAATATGTTCAGCATGAAGTTTAATGAGAAAAAAAAGTTTCAGGCTTTTTATAAGATTATACTGGAAAAAGGTGTATATTTTGCTCCTTCAGAGTATGAGGCAAATTTTATATCATTTTCTCATACTTTAAAAGATATTTTAGATACAGTTTCTTTAGCGAGCTCAGCATTAGAAAGGCTATAACATGAAAGAGATCGATTATGATGACTTAAAGAAGAGAGGTTTTTTAAGGTCAAAGGAAGCTGGCGTGTTCACCTTAAGGACAAGAGGCCCTGCTGGAAATTATAGCGCTTCTCAAATAGAAAAGGTCTCTGAGATATCAAAGAAATACGGAAAAGGCCTGATGCATCTTACAGTGCGGCAGGGGATAGAGGTACCTTATATACGTTTCGAACATATCGAAAAAATAGAAGAAGAATTAAGGCTTTCGGATGTCAAGACTGGTACTTCTGGGCCTCGTTTAAGGGCTACTACAGCTTGTCCGGGAAACAACTGGTGTAAGAGAGGCCTAGTAGATACTTTTAATCTTTTTAGAAGAATAGAAGAGGATCTTGGCATTAGATGTGCTATGGACCTGCCTCATAAATTTAAGATAGTGATATCTGGCTGTCCAAATGCATGTACTCGAGCTCAGGTCTCTGAGATAGGGTTTCATGGCGCAGTCGGTTCTTTAGGAAACGAGAAAAAGATAGGCTACGCAGTGTATTTAGGGGGTTGCGGCGGCATAACTCCTAGGGCGGGGTTTAAACTTAATAAGGTTTTTTCAGAGGATGAGGCACTGTCTTTGATCGAAAAAGTAGTAAATTTCTATAAAGCTAATGCTAAGTCTAGACAGAGGCTAGCGCTTTTAATAGAAGAGATCGGAAGGGACAATTTTTTAAGGGTCATTGGAGAACTCTAGAGACCCCGGCATCTTTTCTTAGTTTTTTAAACCCTTGACATACTATAGTGGGGTATGGTATACTTATACTGGAGAAAGAAAGGAGACCTTATGACAGATCACCCAGACCATACTAAAAATCTTATAGCCCTTAAGAGAGTGGAAGGTCAGATACGTGGTATACAGAAGATGATAGAGGATAGAAAATACTGTGTCAATATTATGACCCAGATACACGCAGCAGTTGGGGCGCTTATCAGGGTAGAAGATAAGATATTAGCAAAGCATTTTGAAAGCTGCGCTACTAAGGCTATTAAAGGTAAATCCAAGAGAGGTAGAGAGGAAAAATTAACCGAGATACTAGATCTTATCCATAGATTTAGAAAAGTGTAAGAAGCTGGATTTATCATTGTTAAAAGAGTACAATATTAAGAAAGAAAGAGAGAGAGAGAGTCGATATGCGTTTAAAATATTTATTTTTCTTAATTTTACTTAGTGCATGCATTATCTTTACACAAAATGCCTATTCAGAGAATTCTTCCAAAGAGTTAACTCTTCTTATTGATGAAGCTTTGCAAAATAATCCTAGCGTACAAGCTGCTTATAATGAGTGGAAAGCAGAAGAGTACAAGATAGGTTATGTTAAAGGGCTACCTGACCCAACAGCTAACTATGCATATTTTGGAGAAAGCATAGAGACGCGTGTCGGGCCTCAGGAACATAAGTACGGCCTTTCTCAAAAGATCCCTTTTCCTGGAAAGTTACACCTTAAGGGCAAAGCTCAGGCTAAGCGCGCAAGCATGTTAGAAAAAAAATATGAGGCTGTAAAACGTGAGGTCATAAAAAATGTAAAATTTGCTTTTTTTGATATTTTCTGGGTAGATAAAGCTATTAATATCACAGAAGAAGAAAAATCTATCTTAGAAAGCCTGGAAAAAGTAGCACAGAGAAAGTATGAATCTAATCTCTCGCCCCAGCAGGATGTTGTAAAAGCCCAGGTAGAACTCTCGAAATTGATAGATAAGCTGCTCCTCTTAAGACAAAATAGGTTGAGTCTTGAGGCTAGGATAAATAGTCTTCTCAATAGATCGAAAGGTACTAGCCTGGAAAACACGGGGAATATTGAATTAAAAGAATTTAAATATGAACTTCCTGACCTTCACAAGTTAGCTAGTGAGTCAAGACAAGAGCTCTTAGCTGCAAACTTAGATATAGAAAGAGCAAACTATGAAAAATCTCTAGCAAGATTAGATTATCTTCCTGATTTTACGCTAGGTATAGATTATACAGAAATAGGCTCAGGGCATACTACACAGCCAAATGATGGGGATGATGCATGGATGGGTAAAGTAGCTATAAACGTCCCTATATGGTTTGATAAATTAGGCAGCCAGCTTAAAGAGAAAAAAGCTAGATTAGAATCCAGCAAGAGTAACTATGAAACAATAGAGAACAGCATAGATTACGAAGTCGAGGACCTGTATTTTAAGGTCAGCGCCTATAAAGATATAATATCACTTTACAAGACAGCTTTGGTCCCACAGACAGAGCAGGCTTTTGAGGCTGCAAGGACAGGATATGAGACTGGAAAAGTAGATTTTCTAAACTGGCTTGATGCTGAAAGAGTACTTTTACAGACGAGATTAGCCTACTATAAGGCGATCGTGGATTATGAAAAGTCCATAGCATACCTTGAAAGGGTCGTTGGGAGGAATTTATAATGAAAAATAAAAGAGTTTTTCTATTATTATTTATTGTAGCACTCATTAGTAGTTTTTTGCTTACGGGCTGCACTCAAAATAAACAAAAAGAATCTTTGCATGGAGATCATCAATCAAATATTGGGTACTATACCTGCGGTATGCACCCTAGTGTAAAGGTGTCAGTAGAAGATTATGATAAAGGCAATAAATCCTGCCCAATATGTAATATGTATTTAACACCTGTGCACTCTACCGCGGAAGCTACTTTGATGGATGGAGAGGGATCTGCAGAGGATGCGTATTATGGTTGTGGCATGGAAGGTGCTGAACACGTATTTTATCTGAAAGAAGCAAAGGGCATGAAGTGTCCCATGTGTGGTATGGATCTAAAGAAATTATCAAAGGAAGAAGCTGAAGAATTAAAAGGAGTGGTAAGTAAAGTCAAGATAAAAGGAGACCAGGTAAGACTTGCTGGTGTGCAGACTGAGGTTGCGAGAAAGCTACACCTCTACAAAGAGATCCGTACTGTAGGAAAAGTTGCCTACGATCCTGATCTTGCAATTGCTCAGGAAGAATTTATAGCGAGCCTTAAGGTCCTGGATAAAATACAGGAAGGCAATATTGAAGAGATCAATGAAAGAGCGATGAATCTTATTGAGTCCTCAAAAAGAAAATTAAGATTATTAGGTTTAAGCCAGGACCAGATTGAAGAATTAGAAGAAAAAAGAGAAGTAGAGACAAGCTTGATCTTACCAGAAGAAAAGATGTGGATCTATGGGGATGCGTATGAATATGAACTGAGCTGGGTAAAAGTAGGAGAAAAAGTAAAGGTTATTGCAGCTAGTCTTCCTGGTGAAGAATTTAATGGGGTTATTACTTCTATGAACCCTGTTCTTGATCCAAAGACACGTTCTGTAAGATTTAGAGCTGAGGTAGATAATACTGATCTGAAATTAAAACCAGAGATGTATGTAGATATTGTTATCATGAGTATGTATAAGGGGAGAGATGGGGAGGCAGAAGTGCTTGCTATCTCAAAAGACGCAGTCTTAAATACAGGTGTGCGTAAGATAGTGTGGATAGATAAAGGCGATCAGGAATATGAGGGCAGGATCATTGATATTGGGCCAGAAGCTATAGGTATTGTTGATGGCCGCGAATCAAAATTCTATCCTGTTTTAAAAGGGCTTGTAGAGGGCGAGAGTATTGTTACAAAGGCAAATTTTCTGATTGATTCCCAGAGTCAGATATCAGGCGTAGCTTCATCAGCCTATGGCGGAACAGTAGGAGTCGGAGATGAAAAAGCTCCTCCTATACATCAGCATTGATTTCGGGTAACCCTCCTACGCCAAGGCTACGGAGGGCAGGCGGGTAACGGATTACGGGTAAGGAGAAGTCGTGATAAATAAAATTATAGAAGGCTCTCTAAAAAATAGATTCCTAGTTATAGCAAGTTTTATGCTTATAATTGTCTGGGGAATTTCATCAATGAAAGATACACCTATTGATGCAATACCCGACATAGGAGAACTCCAGGTTATTATATATGCTGAATGGCCAGGAAGAAGCCCAAAAGACATAGAAGACCAGGTAATATATCCCTTAACAACAGGACTTATGGGCACTCCAAAGGTAAAGGTAGTGCGTTCTACTTCTGCGTTTGGTTTTGGCCTTGTGAATATGATATTCGAGGATGGTACAGACTATTACTGGGCAAGGACAAGGGTGTTGGAAAGGCTCGATTTTGCAAAAAGAGATCTTCCGGATAATGTAAGCGTTACTATGGGGCCTGATGCAACTGCGCTAGGCCAGATCTTTTGGTATACAATAGAAGGCGACGGGTATGACCTGGTAGAGCTCAGGAGTATTCAGGATTGGTATATACGTTATCAACTTAATGCTGTTGAGGGCGTATCAGAGGTTGCATCTGTCGGAGGATATGTAAAGCAGTACCAGATAGATATTAATCCTAATAAACTTTTAGCACATGACATTAAGATCCATGAAGTCATAAGTTCCGTAGAAAAATCCAATATTGATGTAGGCGCTAAGGTGTTTGAAGAAGGGGGAGTAGAATTTATTGTCCGTGGTATTGGTTTTATAAAAAATATCTCTGATATCGAAAATATTGTCGTAGGAGTAAAAGAGGGCACTCCTATATACATAAAGAATGTTGCCTTAGTGACGATAGGCCCTGAATTTCGTAGAGGAGCGTTGGATAAAGAAGGAAAAGAAGTCACTGGTGGCGTGGTCGTAATGAGGTATGGAGAGAACCCACTTAAAGTGATAAAGAATATTAAGAAAAAGATAGATGAGCTTTCAGTAGGACTTCCTGAGGGAGTAAAAATAGTTCCTTTTTATGATAGGACAGGCCTTATCATAAGAGCTGTTAATACATTAAAAAGCGCCTTGATCCAAGAGATAATAATTACAGTTTTCGTGATACTTGTATTTCTCCTACATTTCTGGGGGAGCATGGTCGTGTCAATAGTCTTGCCCATGGGTGTCCTGATATCTTTTATATTGATGCATAGGGTCGGCGTAGATGCAAATATCATGTCTTTAGGTGGCATTGCCATAGCAATAGGAGTAATGGTGGATTCAGGGTGCGTATTGGTAGAGAATATCTACAGGAGATTAGTCGATCGAGTAAAAGAATTGGGCGGTAAAGTTCTTTCATCGACAGAAAGACTAAACGTTTGCATTTCAGGAGCGCAGGAAGTAGGGAAACCTGTTCTTTTCGCGCTTCTAACAACTATTATAGGATTTATCCCTGTTTTTGTTTTAACAGGCCAGGCAGGTAAGCTTTTTAGGCCTCTTGCGTTTACAAAGACATTTGCTATGATAGGCGCAGCTGTAATCGCTTTAGTACTTTTACCAACACTTTGCTATTATCTTTTAAGGGGAAGGCTTCGCCCTGTTGAAGAAAATAAAACAGCTCAAGCTTTATATAAGGGGTATACCCCTGTTATAAAATGGGCGCTTAAAAATAAAATAGTAATAGTAGGGATTTCTATTGGAGTTATTATTGTTGGTTTATTATGCGGTTCTATGATCAATCAGGAATTTATGCCACCTCTAAATGAAGGAGATCTATTATTTATGCCTGTTTTTCTGCCAGGTGCATCTCTTACACAGGTAATGGAGGTGATGAAGAAGCAGGATATCATTATTAAGAATGAATTCCCGGAAGTCGAGTGGGTAGTGGGAAAGCTTGGCAGGGCTGAAACAGCTACTGATCCTGCGCCTGTAGTAATGATCGAAAGTATAATCCATCTTAAGGATAAAAAATACTGGCGAAAAGGAATGACAAGGGAAAAACTTATCCAAGAGATCCAGGAGAAGACCAGGATGCCTGGTGTGAGCCCTATAATGACCCAGCCAATAAGAAACAGGATCGATATGCTTGCTACAGGTATACAGACGCCAGTTGGTATTAAGGTCTTTGGAGCTGATCTAGGGAAGATAGTTGAGATCGCGATTAAGATAGAGGATATAGTAAGCGGGGTTGAAGGTGCAGTTAGTCCGTATGCTGAAAGGACATCAAGCAGGCCTTATTTTGAAATAGAGATAAACAGGGAAGAGATAGCCAGATACGGGATAAAGGTCGGGGATATCCAGCATATTATTATGACAGCAATAGGGGGAATGAATTTAACTACTACAGTTGAAGGTAGAGAAAGATATCCTGTAAGAGTTAGATATTTAAGAGAGTTAAGGGATTCGCCAGAGGCATTGGAGAGGATCTTTATACCCACGCCAGGCGGAGAACATATTCCTTTGACTCAAGTGGCTACTTTAAAGAGGGTGCCTGGACCAGCAGTTATTAATTCAGAGGATACACAGACTTATGCAAGAGTATTTGTAAATGTCAATCAGGACAAGATAGGCCTTATTGATTTTGTAAATGAGGCAAAAAAAGCAGTGGATGAAAAGATCAAAAATAAAGAACTGATACTTCCTCCTGGATATTTTATTTCCTGGTCAGGTCAGTTCGAATCAGAGATGGAATCTCGAAAAAAGCTTATACCAGCACTTCTTATAGCTCTTAGCGTGATACTGATGCTGCTTTATGTGGCTTTTAAAAATATTAGCAGTCTATTTATCTTATCTACAGGGATTCCAGTCTCACTTATGGGAGGTATAATCCTCTTGTTTATCCTGGGGTTTAAGTTTTCTACTGCAGTATGGGTAGGGTTTATCGCTTTATTTGGTGTAGCGACTGATAACGCAGTTGTGCTCCTATCAACCCTAGATGATCTATTTAAGAAAAAAGTTCCGAAAACTATAGAAGATATCCGCAAGACTGTTGTGGAAGGTGGACTCTTAAGGGTAAGGCCAGCTATGATGACAGCTACTACTACTATCTTAGCGCTTATCCCTATAATGCTTTCTACTGGAACAGGTTCTGAGATCATGAAACCAATGGCATCACCTACGGTAGGAGGCCTGATCACTGCAACGCTTTCTAACCTGGTCTTAGTACCGGTCTTATATTGTTGGATAAAGGAAAAACAATTAAAGAAAGATAAAACATAAGGAGGATCATATGTATAAGAGAATGAATATTTTACTATTTATTCTGTTAGGAATTTTTATTAGTATAGTTTTGGCAGCTACGCCACTCGTAGCTGAAGAGATGAATAGTCCTGAAGATAGTACAATAGGCGAAGCAGGGCAAGAGACAGAAGATGATCTTGGTATCTGCCCTGTCATGGGAGGACAGGCTAACAAGGATTATTCTTATGTATATGAAGATAAGACTTATTATTTTTGTTGCCCAGGATGCATAGGTACATTTAAGGATGACCCTGAAAAATATATTAATAAAGAAGATATAAGTACAAATATTCAATAATAGTCAAAAATATAGCGCCTATATTGTTTAAAAGGCATTAATCCTGTAGGAATATACATATAACGGGGGAAAGAATGAAACTTTTAGCTAGTAAATTATGCAGAAGAAGGTATAAGGTGCAATTCCGTATTATGAAATGGTTTGGCTGGGGCAAAAAACCCAAAAAGAAAAAAGGACCGGGTCCCAAATCCCCTTAAACCTGTCCCCATATAAATATGTTTTCCAAAAAATACACCATATCTTTATCGATCGCTTTAATAATGATCCTGGGTTTTTCCGTTTATCTTAATTCATTAAATAATGAATTCTTATATGATGATGACCATCTAATAAGGGATAATTCATATATAAGAAGTTATTCTAATATAAAAGATATCTTTACTCATGATGTCGGAGGAGGTATCGGTGTAGCTGCTGGAGGAGAATATTATTTTTATCGTCCACTTCAGATATATACATACTTGCTAGATTATTCTCTATGGAAGCTGGATGTTAGAGGGTATCATCTTACAAATATCTTACTACATCTTTTAGTAGGTATATGTGTGTATTGGTTGGTGAATATCCTTTACAGCGATAAACTTCTCTCGCTTCTTACAGGGGTTTTCTACATAATACACCCAGTGCACACAGAGGCAGTAGCGTATATCTCAGGTCGGTCTGACCCATTAGCACTTCTTTTTATTTTACTCTGTATTATTTATTATATAAAATCTCTAGACTCACAGCGACTATTGATATATTTAGCCATGTGTTTAAGCTATATACTTGCACTTTTATCCAGAGAAAGTGCGATGATCCTGCCAATATTACTATTACTCTATCATTACGCGTTTAACAAAAAGATGAGATTAAAAAGTTTTATTTTAGTAGTGGTCATATCATTAGGGTATATTGTGGCCAGAACAACAGTCCTATCTTCTACATTACGAGATCTACCCCATGATACATCTTTAATAGAGCGGATCCCTTTATTTTTTGCTAGTATGTTTGAATATATAAGGATTTTAGTGGTACCGCTCGATCTACATATGGGATATGGCAGAGGAGAGTTTGTTTTTTATGACCCAAAAGTGATTATAGGGATAATCGTGATACTTGCTTTATTGACCTCTATCTTCATGACAAGGAAGCGTAACAGATTAGTGTTTTTCTCTATCTCTTGGTTTTTAATATCACTCTTACCAGTTTCAGGTTTATATCCTATTAATGCATTTATGGCTGAGCACTGGTTATATCTGCCATCAATAGGATTCTTTGTTATTTTGGCAAGAGGCGTAACTCTATTATATAGAAAAAGGGAACTGAGAGTTTTTAGCATAGCCATTATAATGTCTATAATAAGTCTTTGTTCTTTTCTGACGATAAGACAGAATACTTATTGGAGGGATCCTATAAGTTTTTACGAAAGGACTATAAAATTTGCCCCTGAAGACTTAACAGTACTTACTAATCTTGCGAATGAATATACAAAGATAGATAAAAATAAAGAAGCTATCCCTCTTCTTAAAAAAGCAATAGAGGTAAATCCATACTATGCAGAACCATATAATAATCTAGGAAATGCATATATTGCTTTAGGTAAGGACAGGGAAGCTATACCTGTCCTTAATAAAGCAATAGAGATTGACCCTGATTATCTAACACCATATAATAATATCGGCATTGCATATTTTAATATCGGCGAACGACAAAAAGCAATAGACATGATCAAGAAAGCAATAGATATTGATCCAACCTATAAAGAAGGACATTATAATCTATCTTTGGCTTATCTGAAAGAAGAAGAGTATGATCTAGCCAAAAGACATTGTGATATTTCGATCAGACTTGGTCATAAGCCAGCTATTTTTCTTTTAAAGGCTATTGAAGAGAGCGTAGATCTTAAGAAAGAGGATGAAAAGATATGAAGAATATCCCTGAATTAATAGCGCCTGCTGGGGATTGGTGTAGTCTTTTAACTGCTATAGAAAACGGGGCAGATAGTGTGTATTTTGGTATAAAGGGTATAAATATGCGTTATAGGGCGACTAATTTTAAACTATCAGAACTAAATAAAGTCATGAAGATCTTGCATAAAAAAAGGAAAAAAGGCTATTTAGTATTAAACACTATTATTTATAATAATGAGATAAAAAAAATAGAGACTATATTAAAAAAGGCGAAGATCGCTAAGGTCGATGCAGTTATTCTTTGGGACATGGCTGTATTGGAAATCGCAAAAAAACTAGGGTTGAGGATCCATCTTTCAACGCAAGCGAGTGTCTCTAATTTTAATGCATTAAAACATTATGCGAAACAAGGTGTAAAAAGGGTAGTCTTAGCACGTGAAACTTCTCTTAGTGATATCAAGGACATAGTTAAAAAAATAAAAACTTCACACTTAGGATGCGATGTAGAGACTTTCATACATGGCTCTATGTGCGTTAGCCTATCCGGCAGGTGTTTTTTATCTCACGAGGCATTTAAGGAATCAGCGAACAGAGGAAAATGCCTTCAACCCTGCAGAAGAAAATACTTGATCAAAGATATGGAAGAAAAGGATAAAGAATATATTTTAGGAGAAGATTACATCTTAAGCCCAAGGGATCTTTGTACTATTGATTTTATAGAAAAATTAATAGAGTCTGGTATCAGTGCTTTTAAAATAGAGGGGAGGATCAGGGCACCTGAATATGTAAAAGAAGTGACATCTGTTTATAGAGAGGCGATAGACCTGTATTTTAAAAAAGACCTCAGCAGAAATAAAAAAAAGTCCCTGAAAAACAGGCTTACCAAGGTCTTTAATAGAGGTTTTACAGATGGTTTTTACTATAATAGGCCAAAAGATACAGGAGCTAGAAGAAAACCTAGGAATAATAAGATCTTTTTAGGAGACGTAGTAAATTTTTACAGGGACATAAGCGTGGCTGCAATCAGGGTATGCAATGATAAGGTAAAAGTCGGAGAAGAAGTGCTTATCTATGGGGAGACTACCCCAGCCAGGACAGTGAAGATAGAAGATATCCACATAAATCGTAAGTCAGTAAGATCCGCTAAAAAAGGTGACGAGATAGGCATAAAACTTCCCTTCAAAGTCAGGCGTAACGACAAGGTATTTATCTATAAAATTTCCCAAATAAAATAATTGACAAGAAAACGTTTACATGGTATACTTAATATACACTATTATAAATACTTTATTAATCTATTTTATTTACCCACACAAGCAACAAAGTCATGGAGAAAAAGAGAAGAATATGAACTGGGTTACAACTAAAAAGGTCATTTCTTATATACTTATATTAACATTTTTATTAACAAATTCCCTTTATGCAGCGCCTAGTGAGAGGTCTTTTTTTAAAAATCGTAAAGTAGATTATGAAAAACTAAGCGCTGAAAATGAAGAACAATTGGATCAGAAGAGGACTCTCTTAACAGGTGGAGAAAAAGTTCCCAAGGAGAGAAGCAAAAAGACTGCCCAGATAGACTTAGTAGCCCATCTAAAAGATCTATCACAGATACATATTCCCAAGGAATTAGGTAGAGTCATAGAAGTATATGAGGCTATAGGAGTGTCTAAGAAAAAAGACAAATTTATAGTCCATATACAGGATCTTCACGCTAACCCAGAAGCAGAACTTAATCTAGCAAATATACTAGAGATACTTATAAAAGACTATGATCTAGATCTTGTCTGCTCAGAAGGTGCAGAAGGTGAAGTAGACACATCGAGCGTATCTAGTTTTCCAGATACTGAAATAAGAGAAAAGACAGCAAAGCTTTTTATAGATTCAGGAGAGCTCACTGGAGAAGAATATCTTTCTATTACGAAATATCCAGATCTACCTATCTGGGGGATAGAAGATAAGGAGATCTATTTCGAAAATATTCTTCAATTCAATAAGATCATGGAGTTTAGCCCATCTAGTCAGGTTTTCATCTCAAAATGTAGAAATGCGTTAGAAGCATTGAAGCCTAAGATATATTCAAGAGAAATCCTTGAACTTGATAAGAAAGAGGCTGATTATGAGCTAGGAGAACTTGAAACAGCAGAATACTTAGAGTATATCTTACCTTATATCCAGAAACTAAACATCTTAGCAGCTGATTATAAAAATATCATCCTTTTGACTGAGACTATGGAGCAGGAGAAGAATATTGATCAGTCAGAAATAATGAAGGAATCACAAGGCTTACTAAATGAGCTTCAGACAGTTATTTTAGAAAAAAGATCTTCTACCGAGATCGAAGCCCTTATTGCCAAAGCAGAGCTTTTTAAGCAAAAAAAGATCTCTCCTTTTTCTTTTTATAGTTATCTAAAATCGCTCGCGTTAACACATCTTGAAGAGGGTAAATTATCAGAATACTCTCACCTCAATGGATTTATAGATTACCTTACAAAAGTAAATTCTTTAGACTCAGTAAAGCTTTTTAATGAAATAGAAAACTTGAGTTATGAAATAAAACAAACTCTTTCAAAGACAAGCGAAGAGAAGGTCCTCACAAAGGCGTTCCGCAACATTAAATTTCTCGCAGGATTTTTTAATCTCAAGATATCCAACGAAGAACTGAATTATTATTTAAGTGATAAAGATTCTTGTAAGGTTGAGTTTTTTGCAGGCTTCATCAAGCCAAACCTTAAAAGATATAATATTAATATCCAGATAGATTTTGATCCTCGTTCAATAGACGCCAAGCTAGAAGAATTAGAGGAGTTCTATAGTACAGTAAAGGTCCGTGATACGTCAATGTTCAATAATGCTTTAGCTGAGATCAAAAAAAGAAACTCCAAGGTCACAGCTTTTATCTCAGGCGGTTTTCACACAGAAGGTGTGACAAGAATGCTCAGGGAGCAGAATTATTCCTACGTAGTGATCTCTCCGTATTCTTCCCAGGAAACAGACGAAGAAAACTACAAATTCCTGCTTTCAGGCAAGCGCAAACCAATAGAAGAACTAATAAAACAATTAGATGATACGTTAAGGGTGCCGCTAAAATATAATAAGTTATCTGAAGAATTTATAGGTAGACAGGATCCAGAAGAAGATAAAGAGCCAGCTATTACAAACCCATTTTCTCTATTTGCAGAAGGCGCGGATAGAGGGGACATCACCATAGATGATAAAACGATCATTGTGGGCAGTGGTGGTGGAGATTGCGCAGGTTTGAATGATCTTATAGCAGATCTTGTAATAGAGTCAAATAAGAAAGGATATAAAGTCCTTGGCATAAAGAATTCTTTCGACGGAATGTTGGATGGCAATTATGAGGAAAAGCTTGTTGAGCTGACTCCTGAAATCGCAGAATCCATGAGAGGGCTGCCAAGTACAGTCCTTGGTTCGTGCAGAAGAGAAATAAGCGGGGAAAAAAATGCCGCTGATTTAAAAGAGATAATAAAAAGATTTAAAGGTGCAAAAGCCATTGTAATAACTGGCGGGAATGACCATACAAAAGAAGCAAAGGCAATATCTGACGCAAGCCGAGAACAAGGCGAGCCTATTCAAGTCATTGGTGTGCCAAAAAGTATAGACGATGATTTTCATACAGCTATGCTTGGTTTTGTAAGCGCATATCTACGCGGCCAAAAGATCGCTGCCAGAGCTTCTATAGATCCAGAGACTACTCACAATGTTGCAGCAGTATTTGAGGTTATGGGTAGAAACAGCGGTTCCCTGACATATGAATGTTCTAAAGGTTCTCCTTATCCAAAGGCTGTTATTGTTCCGGAAATAGAGGTTACGATAGATGGCATAATAAATGCAGCAAAAGAGGGCGGTATTAGGAATTTCTTTGTATCAGAAGGTTTTTCTTTATCCCCAGATGATCCTAAATTAGAAGAATTATTACTTGCTTATCCTACGCTTAAGGCTAGACACGAACAATCTATTAATAATCCTATCTTAGATGTAGATGCACATGGCCATCCTAGGTTAACAGGAGCTTCTTTATTTGTAGTAGGAATATTGGAACATTTTTGTGGTTTAAAGGTCGAAAGAACAGATCTAACTTATCAATTGAGAGGAGCGTCTCCGCAACGTGATATATCTGGTGAAGAAGCATTTGATACTATGCTTGCTAGGCTTTTTGCTAAAGAAGCAGTTTCTCTTATTTCTGAAGGTAAAACAGGATTAACTGTTACTTATGAAGATTACGAGAAAAGAGATGGCGATGTTTTAGCACTACCTGCTGATGTAGTTTATAAAAGCAGAAATTTAAGTAATACGATAGTAAATGAGGGTGGTTCTTTAAACAACCCAACTGTAAATTTAAGTAATACGATAGTAAATGAGGATGGTTCTTTAAGCAGCCCAACTATAGATGCAGCATTTGAAGCCGCAGGAGTTTTAGGTATGCCAAATCCTGATTTTTCTCCATCCGATACAAAAATCTATATAACTGAGGGGTCAAAAATAGAATATGCAAGAAAACTTTTTTATAGTATAGCTATTTCTACATATACCCATAGATATGCTTCTTGTACAGAATTCAGGGAATCATCAGATATGATACTTAAGGCATGCGGCAAAGTACAAGATGGGTTAGAAGATTTCCCCAAAGACCTTAAAACTGTAGTTGAGGCTACTAGAGAGTCAGTTTTAGTGCTTATTCCTGAAAAGCACGTAAGTTTTAGTGAAATATCTAAAAGGGTTAAAGATGTTCATGATAGATTAGAATATGCAAATGTGGCTATATCAAAAGATTTTACACTGGATAAAAATGACAAATTATTGCAAGAGGTTTTGAAAGGGGATGCTAAGCTTCAGAAGAAATTCGAAGAAGAAGCTATAGATTTGGGGAATGGTTTAGTTAGATTTGAAAGCGGTGTTTCCCGTTTTATTATAGGATTGTATAACAAATTAGGATTTAAGACCAGGCTCACAGACATTGGTTATGGACTTGCAGGCCTTACTGAGGAGCCTTATCCGCAAGATCTATTAAAGGATGAAGAGTATTTGATCAGTCAAGGCGTGATAACCAAGGCAGAAGGAACTCAACAAAAAGGCCTTGTTTTAAAGCCTATGGATAATCTTAAAAACTTGATAACTGATGATATTGAGAGAGTAAGAGAACTAACATTAGAACAACCTTCTTTGTATATACCTGCGTTAATAGATTTGATCCAGCTGCCTGTCTTAAATCTCCTTAAAGATATAGTTAGTCAAGATGAATCGCTAGTTGTATATATAGCAGATAAGATGTCGGAGGCTGGCCCAGGCAGAAAAAAACAATTTGAACCTATTCTAATAGATTGGCACCAGCATTTAGCAGCAAATGGTGAAGAAAATAGCTACCCAGTCAGGCTTATTGAATCTACAATAAAAAATCCAGGGGCTTGGGAGCCTTTTTTTGCTTCTGTTTCAGGGGATTCAAAAAGAGGCGCGGCAATAATACAGAGGACCAAAGATGTATTTGACAAGGCTGAAAAGGGAGACCTTGGTTATGCAACCACCATTATTAGCGGTGAAAATTTACGCGATGTCTCAGACAAAAAGAAAATAGATATTACTGAGTTAGATGATGAAAGCCGCAAAGAATTGATGGAACCGAGAAAGAGCAGGCATCATTTTACGCCAGAGAAACCAGTACCCAAGCTATGCACATTGCTTGGAGGAGCTGGAACTAGATATCAAAATTCTTTACAGGAAGAAAAAGATTTTGCCCAACAGTTGAAGTCTCAAATTAAAGGATATGAGAAAGGTTTTGAAAAATTTATGAATGATTTTAAGGCTGCTCTTCCAGTTGGGAATGTTCCTATTTTAGAGTTACAGCTTGGCAATGACAATGAAGCTGCAGCAAAAGGCATAGTAGTTATGTCTGCTGCCAATAATAGCAAAGATGCAGGAGTATTTTTAGAAACAGTACTTAAACACAGAGGCATACAAGATCCGAATATTTCTCTATTTGTTCAGCCTGTGGTACCAAAACGCACTCCTACAAGAAAAGCGCTTGAGGCATTTTTTGAAAAAGAAGGCGTACCTAACGGCATTGATAAAGAGACAGTTTTATCATATTGTGATATGCATGCCGGCGAAATAGCATTGGATGATGAAGGAAGGCCGTTTCTTGCTGCTGAGAATCATTGGGATGCTATAAAATATTTTATGCAGCAAGGTATATTTTTGGATTTATTTAAAGAGGCAATGGTTGAGGGCGGGCTTAGGGATGTTTTTGTAAGATTTTACAATCAGGATAACCTTGGCGCCGCGCTTGGAGAAGATAGGCCTGCTCAGGCAGCTATAAATACTTTAGTAGATCGTGTACAGGGAGAGAATGGGTTATATGAGTTTCTTGATAAGATAGATGCTATGGATGATGATACTTGGGAAGGATACAAAAATAGTCTTGAATATAGACAAGAATTACAAACTAAAGTAGGTGCTGTTATAGAAGGAGGCCTTACACCAGGTTATTCTAGTACTGGGGGCGGAGTATTTGATATGGAGCATCCATCCGGCCATAGCACAACAGGCGTATTTGAAAGAGCTAATATTGTAGGTGATACACCAGAGACAAATATTACTAATTCGAATACTCTCAATATAAGCTTGTTTGGCCTTGCAGCAATGATTGGCCTAAGGCCAAAGGATGTATCAGAGATGATAGAAACAAGAGAGAATAAAGGCAGTCTTTCTGATGACCAAAAAGCTCAATTGGTAAAAGGTGTACAAGAAGTAGAAGCCAATAATGTACCAATCCGGCAGCAGGTTAAAATAAGCGGCAGTAGGCCTGTTCAAGGGACAGAGCGGGATATACATGGGCCAATTGGCAGAGCGTTCGATGCAATATTATTCATTGGTGAGTCAATGGAGACTTATAAGCATAAAATGACAGAGATGGACAAAAAATTAATCAAAGGAGAAATAGATTTTAATGAGCATCAGGAATTTGAATTAGATATTGCTAAAGATCTAACGTTCGTTCCCAATAAACAGTTTGATGAGTGGCGCGATGGAAAAAGGCCTGGCCTGGCACTTTCAAAGGTTTTAGGGTATAGGGAAGAATCCCCTGTTCGCGCTCCTAGTAAGATTCGGGCACAGTTAGAAGCACCTACTCCAGAGGCTTTTCTTGTAGCTTTGCGCAACGAAGGTTACTACTTGATGAGCACAGAGCAGTTACTGCAAGCTGCAATAGACGGAAACCAGGAGGCTTACCTGGAAATAAAGGATATGCCGGCTTCTCAGCTGATGGCGTATTTTGAAGAGAGGCTGCCTGAAACCACAAAAGATCTGCCTGAAGATTTATTTGGATTTGGCTTTGGATATGACATACGCGGTAATGCTCAACAAATAAAAGGCGGAATTGTGAATATGACGCCAGAGAATTTTTATTTAATAGGAAAGCTTCTTGGCAGTCAATATGCAGAAGTCGGTGATAATGTTTTAGTAACAGGTGACGGGCGTTACCATGCTCCAATTCTGCGCTATTGCCTTGTATTGGGTTATGCATCAGCAGGGGTCAATGCAGAGTTTTCAGAGGAAGTCCTTACTACAGGTGCTCATAATGTATTTTCAGCTGAGAATACAGGCAAATATAAACATCAGGTTCAGATATCAGGGAGCCATGGTGTTCCCCAGAAAAACGGCATTAAAATTAAAGTTGATTTTGGTAAAGGATTCCTCGACCCTCTCTATGGAAAGAAATTAGGAGATCTTTATAAGAATAGGGACAATATAAGAGAAGGGGATTATAAATTAGGCCGGATTGATGAGATAGAGGGTATCCAAGAAACTGTTGTTGAAATGTACGATAAGACCATTCCTCAATTTACAAAGAATGAAATACTGGTCATAGACAGCAGAGCAGGGGCAGGCGGGCCGTTTGCAGAAAAATTCTTCAGTAAGCGTGATTTTACTATTGTAGATATGGATAAAATAGATGAACAGGATATTGATATAGCTGATTATGTTGCAGGCTTATGGAAAAAAGGTGATCGTAATATAGCCATAATGCTCAATATGTATCCTGACCCAGGTATGGGAAGAGGAATATGGGATCCCTCTAAACCAGAGGCGCTTGTGGAGGCTAAAGGGCTGATTAATAAGTTAAATACAATTAGAATAGAGGGTATGCCTAAAGCAATTGCTGCAGTATTTGACGGTGATGCAGATAGAGTAACAGTTATTAGAGAAAATGGCGATCCTGTGCCTTCTTTTGAGATGACGCTGCCTTTTTATCAGAGGTTTTTACTCGATCCAAAAAATAAAAGCGCCATAATAAATATGGTGAATACAGGCGGAGAACCGATATGGTTAGCCTGTGATGTACGTTCGAATAATAAACTTTCGGATTTACTTGATAACATAAACAGTATGTACCAGCAGGAAACAGGGCTTAAAGATAGAGATTTTATAAAAGGATACATGATAAATACAGGCTATCCTTCACATCTTGGCTTTATTGAGTGGAGAATAGGCGAGATGGATGCTTTTGTAGATAGCCATACTGATGAGTTATCAGGCGATCCAGATTTTATAAAAAATTATGATAATTTGAAGCGGACGTATTTTACTGCAGAAGCATCAGGCCATAATTTCAGTCAGTTAGCGCCTTCAAATCCATACCGTCCGTGTGATGATGGCCTGGGGGCGTTCGGAGTTTTAATAAATTTACGAGAGACTATTGGAGATATAGAAGCGCCTGCGCTTGGAATGGAGAAAAAAGAAGACTATGAGTTTACTGAGCTTTTTGAACAGTTTCCTGTTGTGTTTTCAAGCAGGGAAATAAGAGTCCCTGTTCCAAATAATATAAAGATTTCTACTGCAAAGAAAATAGGCGCATGGCTTGAGAAAACTTATGGAGCAGAGTTAAGGCCTAATGAAGATGAAGAGCCGATGCAGTTAGGAGGTTTACTCTTACAGCCAAAAGAAGATGGCTTTATAACAGTAGCTGGTTTTAAAGCGCAGTTTAAAGATGGCCGTTCAGCCTTAGTCAGATGGTCAAATACCGGAGAAGAGTTAACTCTGATATTTACTGGATATGATTGGAATAGTTGTATCGTTATTACGCAGGAAGTAACTGACCGCCTGAAACAGGAGGGCGTTAATGTGGCAAATCTTGAAAAGGAGATCGAACAACTTAAGCTTAACAATAATATAGAGGCTAAAAGGGAAAGAGTTTCATCAGGAGACCTTAATACCAAGATAAAATTTGGCACAAGCGGATGGCGTGCAGGCGATAACGAGTTTACAGTTGGAAATGTGAGCCGCACTGCACAGGCCATTGCTGAGACTATGATAGATGAGACAGGAAAACCTGCTCCTGAGATACGTATTGCTGTTAGTTATGATGCCAGGCTGGGTGCCCGCAATAATGCAATGCGTGTAGTAGAGGTTTTAGCAGGAAATGGCATCCATGCTGATTTTATTGATCAACTGACACCTACTCCAGTAATGGTTGAGTCAACACGCGGAGAACTTCCTGAGGGAGAGAGATATGATTTAGCAGTTCATATTACTGCAAGCCATAACCCTGTGTACAGATCAGAAGGTGTAACATGGCAGGGTATGAAGATATTAGCAAATGGAATAGTTGCTGGTGATGATTTTACTTCTAAGATTGCGAAACGGGCCAATGATAAGAGTAAAAACAATACATACATGCGTATTCCTTTAGAGCAGATCCCAGAAACTAAGACTACTCATAATGTTGATCTTCTTGCACGCAGTAATGCTCGCCTCAGGAAGGCCTTTGATTTTGAACGGCTGAAAGAAAATATAGCAAAGTATAAAGAAAATCATCCTGGATTTGATATAGAGATCGATGTAATGCATGGAGCAGCTATTGAAGCTTCGAGGATCTTTAGCGAACTTGGCGTAGAAGTCCAGTATTATAATACTACTCCGATATATAAAGTTATCGATGAAGGCACCCTTTCATTAGCAGATTGGCAGCCTGATCCTACTAAACTTGAGTTTCTTGACAAAGATTTTTCTTTAAAACCAGAATGGGATGAGAAAATTGGCCTTGCTTTTGATGGTGATGGAGATCGTCTTATTATCAATGATATTGATGGGAGGGTATTAGGACCTAAAGACCTTGGTTTAATTTTTGTGCATTACCTTTATCATGAAAAAGGTGTGAGAGGAGTTATAGTGCGTACCTTGGCGACTAGTAGAAGCGTGGATAGATTTGCTAAAACTGTTGGATTGGTTCTTAAAGAGACTCCCATTGGCTCAAAACATTTTGCACCGTATGCTGTTCATGGAAGCGAAGAAAAATTACTTGTTGGCATTGAAGAAGATAGCCATCTTTTCTTCAAAATAAATGGGGAGATCTTTGCTGATTCAGCAATAGGAGAGGCACTTTTAGCGATTGAGATCTTGACAACGACTGGGAAAAGTTTAGAAGAGTATCTCGCAGATATCCAAAAGGAACAGCAAGCATCTCAGGAGCTGCAACCACTTTTTTATAATAGAGGAGTAGTAGATGTAGAAGTTGTTAATGAGAAATTTAAACAAAACATCCTTAAGTTACGCGTAGAACAACCTGAAGTCTTTGCTGAAATCATTGCAGAAAGACTAAGTAAAAATTTACTTCTTGATGGAAATGGCGGGATTATTGATGGAGTAGCTTATGATACAGCAGATAAAGACGGTATTTTGGTGCGCTTTGATGATGATACGTGGTGTATGTACCGTGTCTCAGGTACATCGGATAGTGTACGTATTTACGGAGAAGAGAGGACACCAGAACTTTTACAAGATCAACAGCGCGTGGTTCAAGAAACCCTGATCGAATTAGCCGAATCAGTCAGCATTAATGAGCCCGATCTTACAGGTACAGGAGAAGCAGCAATAAAAGAGCGCCTTATGAAACAGTACAGATCAAGAGGGCTGCTTTTATTTTCATCTGCTCAGAAATATGCTGAAGAATTTGACATTACCTTTATACAGGCAGAACAAGAGATAGCTTTATTGAAGCTATTTTATGACAGCGGCTTTAGCTATCGCATGTATGAGGAACATGGCGGGACAGGAACAAAAGAATTTCTTTTTACAACTGATGGAATAGTAACAGCGCCTTACTTTAAATTTCTTAGAGATGAATTTTCTGAATTAAACATATTAGGTAAAGCAGGTAAGATTGGCTTAAAGATGGAGCAGGCATTTACTGTTTCCGGAGAGGAAAGATTTACACATAAGCTTTTTATTTCTAATGCCTTTATGGATATGGATTCTGATCTTAAGTCTCGTCTTATCAATGAGTTAGATAGAGAAGTTTCAGCAAAAAGAAAGCGTTCTAGCGAAACTGATAAAAGTTATGCAAAAAGAAATGTTATCAGTGAACCTCAGGCTAAAGAAGAATTGGAGTTTTTGTATGCTGTTTATGATTTTACCAGCAAGGCAATGATTCAGCCTATGCTGAAGATTGAAACAGATGGTAATATCTCTACAACTACTGGGAATTTGGATAAGCTTACAGTATCTCTTGGGAATATATTGGGAGGACTAAGGAATATTGGTTTTGAATTGAAAGAGGATCTAAAGATATCTTATGATTCTTCCAGTCCTGAAGAAAAGATTGTAAATGCCCTCAGCTTTAAAGAGGATTGGACAGTAGATGCTTCAGATATTGCAGAGCTTAATAGGCAATTTAAAGAGTTAGGGGTATGGAAAAAAGCTGGCGAGACTAACTTGGGGTTGTCGTTGCCAGGGGGATATACGGTCCCTCATAGTAGGCTTACGCGCGACCCTAAATTTGCTGCTAGGATGATCGTTAATGCTTTTGCTAAACCTATATTTGCACCAAGAAATCTCACTGTAGCAAACCGCCTTATGGGTGGCCTTAACACCATACAAAAGCAAGAAAAAATATCCCCTGAAGATTACGCTGTGAAACATTTTAAGACTCTTTCTGAACAAGATATAAATCAGGCAGAAAGAGAAATAGAGTTTTTAATGGCATTTCATGAGTTTACAACTCTTCCGTTATTCGAAAAGGCTTTAAAATCTCCTTCAGGGGTGCATTTTAGGAAAGATGGGACAATAACAACGACAGAAATAGCCAAGACTGAGTCAGCTGGTGTTTCCAGAAGACAGTCTGTAGACTCGAGAGATAAGATCTATGGTATACCAGCTTCTAGCTTACAGAATGTCTCAGAAGCAGAATTTAGGACATTCATAGATAATAATGTACCAAAGGATTCCGCAGTAGTTATAATAGCCATAAATCAAACAGAATATGATAATGTAGAAAAATTTAAAGATATAGCATGGATAAAGATAGTGCCTGCAGAGGATGCAGAAAGAATAGCTGAATCACTCATTGTATTTGAAGGCGAAAATATCTTTAATAGTTTTAATGCAAGCGTGCTAGATGACGTAAGGGATGCGCAATTGATCGCTGCATTGGAAGGCGCTGCATAATCAGATAACAGATCCTTAAAAATAGCCCTTGTCATGAGAGGATAGATATGACAGGGCTATTTTTTTACCCAATAGCTTGAATAATCCCATATAACAAGCTATAATTTAACGAGAAAGGAGTCTATCTAATATGAAGATGAAGCTCTTTAAGATAAAGAATAGAAGGGGTTTTGCAGCTATTTGCGCAGGACATCTTACGGAAGGAAGGACCAAGGCAGAGGCCAAGTATAGGATGGATAAGGCACTGAAGAGGAAAAGTAAGAGAGTTAAATAACCTGTACAACCTACGCGGTTGTACAGGTTGAGTTGCGGGGTTAGATGAAGAAGTATAAGATCTTAATAGTAGATGATGAAGAAGTTATAAGGGATTCTATAAAACAACTTCTTCTAGCAGAAAAAAGATATATAGTCTCTACAGCTTCTTCTGGAGAAGAGGCTATAGAAAAAGCACTTGAAACAATCCCTGATTTGATTTTACTAGATATTATGATGCCTGGCCTGAGCGGCTTGGACGTGATCGCAAGACTTAAAGAAAAATTAGATAGATACATCCCCATAATAATGCTTACAGCAAAAGGGGATGTGAAGTCCATATATGATGCTGAATTCTTAGGTGCCACTGATTATATAATAAAACCATTCAGATTAAAGGAACTTCTTAAACTTGTCAGAAAATACGCTGATATATACGATGTCTAGAAAGGCTTGATGAACGAAAAAAAGAAAACACTGATCTTGATCTCTATCGTAGCCCTCCTAGGGTTTATTGTCTATTTTAATTCACTAGATGGTCCTTTTATGTGGGATGACTACCATCTAGTGAAAAATAACACACACATAAGAAGCTGGTCAAATGTTATAAAGATATTTACCGAGAGTATAGGAAGTGGTGCTAATAGGACCTATCATATGTATAGGCCCATTCAGAGTTTATCTTACATGGTGGATTATACATTATGGAAAGATAATGCGATAGGCTACCATCTGGGGAATGTAATATGGCATATCATAGTAGCCTTATGTATGTTCTGGCTTATAATGCTCCTTTTTAAGGATAGTTTCCTTGCTTTTATAACAAGTCTTTTTTATGTGACCCATCCCATGCATACAGAAGCAATAGCTTACATAGCTGGCAGGGCTGATTCATTAGCAGTTAGTTTCACGCTTCTAGCATTGATATTTTATATTAAGAGCCTAAATTCTGATTCTTTAAAGTTTCTTGCATTGAGTGTCTTTAGTTATGTATTGGCTATACTCTCAAAGGAACACAGCATGTTTGTAGTGCTCTTATTATTTTTATGTCATTATATGACGAAGACAAAGATAGATTATAAAAAGATCTCTATCTTTGCTGCGATCACTGTATCTTATGCCTTATTGAGAATTACAGTGCTTAATTTTCTTCTTGAAGACATAATAAATGAGACTACTGCATGGGACAGGCTTCCTGGATTCTTCGTATCAATAACTAATTATTTCAGGCTTTTATTCGTGCCTTTGGGACTCCATATGGAATATGGCGAAAAACTATTCCACTGGTCTGACTATAAAGCAATACTAGGAATATTAATAGCTATTTTTTCTATAACATATGCTATCTTAAAAAGAAAAAAGAATCCCCTTATCTTATTTTCAGCAGTAATATTTTTTGCAACACTTCTTCCTTATTCTAATGTATATGCAATAAACGCCTACATGGCAGAACATTGGGTGTATTTACCATCGATAGGATTTTTCTTAATAGCAGCTTATGGATTCCAGCGCCTTTATAATATTAAAAAACTTAAGATCCTTACTATCTTAGTCATGGCAGGGCTTTTGATATTCTATTCTTCTATAACGATCTATCAGAATGACCATTGGAGCAATCCCAAGAAGTTCTATATAAGACTGATAAGATTTGTTAAGGACAGTGAAGTAGCATATAACAATCTAGGCGTAATATATGCTAAGGAAGAAGAGTATGAAAAAGCAATAGACATGTTTAAAAAATCAGTAGATGTCAGGTATACTTATCAGGACCCTTATTTTAATCTTGGGAAAGCTTACAATTCTACAGAACAATATGTCAAGGCAATAGAAGCGTATAAAAAAGGCATGCAATTCGCTAAAGATAAGGTTTCTCCTATCACTTATCATAGCATAGCATTTGCATATAGTAAGGTGGGTAATATAGAATCAGCAATAAAATATATTAATAAATCATTAGAGATGGACCCTGATTATGGCCCAGGATACCTTGTCCTAGCAATACTATATTTTAACATGAATGAGCATGCGAAGGCCAAAGAGTACTATAAAAAAGCTAAGAGCTTAGGTACTAGAGATCCTAGTGTTGAGCAGGCTATAGGGGGCTTGCAATGAAGAAGATATACGCTTTTTTACGAAAAAAGATCACAAGAGGAGAATTTATCAAGTATAGCCTATTTGGACTCGTAGCATTCTTATCCACGGGGCTATTTACTAAGAAATCATTTTCTAATCCAAATATAGACGAGGCTATAAGGCGAAGCCCGGAAAAAGACGACCTTAATAAAATAGATTTTTTTAGCCTAAAAGTTTAAATATGAAAAAATGGGTGATACTGAGAAAGTCTTCGCAGGTTTTTTTCTTTATATTTTTCACATACATACTTTGGTCTACTACTTACCCCCTGAGGGGAATTTTTCTTCCAGAGACATTCTTTAAGATAAATCCTCTTATCATGATCATAACTTCTATAAGTGAGAGAGTTATACTTCCAGGCATAGTTTTTGCCTTTATTATGATCTTACTAACCCTTATATTTGGAAGATTTTTCTGTGGCTGGGTGTGTCCTTTAGGGAGCACTATAGATCTCACAGGCTCCTTAAGAAAGAAAAACCTTCCCAAGAAAGATCTCACTAATGAAAGAATAAGGTCACCAAAATTTTTTATATTAGGTGCTATTTTTATTGCCTCACTTTTTGGTGTACAGATCGCATGGGTTATGGATCCTATGGTGATCATGGCGCGGTTCATATCTATAAATCTAGTACCTTCTTTGACAGGCGTGATAGAAAAGAGTTTTGTCTTTGCTATAAAACGCTTCGAACTTTATGGAGCAGCGTATGATGTTTACAGATTTTTAAAGTCTTCTTTTTTAGGTGTAAAGATATATTATTTTAGCCATTTATTGATAATATTCTTGGTCTTTTTAGCTGTCGTTTGCATGGGTGTTTTTGTAAAAAGAGCATGGTGCAGAAGCCTATGTCCTTTAGGCGCGATATATTCGCTCGTTGCTAGGCATTCTATTTTTAAAAAGATCACGAAAGGTTGTATAGATTGCAAGAAGTGTAAAAATATATGCCGCATGGGCGCTATAAAGGAGGATATAAGTTATTTAAAAGGAGAGTGTATCCTTTGCATGGACTGCATATACGACTGTCCTCCTAAAGTGACGAGATTTACTCATTTTTGGGGACAAGGAAGCTCTAAAGAGATAAAAAGTGAAAATAAAAAGAATGGTATATCAAGACAGAATTTTATACTTTTAATAGGAAGTTCGTTGTTGTTCTTAACTGGGTTCAGGGAGAGGAATAGAGTTTTTGGAGGGGAGCTTGATCTTATACGCCCGCCTTTGGCTTTAAGAGAAGATAGATTTTTGGATAGATGTATAAGATGTGGTAATTGCATGAAAGTGTGTATAACAAATGGACTGCAGCCTAGCTTTTTAGGATCTAGTATAGAGAAGATGTGGACTCCTCACTTAGTCCCAGAAATAGGCTATTGCGAGCATCAGTGCACACTTTGTGGCAATGTCTGTCCTACAGGTGCTATTCCTCGTATAAGTTTGGAGCAGAAAAAAACTGTACGATTAGGCATAGCTGAAGTCAATAGGTCTATTTGCCTTCCCTGGGCGCATGGCATGGAGTGTATAGTATGCGAGGAACATTGTCCTATTCCTGAAAAAGCAATAAAATTGGAAGAATTCGAGATAAATGCTAAAATGATCAAGAGGCCGCATGTAGACAGGTCTTTATGTGTGGGTTGTGGAATTTGTCAGAACAAATGTCCTGTCAGGCCAAAAAAAGCCATAAAAGTATTTCCAAAAGAAGCTACAAGAAAACAATAAGGAGGAACTATGGAGATCTTGAATAATATAGGGATCCTCGCAGGAAGTTCATGGGCCTCAGGAGTTAATCTATATCTTACAGTGGCAGGGCTGGGTATCGCCAATAGGATGGGCATGATAGAGCTTCCAGGGGATATGGGAGCAATATCAAATCTTTTAGTTATATCAACTGCAGTATTGATGTATGGTATAGAGTTCTTTGCTGATAAGATCCCTTTGGTAGATTCAGCATGGGATTCAGTACATACTGTCATAAGGCCTCTGGGAGGTGCAGCGCTTTCTTATATGGCTATGGCTAATATGGGGCCAGCAGCTCAGATCCCAGTAGCGCTTATTTCTGGGGGAATAGCAATGGATTCTCATCTCACAAAAGCTACTACAAGATTAGCTATAAATACTTCACCAGAGCCAGTGACTAATTCAGTGGCGAGCGTATCAGAGGACGCGCTTGTCTTAGGAGCTATCTGGATGATAATAAAAAACCCAATAGTGCTTATT
>JBDRCN010000055.1:0-34790 GCA_043821705.1 Candidatus Omnitrophota bacterium
ACGCTTAGCAACAGCTTGAGTATACTCATTTTTAGAGTTTGGACTCATAGTATCACCCCTACTAGAGGGTAACATCAATTATGAGTCAACGAATAGCTGTTTTTTGGATTCGGGTAACATTTAATGTGAGTCAATTCGCCAGTTTATATTTGGAATATTTTCTCTTGACAGGGTTTTAATATATGGTATAATTTAGCCTTTCTGAGAAGGGTGTGTTATGAAGACAACATTGACTAAAAAAGACGATACAAAGAGAAAATACTACTTAGTAAACGTAGAAGACCAGATCTTAGGTCGCGTTGCAGGTAGGATCGCTCTGCTTTTAAGCGGAAAGCGTAAGACAGATTATACGCCAAATGTAGATGGCGGAGACTTTGTAGTAGTGATAAATGCAGGCAAGGTAAAGACCACTGGACTTAAGAAAGAGAAAAAGATTTACACTAGATATACAGGATATCCAGGAGGCCTGAAGTCCCAGACTTTAGAGACAATGCTAGAGAAGAACCCTACATTTGTAATAAGACATGCAGTGAAGGGTATGCTTCCCAAGAATAAATTAGGCTCCAGGATGATAACTAGACTTAAGATATATACAGAGAGCGGACATCCTCATCAGGCTCAAATGCCTGAAGAGGTTAAAAATTAGCGAGGACATATAATGGTAAAGGTAATAGATAATGTAATCTGGACCACAGGCAGGCGTAAGGGATCCATAGCTCGCGTTCGGTTATTTGAGGGAAACGGCGAGATAAAGGTGAACAAGAAGCCTCTTGATGAATATTTTGATAGGCCTACTCTTAAGATGATAGTGCGGCAGCCAATAGAGACTTCTAACGTAGGGACTAAGTACAGCATTATAGCTACTGTTAGAGGTGGAGGAAGTTCAGGACAGGCTGGAGCACTGCGTCATGGCATATCAAGAGCACTTTCAACCATTAGTCCAGAGATAAAGACAGCACTAAAAAGAAAAGGGTTTTTAACTAGGGATCCTAGGAAGCATGAAAGAAAGAAGCCTGGTCAAAAGGGCGCCCGAAAGAAATTCCAGTGGACAAAGAGGTAAAGAGAGTATAAGCCAAAAAATTTCAAAAAGATTCTTAGACGCCTATCTTGCAATTTTCCGACGGAAAGAGATTGACAGGATAGGCGTTTTTATTTTATAATGACGGAATCATATAGTTTCCAAATAGAAGAGGAGATGTTATGTTAAAAGTAGGAGTGATGGGTGCGAATGGTTACGCAGGAGAAGAGTTAATAAAGGTCCTTCTCAAGCATCCAAAAGTAAAGATAACTGTCGTCGCTGGAAAGATGGCGCCAGCGCCTATATCCAGTCTATACCCATATCTAAAAAATAGATTAGACCTGGAATGTTCTGATCTCAGCGCCGAGGAAGTGGCAAAAAAATGTGAGTTTGTTTTTTTAGCACTGCCGCATAAAGTGTCGATGGGGTTTGCCCCGATATTTTTAGAAAAAGGGATCAAGGTCGTGGACCTTAGTGCTGATTTTAGGTTGAGTGATGTAGATATATATGAAAAATGGTATGAGGTAAAACACACTGCGAAAGTTTATATTAAAGAAGCTATATATGGCCTATGCGAATATTATAGAGAAGATATAAAGAAGGCTAGACTCATCGCGAATCCTGGGTGTTATCCGACAAGCATTGTTTTAGCCACAAGCCCACTTTTAAAACAAGGCCTTATAGAAACTGACTATATAATATGTGATTCAAAGTCAGGCATGAGCGGGGCTGGGAGAGATTTTCAACCAATGCTAAAAAAAGCACAGGATGAGAATTCTTTCAAGGCGTACAAGATAAATCTCCATAGACATATGCCAGAGATAGATCAGGAGTTAAGCAAGATCACTGGTTCTGAGGTAAGCGTGAACTTTACACCTCACTTGGTGCCTATGGAAAGAGGGATATTGAGCACAATATATCTTAAGTTAAAAGGTGAAGTGACCACAGAAGAAGCGCTGGGGATATTAAAGGATTTTTATAAAAATGAATATTTTGTAAGAGTATTGGATGAAGGGACTCTATCAGATACAAAGAATGTAGTGAACACTAATTTTTGTGATATAAGTTTAAAGGCTTTTCCAAAGAAGAAGATGGTCATAGTATTAAGCGCGATAGATAATTTAATAAAAGGAGCGAGTGGACAGGCAGTACAGAACATGAATATTATGCAGGGTTTTGAAGAAAAAGAGGGATTATGAAGAAAGTGTTAGGCGGAGTATGTGCCCCAGAAGGTTTTAAAGCAAGTTCTACATGCTGTGGCATTAAAAAAAGCAAAAGAGAAGACCTCGCTCTTTTGGTCTCTAGTACGAAGTGCATGTCAGCTGGGACATTTACGACCAATAAGGTGAGATCAGGATCAGTGGACTTATGCGAAGAAAGGTTAAAAAAAGGCGCTTCTCAGGCAGTGATAATAAATAGCGGTATCGCAAATGCATGCTGCGGTAAGAAAGAATTAATAGATGCCAAGGATGTAAGCGCAGTTATAGCGAAAAAACTGGGACTTAAAAAAGAACTGGTCATCATGTGCTCTACTGGTGTGATCGGAAAACCGCTTCCAATGCCAAAGATAAAAAAAGGCCTAGGAGCTTTAGTAAAAGGATTGTCTGATAAAAATGGGACTCTTTTTTCAAAAGCTATAATGACCACGGATACTGTGAATAAGGAGATAGCCATAGAATTTGAGATATATGGAAAAAAGGTGAGGATAGGTGCAGCTTGTAAGGGTTCAGGAATGATACATCCGAACATGGCGACAATGCTTGCGTTTTTTACAACAGATGTAGTTATAGAAAAGACTGCTTTAAAAAAAGCTATGAAAGAGGCAGTGGATTTTTCATTTAACAAGATCAGCGTGGATGGAGATACGAGCACAAATGACAGTGTCATTGTCCTGGCAAATGGGCTGGCAGGCAATAAGATGATAAAAAAAGGGACAAAGGAATATTCTATATTTTTAGATTGTCTTACATACGTGGCAATGGTCTTAGCTAAGAAAATAGTACTGGATGGCGAAGGTGCTACTAGATTTATAAGGATATATGTAGATGGTGCTAAGAAAAAAGAGGACGCAGCTAGTGTAGCGAATGCTATTGCAAACTCCAGCCTGGTAAAGACCATGATAGCTGGAGGAGATCCGAATTGGGGGAGAGTAGCTGCTTGTGTAGGTTATAGCGGGGTAGATGTTAAAAAAGAAAAAGTAGATATATATTTTAATAAGTCTCTGGTCATGAAAAATGGCGGAGGCGTGGATGTACTGAGGAAGAAATTATTGAGCGCATTCAGAAAAAAAGAGATCGATATAGTGGTGGACCTAAAATCTGGCAATGCGCATAGCTGGATGTGGACTTGCGATCTCACGAAAAGATATGTAGAGATAAATTCGGAGTACGAAACATAACTCAAGACACAAGACACAGGTCACAGGACACAAGTAAAGGAGAAAAGAGAGTTGCAAGAAGCGATTAAAAAGTCAAAGGTATTAATAGAGGCATTTCCTTATATAAAGGCGTACAGTAACAGGGTTTTTGTGATAAAGTACGGAGGAAGCGCTCTGGTGGACCCTGAGATAAAAAAGAGGGTACTACAGGATATAATATTCATGAGTTATGTGGGTATTAGACCAGTGATCGTACATGGCGGCGGGCCTTTTATAAATAAAGAGATGGATAGACTCGGTAAAAAAGTAGAGTTTAAAAATGGGCTCAGGGTGACCACAGAAGAAGATGTAGCAATAGTAAATAAGGTCTTGAGTGAATTGAATCACAGCATAGCAGAAGAGATAAATGCTCTTGGAGGAAGGGCAGTAAGTTTAAACACCACCAAGAAGGACATCATAAAGTCAAAGCTTCATGAAAAGACCGAAGATCTTGGGCTGGTAGGCGAGGTGGATAATATAGGAGTGGATGCTATCAGAAAAGCTGGCAGGCCCAGAACAGTACCTATCATATCTCCTGTAGGCATAGGCGATGATGGAAAACTTCACAATGTGAATGCTGATGATGTGGCTAGCGAGATAGCTGTTTCATTAAAGGCAGCCAAATTAGTTCTTCTTACGGATGTAAAAGGCATCATGAAAGATAAGACGAACGAAGACACATTGATACCTAGCATAAAGATGGAAGAAGTCGATGATTATATAAAGAATAACATTATACAGGGCGGGATGATCCCAAAGGTAAAAAGTTGTACAAATGCCCTGGAAGGTGGAGTGGGCAAAACTCACATAATTGATGGAAGGATACCTCATAGTTTGCTCCTTGAGATCTTTACAGACAAAGGTATTGGAACAGAAATAGTAAAGGGATAAAGATGAATACAAAAGAGATAATGGCTCAGGATGAAAAATTTGTTATAGGCACCTACACCAGGAACCCAGCTGTCATAGTAAAAGGTAAAGGTTCAAAGGTATGGGACCTGGAAGGGAACGAGTATCTTGATTTTTTTCCAGGATGGGCAGTGAGCGGCCTAGGGCATTGTCATCCTAAGGTAGTGAATGCTGTAAGAAATAATCTAAAGAAGATAATCCATGTGCCAAATCATTACTATAATATGCTTCAGGGAAAGCTGGCACAGGAGATCGTGAAGAATTCTTTTCCAGGTAAGGTGTTCTTTTGTAATAGCGGGGCAGAGGCAAATGAAGCAGCTATAAAATTAGTAAGGGCATACGGAACCCCAAAAGGAAAATATGAAATAATCACTATGGAGAATTCTTTTCATGGGAGGACGCTTGCTACTATTACAGCTACAGGACAGCCTAAGTATCAAAAAGGATTCGAACCTCTTCCTGGAGGGTTTAAGTCGATCGCATTTAATGATATGCACGCATTAAAAAATGCTATTGATACCCATAAGACAGCAGCTATTATGCTGGAACTTATACAGGGTGAAGGCGGGATAAATGTAGCTGATGAGGTATATATAAAGGAGATCAGAAGGATATGTGATAAATTAGACCTCATTTTAGTAATAGATGAAGTGCAGACTGGCATGGGCAGAACAGGAAAGATGTTTTGTTTTGAGCACTATGGCATAGAGCCTGACATCATGACCCTGGCAAAATCTTTGGGTGGAGGCCTTCCTATAGGCGCTATCGTGGCTAATAAAAAACTCCAGGATGTCTTTAAGCCAGGTATGCATGCTTCAACATTTGGGGGAAGCCCTATAGCATGTAGTGCTAGCTTAGCAGTGTTCGAGGCTATTAAAGAAGAAAGACTTATTGCAAATACTGTGAAGATGGGAGAGTATCTAGCAGAGAGATTAGAGGAGTTAAAGATAGAGAAACCCATTATAAAGGAGATAAGAGGTAAAGGCCTTATGATAGGTGTGGAGTTAAAAATAGAAGGCAATGATATAGTGAAGGCATGTATAAAAGAAAGGCTTCTTATCAATTGTACACATGGGAATGTTCTAAGGTTTATGCCAGCTATGATAGTCACGAAAAAAGAGATAGACCAGGCAATGGATATATTAGAAAAGGTAATAAAATAATAAGATACCGGACCCCGGGTCCGGTATGGGGGAGAAAGACGATGAAGAAGGATCTAATTACAATAAAAGATCTTAGTATAAACGAGATAAACGCTCTTTTTGAAAAAGCAGAAGAGCTTAAGAGAGAGAGAAAGACGCACGATGATGTCTTAAAGAACAAAACGCTCGGCCTTATATTTGAAAAACCTTCCAATAGGACCAGGGTCTCCTTCGAGGTAGGGATAGCAGAGCTTGGAGGAAGAGCCATATATCTGGGAGAGCATGAATTGGAACTCGGGAAAAGAGAAGCTGTGAAAGATGCCAGTAAGGTGCTTTCAAGATATCTTGATGGGATAGTAGCTAGGACCTATTCTCACGAGATGTTAAAAGAACTAGCCGAGAATTCTTATGTGCCAGTTATCAATGGCCTGACAGATCTTCTGCATCCTTGCCAGGCACTTAGCGACCTGTTTACGATAAAAGAGAAAAAAGGCCTTGAGGGTATTACAGTAGCTTTCATAGGTGATGGGAATAATGTGCTCAATTCACTTTTATACGGAGCGAATAAAGTAGGCATTAAAGTGAAGATCGCATGCCCAAAGGGCTATGAACCTGACAGCAGTATATTAAAGGAAGTGGGAAATACTGCGAGCCTAGGACATTCTCCTAGTGAAGCAGTGAAAGGCGCAGATATTGTCTATACAGATGTATGGACCAGTATGGGAAAAGAAAAAGAACATCAAAAGAGACTTAAAGATTTTAAAGGGTTTCAGGTAAATGCTGCTCTATTAAAATTAGCTAAGGAAGATGCGCTAGTCATGCATTGTCTTCCTGCTCATAGAGGAGAAGAGATAACAGACGAGGTATTAGATGGGCCGCAGTCAATAGTGATGGATCAGGCTGAGAACAGGCTCCATGTCCAAAAAGCGATCCTCGTTTCGTTATTGAAATAGAAACAGTTTCCCGATTGGCTTCGAAACTGTTTCTAAGTTAATCGGGAAAGTGGGTAAAGGAGCAATATATGAAGAAGAAATTAATATTAGCATATTCAGGGGGGCTCGATACATCTGTAGCAGTAAGATGGCTTGCTGATAAAGGGTATAATGTCATATGCTATATGGCTGATGTGGGCCAGGGCCAGAGTGGGGAATATGAAAAGCTTAAAAAAAGAGCTATCTCTGCTGGTGCCAGTAAAGTAGTAATAGAAGATCTAAAAGATGAATTTGCAAAGGATTTTGTATTTAGATCCCTTAAAGCAGGTGCAGTCTATGAGTCAAAGTACTTACTGGCCACAGCACTTTCTAGACCTGTTATTGCCAAAGGCATGGTAGAGCTTGCTAAAAAAGAAAAAGCAGATGTAGTAGCTCATGGTTGTACTGGAAAAGGTAATGACCAGGTAAGGTTCGAGGTCACTGTGATGTCGCTGGGCCCGGAACTAGAGATCATAGCACCAGTGAGAGAATGGGATATGTTTACAAGAGAAGAAGAGATGGAATATGCAAAGAAAAACAATATAAAGGTAGATGCCACTAAAAAGAGCCCTTATAGCATTGATAAGAATATCTGGGGCATAAGTATTGAGTGTGGCGTGCTAGAGGATCCATGGAATGAACCTCCAGAGGATGCTTATAAGATGACCATAGATCCTAAAAAAGCACCTAATAAGCCGACTTATGTTGATATAGAGTTTAAAAAAGGCGTACCAGTGAAGATAAATGGGACAGCTTATGCTCCAGTCGAGCTTATAGAGAAGTTAAATAAGATCGGCGGACAGAATGGGGTAGGAAGAAGCGATCTTATCGAGAATAGATTGGTGGGTATAAAATCAAGGGAGATATATGAATCTCCAGCTGGTTGGATATTGCATAAAGCTCATAAGGACTTGGAGAATTTGGTATTAGACAGGGAGCTTTTACATTATAAAGAAAATGTGTCTTTAAAATATGCTGAACTTATTTATTATGGACTTTGGTATACACCTTTAAAGTATGCCTTGGATAGCTTTATAGAAAAGACCCAAGAAAATGTCACAGGCACAGTAAGAATGAAGCTTCTAAAAGGCGTGGCAGAGGCTGTAGCAAGAAAATCTCCAAACTCGCTCTATAAAAAAGAGATGGCAACATATGATGAGGGAGATGAGTTTGATAGATCTATAGCCAGAGGTTTTATAAAGGTGTGGGGAATGCCGTATAAATCGTGATTCGTTATGCGTAATTCGTGATTCGTGAATCATGATCGGATTACGGTTTACGCATCACGGTTCACGAATTACGAAACAAGGAGTGTTTTATGGGTAAAAAAATGTGGGGCGGAAGATTCACGAAAGAGACAAATCCCTTAGTAGAAGAATTTACCAAGTCGATCCACTTTGACAGAAAATTGGCTGAATACGACTGCATGGGAAGTCTTCTGCATATCGAGGTCCTGAAGAAAGCAGGTATTTTAAGCGACAAAGAATATGAGGAGCTTAAAGGAGGGCTTGAGTCCATCTTAAATGATATGAGAAAAGGTGTGTTCAAGATAGGTAAAGACCATGAGGATATACATAGCTACATACAGGCGCTTATCGAGAAAAAAGTAGGCAAGGCCAGTCATAAGCTGCATACTGCTAGATCCAGAAACGACCAGGTGGCCTTTGATATGAAGTTTTATTGCCTGACGAACAGTATGTTTACAGTAGAGCTTATCATAGGCCTCTGCAAGGAGTTGGAGAAGGCCTCTAAAAAATATAAAGGCCAGGTCATGCCTGGATATACACATCTTCAGCATGCTATGCCTATAGAGATATCAAATTATTTTAATGCGTATCTTGAGATGTTTTTAAGGGATTCAAAGAGGCTCCTAAATGCTGCTAATAATATAAACCTCACTTTAGGTTCTGGTTCTATAGCAGGTACTTTTATCAGCGCAGAGTATTATAATGTATCCGGGGATATTATGCCTGGAGGTAAGAAGATAGGGCCTAGCCCTAATTCTATTGATAGCGTGAGTGACAGGGATTTTATCATAGAGATATTAAGCGCGATCTCTATCATAGGTATGCATCTCTCGAGGATGTCCGAAGACATGATACTCTTTTCAACGAGTGAATTCTCTTTTATAGAGATAGATGATGAATTCTGTACAGGCAGCTCCCTGATGCCCCAGAAGAAAAATCCTGATGTCCTGGAGCTTATAAGAGGTTATGCCGGGAGACTGTATGCGAATCTGGTGGAAGTTCTGGTAGTGATGAAAGGGCTTCCTCTAAGTTACAACAGAGACATGCAGCTTGATAAAGAACCGCTTTTTTCATCTTTTGAGATCATACAGTCAGAGCTTAAGATCATGGCAGAGCTTCTTTCCAAGATAAAATTCAATAAAGCAGCTCTTGATAAGCAGCTTGAGGATGAGACGCTTTACGCTACAGACATAGCTGACTACTTAGTAAAAAAAGGAGTGACATTCAGGGATGCGCATGATGTAGTAGGGAAGCTGGTCCATCATAAACTGGCATCCGGGAAAGCAATCTTAAAGATGAGCGCAGATGAACTAAAGAAGATACATCCTTATTTGAAGAACTCAAAACTGAAAAATATAATCGACCCTAAAAAGTCAGTTGCTTCTAAGAAATCCAGTATAAGAAAGTAGGAGACAATGCACGATTTTAAATATCGCCGTAATGAACTTTATTGCGAAAAGAGCTCCATAAGAAGTCTTGCTGAAAAATATGGTACACCTCTTTATGTGTACAGCCAGAAGACATTAGTGGATCATTTTCGCAAACTAAAAAAGGCTTTTAGAGAAGTGAAGCCGATCATATGTTATTCAGTAAAGGCAAATTCCAACCTCAGTATACTGCGGACACTAGTGAGAGAAGGCGCGGGACTGGATATTGTCTCTGGGGGAGAACTCTATCGAGGGCTCAAGGCAGGCGCAGCTAGCCGTAAGATAGTCTACGCAGGAGTTGGCAAGACTGAAAAAGAAATAGAATACGCAATAAAGAATAATATCCTTTTATTTAATGTAGAGAGCTTGTCTGAATTAAGCATGATAAATAAAGTAAGCACAAGACTAGGCAGGGTGCAAAGCGTGGCCATACGCGTGAACCCAAATGTAAAGCCTGCGACACATAAATATATCACAACGGGACACAAGGAGAATAAATTTGGTATTGATATGGAGAGCGCGAAGACGATATTCTTAAAAAGGGATAAATTCCCTAGCCTGGACATATCAGGCATACATATCCATATTGGATCACAGATAGTGGATGCTGCGCCTTTTATCAAGGCAATGAAAAAGATAGAGATCTTTATCAAAGGCCTTAGAAAAAAAGGCGTAGAAATAAAATATTTTAATATAGGTGGCGGTCTCGGGATAATATACGCAGGTGAAAAACCTCAGACAGCAGATGAATATGCTAAGGAGGCCCTTCCTATATTAAAGAGGATAAAAGTTAACATAGTGCTTGAGCCAGGAAGATTTATTGCAGGCAACAGTGGCGTACTAGTGGCAAAAGTATTATACATAAAGAACACGCCAAGTAAAAATTATGCAATAGTAGATGGTGCGATGAATGACTTAGTAAGGCCTAGTCTTTATGAAGCGTATCATGAAGTATTGCCAGTAAGGTCAAGGTCGTATTCCAGGAAAAGAAAGATCCTTTCTTATGATATAGTAGGGCCGATCTGTGAAAGTGGGGATTTTTTAGGTAAGGGTAGAAAATTCATAAGACTAGAAGAAGGCGCTTTATTAGCAGTCATGAGCGCAGGGGCGTATGGATTTAGCATGTCCAGTAATTATAATTCCAGGCCGAGGGCTGCTGAAGTGCTTGTGAGCGGGAGCAAAGCCAGGTTGATAAGAAAACGCGAGACATACAAGGATCTCATTCATTACGAGGCATAAAGATATGGCTAAAATATTATTCACAAAGATGGTAGGTGCTGGGAATGATTTTATTGTTATAGACAATAGGTCAAAGAAAGCTTCTATAAAAAAGAGTATTTTAAGTAGCTTTGCAAAAAGTGTCTGCGAACGAAAGACATCTATTGGCGCCGATGGTATTTTAGTGCTAGAGGCTTCTAAAAGATCTGATTTCAAGATGAGGATATTCAATGCTGATGGCACTGAAGCAGAGATGTGCGGCAATGGTTTAAGGTGCGCGGCAAAATATGTGTATAATAATGCAAAGTCAGCGAAGAAGACCCTTAAAGTAGAAGCTATCGCTGGGCTCTATGTCGCAGAGATAACTTCAAAAGATAATGTAAAGATAAAGATGGAGGATCCGAAGGATAAAAGGTTGGGCCTGCAGTTAAAGATAAATACCAGGGCAATAAGGGTTAGCTATATCAATACAGGAGTGCCTCATACTGTGATATTCGTGCATGGACTGGATGATATAGACATAGATCCTATTGGCAGGACTATAAGATATCACGATCAGTTCAAACCTAGAGGCACGAATGTTGATTTTGTAGAGATAAAGGATGAGAAGAACATCAGGATGAGGACATATGAAAGAGGCGTTGAAGGTGAGACCCTGGCTTGCGGTACAGGGGCAGTTGCGTCTGCAGTAATCGCAGGACACAGGATACAAGTCACAAGTCACAAGTCACAAGACACAAGACACAAGATCAATGTGCACACAAAAGGCGGAGTATTGAAGATAAGTTTTAAGAAAGTAGGCAGTAATATAAAAGACGTGTACCTAGAAGGTGAAGCAAAAGAGGTCTTTAAAGGAGAGGTGGATCATGTTTAGAGGAGCGATGGTAGCTATTATAACGCCATTTAAAAAAGGCAAAGTAGATGAAAAAAAATTAGCTGAACTGGTCGAGATGCATATAAAGAACGGGACCAGCGCTATCGTGCCATGCGGCACTACTGGAGAGAGCGCTACGCTTTCATACGAGGAACATGAGAGGGTCGTCGAGGTAGTTATTGAGGCTGCAGCTGGGAAGACAAAGGTCATAGCTGGAACAGGATCCAATAACACAGCTGAAGCAGTCATGCTTACTAGAGATGCTAAGGAAAAAGGAGCAGATGCATCGCTGCAGATAACACCTTATTATAATAAGCCTACGCAGGAAGGTGTGTACCAGCATTTTAAAAAGATCTCCAGTGAGGTGGATATCCCTTTAATACTTTATAATATCCAATCCCGCACAGGTATAAATATACTGCCTGAGACTATTGCGCGACTTTCGAAGATAAAAAGCATAGTGGGCGTGAAAGAGGCTAGTGGAAATCTAGAGCAGATGTCAAAGATACGTTATTTATGTGATGATGATTTCGATCTCATATCAGGTGATGATGCTCTTACACTGCCGCTTTTATCGATCGGTGGGACTGGAGTCATATCAGTAGTAAGTAATATCGTACCAAGGGATGTCAGTGATATGGTAGAGAAATTTTTAAAAGGAGATGTTGAAGGAGCGAGGAAACTGCATTACAAGCTTCTTCCTTTAATAAATGCAATGTTCATAGAGACAAATCCCATCCCAGTCAAGACTAGCATGGCTTTGATGGGTCTAATAGATGAAGCGAACCTACGTCTGCCAATGTGTAATATGTCAGAAGGAAATCTTGCTATACTGAAAAAAGCATTAAAGGATTACGGGTTGTTATAAGGGGGAGTTATGATAAAGATAGTTATTACAGGCATATCAGGGAGAATGGGAAAGAGGATAGGTTCTATTGCATCCGAAGATAAAGAGTTCGAGATAGTAGGCGCAGTAGAAGCTCCTGGAAACAGTGTCATAGGAAAAGATATCGGAGAAGTGCTTAGTATAAAAAAGACAGGGAAGATAGTAGAGTCAGAACTGAATAAGATAAAAGAAAAGTACGATGTCATCATAGATTTTACTACTCCCAGAGCTACTATGAAACATCTAGATGAAGCACGTAAGAAAAAGAAATCAATAGTTATAGGGACTACAGGTTTTGTTTCTTATGATATAGAGATGATAAAAAAATCTTCTACCACCATACCTATTCTTTATTCACCTAATATGAGTAAAGGCGCGAACGTGCTTTTTGAGATAACTGAGCAGGTAGCTAAGGAGCTTGGGAAGGATTATGAAATAGAGATAATAGAAGCGCATCACAATAAGAAAAAAGACGCACCGAGCGGAACGTGCAAGATGCTGGGTGAGTCAGTAGCAAAAGCTACAGGAAAAGTTCCTCCTATGCACTCGGTCAGGATCGGGGATATAGTAGGAGACCATACTGTGATATTGGCTGGCAAGTCTGAGAGGATAGAACTTACTCATAGGGCTCAGTCAAGAGATGCATTTGCGAATGGAGCGCTGGATGCTGCTAAATTTTTAGCAAAACAGAAACCAGGTCTTTATAATATGCATGATGTTCTAAAAGAGGAGAAATAAAATAAAATGAATTTTGATTTTAGTGACAGATTAAAAAAACTTCCTCCATATCTATTTGTAGAGATAGATATGGCTAAAAGAAAAGCAAGAAGCGAAGGAAAAGATATAATAGATGTTGGTATCGGAGATCCTGATGAGGCTACTCCGAAAGAGGTCATAGAATCTCTTTATGAGGCATCGAAGGATTCGAAGAACCATCATTATCCTTTGGATGAGGGGATACCTGAATTAAAGAAAGGAATAGCAGAGTGGTATAGCGCAAGATTCAATGTGGAGCTAGATCCTCCGAAAGAGATATTGGTCCTTATTGGTTCAAAAGAAGGCATAGCTCATATGCCGCTGGCATTTACTAATCCAGGAGATGTGAACCTGGTCTCAGAACCTGGTTATCCTCCATATAATAGCGGCACTATTTTTGCAGGAGGTATCTCTTATGAGATGAGCCTTTTGGAAGAGAATAATTTTCTGCCAGACCTTAAGAACATAGATGCCAGTGTCCTTAAGAAAGCAAAGATAATGTTCATAAACTATCCGAACAATCCCACAGGCGCAGTATGTGAAAAAGGTTTTTTTGAGGATACTGTGCTTTTTGCAAAAAAGCATAATATTATAGTAGCGCATGATGCTGCTTATTCCGAGGTAACGTTTGACGGATATAGGTCAGATAGTTTTTTAAAGGTAGAGGGTGCGAGAGAGATGGGAGTGGAATTCCATTCTCTATCCAAGACATGTAATATGTGCGGTTGGAGGATAGGGTTTGTCTGCGGAAATGAGAATATCCTTCGCGGCATCGCAAAAGTAAAAGCAAACATTGATTCAGGCGCGTTCAATGCTATCCAAAGAGCTGCGATCACAGCGCTAGATATCTCAGGAAAACATGGCGAGAGAATGAACAAGACCTATACTGAGCGCAGGGATGTTTTGGTAGATGGATTGAACAGCATGGGATGGACTACTCGAAAGCCTAAAGCTACTTTTTATGTGTGGACAAGGCTCCCGAAAGGACATAAAGGTTCTATTGAATTTGCAAAGCTAGTACTTGATAAGGCAGGCATTGTCATAACTCCAGGAGTGGGTTTTGGAAAGTCTGGAGAAGGTTATGTAAGAATGGCTCTTACTGTTTCTAAGGAGAGGACTCAAGAAGCAGTAGATAGACTTAGAAAGATACTTTAGAAAATGATCTCTTATCTTGGCATAGGTTCAAATCTCGGGGATAGACTTTTAAATATCAATGAAGCTATCAGTAGATTAGAAAAGACCAGGGGAGTAAAAGTAAAAAAGATCTCTCCTATCTATGAGACAGACCCGGTCGGAGGGCCTAAACAGCCAAAATATCTGAATGGTGTCGTAGAGATAGACACAGATCTCGAGCCAAGGACATTGCTCAATAATATAAATAAGATCGAAGCAGGATTGGGGAGAGTGAGAAGGATCAAAAATGAGCCGAGGACAATAGATCTGGATATCTTGACGTATGGAAATAAGAAAATACATGAGAGAGGACTAAATATCCCTCATCCTAGAATGAACCAAAGAGAATTTGTCCTAAAACCCCTCTCTGACATAATAGGGACGGACATGAAAGTTTATAAGACCATAGATTCGATCAGAAAAGATATACGAAAAGCCAAGAGAGAAGGTAAGGCCATAGGCTTTGTGCCTACGATGGGGTATCTGCACGAGGGCCACCTAAGTCTCATAAGAAAAGCGAGAGAAGAGTCAGACCTTTGTGTAGTAAGTATTTTTGTAAACCCTATTCAATTCGGGCCAAAAGAAGATCTTAAAAAATATCCCAGAAACCTGGACAGAGACCTGGAGCTTTGCAAGCTTAATAAAGTGGACATAGTATTTACACCGGATACAAAGGAGATGTATAAAGATAATGCTCGAGCGTTTATAGAAATTGAAGGCTTGACTGAAAATCTCTGCGGCGCTAAAAGGCCAGGACACTTTAGAGGCGTAGCTACAGTGGTGGCGAAATTATTCAATATAGTGAAGCCTGATACAGCATATTTTGGACAAAAGGATGCTCAGCAAGCAGCAGTTGTAAAAAAACTAACAGAAGACCTGGATATAGATACCAAGATAAAAGTGATGCCTATAGTCAGAGAAACCGATGGCCTGGCCATGAGCTCCAGGAACGCGTATCTTAGGCCTATTGACAGAAAAAAAGCAACACTTATATATCAATCTCTTATGTCCGCGCAGTCTCTTTACAAAAAAGGCGAGAGAGATTCAAAAAATATAATAAAGCAAATGAAAGAACTTTTATTGAAAGAAAAAAATATAAGAATAGATTATATTTCAATAGTCAATGGAGAAAGTCTTGTAGATATCCCTAGAGTTCAAAGGGGAGCTTTAGTAGCAGTAGCTGTAAGGATAGGCAAGACACGTCTTATCGATAATATAGTTCTGAAGTAAGGGGGAAAAATGTTTCGTACAATAATGAAGGGAAAGATACACAGGGCTACGGTGACGCAGTCCAATGTAGATTATATGGGCAGCATTAGTATAGATTCTGATCTTCTAGAAGCTTGTGATATCCTGCATAACGAAAGAGTGCAGGTTATAAATCTTGAGACAGGTGCAAGGTTGGAGACTTATGCTATACCAGCAGAAAAGGGAAGTGGCGTTATAGGTATGAATGGGGGAGCAGCTCATCATGCTAAAGTAGGAGATAAGATACTCATCATGAGTTATATGCTCATGGAGACAAAAGATGCAGTTAGTTTTAACCCTAAGGTGATATTTGTAAACGATAAAAATAAGGTGGTTGATAAAAAATGAATGAGCAAAAATATAGAGATAATCTGGTAAAGAAGATACTAAAACTGAAAAAGGAAAAAAATGCTGTAATAATAGTGCATAATTATCAGCGAGATGAGATCCAGGAGATCGCTGATATAAGTGGTGATTCTCTAGGGCTTTCGCAGGCAGCTGTAAGGGCAGATGCGAAGGTCATAGTCTTCTGCGGTGTGTATTTTATGGCAGAGAGCGCTTCTATCTTAAACCCTAATAAGATCGTACTCCTTCCTGTGAAAGAAGCTGGATGCCCTATGGCAGATATGGTAGGAGTGGAGAGTTTAAGTGAGAAGAAAAAAGAATATCCAAACGCGAAAGTCGTCTGTTACGTGAATTCTAGCGCTGCTATAAAAGCTGAAAGCGACATATGCTGCACTTCAAGCAATGCTATCCAGATAGTAAAGTCTTTAAAGGATACAAAAGAGATAATCTTTATTCCTGACAAGAACCTGGGTAAATATGTGCAGAGCAAGGTCCCTGATAAAAAGATCATTCTCTGGGAAGGGTTTTGCCCTACGCATGTAAGAGTAGCAAAAGAAGATGTCATGAGGACAAAGGCTTCTCATCCAGATGCATTGATACTTTCTCATCCAGAATGCAATCCTGATATCTTGGCTATAAGCCATGAGGTAGCTTCTACTGCCGGCATGTTTAAATATGTAAAGAATTCTAAGGACAAGGAATTTATCATAGTGACTGAATCAGGGATGCTCTACGGGCTGCACAAGGCAAACCCTGACAAGAAATTTTACATCCCAACCGAAAGACTCATCTGCCCTACAATGAAACTTACTACTCTTGGTTGGGTAGCTCATTCACTGGAAGCAATGGAATACGAAGTAAAGGTAGGAGAGGATATAAGGGAAAAAGCATATAGATCATTGAAGCGTATGCTGGATGTTTCAGGCGAGAAATCAGGAGCAGCAATATCAGGAGTTTAGGATGAAAAAAATAGGCATAGTAGGTTGTGGAGTAATAGGATCTAGTATAGCTGAGTTCATTTCAAAAAAATTAAAAGGCAGAGGAAAATTAGTGGCACTTGCTGACATTGATACAGAAAAAGCAAAAAGACTTTCTAAAAAAATAAGTTCCCACCCATCAGTAACTGACCTGGAAACGCTCATGAAAATTAGTGACCTTATCGTAGAGGCAGCAAATCCAAAAGTATCTTCTCTGGTCATACAAAAGGCTGTGAAAGCTAAAAAAGATGCACTTATCATGAGTACAGGAGGAGCATTAAAACACCTATCCTTACTAAAAAAAGCAAAATTACTAGGGATCAATATTTATATACCCAGCGGAGCTATATGCGGATTAGATGGACTGAAGGCAGCTTCTATTGGAAAGGTGACCAAAGTAGGTATAACGACTAGAAAACCTCCAAAAGGCTTGATAGGAGCGCCCTATTTTATCGAAAAGGGGATAGATATAAGTAGTATAAAAAAAGAGACTGTTGTATTCTCTGGCACAGCTCTGGAAGCTATAAAACACTTCCCAAAAAATGTCAATGTGTCAGCTACGCTTAGTATCTTAGGCATAGGGCCTAAAAAGACCAGAGTGAACATAGTCACTTCTCCTGAATATACATCAAATACTCATGAAGTAGAGGTAGAAGGAGATTTTGGAAAATTCTCTGTAAGATGTCAGAACGTACCGTCAAAGGAAAACCCAAAGACAAGCCAGCTTGCGATCTATTCAGCGCAATCCATGTTAAAGGAGATAGTCTAGCCATGGAAAAATGTAAGAATTTTGATAAGAACATGAAATCTTGTCCTTGTGATTATGAACCATGTTCCAGAAAAGGGTATTGCTGTGAGTGCATCCAGTACCACGCGAAAAATGGCGGCACGCCAGCATGCATTAATAAATAACTAAGATAATATTAAAGTACGGGAGGAGGTGAATCAGAATGGCAGAAAAAGTCCTAAAATGCGGTATAAAAAAAGCAAAAGGATATCTTTACTTCATAGATAAGAAGGGAGATATTTCAAGAGCTCAGATGGCTCGCGGTGGAAAGAAAAAGAAGAAGAAGTAAGTCAATTCTATAGCCCCGCATCTTTTTAAGTGAACTATTTGTTCAGTAGAGAGGTGCGGGGTGTCTCTATCAGGTTTGGATGGTCATGACCGAAAATATGTTTAATTTTTTAGAATCTAATAAAAATAGTGCAGTGAGTTTTTTAGCCTCACTTGTAAAGATACCTACTATCAATCCCCCAGGGAAGAATTATGAAAAGATAGTCTCTGTTATTGAGGGTAGATGTAAAGTGCTGGGCCTTAAGGCCAAAAGGATAGTCACTCCGAAAAATATACTTTGCGAGTCAGGGATAAACAACGGGTCAAAAAGAATAAGCTTAGTATGCGACTGGTATGTAGGAGCTAAAAAGACATTTCATATATGTTGTCATTATGATGTTGTGCCTGCTTCTGGAAATTGGACCAAAGACCCTTTTAAACCCACAAGAGTAGGGAATAAGCTTTTTGGCAGAGGCACAGAGGATATGAAAGCGAATATTGTAGTTATTATGTCTGCAGTAGAGGCGCTTAAGGTTTCAGGCATAAAACCTAAAATAAATATCCAACTTTCCTTTACGCCTGATGAAGAGACAGGTGGCGTTACTGGCCTAGGTTATCTGGTCAAAAAGGGCCTAGTAAAAGCTGACTATGCTATGACTGAAGGTTATTCTGATAATTATATATCGATGGGGAATAAAGGTGTTCTTTGGGGGGAGGTCCAAGTGACAGGGAAGCCTGCCCATGCATCACTGCCTTATCTGGGGGTCAATTCTTTTGAGAGGGCAGCGGAATTAATAAAACTTTTCCAGGACCTAAAGAAAAAACTCTCCAAGAAAAAGACCAGGTTTGATATAAAAGACAAGCGCGCTAAAAGCGGTACGATAGTGATCGGAGGATATGTAAAAGGCGGTGAAAAAGTGAATATCGTGCCTGGCCTTACAAGGTTTAGTTTTGACAGGCGACTCATACCAGAAGAAAATATTAGACTAGCAAAAAAAGAGATAGAGGGCGTGATAAAAAGATTTAACAGCAGGTTCCCTGATTCCAAGGCGAGTGTAAAATTTTTCACTGAAGGAAGGCCTGTCCTGTCAAAAAAAGACAAAAGGCTTTTCGAGGTCGCTTCGAACGCAGTAAAAAAGGTCACTAAGAAAAAAGCCAAGTTTTCCATTATGCCAGGTGCGACAGATATAAGATATTTTATGGCAAAAGGCGTTCCCTCGCTTGGTTATAGCGTGAGAGGCGGGGACAGCTGGCATTCAGAGGATGAATTTATTTATATAGACAGTCTAGTGGACACAGCAAAGGTCTATGCACTGATAATGAGTGAGTTAAAATAATATGGAAAAAGAATATATAAGAATAGTCGGGGCAAAGGAACATAATCTAAAGGATATCAGTGTAGATATCCCCCGAAATAAACTCGTAGTGATAACTGGGCTTAGTGGCTCCGGGAAATCTTCGCTTGCATTTGATACTATATATGCAGAAGGACAGCGTAGGTACGTGGAGAGCCTTTCAGCTTATGCCAGGCAATTTCTAGAGCAGTTGGAAAAACCAAATGTAGATTATATAGAAGGATTGTCCCCTGCTATTGCGATCGAGCAGAGAAGCGCTGGAGGAAATCCCAGATCAACAGTAGGGACCATTACAGAGATATATGATTATCTTCGTTTGTTATTTGCGAGGATCGGCACACCATATTGCTACAAATGCGGCACAAAGATAACCAGGCAGAGCCAGGACGAGATAATAGACAAGGTCTTAAAATATCCACCTTCAACACAACTTCAGATACTTGCTCCTATAATAAGAGGAAGAAAAGGGGAATACTATAAACTTTTTGATGAATTAAAGAAAGAGGGTTTTGTCAGGGTCAGGCTGGATGGAAAAGAGACTAGCCTGGATGAAGAGATAAGATTAGAAAAAAATAAGAAACATAATATAGACGTAGTGGTGGATAGGATAGTATTGGCTAAGGATATAAGGAACCGCTTGTCTGATTCTCTTGAAACAGCCCTGAAAGTAGGGAAAGGCCTTGTGGTGATCTCCGCTAAAGAAAAAGATATTCTTTTCAGCGAACTTTATTCCTGCCCAAAGTGCAATGTCAGCTATGAAGAGATAGAGCCGAGGATATTTTCTTTTAACAGTCCTTACGGCGCATGCCAGGCTTGCAATGGCCTGGGCGCTAAGATGGATATAGACCTGGACCTGGTGATACCTGATAAGAAAAAGTCGCTAAAAGAAGCTATAAAGCCGTGGAGGATAGGTGGGAAGAGAATAGTCTTGCATTATAGGCGGCGTCTTAGAAAGCTCGGGGCTCAATATGATTTTGAATTAGACACACCTTTCGATAAGATCCCCAAGGTCGCGAGAGATATTATTCTCTATGGGTCTGGCCCAGATGACCGTATGTATTTTGAAGGAATTGTAAAAAATCTACTTAGGCGTTTAAAAGATACTAATAGTGAATTCATGAGGCGTGAGATAAATAAATATACTACTCAGTCAGTTTGCCTGGATTGTAAAGGAAAACAATTAAAGCCCCAGAGTCTATCCATAAAGATAAAAGGCATGTCCATAACTGACGTAACAGGACTTTCGATAAAAAAAGCAAGATCGTTTTTTTCTAATATACAGTTAAGAGAGAAAGAAGAAAAAATAGCTCATCAGATCTTAAAGGAGATCAGAGAACGCTTTACATTTATGAGCAATGTGGGATTGGATTATCTGACATTAAACAGGAAGAGCGCTAGCCTTTCAGGAGGAGAAGCCCAGAGAATAAGACTGGCGACTCAGATAGGTGCAGCATTAGTAGGAGTGCTGTATGTGCTGGATGAACCTAGCATAGGACTGCACCAGAAGGACAATAAAAAACTTCTGGATACATTGATGAGATTAAGAGACCTTGGCAATACATTGATAGTCGTAGAACATGATGAAGCTACTATAAGAAATGCTGACTTTATAATAGATCTTGGTCCTGGCGCGGGTAAGCACGGAGGAGAGATAGTATGTAAGGGAGACATAAAGGATATATTAAAATGTAAAGAGTCTCTCACAGGCCAATATTTGCGCGGACAATTAAAGATACCTATACCCAAGATAAGACGAAAACATCTAAAGAATAAGACTCTTATTATAAAAGGAGCAAAAGAACATAATCTGAAGAATATTGACGTGGAGATACCTTTAGGGCTTTTTGTCTGCGTGACTGGCGTGTCAGGTTCAGGGAAAAGCACCCTGGTAGATGATATCCTATACAGGGCATTGGCAAAAGAGATATATAATGCCAAACAAAGGCCAGGCCTCCATGATGAGATAAAAGGAATGAATAATATAGATAAGGTGGTCGTAGTAGATCAAGCGCCTATTGGCAGGACCCCGCGTTCAAATCCAGCTACATACACAGGGCTTTTCTCTCCTATGAGGGATATATTTTCAAGGCTTCCTGATTCTAAGGTCAAAGGATATAGATCCGGAAGATTTAGTTTCAATGTAAAAGGTGGGAGATGCGAAGCATGTCAGGGAGATGGAATAAAAAAGATCGAGATGCATTTTTTACCGGATGTATATGTAAAATGTGAAGTATGTGATGGAAGAAGGTATAATCATGAAACACTTCAAGTGCTATATAAAGGAAAATCTATTGCTGATGTCCTAGCGATGACAGTAGAGGATGGCTTGGAACTTTTTAAGAACATCCCCAGTATCCGCCAAAAATTAAAGATACTGAATGATGTTGGGCTTGGCTATATTGAACTTGGACAATCTGCTACTACACTTTCAGGTGGTGAGGCCCAAAGAGTAAAGCTCGCAACAGAACTTAGTAAGGTTGCCACAGGCAGGACCCTTTATATACTCGATGAACCTACTACTGGGCTCCACTTTGCTGATATTGATAAGCTATTGAATGTCTTACATGCACTTGTGGGTTCAGGCAATACAGTCTTAGTTATCGAACATAATCTAGATGTGATAAAATCAGCTGATCATATCATAGACCTTGGGCCAGGAGGAGGAGATAGCGGTGGAGAAGTTGTAGCCTCAGGCCCGCCAGAAAAAATAATAGACATTTCAAAAAGCTACACAGCATCTTACTTAAAGAAACATTTAGAATAGACATCGGGGGCAGGTTCCCCCTTGGGAGGTACCCGGTCCTGCCTTAAATGGGACCGGGTACCAATTTTTTACCCAATTTTTTACTTGAATAAGTATTATATAAGTGTTATATTTATATCCAAGATGAGAATCGTAGCTGCTATATATATAGTAATATTATCTATATTCATCCTACAATCACCACTGACAGCAGAGACGCTTACTGAGAACAGTGATTTTATACTTGCCAAAAAATCTTTCCTGGATGGTTTCTATGAGATCGCAGCCAATTCACTCGAAAAATTTATAAAAGAAAATCCTAGCGACCTTTCAATATTGGATGCAAGGCTTCTCCTGGGAGAATCTTTTGTGCAGATAGATAAGTATAATGATGCTATCATGGAGCTTGATACGGTCCTGAGATTGACACAAGACGAGGATATGAAGGTAGAGGCTGCTTATTGGAAGGCAGAGACATATTTTAGGTCCAAGGACTTTAAGACTAGCAAAGAACTTTACACCTCCATTATAACTGATCACCCTGAGAGTAATTATGTAGAAATGTCTCTATACTCTATAGCATGGTCTTTATATGAAGAAGGGGACTATAAAGGATCCTTAAAAGAATTTGAATCATTTCTTTCAAAATATCCTAAAAGCAATAGGATAGGCCAGGTAGAGCTTAAGATAGGCGAGATACTTTACAGGCTTAAACAGTATGAGGCATCTAACAGCAAGTTGATAGAACTAGTATCCAGGCTCAAGGATACTGGATTATTAAAAAAAGCACATTTTTTTATAGCAGAAAACTATTACTACGCTTCTCTCTATAAGGATGCAGCGCTTTATTATAAAAAGGCCTTGGCTTTTCCCCCTGACCCAGAGATAGACATATACGCACAATATGGGAATGCATGGAGTCTGCTGAAGAGCGGTGATCACGAAGCCAGTATTATCGAGTTTGAAAAACTTAAAGAGGTTGATAAAAATAACCCAATAAGCGATTCCATAGTCTTTGGCAGGGCAGAAGCACTTTATAAATCTAAAAGATTCAATGATGCTGTAGATGCGTATAAAGAGTTGATAGAAAGTTTCCCTAAATCCAAATGGCTGGTCAATGCATATCTAGGATCAGGAGATTCTTTTTATCAGACAGGTTCTTATAATGAATCTTTGGATGTCCTTAGCAAAGCCATTGCTATTTTTCCTATAGGCAAAAATTCCGATGATATCAGGTATAATCTGGGCTGGGTGTATTTTAAATTAAAGAAATACAACGAGGCAATAGAAGAATTCAATAGGGTCATAAAAGAATCTCATAGTGATTTTTACAGGGTATCTACCTATTGCAGGTTAGGGGACCTATACGCAGAACTCGATCAATCCCAGAAAGCGCTTGATGCTTATGACATGGTGCTGAAGGAATCTACAGTAAATCCAGATGCAGTGTTCGGCTACGTAGATTATGCGCAATATCAGATAGCAAGGCTTCTCTTCAAGCTTGAAAAATACCAGGGCGCTATCCTTGCTTTTCAAAGCCTGATAAAAAATTATCCTGATTCTAAGAACATAGAAGATGCTAAGTTCGGCTTGGCAGTAGCATATTTTAAAGAAGGGGATTATGAAAGTTCTGCCAGGGAGCTGAACAGCTTTTTATCAAAGTTCAAGGATTCGACTTATAAAGAAAAAGCGATATTCCAGTTGGCGAGCGCTTATTTCAATCTCTTTAATTACAAAGAGGCATTGAAGACATATAAGATGATCGCAGGGTCGGGGATGGACCCAGAATATTCCAAAAGAGCTCTCTATGAAACAGCCTGGTGTTATTATAAGATGGGAGAGACCAAGAAGACCGTAGCTGAACTTCAGGGATTTATATCTAATTTTCCCGAGGACCTCCTTTCTCAAGATGCTAGATTCTGGTTAGGCGAGTATTTTGCTGATAATAAAGATTATAATACAGCAGAGAGGTATTTTAATGAGGTGGTCGAGAAAGGTATAGGAAGTACTTTAGCAGGTGATGCTGATTTTAGGACAGCAATAATATTTTACGATAAAGGGGAAAAAGAAAAAAGCATCAAGACCCTAAAAAGGATCATAGAGGAATATCCAGAGAGTGATGTCTTACCTAAGACTAAACTGAAATTGTCCGAGATATTAATAGAAAAGGACAGGCTCGAAGATGCCAAAGAGATCCTGACAGTATTTATGGCCACATATGAAGACACTTCTTATGTAAAGATGGCGTCCAAGTATCTAGGGGATGCGCTAAAGAAAGAAGGCCAGATAGAAGAGACCATCAAGTATTATAAAAAGGCGATCGATAATACAAGAGGAGATTTTAATGCAAAACTGCAGCAGGACATAGGGAAACTTTATGAAGAATTAGGAGAGCTGGATACTGCTATATCTGAATATATAAAAGTAGGATATATATATCCTGATTCAGTCAACATAGTAGCTTCATCTCAACTTGCTGGAGCGAGACTGCTTGAGGGACAGAAGAAATGGAAAGACGCTGAAAAACTATATAATAAGGTAGCATCAATGGAAGTGGATGAATCAAAGATAGCTTTAGAAAGATTGAATTGGATAAAAAACAATAAATGAGGAGGTAATTCTAATGTTCGGGATGATATTAAAAGGCGGGCCTGTGATGTACCCAATAATCCTTTGTTCAATATTGGCTTTCGCTATAGCAATAGAGAGGTTCTATTATCTCTATAAGGCCAAGACCAATACAAAGGAATTCATGAATAATCTTGAGATAACTATAAAAAGGAACAGGATAGTAGAGGCAATAAAGATATGCGATAAGACCCCAGGCCCTATTGCCAGGATAATAAAAGCTGGGGTGTTAAAACATGACAGGCCAAGGCAGGAGATCAGGGAAGCGATTGAAGATGCTGGACATCAGGAAGTCCCAAGACTCGAAAAACATCTAAGCCTTTTAGCAACCATAGCGCATATCTCACCATTACTAGGGCTCCTAGGAACTGTCACAGGCATGGTGCGTGCTTTTCAGGTAATACAGGAAAAATCAGCTAGTTTTAATCCTGTCAGCCCTGGAGACCTGGCAGGAGGTATATGGGAGGCGCTTCTTACGACAGTAGCTGGCCTGACAGTAGCTATCCCTACAGTAGTTATCTATAACTACCTGGTCAACAAGGTGGAAGAGTTCGTGCTGGATATGGAACGAAGCGCAACAGATGTAATAAACATATTAACATAATGGTTCAGGTGCATATATGAGACTTAAAAGAAGAGTTCAATTTGTAAAAGGCCAGCTTGATATAGCGCCGCTTATCGACTGCATATTTTTACTGCTTATATTTTTTCTTTTGACATCGAATTTTATCTTTCAGCCTGGTATAAAGATAAACTTGCCCAAGGCTGTGACAAGTGAAGTAGTACAGGAAAATACACTCGTCATTACTGTGACCTCGGACAATAGGTTCTATCTAAACGAAGCGCCTATAACATTTGCAGAGCTTAAGAGTAAACTAAAAGAGTCACCTGTGGCAGAAAAGGTGGTCTTGATCAAGGCAGACACAGATGTATCATTAGGCAAGGTAGTGAGTATATGGGACTTTTGTAGAGATATAGGAGTTACCCAGATAAACATAGCGACAAATCAGGAGATAAATTGAGAGAGCTGAAGATATCTCTTATTATTTCTTTTTCTTTTCATTTAATAGGTATGCTTGCTGTGGTCCCAGTCTTGACGCCGGAGAGAGTAAGGACTTATAGCACAGAGATATCTTTTTTAGGTTCGATATTAGAGCGGGTCTCTATTGCGCAGAGCAGGTACCCTATATTAGATATAAAGGAGATCGGGCTGGGAGCGGATAAGAGAAGCATTGAATTCAGCAAGCCTGAAGCACTGGGAAAGGTAAAAGAAGAGTTAGGAAAAGAAGAGGCCCTGAGGTTGCAAGATACAAGAGAAGATTTTATTGTATCCATGCATTATAAAAAGGAAAAGGATAGGTTTAGGATAAAGTTCGATGGCCTGATAATCAAAGGAGAGGCCAAGAACAGGCTCTTACTATATAAGCCAGATATATCTGGTAGGGCATTTAATCTTTCTACTTTTGATAGGGACTATCATGTCAATATAAGATTTAAGATATCCAGGCATGGATTAGTAGAGCAACCTGAATGTATGATCTCCAGCGGGTCTTCCTATATAGATAGATTTGCTATCCAGTATGTCAGAAAGTGGCAGTTTGTGCCTCTCCATGAGAACAGCGATGCATTCCAAGAAGGGGTGGTGCGTTTAAGCTTTACAAATGGGGCTATATGATAAAGGTAGAGTTTTCTCTAGCTATAGGCATATATTTGATATTGTCAGTCTGTTTGATACTTTTAGCTTGGTTTATATATGAGAAGAAAGCTGTGAATACTTTTGTCTCAACAGAAAAGACATTTTTTTGGCAATGCACGATATGTACTCTGGTATATATAGATTCTCATCACACTAACATATCGCAGTGTCCAAGGTGTAAGAGTTTTAATAAAAAGGAGGAAGGGGGTCTTGTATGACAGACATTAGAAAAGATGATGAAAAATTACCGATAGGTCCTCCCCTAAAGGTATTAGACCACAGGACTATCAGCAAAGGTTTTGGTTGGTGGTCTGCTGTAGTATTGATAGAGTCATGGAGCAACCGCAGGCTTTGTTTGTATCTATGGCAAAAATCTGACAATGGATGGAAGAGAAAGCAGAAATACACTATCCATAGCCAGGAGAGATGGAGACTCATATTGGAGTCTATTGAAGAATTAATAGGTGAACTACAGTAACCCATTATAAGGATGGTTATTATGTTTAAAATTAATAATAAGGGAGTAGCTCTTATAATAACATTAGCTTACTCATTGTTCTTGATACTGCTTGTTTTTGCAGTGTTATTGAGAGCAGTAACTTATTCTAATGTTACTGAGAACAATCTTCAGAGAATGCGCGCTATAACTCTCGCAGAAGCAGCCATGTCTTATGCTTATTGGTATATGGCTACAGATCAGAATAGCTCTAGATCGTCCGAGCAATTCTGGGATATGGATGAAGAAAACGCAAGATTTATATTTCCTAGTGATTTTACGGACCCAAATCCTTATCCTAATGGCCCTAGCGCGGGAGAAGGTACAGCTATTCGTGTTTGGATGGAATCAGGAGATCCAATAAAGATCGTAGCAGAAGCTGTTTATTAATAACTTAACTTATTTTATATAAATGAGTTAGAAAAGAAGAAAAAGGGGACAGGTTCATTTTTTGTTTTTTTGTTTAAAAAATGAACCTGTCCCCTTTTTCTCTTTAAACAAATCTATAGGTTTATCCTAGTTTTTTAGCCCCTGCCTTGACAAAGTAACTTCTTTATGGTATATTTTCTTCCACGTAACTCAAAGTAAGTTTATTAGGGGGTGTTATAAATGGCACAACTGATGGATACAGACGAACTGGCAAGATACCTTAAGCTTGAAAAACAGACTATCTATAATTGGCTTCACCAGAAGAAGATATCAGGGATCAAGGTGGGGCATGTATGGCGTTTTGACAGGCAGGCAATAGATAAGTGGCTTTTTTCAAACATGGTAGAACAAAAAGTCAAAGCTAAATAAGGTATTATTATGAAGAAAAAACAACCATTTCAACTTAAGAGCAAAAAAGTAGTGGGGCTACATATAGGTGTAGCTACTATTGACATAGTGGTGTTGAAGAGCTCTCTTCAGGGCCCAAAGCTAGTGACTTTTGGCCAGACTCCTATATATCCAAAGGAACTAGGCTCTAACCAGGCTCAAGTAGAGGCTGAGGGAGATGCCTTGATCTCTAAAAGCCTGAAGCAGAGAAAAGAGAGCAAAAAGAGTAAGGATGATTACATAGTCGAGGCCATTCAAAGGCTTATAAAGGAACTTCACATCAGGCCTTCTAACGTAGCATGCTCTATTTCCAATGAAGAATCAATGGTCAGATATTTTCAGATGCCAAAGATGCCTAAGCATGAATGGGATTCAGCAGTACACTTCGAGGCAAAAAGATATATTCCATTTCGCATTGAGGACGTATCGTCTGATTACCAGACAATAAAGAGCAAGACCCCTTCAGGGAACATGGAGGTATTGTTCGTAGCTGTAAAAGAATCCCATGTGTCCAGGCTTATCAGTCTTCTTGAAAAAGCAGGCATAAATCCATCTATAATAGAACCAGCATCATTCAGCCTTTTAAGGGCATTCAATGCAGCTGAACAAATAGACACCTCTATAAATACAGCCATAGTCAGCATAGATTCATCAGTAGCTAGCATAAACATCTTAAGAAAAGGTATACCTTATATAATAAGGGATATTGCAATGGAAGAACTTAAGGGTGATTCTCAATCTTCTAGTCTGATATATGAGAAACTTCTTGCTGAGATCAAGCTTTCGTTTGATTTTTATGAAAAACAATTTCCTTCTGAGATCATAGATAAGGTAATCATATACAGCAATGTTCCTCTGGATAATTGGCATGAAGTAGTGGGGAAAGAGCTCCAGGTCCCTGTAGAGATAGGTGACCCCTTCAGGAGCATTAAGATGAAAAAAGGCGCTGTCCCCCCGAAATTAGCTGTAGCATTTGGATTGTCACTTAGAGGGATCTCAGAACCTTTCTTAGATATAAATCTTTATAAGGAAAGGCAGATGAGTTTTAAACAAAAAGAACTTGTTCTTAGGACCATACTATTGGAATGTTTTATAGCAATAATAGTATTATTGCTGCTTCAATTTTTCTCTATAAAGTCGCTTTCACCTCTATTAAAAGAATTAGAAGATACTATATCCATGAGGCCTAAGATAGCCATGGATATTGGCGATAAAAAACTAGTGGAATTAGAAGAACTAAAAGATAGATTACTAGGTAAAAAAGATGAAATGGAAGATATCTTGGATACAAGAGTGGTCCTGACTGAAAAACTATCAAGCCTTGCAGATGTTATACCTACAGGAGCATGGCTAAAGAAGCTTGTATATAAGGAAAAGAGACTTAGCATAAAAGGCAACAGTCTTATGGAGCAAGGGGTCAGTGAGAATGTAACTGCTAATAACCTACTAGTTGAACTAGAGGCTAATTCAACTATAGCTAAAGATATCCCTAAGGGTTCTGTCGTATCGGTTTCCAAGTCAAGGACGCATAACCAGGACATCGCGGACTTTGAGATATTATTCACCATTAAGAAAGATAAAGGCACGGAGAAAAAAGATGCCAAATGAGCCAAAGATACAAAAAAGCAATAATATAGTACTTATCACAGTAGGCATGGTGATACTGACTCTTGCGGTAGGAGTGCTTATAGTATATTTTCCTTTTTTAGCTAAGTATAAGACAATATCAAATAAAATAATGGATGAAAGAAACAGGAACCTTTTAATAGCTGAGATAGGAGTAACAGAGAAATACCTGGATTTCTATGAAAGAAGGTTGTCAGGGGATAAAGGGATAACGTGGCTTCTAAAAGAAGTGTCAGGGTTAGCTGCAACAGAGAGTATAAAGATAGTAAACATAAAGCCATTGGACTCTGAGAAGAAAAAAGATTATACAAGATTATCATTAAAACTAGAGACCATCTCGACATACTATCAGTTGGGCAAACTCGTCTCTAGCATAGAATCTTCCGAAAAGTTTTTGGTTATTGATAAGATAGATATAAAGAGGCTTGATTCAATGGAGATGTATGGAGATATGGAAGAAAAGCATAAACCATTTGATATTTATTCAGACATTATAATAAGTACTGTTGCTTGGAGGGAATAGAAAGTGGCTCCTAAGACATTAAAAAAAGAACATATAGAATATATATTGATAGGGGTGTTTTTGATAGCAGCTATTATTCTGGTTGTCGCAAGATTTGGGGGCAAGAACATAGCTTCGCTTATCTTATCTTCAAGAGATCTTAAAGTAAAGATGGAGGAGTTGGATGTAAAGGCCAAGGCAGTCCCAAAAGCTGTGAAGGCAATACCTTATAGCGCAGGTAAGGAAAATAGCCCTTTTAGAGGGCCTTTTGACAGGGTGAGCGACGAGGCTACTGTTTCTTTACCCAGCATGAATCTTGAAGGAATGGTCTGGAATTCAATAAGGCCCCAGGCGATCATAAATAACAGCGTGTTTGATGTAGGGGATGTTATAGTCACTGATTCAGAAGGGTTTGAGGCTAAGATAATAGATATTACTAGAGAAGGGATCCACATAAAATATAAAGAAAAACTTTTTACAGTAAGGCCAAAAATAAACTAGATCTATAATAAAGGAGGGCACAATGAAGAAAATCACAAGTATTTTTACTGCAATATTATTCACTATTTTTATGGCTTGTCCTTATGCAATATCCCAACCTTCTTATGGGGCTCCCATGGGATCAGCGGCAGATCCCAAAAATGTCATCTCAATGGATTTCCAGAATGCAAACCTCAAGACTGTATTGAAGATATTTTCTCAGCAGTCAGGGTTAAATTTTGTAGCCAGCCAACAAGTCCAGGACAGGACTGTCACTATATATTTTGATAATGTCAGCGTCGAAGATGCGTTGAATCACATAATGACAGCCAATAGGCTCGAATACGACATGGCTCCAGGAAGCAATATCTTTATCGTAAAGGAATCTGGAAAACCCTTGGTCGAGACAGTGACAAAGATATATGAGCTGAAATATGCACAGCTTGCTACTCTTTCTGGGGGCGGGGCAAATACTGAAGCTGAGATAGTCACTGTTCTTAAGGATGTCTTGACAGAGAATGGGAAGGTCATATCTGATAAAAGGTCAAATTCGCTTATTATAAAGGATGTTCCACCTCAGTTCGAGATAATAGAAAAGGTCTTGAGTAAGATAGATATACGCACTCCTCAAGTCATGATAGAAGCAGAGATACTAGAGACTACTACATCAGTAACTGATCAATTAGGGCTTAACTGGAGTGGTTCTTTCGGTGCTTACGTAGGCCCAGAGCTGACGTCGAGTTGGCCATTGAGCGGAGCACTTATTGATAAGAGCAATATTTCATCAGCCGGGTCATTTAAAATGAGTAGCGCTACGTTTACCCTGAGCGCTCTTTTAAGTAATAGTGATACTAAGATATTAGCCAGGCCTAAAGTGCTTACTATGAACAATGAAAAAGCAGTAATAGAGCTGACCTCTCAGACAGCTGTTGCCAGCATTACATCGACCACTGATACTGGCTCAACTAGTTCGCAGGTAACAGGCGCAGAGAGGATACAGACAGGTGTCACGTTGGAAGTGACCCCACAGATAAACAAGGACGGTTATATCACTATGCATATAGAGCCAAAGGTGATTGTCCCAGTCCTTTCAAAGTTCTTCGCAGGTTCAGGAGGGGATGAGAAGTTCGTAGATCCTCAGACCAGGACCGCTAAGACTACAGTAAGGGTAAAAGATGGAGAGACCATAATATTGGGAGGCCTTATATCCAAAGAAGATACTTATGGATATGAAAAGATACCGTTTTTAGGGGATATTCCTTTCTTGGGGCTAGCTTTCAGGTATAAATCCGATGAAACTTCAGATAAAGAACTGATAGTCTTCATTACTCCAAGGATAGTGAGTGATATACCTAATCTTATGGGCAAGATATCAGAAAGAGAACAGGACAAACCAACAGCAGTCAGAGAAAAGGAAATCAATAGTCTACTGGACTTATTAGAATGAAAAAATCGAGTGAAAAATTAGGGCAAATATTAATAAATGAAAAGATAATAAAGGAAGAAGAGCTACAGAAGGCCATTGAATTACAAAAGAAAGAGGGAATTAAGCTTGGAGATGCTCTTGTAAGCCTTGGCCTAGTCACTGAGAAAGACATTGTAATAGCTCTTGCTAAACAGCTCTCTGTCCCTTATGCATCTTATAATAAAGGCCTATTAAAGCCAGCAGAAGACCAGGACCTTAGTAAATTAGTCCCTGAAGAATTCTCCCGTAAACACGTCCTATTGCCTATCTCAAGACATCTGAATTCATTGACAGTAGCTTTCGTCGACCCATTGGACCTGATCACTATAGACAATCTAAGGCATATGACCAGGTGCGAGATAAATCCTATTATCGCTACGAAGTCAGATATTCAAAAAGCCATCGATGAGTTCTATGGCAAAGAAGACCTTTTAAAGGAGGCTATAAGCGATTCTTATGAATTAGAAGAATTCAAGATAGAAAAAGAGGGAAGAAAAGATATATTAAGTTTGGACGAACTTATCTCTCGCGCAGAAGAAGCGCCTATTGTAAAATTAGTAGATCTATTATTGATCCAGGCGATAAAAGACAGGGCAAGCGATATACACATAGAGCCTTTTAGAAATAGTATAAATATAAGATATAGGATAGATGGCGTGCTTTACGAGATACCGCCTCCAGCAAAACATCTCTTGTCAGCAATAGTCTCCAGGATAAAGATATTAGCGAATCTTGACATAGCAGAACGCAGGCTCCCTCAAGATGGTGCGTTTTTTGTAAAAGTGGATAAAAAGGGGATCAATATACGTGTGTCATCTGTACCTACGATACACGGGGAAAAAGTGGTTATGAGGATATTGGATAAATCATCAGCTCCGCTGGACCTGAAGGAACTTGGTTTTGAGAACAAAGACCTGATAGACTATAGAAAAGCGATCCATAGCCCGCATGGATTGATCCTTTTGACAGGCCCCACAGGAAGCGGCAAGACTACTACGTTATACGCTACATTGAATGAGATAAAGACTCCACATAAAAATATATCTACAGTCGAGGATCCTGTAGAGTTCAGGCTTGAAGGTATAAATCAGGTCCAGATAAAGCCTGGGATAGGATTGACGTTTGCAAATACCCTGAGATCTTTTTTAAGACAGGACCCTGACATCATAATGGTAGGAGAAGTAAGAGATCTTGAAACTGCGCAGATATGTATCCGCTCATCTCTTACCGGACATCTGGTATTAAGCACACTGCATACGAACGATGCACCCAGCGCTATATCAAGGCTTATAGATATAGGCATAGAATCATATCTGATAAGCTCGTCCCTTATATTGGTAGGCGCTCAGAGACTTGTCCGCAGACTTTGTTCCGAATGTAAGGAAGCCTATGAAGTGACACCTAAACTCGCAAGTGACTATAGAATAAAACAGGACCTTCTTTATAGGGCAAAAGGGTGTGACAATTGTGGCCATACTGGCTATCTTGGCAGGATGGCAATATATGAAATAGTCATCGTGGATGATATACTAAAGGACCTTATATCAAAAAGCGCTAGTCTTTTGGATATCAGAAAAGCTGTGAAAGCATCTGGGGTTCCCACGCTGCTAGAAAGTGGGATAAAAAAAGTAGAACAGGGACTTACAAGCATAGAAGAAGTACTAAGCGTGACCATGATCGCAGGTCAAGCACAGTAAAGGAAATACCAGCATGGCTTTTTTTAAATTTATAGCTAGAGATAGACTGGGTAATCTAAAAGAAGACACTGTCGAAGCTGTCTCTAAAGAGGACTTGGTAAACTCTCTTCAGGAGAGTGGCTTCTATATAATATCCATAGGACAAGCTGCAGGGGCCAAGCATTATTCAGGAAGAAAGATATCTCATTATAGAGGACTGAGGTCATCGGATCTTATAATATTTGCTCGTGAATTAGCTGTTCTTTTAGGAGCTGGTGTTACTATAATAAAAAGCCTGGACGTACTTACGAATCAGGTGCGTTCCATAAAACTTCTAAACGCACTCAGTACTATAAAAAAGGATGTAGAAGGCGGTTATACATTCCAAAATGCATTAAAAAAACACAGGAATATCTTTTCAGATTTCTGGATACATCTGGTAGAGACAGGAGAAGCTAGCGGACATCTTCCAGCTAGTTTGAACAGGCTCGCAGAATATCTAGAATCAGCAGAAGCGCTTAAGAAGAAGATAATATCAGCGCTTGTCTATCCTATCATATTGGTGACAGTATCGATGGCAGCGCTAACTATATTTTTCTTAAAAGTAGTCCCGGTGTTCGACGAGATATTTGCTAGCTTCAAAGTGGATCTCCCAGTTTTAACCAGGATTGTTATAATGGTGAGCGAGATAATAAAGCGCTATTTTTTATTAATAGCAGCTATAGTTACTATAGCTGCTATTGCTATAAGTAGACTTGTCAAGACTGAAAAAGGTGGTTATTATTTTGACCAGACACTGCTCAAGATCCCTGTAGTAGGTACTCTCGTGGAGGGAGTAGCTGTTGAAAGATTTACAAGCGGCCTTTCTATGCTTATAAAAAGTGGGGTGCCGATATTGCATGCATTAGAGATATCAGAAAATATTATAGGTAATAAAGTCATGGAAAAAGAGCTTAGGCTCATAAAGGCAGCTGTCAGAGACGGTAAAGGCATGTCAGAGGTAATGGGAAAAGCAGCTATATTTCCTCCTTTAGTAGTGCAGATGATAGGGGTAGGGGAAGAGATAGGAGAGCTTGGCCAGATGCTGGAGAGGATATCAGTGTTCTATAAAGAGCGCATACAGACATTTGTGGACAGGCTTGCGACCATGTTTGAGCCGATCGTATTGGTATTTATGGGCTTTGTGATAGGCATACTTTTAATATCCATGTTCTTGCCTATCATCAATCTCTCAAGTATCATAAAAGCTAGCTAAAATACTTGCAAATGATATTGACAACATTTGCGCGTAAGGTATACTTATATTAGAGGGTATATTATACCCTATTGACATAGATCGTATATAGTATATTTATATTATCGTAACAAACAAAGGGAGGGGAACATGAACATGTTAAGAAGTAAAAAAGGATTTACTCTTGTCGAGATCCTTATAGTAGTTATAATTTTAGGTATTCTTGCTGCTATTGCAATGCCTGGGTTAATTGGAACGATAAGAAGTTCAAGAGGAAATCATGGGCTTACTGCAATAGAAGCTGCTATAAACCGTATTCGTATTGTTAGAACAGCTGAAGGAACACCAGCTACTACAGCTCAATGGGATGCTTTAGAAGGTGACTTTACTGGAGATTGGACTGTTAATATTA
>JBDRCN010000056.1:0-2229 GCA_043821705.1 Candidatus Omnitrophota bacterium
CAGGACCTCGCCCCCCCCTCCGCAGTTCCCGGGTCTGCGGCGGTCCAGACCCTTCCGCAGACCCGGGCACTGCGGAGGTTATATCATCCTATTACCACTAATTTTAGGTTCTCCATACCAAACTTCTTTTTTAAACTTTCTTTTAAAAGTCTATTTTGGCCTGTTCGCAGGAACCTGTCCCTTTTTATTAAAATAATCGCCTCTTCTTTTGCTTTTTCTAAGATAGCTCTATCTCTTACAATGTTACCTATTTTAATCTCTGGAAGGCCATGTTGTCTAGTACCAAAAAATTCTCCCGGACCTCTTATCTCTAGGTCATATTCAGCTATCTTGAATCCATCTTGAGTATCGAGCATTGCCTCTAAGCGCTTTTTCCCATCATCTGTGCTTGGGTCTCCTATCAATATACAATAAGACATAAATCTGTCTCTTCCGATCCTGCCTCTGAGCTGATGCAATTGGCTTAAACCAAAGCGTTCAGCATGTTCTACTATCATAACAGTAGCATTTGGTATATCAAGCCCTACTTCTAATACGACTGTCGAGACCAAGATATCTATTTTCTTTTCTTTAAAATCAGTCATTATCTTTTCTTTTTCAATGGACTTCATCTTGCCATGAATAAGCCCCACATTCATGCCCTTAAAATATTCATTAAGCTCTTTATGCATCTTTTTCGCAGCTCTTAATTCCTTATTTATGCTTTCTTCTATTAATGGATACACCACATATACCTGACGCCCCATTCTCACCTGTTCTTCAGCTAATATATACGAACGAAATCTATTCTTATTTTCAAAATACAACGTTTTTATTTCGCGTCTTCCAGGTGGAAGTTCGTCTATCACTGATATATCCAGGTCCCCGTATAGAGTCAGCGCTAAACTTCTTGGTATAGGAGTAGCTGTCATGACCAAGATATCTGGATTAAGGGATTTTGATCTTAAGAATGCTCTTTGCATCACTCCGAATTTATGCTGTTCATCTATTACGATAAGCCCAAGGTTCTTGAACTTCACGCCTTCCTGTATAAGAGCGTGCGTTCCCACGACTAGATCCACTTCTCCTATCTCTATCATGTGTTTCCTTCGAGAAGCCTCTTCTTTGGATAAGTCACCTGCAAGCAAAGTGATCTTTATATTAAAACCTTCCAGTAGATCTTTTATATTCTTATAATGCTGTTGGGCAAGTATCTCAGTAGGCACCATAAGCGCGCCTTGACATTTATTCTCTATTGTTAAAAGAAGTGCTTCTAATGCTACTACAGTCTTACCGCTTCCCACATCACCTTGAAGAAGGCGGTTCATTGGTCTAGGGCTTTTCATATCACTCTGGATCTCTTTTGAGACTTTTTCCTGAGCATTTGTATACTTAAAAGTAAGCGACTCTTTAAACCTATCTACAAGCCCCCCTTTTTCAATATGCGAGATACCCTTTAGATCTATCTTTATGCTTGCTCTTTTTAAGGTTATGCCAGTCTGAAGAAGTAGAAATTCTTCAAAGATAAGCCTATATTTAGCTTTTTTTAGGACAACTTCACTCACTGGGAAATGGATATTCCTCACTGCTTCTTTAAGGAGCATGAGATCATTTCTTTTTCTTATTTCATAGGGGATATTCTCTTCTAAATTATTTACATAATTAGTTACTGCGTTGTTTATTATAGTTCTAAGCCATCGCTGGCTTAATCCCTCGGTCAGAGAATAGACAGGGACGATCCTTCCCATATGGATAGAATCTTCTTTGGTCTCTGTAATGATCTCATATTCTGGATTATTTATCTGAAGATATATATGCTTTTCCACTCTTCCATGTATTATAAGTTCTTGCCCTATCTTAAACTTATCTTTCAGATAAGGCTGGTTGAACCAAATAGTATGTATCACACCTGTGGGATCCCCCATAGCTACCTGGAACATGTTCATGCCTTTTTTTGAAGTGCGCCCGCCAAATGTAAGGACTTTTACTTTTATAGTCTCAAACTCGCCAGGTTTTACCTCATTGACCTTTTTGATCTTGCTTCTATCTTCATATCTATGGGGGATAAAATATAGTAGGTCTTCAACAGTGTTTATGCCAAGTTTATTTAAAAGTTTTATCCTAGAAGGCCCAACGCCTTTTATATATTGAGCTGATATAGTTAGATCTTTCATATTCAATTATTCCTTGAGATTATCTGTCCATTCAGGGATCCTGGATCTATTAATAGTAGATAAGACCTGCCTGAAG
>JBDRCN010000057.1:0-14767 GCA_043821705.1 Candidatus Omnitrophota bacterium
CAGGACCACTGATGTAACTGGTGTAGCACAACTTCCAGCAGGAACTGAAATGGTAATGCCAGGTGATAACGTAGAACTAGAAATAGAACTCATCACTCCTATCGCTATGGAAAAAGAACTTAGATTCGCTATAAGAGAAGGTGGACATACAGTTGGCGCAGGAGTTGTAGCAGAAGTAATTGCATAAGTCGTGAATCGTGATTCGTGAACCGATCACGGATCACGCATTACGGATCACGAAACAAGTAAATTAGGAAATATAAGATATGCCAAGAGAACTTATTATAATAAGTTGTACAGATTGCAAAAGAAAGAATTATACAAGCACTAGGAATAAGAAGACACAGACAAAACGGCTTGAGATAAGAAAGTTTTGCAGGTTCTGCAAGAAGAGAACCAACCATAAAGAAGATAAATAGCTTTAGAGCAAAAAGAATGGAGGCCAGTAGCTCTAATTGGCAGAGCAGCGGTCTCCAAAACCGCGTGTTGGGGGTTCGAATCCCTCCTGGCCTGCCATTGATTTTGCTAAAGCCATAAAACTGGCAGGTTAAAAAAGAATATATATGAAGATATTTTCGAACATTGTAAAATTTGTCACTGAAGTTAAAATAGAGATGCAGAAGGTCTCTTGGTCTGACAGGTCAGAACTCATTGGTTCTACACTTGTTGTTATAATCTCTACTGGGCTCTTAGCCTTATTTATAGGTATAGTAGATATAATATTAGCCAGATTTGTAAACATACTTTTACGTTAAGTTTTAATAAGGAATCATGAATAATAAGTGGTACGTAATACATACATTGACAGGACAAGAAGACAAAGTAAAATCAAACATTGAAGGCAAGATCCAGGAAGGGCTATTAAAAGATAAGGTACTGCAAGTCCTTATCCCTACAGAGCAGATATCAGAAGTAAAAGATGGCAAGAAAAGGATCTCCTTAAGAAAGTTTTTCCCAGGCTATGTGCTTGTCCAGATGGAGCTAGATGATGATGCTTGGTATGTTATAAGGAATATGCCAGGCGTAACAGGGTTTATAGGGACTAAGACAAAGCCTATACCTCTATTAGAGAGTGAAGTAAATCACATCATAAAGCAGACAGAAGAGAGAAAAGAAAAACCAACCCCTAAAGTAATTTTTGAAAAGGGAGACAATATAAAGGTAATAGAGGGGCCATTTATAAATTTTAGTGGTACTGTAGAAGAAGTAAATCCTGACAAAGGTAAGATAAAGGTAATGGTATCTATCTTTGGTAGGGCTACTCCTGTTGAACTAGAATATTGGCAAGTTGAAAGATTATAGGTGTAACGTATGGCAAAAACAATAAAAACAACAATAAAATTACATGTTACTGGCGGACAGGCTAATCCAGCACCACCAGTAGGACCTGCATTGGGTCAGCATGGTGTGAACATCATGGAGTTTTGCAAGTCTTTTAATGAGAAGACAAAAGATAGGCCGGGGTTAATACTTCCTGTTGTTATAAGTGTATATGAAGATAAATCCTTTACCTTTATAATAAAGAGCCCACCATGTTCAGTGCTTTTAAAAAGAGCCTGCGGCATTGCTAAGGCTTCTGGGACGCCGAACAAGGAAAAGATAGGAAAGGTCACCAGGAAGCAAATAAAGGAAATAGCTGAGACAAAGATGCAGGACCTTAATGCATCGTCAGTCGAAAGTGCTATGAAGACAGTCGAAGGTACAGCACGCAGCATGGGCATAGAAGTAGCTGAATAAAAAATAGGAGCATTCGATATATAATGGTTAAACTGACTAAAAGAACGAAGAAGTTTGTGGAAGTAGTGGATAAAAATAAGTCATATGCTGTTGAAGAAGCAGTTTCAATGCTAAAGAACGTGCCTCATGTAAAGTTCGATGAGACAGTAGAGCTAGCTTTTAGCCTGAACTCTGATCCAAAGCAGGCTGATCAGATGGTAAGAGGGACAGTAAAGCTCCCTCATGGTACTGGCAAGAATATAAAGGTAATAGTATTATGTAAAGGCGAAGGTGCAAACGATGCTAAGGAAGCAGGAGCTGAATATGTAGGGGCAGAGGACCTTATAACAAAGATAAGTTCTGGTTGGGTAGATTTTGATGTTGTTATAAGTGCACCTGACATGATGAGAGATGTAGGTAAGCTTGGAAGAATATTAGGTCCTCGTGGCCTTATGCCTAATCCTAAGACAGGAACAGTCACTAATGATCTAAAAAGAGCTGTCCAGGAGGCAAAAGCTGGAAAGATCGAGTTTAAACTTGATAAGCTTGGAAATATAAATGTAGGCGTTGGCAAGATATCTTTCGATGAAAAATCTATAAGCGAGAACGCAACTGCTGTAATAAATGCTATTAATAGAGCTAGGCCGCAAGGAGTTAAAGGCAAGTTCGTAAAAAATATATCAATCTCAACAACCATGGGTCCTGGGTTAAAACTGGACCTAACTAAATTAGGGACTTTATAATGGCAAAGACCGCACTTAAATGTAAAGAATCAATGGTAAAGGAGATCTTAGAGGATCTCAATAGTTCACCTACTTTAATAGTGACAAATTATAGAGGGCTCAAGGCGCAAGAATTAAATGAATTACGCAGAGAGCTCAGGACTGTTTCAGGTGATTATGTTATTGTTAAGAACTCAATGGCAAAAAGGGCACTGACTGATAGCCCGAACAACAGGATCGCTGATCTGTTAAATGCTGAAGTGGGGATCGTCATAGGTAAAAATAATGACCCATCATGCATCTCAAAGGTATTGATAAAGTTCTCAAAAGGCCATGAGGTCTTAAAGATATGTGGCGGAGTGATGGAAGGCGCAGAATTGACTAAGGAAGATATCCTTCACCTAGCATCTTTACCTTCAAGAGGGGCGCTTCTTTCTATGCTAGCAAGCGCATTGAACGCTCCTATCCAAGGATTAGCATGTTCCTTAAAGGCTATTATCAGCAAATTAGTTTATGCATTAGACGCTGTTAAAAATAAAAAGCCAGCAGATGCGACACCTAAGGAAGAAACTCCTAAGGCAGTTGAAGTTTCAGAAGAAGAAGCAACACCCGAGGTAAAGGAAGAACCTAAACCAACTGAAGAACCAGAAGAAAAAAAAGACGAAACTGAACCAAAAAATTAAAGGAGGCACGAAATGGCAGACCAGAAAAAACTAGAAGAAATGCTTTCAACGATCGAGACTATGAGCGTTCTTGAGCTTTCAAACTTTGTAAAGGCTATCGAAGAAAAATTCGATGTAAAAGCCCAGGCACCAGTAGCAATAGCAGCTGTAGGCGCAGCTGGAGCTGGAGCAGCAGTCGAAGAGAAAACTACTTTCACAGTAGTTCTTACTGGAGCAGGTGACAAGAAGATCCAGGTCATAAAAGAGATCAGGACTATCACTAGCCTAGGACTTAAAGAAGCTAAAGATCTAGTAGAAGGCGCTCCTAAGACAGTTAAAGAAGGAGTCTCAAAAGATGAAGCTGAAGAGATCAAGAAAAAACTAGAAGCACAAGGCGCATCAGTAGAACTTAAGTAGTTAAACCCAAAAAGGGTGGTCAGTATAATGGCAAAAAGAAAAAACTTTGCACGTTTAAAAGAGGTTGTACGTATACCTTATTTATTGGAGATCCAACGGGACAGTTACGCTGATTTTCTCCAGATGGATAAGCCTAAGACCAAAAGGAAGCCAGAAGGTCTGCAGGCTGTATTTGAAGAAGTGTTCCCTGTCGAGAGCAATGATGGAAACCATAAATTGGAATTCTTGCACTACACGCTTGGTAAACCTAAATACGATAGGCTCGAGTGCCAGAAAAGAGCAGTTACTTATGCAGTGCCCCTCAAGATAAAGGTAAGGCTCAAATCCAAGAAAGACACAAAAGAGCAGGAAGTGTATCTTGGTGATCTTCCTCTTATGACAGAGACAGGTACCTTTATTATTAATGGCGATGAAAGAGTAGTGGTCAGCCAGTTACATAGATCTCCTGGCGTCTCTTTTGAAGATACTATGCATCTTACTGGTAAAAGGATATATTCTGGAAGGATCATACCAGGCAGAGGTGCTTGGATGGAATTTGAGTTTGATGTAAATGATATTCTATATGTATTTATAGACAGAAGAAAAAAGGTGTTAGCTACTGTCCTATTAAGAGCTCTCGGTTATGAGACTAACGAGGATATAATGAAGCTCTTCACTGGAGTTGAAAGAGTCAGGCCTTCCAGAAAGAGTAACCTATCAAAATATATCGGAAGAGCTATTGTAAAGGATATAAAACATCCAGAGACAGGCGAGATATTGGTAAATAACAACAGTGTTCTTAATGAAGAGATAATAGAAAAGATCTGGGAAGCTGGGATACGCTACTTGGAGGTTTTTAGGGATACAGTCCAGGAAATATCAAATACATTAGAAAAAGACCCTACCAAGAATAAAGAAGAAGCCCTCCTAGACATATACAGAAAACTAAGGCCTGGAGATCCATTGACGATTGAAAGCGCGAAACTGCTTCTTGAAAGATTATTTTTTGATAAAAAACGTTATGATCTTACTAAGGTCGGGCGTTATATATTAAATCGTAAGCTTAATATGAAGTCGTCCTTGGATAAGAGTGCATTGGATAAGGATACTATAGTAAATGTAATCAAATATTTATTAGAGCTTAAAAATGGAGAAGGCGCAGTCGATGATATCGACCATCTTGGCAATAGACGCGTAAAGACAGTAGGAGAACTTTTAAGTGAGCAATTTAGAATAGGCTTAGCTAGAATGGAGAGGTTCTGCAGAGAGAGAATGGCGATCTATGACATAGAGACCATGATGCCATATCACTTGATAAATTCAAAAGTCCTTTCTAGTGTAATAAAAGATTTCTTCGGAAGAAGTCAATTAAGTCAATTCATGGATCAGACAAATCCTCTTGCAGAGATGACACATAAAAGACGTCTTAGCGCTTTAGGCCCAGGAGGTCTTTCAAGAGAAAGAGCTGGTTTTGAAGTCCGTGACGTTCATCATTCTCATTATGGAAGAATATGCCCTATCGAGACCCCAGAAGGACCAAATATCGGGCTGATAGCTTCACTTTCTACTTATGCAAGAGTTAATAGCTTCGGTTTTATCGAAACACCTTATAGAAAGGTCGAGAACGGAAAAGTAACAAATAGAATAGAATATCTGACAGCTGATGTAGAAGACCAATATATTATTGCTCAGGCAAATGCAAAGATTGATAATGAAGGTTACTTCACAGAAGACAGAATCTCTTGTAGATGTAGAGGTGGTTATCCTCTCACACAACCTAGTAAGATAGACTACATGGATGTTTCTCCGAAACAGCTTGTAAGTATTGCAGCTGGCCTCATACCGTTTTTAGAGCATGATGATGCTAACAGGGCTCTCATGGGTTCTAATATGCAAAGGCAGGCTGTGCCACTACTTTTCACAGAATCTCCTTTAATAGGAACAGGGTTAGAAGGAAGAGCAGCTATAGATTCTGGAGCAGTGATCATTGCAAAGGCTGGGGGCAAGGTAACAGCTGTGCAGTCCAATGAGATAGTCGTAAATAATAGCATAGTATATAAACTTAGAAAATTTGAAAGAAGCAATGCAAACACCAGCATCGTACAAAGACCTATTGTAAAGATAGGAGATAAGGTAAAGAACGGTGATGTTGTTGCAGATGGGCCTGGTACTAGCGAAGGAGAGCTTGCTTTAGGAAAAAACATACTTGTAGCTTTTATGCCATGGCGTGGTTATAACTTTGAAGATGCTATCTTAGTAAGCGAAAGACTTTTAAAAGGCGATACATACACATCTTTACATATCGAGGAATTTGAAATAGAGTCTAGAGAGACCCGCCTAGGAAATGAAGAGATCACAAAAGACATACCAAATGTAAGCGAAGAGGCTTTGAAGAACCTGGGTGAAGACGGCGTAGTGAGAGTAGGAGCAGAAGTAGGGCCAGGGGATATTCTCGTCGGAAAAGTTGCTCCTAAGAGCGAAACAGAACTTTCCCCAGAAGAAAAACTACTGCGCGCTATATTTGGCGAAAAAGCAGGAGATGTGCGCGACGCATCCTTGACCGTCCCTTCAGGAGTCGAGGGCATAATAGTCGATACTAAGGTCTTTTCTAGGAAAGGCCAAAAATCAAAATCAAAGGAAGAACTTAAAAAAGAACAAAAAGATATCCAAAAGATAAGAGTCGAGTATGAAAAAAGAGTCGAGAACATAAAAAAAGAAAGAGAAAATCGCTTGATCAAGCTTCTTGAAGGTATGAAACTAAGCGCTCCTCTTTTATCAGATGAGACTGGTACTACATTGATCGCTGAAGGCAGGACTGTAAAGAAGAAGGATATATCGAAGTTTGAAAAAGCAGATCTTGCTAGTGTGAAGATAGACAGTGATCCTGAACTTGAACACGAAGTAAAACGCACCTTGACCATATACAATGACCAGATAGAAGAAGTATTATATGAGGAAGAATATGAAGTGGATAAGATCAAAAAAGGCGATGAGCTTCCAGCTGGTGTTTTAAAGAGAATAGTAGTCTACATTGCCAGCAAGAAGAGGTTGTCAGTTGGCGATAAGATGGCAGGACGCCATGGTAATAAAGGAGTTATTGCAAAGATACTTCCAGAAGAAGATATGCCTTATATGGAAGATGGAACTCCTGTCGAGATAGTTTTAAATCCACTTGGAGTCCCTTCTAGAATGAATGTAGGGCAGATACTTGAGACGCACCTTGGGTGGGCAGCAAAAGTATTAGGGTTTAAGGTCACTACGCCAGTTTTTGATGGAGCTAAGGAAGAAGAGATAAAACTCGAGCTAGATAAAGCAGGCCTTCCTAAAGACGGGAAAGTAGTATTGCGTGATGGGTTAACAGGCGAACGCTTTGATCAGAAGATAACAGTAGGTTATATCTATATGATGAAATTAGCTCATCTTGTAGATGATAAGATACACGCTCGTTCAATAGGACCATATTCTCTAGTAACACAGCAGCCTTTAGGTGGAAAAGCACAGTTTGGAGGCCAGAGGTTCGGAGAGATGGAAGTATGGGCATTAGAGGCTTATGGAGCTGCGTATACACTGCAAGAATTATTGACAGTGAAAAGTGATGATGTAAGCGGCAGGACAAAGATATACGAGTCTATTGTAAAAGGTGAACATGCACTGCATCCAGGCACACCAGAGTCTTTTAATGTTTTAGTAAAAGAGCTTCAGAGTCTTTGTTTAGATATCAGGACAGAATATAAAGATGGCACAGGTGTTTCTCCTGAGGTGTTTTCAAAAGAAGAATTAAAAGAGATGCGTAAACAAAGAAAAAAAGCAAAAAGAAAAAACAAATAAAATAAGGGAACCTATATGATAAATGAGACTGCCAGTACGTTTGATTTTATATCGATTAAAATAGCTTCTGAAGAAGTTATTAGATCCTGGTCCAGGGGCGAGGTGAAGAAACCAGAGACGATCAATTATAGGACCTTGAGGCCTGAGAAAGATGGCCTTTTCTGTGAAAAGATATTCGGGCCTACTCGAGATTGGGAATGCAGCTGCGGAAAATACAAGCGTATAAAATATAAAGGCATAGTCTGTGACAGGTGCGGCGTCGAAGTGACCCTTTCAAAGGTAAGGAGAGAGCGTATGGGCCATATAGACCTGGCTGCTCCTTGCAGTCATGTCTGGTTTTTTAAGGCAATGCCTAGCCGCATGGCGCTTCTCTTGAATATAGGATTAAGGGACCTGGAAAAAGTAGTGTATTACGAAGAATATATAGTCATTGATCCAGGAGATTCCCCTCTTAAGAAAAAAGACCTACTTACGGAGGAAAAATATAGAGAATGTAGCGAGAAATATGGCTCCAGGTTCAAGGCTATGATAGGCGCAGAAGGCATTAGAGAGCTTTTAAAAGAATTAGATCTAGATAAACTATTATCAGAGCTTAAAGTTGAACTAGAAGACCAAAAATCAGAACAGACAAAACGAAAGATCATAAAAAGATTAAAGATAATGGAGGCATTTAAAAAGTCAGAGAACAGCCCAGATTGGATGATAATTGATGTGATACCAGTTATACCTCCAGACCTAAGACCACTGGTTCCCCTAGAGGGCGGTAGGTTTGCTACAAGCGATCTAAATGATCTTTATAGAAGGGTTATAAACAGGAATAATCGTCTAAAGAAACTTTTAGAGCTTAAAGCACCAGATATTATAATAAGAAATGAAAAGCGCATGCTTCAGGAAGCTGTTGATGCGCTTTTTGACAATGGAAGACATGGTAGAGCTGTTCTTGGACCAGCTAACAGGCCTCTTAAATCTTTAAGTGACATGTTAAAAGGAAAACAAGGCAGGTTCAGACAGAACCTTCTTGGAAAACGTGTTGATTATTCAGGGAGAAGCGTTATAGTCGTAGGTCCTGAGTTAAAGCTCTGGGAATGCGGCCTTCCAAAGAAGATGGCCTTAGAACTATTCGAACCATTCATCATAAAGAAATTAAAAGAAAAAGGTTTTGTGCATACCATAAAGAGCGCTAAGAGGATGGTTGAAAAAGCCCGTCTCGAAGTATGGGACATACTTGATGATGTTATAAAGGACCATCCAGTATTACTCAATAGAGCTCCTACTTTACATAGGCTTGGTATCCAGGCATTTCAGCCAGTATTAATAGAAGGTAAGGCGATCAGGATCCATCCTCTAGTCTGTACTGCATTTAATGCTGACTTTGATGGAGACCAGATGGCAGTCCATGTGCCACTTTCAATGGAAGCACAGATGGAATGCCGTATGATCATGCTTTCAGCAAGCAATATATTCTCTCCATCGAATGGAAGGCCTATCATCACTCCTACTCAAGACATCGTATTAGGAAGTTATTACCTTACACAAGAAAAACCACACCAGAGAAGAAAAGAACTCAGATCTTTTTCAAACATAGATGAAGCAGAACTAGCTTATCAAGATAGAGAGGTCACTCTTCATGAGAGGATAAAGGTCAGGATAGATAATGAGACTTTAGAGACAACATCTGGACGGATAATATTTAACAGGATATTACCTAAGAAAATGGCTTTTGTTAATATGGCGCTTGAAAAATCAAATCTAAGCAAGGTTATATCTGATTGTTATAATTTTTTTGGCCATCATGAGACTGTAAAGGTGTTGGATAAGGTCAAGACACTTGGTTTTGAATATGCTACAGTAGCAGGCATTTCTATTTCCATTGATGATCTACTTATTCCAAAAGATAAACAAAAAGTCGTATTAGCTTCTAAAAAAGAAGTTAATGCAGTAGAGGACCAGTATAAAAAAGGTTTTATTACAGAACGTGAAAGATATAACAAAATTGTTGATATATGGACTCATACTACAGATAAGATCTCAGACATGCTGTTTTTAGAACTCGATACGTTTAATCCAGTATTTATGATGGCTAACTCTGGTGCAAGAGGATCGAAGCAACAGATAAGACAGCTTTCAGGTATGAGAGGCCTTATGGCAAAGCCATCAGGTGAGATCATAGAGACACCTATCACTGCTAATTTCAGAGAAGGCCTTACAGTGTTGGAATATTTTATCTCTACTCACGGTGCTAGAAAAGGCCTGGCTGATACTGCTCTTAAGACAGCTGATTCTGGTTATCTTACGCGTAGGCTTGTAGACGTAGCACAAGACGTGATAATAAGAGAAGAAGATTGTGGCACGCTTAATGGGATTTTAGTAAGTGCTATTATCGAGGCAGATGAAGAAGTCGTACCTTTAAAAGAAAGAATAGTAGGAAGGGTTGTAGTTGAAAATATAGTAGATATTATTACTGATGAAGTTATTGTAGAAGCTGGCAAGGAGATAAGCGAAGAAGCATCTGAAAGAATAGAATCAGCTGGCATAGAAAAGATAAGGATCAGAAGCGTTCTTACATGTGAGACCAAATATGGCATATGCGCTAAGTGTTACGGGAGAGATCTAGCTACTGGAAAGATAGTGGATCAGGGAACAGCTGTTGGTATTATTGCAGCACAGTCCATAGGTGAACCTGGAACACAACTTACTATGAGAACATTCCATATAGGAGGAACAGCATCTAGGATCATAGAACAGTCACATATAAAATCAAAATCAAAAGGTACTGTAAAATATCATGGCCTTAAGATAGTTAAACAGGAAACAGGAGATATAATAGTCTTAAATAGAAATGGCCAGATAAGTATAAATGATGATTCTGGCAGAGAACTTGAAAAGCACACTGTGCCTTCTGGTAGCATAGTAAGCGTAGAAGATGGTCAAGAAATAGAAAAAAATGTTATTTTTATAAAGTGGGATCCTTACACATCTCCTATATTGACTGAGGTAACTGGTTCAGTTAGATATGAAGATGTTATAGAAGAAGTAACAATGGTCGAAGAGATAGATGAAGCGACTGGCCTTACTGGCAGAGTTATTATAGAACATAAAGGTGAATATCATCCTCAGATAGTTATAGAAGATGAAAAGAAAGAAGTTCTAGCAATATACCCTATCCCAGCAGGTGCTCATATAGTCTCACAGGATGGTGAAAAGATAAAAGCAGGTAACTTGATCGCTAAGACACCTCGTCAGGTCTCAAAGACAAAAGATATTACTGGAGGACTTCCAAGGGTTGCAGAGCTTTTTGAAGCAAGAAAACCAAAAGATCCAGCAATGATAAGTGAAATAGACGGGATAGTTGAGTTTGCTACTTCAAAGAAGGGCCAAAGAAGGATAATAGTAAGGTCTCATTCTGGAATGAAGAAAGAATACATCATCCCTCATGGAAAACATCTTAATGTATATAAAGGTGACAGAGTAAAGACAGGCGATCAGCTTGTAGACGGGCCTATTAATCCTCAAGATATCTTGAAGGTCAGTGGAGAGAAGAGGCTTCAAGAGTATCTTGTCAATGAGGTCCAGGAAGTTTATAGGCTTCAGGGTGTAAGGATAAATGATAAGCACATAGAGATCATTGTAAAACAGATGTTAAAGAAAGTAAAAATAGAAGACTCAGGCAGCACAGAATTTTTAGTAGGTATGCAGGTCGACAAAGTAGCGTTTCAGGATGAAAACAGCAAGATCTTGAAGAAAAAAGGAAAACCTGCTAGTGCGACCCCAATACTTTTGGGTATCACAAAAGCATCACTTTCAACAGAGAGCTTTATATCTGCTGCAAGTTTCCAGGAGACTACTCGTGTACTGACAGAAGCAGCTGCTAGCGGAAGGATAGATGCATTAAGAGGATTAAAAGAAAATGTCATCATGGGCCACTTGATCCCAGCAGGGACTGGTTATAAGACCCATAGAAGCATAGAACTAGTAAAAGACACACCTAAAGAGAAAGAAACAAAGAAAGAGGTAGAAAAGTAATATGCCTACGATAGGACAATTAATAAAATTTGGCAGAACAAAGAAAAAGAAAAAGACCAAGTCTCGTGCGCTCGACAGGTGTCCTCAAAAAAGAGGCGTGTGTTTACAAGTAAAAACACAGACCCCTAAAAAGCCTAACTCAGCACTAAGAAAAGTTGCAAGGGCTAGGCTTACAAATGGTATAGAAGTGACTTCTTATATCCCAGGCGAAGGCCATAATCTTCAAGAACATTCAATAGTTCTTATAAGAGGCGGCAGGGTAAATGATCTTCCAGGAGTAAGATACCATATTGTAAGAGGCACTCTTGATACAGCAGGAGTACAGAATAGAAAAAAGAGCCGTTCAAAATACGGGGCAAAAAGACCTAAGGCGTAATTCGTGATTCGTAATTCGTGATCCGTTTTCGGTTCACGCATCACGGTTTACGGTTCACGAACAGTTTTTAAATAAGGAGTTAAAATGAGACGTAGAAGAGCAGAACAAAGGGATGTTATACCAGACCCTAAATATAATAGCAAACTTATTTCAAGGTTCATTAACGTAATGATGGTCAAGGGCAAAAAATCTATTGCAGAGCATATCCTTTATAATGCACTTGATATAGTTATTAAGAAAACAGGAAATGATAATGCATTAGAGGTACTCCAAAAGTCCTTAGATAATGTAAGGCCTCTTTTAGAGATAAAACCAAGAAGGGTTGGAGGAGCTACATATCAAGTGCCTATAGAAGTAAAGAGTGAAAGAGGCACTGCTATTGCAATGAGATGGGTCAGGGATTTTGCAAGACAGAAAAAAGGTAAACCAATGGAAGAAAAGCTTGCTGATGAGATAATAGATGGTTTTAAGAACCAGGGTTCTGCTATGAAGAAGAGAGAAGATATGCACAGGATGGCAGAGGCGAATAAGGCTTTTGCTCATTATAGATGGTAAACAAGTTACAAGACACAAGTCACAGGTCGCAGGTAGATAAAAAGATATGAAAGTAAATAAAGATGACAGTATTAACAGCGGAAAAGATAAATAGGAAAAGTATGATAAGAGAAGTGCCTTTAGAAAAAATAAGGAATATTGGGATCATTGCTCATATAGATGCAGGTAAGACTACTACTACCGAGAGGATGCTCTATTATGCAGGCAGGCTCTATAAAATAGGTGAAGTCCATGAAGGCACTGCTACTATGGATTGGATGGAGCAGGAGCAGGAAAGAGGTATCACTATTACTGCAGCTGCTACAAGCTGTAAGTGGAAAGATTGCAATATTAATATCATAGATACTCCTGGACATGTGGATTTTACTGCAGAAGTTGAAAGGTCTCTAAAGGTCTTGGATGGCGCTGTAGTAGTATTTTGCGGGGTCGGAGGAGTGCAGCCTCAATCAGAGACAGTGTGGCGCCAGGCAGACAGGTATAAAGTCCCTCGTATAGCTTTTATAAATAAGATGGATAGGACTGGAGCTAATTTCTTAAAGGTTGTAAAAGACATGGAAGAAAAATTAGGAGCTAATGCTTTTCCTATCCAACTTCCTATAGGTAGTGAAGATAATTTTAAAGGCATCATAGATCTAGTGACTATGAAGGCATATATGTATAAAGAAGATGTGATAGATAATAATTTTACAGAAGCTGCTATACCTGAAGATATGATAGAAGAAGCAAAGCTGATGCAACACGATCTAATAGAAAAACTTGCAGATCATCATCATGACATATTCGATAAGTATGTACATAATCAACCAATATCAGAAGAAGAGATGACTCAGGCGTTACGTGAGGCAGTTCTAAATGAACTGTTTGTCCCAGTACTCTGCGGTTCTTCTTTTAAGAATAAAGGAGTACAGCTTCTTCTTAATGCAGTGACAAAATATTTGCCATCGCCTATAGACATACCTCCTATAAAAGGCATAGATCCTAACACAGAGGAAGATATAACCAGGAAGACAGATGATAATGAACCTTTTAGCGCGTTATGTTTTAAGATAGTGACAGACCCATACGTAGGAAGGCTTGCATGGATCAGGGTATATTCAGGCATAGTGAAAAAGAGCAGCTATGTCTATAATGTAAATAGGGATGAAAAAGAAAGATTGAACAAGATCGTTAAGATGCACGCTGATAAACAGGAGATCATAGATGAGGCTGGCGCAGGAGATATAGTCGGAGTCGTGGGCCTAAAAGGCATTAAGACAGGAGATACTTTATGCGCAGAGGAATCTCCTATAATTTTAGAAAAGATGCATTTTCCAGAACCTGTTGTCTCGATGTCCATAGAATCTGCCAGCACAGTTGACCAGGATAAACTAGGATTAGCGCTTAATAAACTTCAAGAAGAGGACCCTACTTTTATAGTGAGGTATGATAAAGAAACAGGAGAAAATATTATATCAGGTATGGGAGAGTTGCATTTAGAAATAATCATCGATAGATTATTGCGAGAATTTAAAGTAGAGACAAAGACCGGAACTCCTCAAGTTGCTTATAAAGAGATGCCCTCGATCGAGACTAGAGCTGTCGGTAAATTCATACAGCAGTCAGGTGGCAGAGGTCAATATGGCCATGCAGTTATTATAATGAAACCAGGAGAGCCTGGATCAGGGATACAATTTACTAATAAAATAATCGGCGGGTCTATCCCAAAAGAGTACATACCTCCAGTAAAGAATGGGATCGAGATGGCTTCCAAGACAGGAGTCCTTGCTGGTTACCCAGTAATAGACACAGAAGTAATACTTATAGATGGTTCATATCATGAAGTAGATTCTTCTGATATAGCTTTTAAGATGGCTGGATCCATAGCATTTACAGAAGCGTTAAGAAATGCAAAATGTAAGCTAATGGAGCCTATTATGAGCATAGAAGTCATATTTCCTGAGGGATATACAGGTGATGTTATAGGCGACCTGAACTCAAGGCGATGCAAGATCGAAGAGATCACGCAAAAGGGGAATTTAAAGATAGTAAGGGGGTGCGTACCTCTAGCTGAGATGTTTGGTTACGCAACTGCAATAAGAAGCTTGACACAAGGCAGAGCTTCGTATACAATAGAGCCTTCTCATTATCAAGAAGTGCCTTTAAATATAGCAAATAAGTTAATGGGAAATAAGTGAGGGCATAACTTATAAGTCCGAACTTATCCCGCCCTTTTGAGGCGGAAGTAAAACACAGACGAATATTTAAAGCATTTTAACCAAAAGGGCGGGATTAAATTCGCACCTTCAAAGAAGCAAAACAAGGCAGATTGATTTATGTTCATTATATTCCATAAATCAAGTGCTCATTTAAGGAGGAAAATAATATGGCCAAAGAAAAATTTGAACGTACAAAACCGCACGTTAACATCGGAACAATAGGACATGTTGATCATGGTAAGACCACTCTTACTAGCGCTATCACTAAGACCTTATCAACACGCGGCTTAGCGC
>JBDRCN010000058.1:0-6341 GCA_043821705.1 Candidatus Omnitrophota bacterium
GGTGCAGTTAAGGGATGATATTATGGACGAGGTAACGCGCGTGTATTTTGAAAGAAGAAGGGTGCAGATAGAAAAAGAACTATCCCCGCCTTCAAACAAGAAAGAAGGAATTGAATTAAACTTACGCATACAGGAGCTGACAGCTGATCTCGATGCATTGACAGGGGGTTATTTTTCTAAAAACATAGATTGACCACTAACTCTAGTGATTATAATAAGTAAAGATAAAGTTTTAACTTGACGCCATAGGGTATATATGATACACTTATCAAAAAAAGGAGATATTAAATGAATAAAAGTTTATATAACAAGGCTGTTATATATGTAATATCTTTCGGCCTGATAGGATTATTTAGCGCTAGCAATGTTCTTGCTGAAGTAAGATTAGCCGATGAAGCTATCTCTTATAGGAAATTAGGTTACGAAGCTCAGCAAAAAGGCGATATCGATGCTGCTATACAGTGGTACCAAAAAGCAGCGAACCTGGACCTTTCTTATCCAGCTCCTCACAATGACCTCGGGATACTCTATGAGGCTAAAGATTCTCTTGATAGAGCAGAGGCCTCTTACAAAAAGGCATTAGCAATCTCTCCTGATTATGAAAAAGCTCATACGAATCTAGCGCTTCTCTATGAAAGAAAGGGTGAAAAAGAAAAAGCAGCATTTCACTGGATAAAAAGATATAAGCTTGGGGACCCTAATAGTCCTTGGACAAAAGAAGCTGAAAAAAGACTTCAGGCTCTTGGGCTTTTAGCTAAGGTAGAATTAGAGAAAAAAGCTGAAGCAATAGAAAAAGCACGAAAAGAAGCTCTTAAAAAAGACGGCAAAGAGAAGATCGAAGAAGAGCTCGACCTAAGTGAAACACCTGAACCAGAAGAAGGAAAAAGTGGATGGACACGTTTAGGCAAAAAGAAGGATGAAAAAAAAGCCGAAGAAATAACTTTGACAAAAAAGAAGGACATCGAGAGAAAGCGAAAAAAGAAGGCCCCTGAGATGGAAGAAGAAGCATCTTTAGATGATCCAAAGCTCAGCCCTAAGCAAAAACTAGCACTTAAAAAGAAGGCTTTACGCGCTAAAAGAAAAAGAGAACAATCTGAAGATGTGATATATGAAGAAAGCGCTAAAGAAGAGCCCACATCATCAGAATGGACTAAAATGCGCAAAAGCAGCCCAAGGAAAGCTACCCCTAAGACTATAAAGAAATCCACTAAGAAAGATGTAGATAAAGAGCTCGAAAGATCCTTAAAGCTTGCTGAAGCGAGATTAAAAAAAGGAAAAGGCGCTTATACAAAGAAAAGTAACTATAAAGAAAAAGTGTTTGATTCTGGAGCAAGAAGCTATTATCTTAATGCAAGGAATTATTATAAGAATGGCGAACATGCCAAGGCATTGACCACTATAAGAACAGCTAGAAAGAACTACCCAGAAGACGCATCTTTAATGGAACTGGAAAAATCCATCAAAAATAAAATGAAGGAGGAAAGGATAGCTGATCACTACAAAGAAGGTATGATGCACTACCGTCAAAATGATTACGAGCGTGCACGAAAAGAGTTTGAGTCTATGCTTACGATCGTACCAGAATAATAACTCTTTATTCCTAAAGACACATATTCCTTCCACATAGAGTAAAATATTCCCAAGCTTTCAAATTATAATATGAAAAAACTTTTTTTAATAGATGGAAACTCTTATTGTTATAGGGCGTTTTATGCGATCAAGGGCCTTGCCAACTCCCAAGGCCTGCCTACGAACGCTGTCTATGGTTTTATAATGATGCTTAAAAAGCTAATAGCTTCAGAATCCCCTGATTATCTAGCTGTGGCCTTTGATCTAAAAGGCCCTACTTTCAGGCATAAAAAGTTTAAAGAGTACAAGATACATCGAAAACCAATGCCTGATGAGCTCATAACCCAGATGCCTTTAATAAAAAAGATACTTGATGCTAACAATATTAGGCTATTTGAAAAAGAAGGGTACGAAGCAGACGATATACTTGCCACTATCGCAAACAAGGCTAATGCTGAAGGCCTAGATGTATATATAGTCACAGGGGATAAAGATGCTCTACAATTAGTGAACGATAGAATAAAGGTCTACAGCGCTAACAAAGAAGGTTTTATATATGATAAAGCTGCTGTTAAGGAAAAATTTGGCGTGACCCCTGAAACAATGGTTGACCTTATAGCGCTTATGGGAGACTCGACTGATAATATACCCGGGGTAAGAGGTATAGGCCAGAAAACAGCTTCAGGGATACTAGAAGAATTTGGAAACATAGAGGAACTTTATAAAAATCTAGACAAAATAAAAAGTGTTTCTAGAAAAAGTCTTCTCGAGACTGAAAAGAAAAATGCTTTTTTATCAAAAGAACTTGCGATATTAGACACCGAAGTACCTATTGATATCCCGATCAATGAGATGGCCATAAAAGAACCTGACAAAGAAGCTCTTCTGAAGCTATATAAGGAGTTTGAGTTCAAGGCGCTTGCCAAGGAGATAGCGACCAGTGATTCAAAGATAAGAAAAGATGCTAGCTACACTACTATAACTACCAAAAAAGATTTTAATGACTTTATAGCTATCCTAAAGAAGGAAAAGCAGTTTGTGCTGGATTTTGAGACCACAAGCGCTAATCCACACGAAGCTATACCTGTAGGAATATCTTTTTCATGGGAAAAAGGAAAGGCCTTCTATGTAGAATTAGGCAAAAAAATAGAACTGGATCTCGCATTTGAGGCACTAAAACCTATTTTGGAACAAGAGGATATAAAAAAGATCGGTCAAAACATAAAATATGAAAAACTTATCCTCTCCAGGTATGGGGTCGAGTTAAAAGGTATAGAATTTGATACTATGTTAGCCTCTTACTTATTGAATCCTTCTAAGTTAAACCACAATCTTGATGACATATCATTTGAATACTTGGACCACAAGATGATATCCCTGGATGACCTATTAGGCACGGGCAAAAAAAGGATACCTATAACTGAAGCTCCTATTGAGAGGCTTTCAGAATATGCATGCGAAGACTCTGATATCACTCTAAGGCTAAAAAAGGTGCTAGATAAAAAATTATTCGAAAAAGAACTTGATAAATTATTTAGGGAGATAGAACTCCCCCTCATAGAAGTCTTATCGTATATGGAACTAAACGGTGTAAAAATAGACTCCTCATTTTTAAAAAAGATGTCCAGGGAACTTGAGAAAGAGCTTTCCTCTTTAATAAAAGATATATATAAGTTGGCTGGCTGCGAATTCAACATAAATTCGCCTAAACAATTAGCTAAGATACTCTTTGAAAAACTAGAACTTCCTGCTGTAAAGAAGACAAAGACAGGTTTCTCTACTGATGTAAGCGTGCTAGAAAGATTGTCACACCTGCATCCATTGCCAAAAGAACTGTTAAGATATAGAGAACTGACTAAATTAAAATCTACTTACGTAGATGCTCTTCCAGAACTTATTAATAAAAATACAGGGAGGCTTCATACTTCTTTTAACCAGACCGTTACTCAGACTGGCAGGCTTTCATCCTCAAATCCAAATCTTCAGAATATCCCCATTAAGACTGAAGAAGGAAGAAGGATAAGAAAAGCCTTTATAGGCGAAGGGGCGAACATCATACTCTCATGCGACTACTCTCAGATAGAGCTTCGTATCCTCGCTCATCTATCAAAAGACGAAGAGCTTATCAGGGCATTTGAAGAAGATAGGGATATACACACACATACTGCATCGCTTATCTTTGATGTGGATGAAAAAGAGGTCACAAGCGATATGAGGAACAATGCAAAAGCAGTGAACTTTGGGATCGTATATGGGATAAGCGCGTTTGGGCTATCAAGGGCATTGTCCATAGACCCTTACAGCGCTCAAGAATTTATAGATAATTATTTTGAAAGGTACCCCAGGGTAAAGATGTACCTGGAAGAGGTGATAGAAGATGCTAAGAGCTCTGGTTATGTCACAACGCTTTTCAATAGACGTAGGTATGTTCCCCAGATACAGAATGGGAGCATGAAAGAAAGACAGCAGGCTGAGCGCATTGCAATAAACATGCCTGTCCAAGGTTCTGCAGCTGACCTTATAAAAATAGCTATGATAGATATCTACAAGGAGCTTAAGAAAAGAAGGCTTAAATCTCTTATGTTGCTGCAAGTGCATGATGAGCTGGTATTCGAAGTACCAAAAGAAGAACTTGATATAATGATAGGCCTTGTCAGGGAAAAGATGGAAAACGCTATCAAGCTTTTAGTCTCGACAAAGGTCAGCGTAAAGTATGGGAAAAATTGGCTGGAGACAGAAGAGGGGTAATATGATCATAGGATTGACTGGAAGCTTCGGGAGTGGAAAGACCACTGTCTCAAAGATGTTTAAAGGCTTGGGCGCTAATATTATTGACGCTGATAAAGTCTACCATTCCCTTATAACGCCTCGTGAAAGATTATATAAAGGGATCATCGGGCTCTTCGGTAAAGATATACTTAAGAAGGACAGGACCATAGATAGAAAAAAACTGTCTAGCGTAGTATTTAAAGATAGGGGAAGGCTTCGAAGACTTAATAGTCTCACTCATCCATGTGTGATAAGTGAGATAAAAAAGATCTCAGCCAAACAAAAAGGCGTAGTTATTTTAGAAGCACCTCTTTTATTTGAATCAGGACTTTTTAAGGATATGAATAAGATCATCGTGGTGAAGGCTTCTGTGGCAACCCAGGTAAAAAGGCTTAGGATATCAAAAGGCCTGAAGGCTGGCCTTGTCTTGGAGAGAATTCGGATGCAGATGCCGCTTAAAAAAAAGCTGGCATTTGCGGATTTTATTATAGATAATGATGGGACAAAGAAAACAACCAACAGCCAGGTCATAAAGATCTGGGAACGATTAGGAGCGATATATGGTACAGATTCAAAAACTTGATATTGCAAAATTACAGTCTCTCAAGACAGCTGAATTAAACAAGCTAGCGCGTTCATTGGATATAAGCGATGTAGCTAACCTAAAAAAACAAGACCTTATGTTCAAGGTACTGCAGGCGCAGACTGAAAAAGTAGGACTGATATTCGGGGAAGGAGTATTAGAGACACTTCCTGATGGATTTGGCTTTTTAAGGTCCCCTAATTATAATTATCTTCCATGCCCGGATGATATTTATATTTCTCCGTCACAGATCAAGAAATTTGCTCTGAGAACAGGAGATACTGTAAGTGGCCAGATAAGGCCTCCGAAAGAAGGAGAGAAATACTTTGCATTACTTAAGGTCGAGGCTGTAAACTTTGAGAACCCTGAGATCGCAAAAGACAAGGTTCCTTTTGACGACCTGACACCTATGTATCCGGATAAACCTTATAAGCTAGAACTGAAGAAAAGTGATCTCACTGTAAGGGTCATTGACCTTCTGACCCCTATTGGCAAAGGCCAGCGCGGGACAATAGTCGCCCCGCCCTATAGCGGTAAAACAATAATCATGCAGAAAATAGCAAATTCTATTGCTATAAATTATCCTGAGGTCGTTATTATGGTGCTTCTTATTGATGAAAGGCCTGAAGAAGTGACAGACATGGCAAGAAATGTAAAGGGCGAGGTCATAAGTTCTACGTTTGATGAGCCAGCAGAACGCCATGTCCAGGTAGCAGAGATGGTCCTTGAGAAAGCCAAAAGATTAGTGGAGCATAAAAAAGATGTCGTGGTGCTTCTAGATTCTATCACAAGGCTTGCAAGGGCATATAATTCAGTAATCCCTCACTCAGGTAAGATCCTATCTGGCGGAGTAGACTCAAACGCCTTACATAAACCAAAAAGATTCTTCGGAGCAGCAAGAAACATCGAAGAAGGAGGAAGTCTTACGATAATAGCAACTGCCCTGGTAGATACAGGGAGTAGGATGGATGAAGTCATATTTGAAGAATTTAAAGGTACTGGTAACATGGAATTACAGTTGGACAGGACGCTTTTCCAGAGAAGGGTCTATCCAGCGATCGATATAAAAAGATCCAACACCAGAAAAGAAGAACTTCTTCTTACTGATAAGGAACTGCAGAGGGTCTGGATATTAAGAAAGGTCTTAAATGAACTGAACACTGTAGAAGCAATGGAGCTTCTCTTAGGCAAACTAAGTAAAACTAAAGACAACGAAGAATTCCTGGAAAGTATGAACCAATAACAAGGAGGAAAGACAAGTGAAGAAGAAAATACATCCAGACTACAAAGAGACGACAGTCATATGCGCATGCGGCGAAGTGATACATACCCGGTCCACAAAAGAGAACATAAGGGTAGAAATATGTTCGCAATGCCATCCGTTCTATACGGGTAAGCAGAAATTTGTTGATTCAGCAGG
>JBDRCN010000059.1:0-41856 GCA_043821705.1 Candidatus Omnitrophota bacterium
TACTGGAGGATGTTCCAAGATCAATGCGCACTAAATACTCTAAGATAAATCTCTTTTTTCTAAAACTATTTTACCGAAAGCTATGGGTAAAGATCGCGATCATACTAATTATCATTGTAACTATACCAGTGGCAGTCCTTGGAATCCTTCTTATCAATACCTCCCAGAACGCAGTAAGAAATTCAGTATTAAACAATCATAAAGAGATAGCTAAAAGATCAGCAGAAGCGATAGAGCTTTTTATTAAAAACCCCAGAGATATGCTGAGGACTACTGCATCAATGCTAGAGGTAGTTTATCCTGCGCCATGGAAGCAGGAAACAGTGCTTGTGGATCTTGTGTTAAATCAGCCTATATTTATGCGGATAGCATCCTTTGATTTAAAAGGAGAGGAGCTATCTAATTCGGAGCTTGGGAGAAAATTAGACTGGTTCTATCTTGAGGAAGCCATGGAGAAAATAAAAAAAGGTGAGAATTATACATCAAAGGTCACAATACTCGATAATCACATTCCTTATATAAACATGGCTGTTCCTATTAGAAAAATGGGCAAGATAATAGGAGGACTAATAGCTGATATTAATCTAAGAGGGGTCTGGCAGATAGTAGATAATATATAAAAGTTGAAGAAACAGGAAGAGCTCTTTTAGTGTCAAACGAGGGCATATTAATAGCTCATCAGGATAAAAAGAGAGTTTTAAGAAATGAAGACCTCGGAGATCTGCCATATATCCAGTCAGCTTTAGATGGCCAGATAAATGCAGTGGAGTTGGAGGATAAGAAAAGAACAGGCTGGATCGTTTCTTATGCGCCTATCCCTAACTTAGGGTGGGGTTTTGTGTTAATGCAGGAGCAAAAAGAAGCCTATTTATTTTCAAAGGCAATGAAGATGCAGTCGTGGATCATTATAATATTAAGTGAATTAATTGCTATCATAGTGGGAATATTAATGGCTAAGATGCTCGTTAGGCCTCTAAGCACTTTGGCGTTAAGGGCCAAAAGAGTAGCAGACGGAGACTTGGACCATAAGATTGAGATAAAAAGAAGAGATGAAATAGGGAGACTGATAAGGTCTTTTAATAATATGACTAAAAAATTAAAAACAGCCAGGCAGCGCGAAAGGCTTTCAGCCGTGGGAGAGGCAGCTAGCTGGATCGCACATGAGTTAAAGAATTCTATGGTCGCTATAAAGGCATTTGTCCAGCTATTCCCGCAAAAACATAAGGATAAGGAATTTGTCAATAGATTCTCTAAGCTCATACCTGATGAGATCGTACGCTGGGAGTGTCTCTTAAAACAATTGTCCGATTTCTCATCCCATTCGGATTTAAACATGGAAAGAATAGACTTAAAAGAGGTTTTAGAGAATATATTGGAAATAATGAGAGACAAATTCTTTGAAAAAGAGATAAATGTTAGATTCAGCCCCGAAGAAGAGGCCCTTTTCATACAAGCTGATGCTGAAAAAATAAAACAGGTCTTCATGAACCTAGTCATAAACGCTGTTAATGCAATGCCTGGAGGGGGCCTACTTATAATTTCTGCTGGTATAGACTTTTTATCCGTAGAGGTCAATGTTATAGACACTGGGAAGGGCATACCAAAAGATGCATTAGAGAGAATATTTGAACCTTTTCATACTACGGAAAAAAGTGGAATGGGCTTGGGGCTTACTATAAGCCGAAGGATTATAGAACAGCACAAGGGGAATATAGGTATAAAGAGTGAGCCAGGCTCAGGGACTACTGTTACTGTAAAACTGCCCATAGAAATTAAAAAAGAGGTAGAAATAGGATAGCAAAAAGCACCTTTTGCCCATTTACAGATTGTATTTTTTGGCTATACTTATCTTAATAAAGGAAAAAAAGATGTCTAGCGAAAAAATTCTAATAGTAGATGATGATAAATTTGTCAGAGATACCTTTAAGGCAAGTTTTGACGAATATAAGATAATCACTGCCTCAAGCGGCGAAGAAGCACTCAATACCCTCCAAAAACCGCATAACATTAACCTTATAATAGTAGACATGATGATGCCTGGCATGACAGGCATTGAGCTGGTAAGGAAAATAAAAAGCAGGGACCCCGAACAAAAGGTTATTCTTCTTACAGGGTACAGCTCAAAAGACGTACTTCTTGAGGCATTACGGTCAGATGTGGACGAGTATTTAGAAAAGCCGTTTGATATTAAAAGTACAAAAAAGGCGATCGATAGATTATTAAACAAAAAAGATGAATTTGACCAAAAAGAGATCGATAATAAGAATGCCAAGCTCGCTCAAGCTGAAAGGTTTATAACTAAAAATTACAATAAATCCATAACCTTGAAAGATGTATCTAATGAGGTGTTCTTAAGCCCAAAATATTTCAGCAGGATGTTTAAGGAGAGAAGAGGCATAGGTTTCGCTAGCTATAGGACAGAATTAAAGATAGATTTGGCAAAAGACCTGCTGGAAAGGACTCATTTTTCTATAGCCCAGATTGCTTTTAAGGTCGGGTATAAAAATTCGCCATCATTTATGAAGATATTCAAAAGAGCCACGAGTCTTACACCAACTGAATTTCGCATTAGGAGAAGATATGAGAGGAAACGGAGAAAAATATAAGATCCTTACAGAGATAATTCCCGATATAGTCTATGAGTTTGACAGGGAAGGAAGATTCTCTTTTATAAGCGATGCTGTCAGGGAGATGGGATACAACCCTGAAGAGCTTATCGGGAGGCCTTTTAAGGATATAGTACATCCTGATGATTTTAGGAGCTTGGACAGGCTTCAGATCTCAGAAGAAGGAATGACAAAATGTTTTGAGATAAAGATAGTCCTAAAAGATCCTAGCCATACCTTGACAGGTTACCGTTATGCTGAAGTGCATTTTTGCGCCAAATGGGAAAATGCTCCAGGAGAAGATAAAAATTATACAGGCTCTATCGGGGTGATAAAGGATATTACTAAATATAAGCAGGCAGAGGAAGCCCTAGAAGAGTCCAGGAGCGATCTTAAGGAGACTTATGAGGAACTTATACAGTCAGAAAGGCTTTCTGTTGCAGGCCAGCTAGCCAGTGGGATAGCCCACGAAGTCAGAAATCTCTTAGGTATATTGATCCAGGATATAAACTATCTTGAAAGTAAGACCAGGTCGAAAAAATCCTCGAGTGAAATTTTCGATATGATGAAGGCTAATGTCCAGAGAGCTAATAAGATAATAGAGTCTCTTGTTAATTTCTCTAAAGCCTCAAAGCTCAAGATTCAGCCTGAAGACATAAATTCCGTTATAAAAGATTCGCTCAAGTTAGTACAGTATAAACCAAAGCGCGGAAAGATAAAATTTGTTAAGAACCTGGAAAAAGGCCTGCCTAAGGTATTGATAGACAGAGGAAAGATGGAACAGGTATTTATCAATGTTTTCTTAAATGCGATCCAGGCTATGTCTGGTAAAGGCATGTTAGCTGTAAAAACCAAGGCTATAAAGCTTGAAAGGCAAAAGGACAAAGTAGGAAAGATGGCAAAGGATTATTTTATGCTTGGAAAGAAGGCTGTAATCGTAGAGATAGAGGATACAGGGTGCGGCATACCACCTGAAAGCCTGGGAAAGATCTTTGAGCCGTTTTTTACTACGAAAGAACTTGGAAAAGGGACTGGCCTGGGGCTCTCAGTTACAAAAAAGATAATGGAGATGCAGAATGCCCTTATTAATGTGGAAAGCGAGGTTAATAGAGGGACCCGCATTATTTTAACGCTTAGGACAGAGGAGGAGCTAAGCCGTCCAAGGACAAAAATAATGATTGTTGATGATGAAACTGATTTTCTCAAGATCGCAAAATTAAATCTGGAAGAGACATGCGGATATCAGATCCTGGCCCTCTCAAACGCAAAAGACATTGTCCGGGAGGTAAATAATTTCAAGCCGGATGTGATATTATTGGATCTACTTATGCCTGCAATAGGAGGCCTTGATGCCTGTGAACTATTAAGCAATGATCCTATAGGTAAAGGAATCCCTATTGTTATCCTCTCAGCTGTGGATAAGGATATGGAAAAGGTCAAGGCATATAAGGCTGGCGTGAAGGATTATCTTGTAAAGCCCATAGAGCTGGATACCCTAATCGAGAAGATAGAAAATGTCCTTACTTTCAGTAAACATTCCTCTGCCCAAAAAAAGTAGCAGGGCCCCGCCATTTTAACATTTAATATATTGACATATTATCTACTATACATATATTATATAACCAAGGAAGGAGAGGAATATGAGAAGGATATGGATAGGTTTATGCATTATATTTAGTTATGTTTTATTATTTAGCGCATCTTCTCTTTATGCTGATGAGCTTTCTGAATTAAAAGTACAAATGAAGGCTATGCAGAAAGAGATGGGAAAGATGCAGAAAAAGATAGAGGCCTTGGAGATCCAGGCACCGCAAGCGGCAAAAGAAGCAGAAGGAAAGAAATACGCAATTTCAAAAGAAGTGCTTGAGAAATTCGAACTGGGAGGAGAGATTGAGATCGAGTTTGTGGATACCCAGAAGGATACCTCGACCGGTGAGGCTGAGCCGCACTTTCAGTTGGATAAAATACGTTTAGAACCTGAGCTCCAAATTACTGAAGATATCCGCTTTGAGGCTGATATAGATTTTGACGAAGATACAGCTGATATAGATGAATGCTATTTTATGTTTCAGAACCTCCCCTCTAACTCAAGCCTCCAGATTGGAAAAGACGACAGGTTCTTTAAGGCAGAAAAGTATACAGAGAGATCTCCTTTAGCTGGTACTGCCTTCTGGAAGGATGAAGAATGGAGCCTTTTATTAGAGACAGAGCATGAACCTTTTTATGCTGCATTTGCCTGGTCGCAGGGGCTGGAACTTGACCTGAAAGAAGTTGGTGAAGACGATTCATCCGATGTTTATGAAATGATCCAGGACGATACCAGGAAATCAAGCTATAATGGAATCAGGGAGGTGTCACTAGGCCTTGGCCTTAAGAAAGAATTGGGAGATTTTGGCGAAATAGACATCCTTGGCTGGGGGCTTTACAATCAACTAAGCAGTGCTGATATAAGCTTCCTCAAGAGCAATCTCAATAGTTATACTTCAGACGACGATGATCAATATAGGGCAGGCATCAATCTCGAATATGAGCTCGGCGATTTCAGCCTGGTAGCTCAGTATATAGATGCCCAGGATGGTAAACTGGACCGTGAGACATGGTTCATTCAGCCATCATGTAAGGTGGAGCTTCCTTTTGGCTGGAAATACTGTAATGGCCACAGGCTCTTAGCCCGCTATGGCCGATTGGATGTGGATAATGCTAAATCTTTTAGTACACCAGCTGCCTGGGATAGAGAGGAATTGACGTTAGCTGTGATTACTGACATTGCTGAGAATTTTAAACTTAAGAGTGAATATACTATAAATGAAGAAGATACTGGCAATGGCGAAGTAGATAATAACGAATTGGTTATGCAGCTGGAATACGAGTTCTAAAAAAAGAAAGGGGCCAGAAAATGCATAGGATAAACCTTATAGGAATAGTTTTTTGCTCATTGATCATGACAGGATCTCTTCTTTTGGCTGAAGAAGCTCCTAAGAAAACTGTCCTTACTATGGGAAGGGCTACTGATAAAGTGACTAAGGATCATAAGAAGATTGAGCCTATCATAACCTATTTGGCATCAAAGCTTAAAGATAGAGGTATTGAGCAAGGCGAGGTAATGCTTGCAGGGGATAATAAAAATTCCACTGTAATCGAGTATTTAAAAGAAGGAAAACTCGATCTTGTTTTAGAGACTCTATTTTCAGCCATTCTGTATGAAGAGGAAGCAAATGCCCTGCCCATTCTTTTGATTTGGAGGGAAGGGATCTCAGAATATAATACTTTTATCTTTGTTCGAAAAGACAGCGGAATACGCGGACTGGAGGATTTAAAAGGAAAGATAATTGCCTTTGAGGATCCTGGATCAACCTCTGGCTATCTTCTCCCTAAATGTACAATTAAGGCAAAGGGTTTCGGTATGGTAAAACTTGATTCTTTTGATTCTCCTGTACCAGAAGACAAGATAGGTTATGTGTTTAGCGGCTCAGAGCTTAATGTCTCCAGCTGGGTATTCTATAAAAAGGTTGCTGCTGGGGCATTGGCTAGTCCTGATTGGGTAACGCCGGATGAGAACCCAGAGGCTTATAGAAAAGAGTTTAATATTATTTATGAAACAGAGAAGATACCAAGGATGCTAGTGATAGTTAGAGAGGGCCTGGATGAAAACCTGGTAGCCAGGATTAAAGAAGAGTTACTCAATATGGATAAAACCGAAGAAGGCAGAGAGGCTCTCAAAAATTATAAGATTAATAAATTTGAAGACCTGCCTGCTGGAGGGCCAGAGGCTGTCTTAAGGCCTGCTAATGACCTATTAAAGGCAGGAGGGGTAGAAATTCATTAGGCTAAATGGCAGTTTAAAACCTTGAGGAATAGAGATGTTTCGATTCAGAAGTATTAGGGCGAAATTTATTTTTATTATTTCTTTTTTTATAGTGCTTATAGGGGCAGTCTTTGTTTTTATTATAACTGATCTCCAGCAGCACTCTTTCTCCAGCATCAAGCAGATTAATGAAACTCTTATGGGGAAGGCCCTTCAGGATGAATGGGAGAATAAAGCGCGGGCGTTGACGGTCATTTTATCTAACGAGTTAATTCAGCCCGCACATGATTATAATTTTCACGAGATGAATTATCTCAGCATGCTGACCTTAGAGAAGGAGAAAGACACTAGTTATGTTTATGTTTTGGATGATAAAGGGATGGTATTAGCCGGCGGGACTGAAGAGGCACTATTAATAGGAAAACAGCTTACAGATGAATTTACTAAAAACGCGATTACTGCACAGGCTATATTAATACAGAAGCAAGGTGGGATTGTTGATGTATCAGCTCCTATCAAGCTTGGCCCGGATAGACTAGCTACTCTTCGTGTAGGATTTTCTACCAAAACTATTCAAGGGACTATTACAGGAATAACCAAGACGATAGGGCAAAGCCTGCGCGGGTTGATTATGACAGCTGCAAAAAATATGCTTTTTTTGACAGTGGTTATTGCGGTACTGGTTTTTGTTTTAGGGTTGGTTTTTATCCGCGGGATAGTCTTACCCATCAATAAACTGGCATTAGGGACGAAAAAGATAGCTGATGGGGATTTTGCTTACAAGCTGGATATTAAGTCAGAAGATGAGATCGGCCAGCTGGCTGTTTCTTTTAACAAAATGTCCAAAGACCTCAAACATCTTATAGAAAAAGAAAAGGAACTTGCATCTACAAAGGCAACGGCAGAAACTGAAAAACTGCGGGCAGATGAACTAGAAAAGGCTTACAAAAAGCTGGAAGAAATGCAGGACATGATAATCCAGGCTGAGAAACTTAACGCTGTGGGCCAGCTGGCAAGCGGTGTGGCTCATGAGGTAAAAAATCCATTAGGCATAGTACTTCAGGGCGTTAATTATTTAGAAAGTAAACTCTCGTCAAAATCCGAGTTTTCTGAAATCATGGATATGATAAAGAATAATATTACAAGAGCTGACAATATCGTATGCGGCCTTGTTGATTTTTCCAGAGCATCGCAGCTAGATATAAAACCAGGAGACATAAACCCTATAATAAAAAAATCCTTAGTTTTAACACAGCATAACTTCAGATTGAAAAACATCGAGATCTTTGAAGAATTAAAAAGAGATCTGCCTAAAGTGCTGATCGATAAGACAAAGATAGAACAAGTATTTGTTAACATGTTTTTAAACGCTATCCAGGCCATGGCAGATGGCGGAAAACTTTTTATCCGCTCTTATGCAGCTGAGCTTAAAGAGCCAAAAAAAGGAATAGGCAGAAGGATCGAAGATCATTTTGAGCTCGGCGAAAAAGTAGTATGCGTAGAAATAGAAGATACAGGAGAAGGCATTTCCGAAGAGAATCTTAAGAAAATATTTAACCCTTTTTTTACTACAAAGCAGGCTGATAGAGGAACAGGCCTGGGGCTTTCTGTCTCAAGGAATATCATTATTATGCATAAAGGGCTTATTGAAGTTAAAAGCACGGTTGGTAAAGGTACTAATATTATAATTACTTTAAAGATAGAAAAAGAGGCATAATATGAAGAGGAAAGTGCTTATTATTGATGATGAGGTAGATTTTTTAAAAATAGTAAAATTAAACCTGGAAGAGACAAATAGATATGAAATATTAACCTCGCCTACAGCAAAGGATATCATAGAAAAATTACACAGCTTTAAGCCTGATTTGATACTGCTGGATCTCCTTATGCCAGAGGTAGATGGTATATCAGCCTGCGAGTTATTAAATAAAGACCCTTTGGGCCAAAAAACCCCTATTATCATCCTTTCCGCGCTTGATAAAAATAAAGATATGCTCAAGGCATATAAAAAGGGTGTAGTGGATTACCTTGTAAAACCTGTTGATATACAAGAGCTTACTAGCAAGATAGAAAAGGCCTTGGAATATAAATAGCCTGGAAAACAAATGATTTTTGTATTCTTTATTTATGGATTAAGTTTTTTTGTCTTAGGGTGGTCTATATTTCTCTATCCTAAAAAAGGCAGCATATTTAAACTAGCAAAAAATCTGCGGCTAATAGCATGCTTCGGGGTAGTGCATGGGATAAATGAATGGATAGATATGTTTATCCTTATCGAAAAGCCGGCAGAAGCAGTATTCCTTAAAGCTCTCGGCCTGCCTCTCTTAGCAGTCTCGTACCTATTTCTCGTCCAGTTCGGCGTAAAGACTATTATTGAAACCAAAAAGAAGTATTCAATATTAAAGATATTGCCGATACTTTTATTCGTTAGTTGGCTGGCTGTAACTATATTAAGCAGTCAAAGATTTTTGCTTGGCGATATCTTTGCGCGGTACTTATTGGGCATACCCGGCACCTGCCTGACCGCCTATGCCTTATTTTTGCAGATCCCCTACGTTAAAAAGAGAAATCTACTAACTATTGTAGGATATATAAGGTTAACAGCGATTAGCTATTTATTTTATGGTTTCTTTTCAGGCCTGATCGTGCCTAAAGCTCAATTTTTCCCTGCATCTAGCTTAAACTACACCGTATTTTTAGATACTGTAGGTATTTCTGTCCAGGCCTTCCGCAGTATCTGTGCTATTGTCATAACCTACAGCATGATCCGCACTCTAAGCATATTCGAATGGGAGACTAAAGCTGCCATAAAAGATTCAGAGGAGAAATACCGGACATTGACCGAAACATCCCCTGACTGTATTAAGCTTTTTAATCTAAAAGGAGAACTTGTTTTTATCAATAAAGGCGGGATGAAAGAACATCGCCTTAAGGATATGGAAGAAGCTAAAAAATGGAGCCTATTAGACGGCATCATCGAGGAAGATAAGGACAATTTTAAAAATGCTTTTAATGAGGCAGTTCGCGGCAATATATCTACTGTAGAGATCAGGCATACAGAAGAGGGCTCTGTCAGGGAGGAATGCAGGGAAACAATGGCGCCTGTTATAGGCGAGGATGGCCGCATTGAATATATTTTTGGGGTCTCAAGGGATATTAGTGACATAAAAAGCCTTGAGAGGACAAAAGACGCCTTATGTCAGATGATAGTACACGACCTTAATAACCCTTTAAATATATTGCTGGGCGGGCTGCAGTTTTTAGAGGGAAATATTAAGGATGCTACAGAAGAGCAAAAGAATGTTATAGATATCTCTCTGGCAAAAGTCAGGGAGATGAAACTAATGACCTCTAATCTTCTTGATATAAGCAGGATAGAAGAGGGTAAACTTACGTTAAACTATGAAAAGGTAGATATCAGGGCGCTCATAAAGGAAATCGCAGCTTCTATGAATATAGTGGCGCATAAACAGAAAAAGGAGATAACTGTAAAGCCTGCCTTAGGCCTGCCCCAGCCTAATGCCGATAAGGAGATATTAAGAAGAGTGATTTTAAACCTCCTCGGAAATGCCTTGAAATTTGCCCCTGAAGATTCTATCATAGAGGTAAGCGCAGATTACAATAAAGATAAAAACTTTATCATCATAGGAGTAAAAGATAAAGGCGCAGGCATACCTTTAAAATACCAAAGGGCAATTTTTGACAAATTTGTGCAGGTAACTGACCCTCGCCTAAAAGGCAAAGGCGGCAAAGGGTTAGGCCTTGCTTTCTGCAAAATGGCAGTCGAGGCTCATAAGGGAAAGATCTGGGTAGAAAGCGGGCTTGGCAAAGGCAGCACCTTTTATTTTACGATACCAATGCGGTAAATGGACCTGTCCGAAACAAAATCCTAATAAAAAACATCCTAATAAAAAACTATTGTAATTTCTTTAAGAAAGTGGGATAATATACATTCAATAAAATAAGAGCTATATTATAGCTAGAAATAGGTGAGGGAGTATGTCTATTGATAAAAAAATGAGTGTTTTTATAGTATTAGTTTTGACGTTATTTTTAATCTTATCCCAACAAGGGGAAGCTGCGGAAAAATTTGCCGCAAAGGTAAATGGCGTAGGCATTAAAAATATAACCATGGAAGCAGCAATGACTAATTTTATCGAGAATCAGAAGTTTTTCGGTGTGGAGGTGAAGGAAGAAGAGAAGGGAAAGCTAAAAGAGGATATACTTAATGAACTCATCTCAGCAGAACTTCTTTACCAAAGAAGCAAGGAAGCGAAACTAGGCGATCTTGAGAAAGAGATCTCTGATCAGCTTGAAAGCATGAGAAAAGGCTTTGGTTCAGAAGAAAATTTTAAGAAGGTCCTTTCCGAAAGGAACATATCTATAAATGACCTGAAAGATGATATAAGGAAAGGGATCTATATAACGAACTTTTTAGAAAAAGAGATCTACAGTAAGATCAATATTACAGAGGAAGATAAGAAAAAAGAATTTGAGGCGAATAGAGAAAGACTAGCAGAACCTGAAAAAAGAAAAGTCCAGCATATATTGCTCAGAACGGATCCTAGCTTTAATGAAGTTGAAAAGTCATTGGCTATAGAAGAACTAAAAGGGCTAAGAGAAAGAGCTCTTAAAGGAGAGGATTTCAGAAAACTCGCAATAGAGAACTCCGAAGATAATTCATCTACTAATGGCGGAGAAATAGATTATTTTTCTAGGGATGAAGTCGTGAAGTCATTCGGGGATACAGCTTTTAGTATGAAAAAAGATGAGGTCAGTGAGGTAGTTGAGAGCGAGTTTGGTTATCATCTGATAAAATTACTCGATATCAAACCAGCTAGAGATTTAAGCTACGAAGAGGTAAAGGAAGATCTTGGAAGATACTTGCTTACTCTGCGTCGCAAGGAAGTTCTGGATACATTCGTAGAAGGATTAAAAAAAGAAGCAAAGATAACTGTTTACTAAAAGAGGGATCTATTATGAGAAGCGATGTCATAAAAAAGGGTATATCAAGAGTAGGGAATAGGGCGCTTTTATACGCAACTGGCGTATGTAAAAAGGATATGGACAAGCCTTTTATCGGGATCGCGTCTAGCTTTAGCGACCTGGTCCCAGGCCATATCAATATGAGATCATTTGAGAGATCTATTGAGAACGGGATATATGCTGCAGGCGGCAGGCCATTTATATTTGGAGTGCCAGCTATATGTGATGGCATAGCTATGGGTCATTATGGGATGAGATATTCTCTGGCTTCCAGAGAGCTTATAGCAGATATAGTGGAAACCATGCAAGGTGCATATTCTCTAGACGGGCTAGTCCTTCTTACTAATTGTGATAAGATAACGCCAGGTATGCTTATGGCTTGTGCAAGGATCGACATCCCGACTATTGTGGTCACTGCAGGACCTATGCATACAGGTAATTATCAAGGTAAGAGACTGGATCTTGTGCATGATGCTTTTGAAGCTGTCGGTAGATATAAAAAAGGCGAGATCTCTAAACATGACCTGGAAGAACTAGAGAGCAATGCGTGTCCTGGTGCAGGTTCATGCCAGGGGCTTTTTACAGCAAATACCATGAGCTGTTTGACTGAGACAATGGGTATGTCCCTTATAGGATGTGCTACATCTTTAGCTGTTTCAAGTAAAAAAGCAAGGATCGCTTTTAGAAGTGGTGAAAGAATAGTAGACCTGGTAAAGAACAATATAACGCCAAGAAAGATCATTAATAAAAATGCGATCCTGAATGCTGTCACTGTAGACATGGCATTAGGAGGTTCAACTAATACGGTCTTACATCTTACTGCAATTGCAAAAGAAGCTGGAGTGGACTTATCTCTAGATATGTTTGATAAGATAAGTAAATCTACTCCTAAGATATGCGATCTTCGGCCAAGTGGTGAATATTTTTTAGAAGACCTGGAAACAGCAGGAGGCATACCTGCGGTTTTAAGCAGGCTTAAAAATAAACTAAAAGACAATCCCACGGTCAGTGGAGTTTCTATAGGAAAGATAGCATCGTCGAGCAAAGTATACGATGATAATATCATAAGCACAATAGAAGATCCTTATAAAAAAGAAGGCGGTATCGCTGTATTAAAAGGGAACATCGCTCCTTTAGGATCAGTTGTGAAGCAAGGCGCAGTTACAGAAGCTATGATGAAATTCACTGGCAAGGCAAAAGTATTTGATTCTGAAGAAGATGCAATGGACGCTATATTGAATGGCAAGATAAAAAAAGGAGACTGTGTTGTGATAAGATATGAAGGTCCAAGTGGTGGGCCTGGTATGAGAGAGATGCTTTCTCCTACTTCAGCTATAGTGGGGATGGGATTATCAAACGATGTAGCGCTTATCACTGATGGGCGGTTTTCAGGTGGCACTCAGGGCCCATGCATAGGCCATATTACTCCTGAAGCTTCAAAGAGAGGTCCCATAGCTATAATAAAGAACAATGATAAAATAAAAATAGATATAAAGAAACGAACTATAGATGTTGATCTTAGTAAAACAGAAATAAACAAACGTCTTAAAAAACTTAAAACATTAAAACCAAAAGTGACAAAAGGTTGGCTCTCGAGGTATTCTCGCTTTGTAGGATCAGCGAGCAAGGGAGCTGTATTAGAAGATTAAATCAAAGGACGAGCATTATGAAACTAAATGGCGCAAACATATTTCTTGAATCACTTAAAAAAGAAGGCGTAGATGTAATGTTCGGATATCCCGGAGGAGTAGTCCTCCCTATATTCGACGCCTTATATGATAGTGATATAAATTTTATTCTTACAAGACATGAGCAGGGCGCTGCGCATGCTGCAGATGGTTATGCCAGGGCTACTGGAAAAGTAGGAGTGTGTCTTGCTACATCTGGCCCAGGAGCAGCTAATCTAGTCACAGGACTCGCAACAGCAAATATGGATTCTATACCTATGGTCGCTTTTACAGGACAGGTCAAGACTCATCTGATAGGAAATGATGCATTTCAGGAAGCTGATGTTACCGGGATAACTCGCCCTATATCAAAACATAATTATCTTGTGAAAGATGTCAAGAACCTTGCTAGGGTTATTAAGGATGCCTTCCACATTGCTTCTACTGGAAGGCCAGGCGTAGTAGTAGTGGATCTACCAGTTGATGTACAGATACAAGAGACAGAATTTGATTATCCTGAAAAAGCAGAGATAAGAGGATATAATCCTACGTGCCAAGGCCATATAGGACAGATCAAAAAAGCTAAAAAATTAATATCAAAGAGCAAGAAGCCAGTGTTATATATTGGAGGCGGGATCATTATATCAGGCGCTTCAGAGGAAATTTTTAAATTTGTCAAGAAGACAGAGATACCAGTTACTATGACCCTTCTGGGATTAGGCGCTTTTCCCGGAGAGCATGAACTTTCTTTAGGTATGCTTGGCATGCATGGTACAGCGTATGCAAATCATGCTATTCAAGAATCAGACCTTATCATAGCAGTAGGCGCGAGGTTTGATGACAGGGTTACTGGTAAGATAGATGAGTTTGCTCCTCATGCAAAGATAATACATATTGATATAGATCCATGCGCGATAAGTAAAAACGTGAAAGTAGATATTCCGATAGTAGGCGATGCTAAATGCATACTAAGGGATCTTATTAAGGATATAAAAAAGCCTGAGATAGAAGCATGGCATAAAGAAATAGCTTCTTGGAAGAAAAAGTATCCTCTGTACTATAAAGATGATTCTAAGCTTAGGCCTCAATATGTAGTAGAAGAGATATATAAAATTACCAAGGGCGAAGCTATTATAACTACTGAGGTAGGCCAGAATCAGATGTGGGCTGCACAGTTCTATAAATATTCAACACCCAGACAATTCCTATCAAGTGGTGGATTTGGGACTATGGGGTATGGTTTCCCAGCTGCTATCGGCGCGCAGGTCGGATGTCCAAAAAAGACAGTATTTGATATTGCAGGAGATGGCAGTATCCAGATGAATATCCAGGAACTCTCAACAGCTGTTGAAAATAAACTACCTGTGAAGATAGCTATCTTAAATAATGGTTATTTAGGCATGGTGAGACAGTGGCAGGAACTTTTCTATAAAAAGAGATATTCTCATACAACATTGCATTCCTCGCCTGATTTTGTAAAACTTGCAGAAGCATATGGCGCAGTAGGCATGAGGATAACTAAGAAAAAAGATGTTAAAAAGGCTATAAAGGATGCTATAAAGATAAAAAATGTAGTTGTGATGGATTTTGTGGTGGAGCCAGAAGAAAATGTATTTCCTATGGTTCCAGCAGGTCAGCCAATCAATAAGATGATAGGAGTGCTTGCTTAGTTATTAGTTGTTAGTTTTTAGTTGTTAGAATGATGAGGGTTAAATATGAAAAAGACAATAGCAGTACTAGTGGAAAATCATTTCGGTGTTTTGACACATGTATCAGGCTTATTCAGCGCCAGGGGTTTTAATATAGATTCACTTGCAGTGGGCGAGACAGAGGATCCTACTGTTTCAAGGATGACGATCGTAGTGGATGGCGATGAAAGAACACTAGACCAGGTTAAAAAACAGCTTAATAGACTGATAGATACCATTAAGATCATAGACCTTACTGAAGAAGACTATATAGGAAGGGAATTGGTCTTAGTTAGAGTAGAAGTGTCTACGAAGAATCGCTCTGAGGTCATCCAGATAGCTGATACTTTCGAAGCTAAGATAGTAGATGTGAAAAAAGATACGCTTACGATAGAAGCTACAGGGGATGAGAATAAGACAAAGTCTCTTATAGAGATATTAAAGCCTTTTGGTATTTCTGAGATCGTCAGGACTGGGCGTATTGCAATAGCGAGGGGGAAAGGCAAAGACCGAGAATAGGCACACTTTAGTGTGCCAGAAAAACAATTAGGAGGAACGAGCAAATGACAAAGATCTATTATGACAAAGATGCAGACTTGAATTTTTTGAAAGGTAAAAAGATAGCGATCATTGGCTATGGGATCCAGGGCCGGAGCCAGGCGCTTAATCTAAAAGACAGTGGCCTTAACGTGATCGTAAGTGAATTAGAGGGGACACCGAATTTTGAAATTGCAAAAAAAGATGGGTTTAATCCTGTTAGCGCGAGTGATGCTGCTAAGGATGCTGATATCATCCAGATACTTACTCAAGATCATGTGCAGGCAAAGGTATATAAAGCTGCCATAGAACCAAATCTTACCAAAGGCAAGGCATTAGTGTTCTCGCATGGTTTTAATATACACTTTAAACAGATCATACCTCCAAAAAATGTTGACGTGTTAATGGTAGCTCCCAAAGGACCAGGTAGTTTGGTAAGGCAGATGTATGAGGAGAAAAAAGGAGTACCATGTCTATTAGCAATATATCAAGATGCCACAGGAGAAGCTAGTAAATTAGGTTTAGCTTATGCTAAAGGCATTGGTGGAACAAGAGCGGGTGTTATAGAGACAACATTCAAAGAAGAGACTGAGACAGATCTATTTGGCGAACAGACAGTTTTATGCGGAGGCGTGAGCGAACTCATTAAAGCAGGCTTTGAGACTCTGGTAAATGCAGGATATAAGCCTGAGATAGCTTATTTTGAATGCCTACATGAACTAAAACTGATAACAGACATGATCTATAAGGTAGGTATTCAGGGAATGAGAAAAAGGGTTTCAGATACAGCTGAATATGGAGACCTTACAAGAGGTAAAAGGATAATAACGCAAAAGACCAGGGAAGAGATGAAAAAGATCTTAAGAGAGGTCCAGTCAGGCCAGTTCGCAGAAGAGTGGATCAAGGAAAACGAAGATGGAAGGCCTAATTACAATAAGCTTTCTAAAGAAGATGATAACCATCCGATAGAAGTGGTAGGTAAAAAGTTAAGAAGCATGATGGATTGGATTAAATAGTTGTTAGTTGTTAGTTTTTAGTTGTTAGAAGAGATAAATTATGAAGAAGATAATTATATTTGATACGACATTACGGGATGGGGAGCAATCTCCTGGAGCAAGCCTCAATATAAAAGAAAAGATCGAGATAGCAAAACAACTTGCAAGATTAGGAGTAGATGTGATAGAAGCTGGTTTCCCGATAGCTAGCGAAGGAGACTTCCAAGCTGTTAGCGAGGTTTCTTCTTTGGTCAAAGGACCTATTATATGTGGCTTAGCCAGGGCTAAAGAAGCTGATATAGATATGTGTGTGAAAGCTCTAGAAAAAGCTAAGAAGAGAAGGATACATGTATTTTTAGCTACTTCGAAGATCCACATGAAGTATAAGCTTAAGAAAGCAGAATCAGAGATCTTGAGGCAGGCTGCAGACGCTGTTAAGTATGCAAGGAAATTTTCAGATGACGTAGAGTTCTCGCCAGAAGATGCATCTCGCTCTGAAAGGGATTTTTTATGCAGAGTAGTGGAAGCAGTTATAAAAGCTGGCGCTAAGACAGTCAATATACCTGATACGGTAGGTTATTCTATACCCGAGGAATTCGGGTCTCTTATTAAAACAATAAAGACAAGAGTACCTAATTCAAATAAAGCAGTAATAAGTGTACATTGTCACAATGATCTGGGGTTGGGTGTCAGCAATTCTTTGGCAGCTATTGAAAATGGAGCTGGTCAAATAGAGTGTACTATCAATGGTTTAGGAGAAAGAGCTGGGAATGCATCTTTAGAAGAGATAGTAATGGCAATAAAGACAAGACAAGATATATTTAACTGTAGTACTTCTATAAATACAAAGGAGCTTTATAAGACCAGCCGTCTTGTAAGTAAGCTAACAGGTATTGTTGTTCAGCCTAATAAGGCTATAGTAGGTAGTAATGCATTTAGCCATGAAGCAGGCATACATCAGGACGGTATTTTAAAGAAGAGGACTACTTATGAGATCATGAAACCTCAGGATGTGGGTTTTGGAGAGACCAAGCTTGTCCTAGGGAAGCATTCTGGAAAACATGCGTTCTCAGAGAGATTGAAAAAGTTAGGGTTTGAGCTTTCCAATGAAGATCTCTTGAATGCCTTCAAGAGATTTAAGAACCTGGCAGATAAGAAAAAAGAGATCTATAATGAAGATATATTATCTATAGTTGAAGAAGAAATAGGTTCTCTCGAAGTTTCATCTATGCCTGAGGTTTATAAATTAGAGGATATGTATATAGAGAGTGGTAAAAATGTTTCTCCTAAGGCTATAATTACTCTTATAAAGAATAATATAAAAATAGAAAAATCTTCTTTAGGTGATGGCCCGGTCGATGCATGTTATAAGGCAATAGAAAAGATAACAGGCTCTGGTTTTAAGCTTTTAGATTATTCTTTACGATCTACAACTAGCGGGAAAGATGCACTAGGAGAAGCTTCTATCAGAGTAAAGTCTAGATCGGGCGGAGAGTTTTCTGGAAGAGGCGTTTCTACAGATATAGTTGAGGCTAGTGTAAAGGCGTATCTAAATGCAGTAAACCAATGGTCTCAAAAAAGGAAGTTATTAGGGAAAGCCAGGAAATGGAAGAACCCAGAACTCAAGGTGTAAACAATAATATAAGATAGATCACGACACAAGGGCGGATATGGGATCCGCCCTTATATTTAGAGGATTTTATGGATAAATACGGCCTTATAGGTTATCCAGTAGAACATAGTTTATCTCCAGTGATGCATAATGCTGCGTTCAGGTATTTAAACATGAGGGCAAAGTATGAATTATTTTCAGTAGAACCTAAAAAACTTGAAGAGTTTTTATTAAATAGGACAGATGTAAAGGGCTTTAACATCACTATTCCCCATAAGGTCAAGGCAAAAGAGATATTGGAAACTAAATTTCCATGTGAAGAAAATAAGCAGTATAGTCTTCATATAAAATTAGCTGGGGCAGTAAATACAGCAAGAAGAGTGGACGACAAAATAGAATATCTGAACACAGATATCTATGGTTTTTGGGAATCTCTCAAAAGAGACCTGAGATGTACCCCTGCTAATAAAAATGTACTTTTAATAGGTTGTGGAGGCGCGGGCCGAGCTATCATAGCAAGCTTGTTCGTAAAAGGCACTCCTCCAAAAAAGGTATATATCTTTGATAAGGATAAGACGTCAGTAGAAACTACAAAAGGACACTTTTTGAAGTTTTCTTTTTTAAAGGACAAATTAGAATTTATAACTATAGATGATATTAAAAAGACTGTAGAGAATAGCGAACTACTGATAAATGCAACTCCTATTGGTATGAAGGGGGATACTGCTCCCATAGACACTACTTTGCTTCACAAGGATATGTTTGTTTATGATGTAGTATATAATAGAGAGACAGAGCTTGTGAAACATGCAAAGGCCTTTGGCATAAAGGCTGTTGGTGGACTAGGCATGCTTTTACATCAAGGAGCAAAGGCATTTGAATTTTGGACAGATAGGCAGGCTCCTGTTCAAGTTATGAAAGAGGCGCTGGAAGAAGCACTAAAAAACCGTGAACCGTAATCCGTGAACCGTGATCAGTTAACGCTTTACGAATCACGCATCACGAATCACGCTAACTTTTGATTGAGTTATGATTTATTTGCTAATCTTCATATTTGGTTCAATGATAGGAAGTTTTTTGAATGTATGTATCTACAGGATTCCACGTTCAGAGAGTATAGTTTTTCCAGGGTCGAGATGTACGCATTGCAAAAAAGCTATACATTGGTATGATAATATTCCTTTAGTTAGCTATTGTCTATTAGGCATGAAATGCAGGTCCTGTAAAGAGAAGATATCTCCACGATATTTTTTAGTAGAATTATTGAGCGCAGCAGTATTTCTAACTTTATATATATTTTTTGGTATGACATACAATTTTTTGATATATAGCTTACTTTGTTTTAGCCTTATTGTAGTAAGTTTTATTGACCTTGAATTTCAGATAATACCAGATAGGATAAGTATAGGAGGGATCTTTGTGGGTCTCTTGGCCAGTGCTTTTTTTCCAGGCTTGCATAATGTATTAGTCTGGAAACTCAGCATGATCAGATCTTTGTTAGGCATTATTATAGGCGGCGGGAGTATCTACTTGATGGGTGTTATAGGAAACCTTGTTTTTCGAAAAGAGAGCATGGGTGGAGGAGATGTAAAACTTATGGCAATGTTAGGCGCTTTTTTAGGCTGGGAAAAGGCGATCTTGATATTTTTTCTAGCTCCTTTTTTAGGTACTCCGCCAGGCCTATATCTTAAGTTCACTAAAAAGAGCGACATAATCCCTTATGGCCCTTTTATTTCCCTGGCTAGTTTTATAGTCATCATATGGGGGAATAAAATAATCTCGTTAATATGTTTTTAAATGGAGGTGTGTGATGCTTAGATTCTTAACTGCTGGTGAATCACATGGAGAGGCGCTGATAGGCATACTAGATGGTATACCTAGCGGATTGTCTATAGATAAGGATTTTATTGATAGAGAGCTGGAAAGGCGCCAAAAAGGTTATGGCAGAGGGGACAGGATGAAGATCGAGAAGGATACGGCAAAGATCCTCTCAGGCCTCAGGAAAGGTCTGACGATAGGCAGTCCCATATCCCTGCTTATCAAAAATAATGATTTTTCCATAGATACATTACCTGATATTATAAATCCCAGGCCAGGACATGCAGACCTCCCAGGTTTATTAAAATATGGATTTAATGATGCGAGAAGCGTCCTTGAAAGAGCTTCTGCGAGAGAGACAGCTATGAGAGTGGCAATAGGGGCAATATGCAGATTATTCCTTAATGAATTTAAGATAAGTGTCTTGAGCCATGTTGTGATGATAGGAGGAGTAGAGTCACATACATCTAATCTTGGTTTTGAAGAGATATTAAAAAATATCTCTGACTCTCAGTTAAATTGCGCTGACAAGGCATCTGAAAAACTCATGATCTCTGAGATAGACCATGCAAGAGAGAAGAAAGATACGCTTGGAGGTACCTTCGAGGTTATTATAAAAGGCGTGCCAGTAGGCCTGGGTAGTTACGTGACAAGTGACAGAAGATTAGATGCTTTGCTCGCTGAAGGTATAATATCCATACCAGCTATAAAAGGAGTAGAGATAGGTGAAGGGATCTCCTCAGCAGAGAAACTTGGGTCAAAAGTGCATGACGAGATCTTTTATTCCAAAGATAAAGGCATATTTAGAAAGACAAACAATGCAGGCGGAATTGAAGGCGGTATATCGAATGGCGAAGATATCATAGTGCGTGGCTTCATGAAACCTATCAGCACATTGATGAAGGGTTTGAATACCATAGATATACTTAGCAAAAAGTCTGATAAGGCAGCTACTGAGCGTTCAGATGTATGTGCTGTTCCTAGCGCAGGTGTTATAGCAGAGAATGTGGCCAGCTTTATTATCTCTAGGGCTATGCTGGAGAAATTTGGCGGAGATAGTCTAGAGGAAGTAAAAAGAAATTACAGATCTTATAAAGAGAACCTAAAACTCTAGGTCAAGTCCTATAGTTACATAGTCTGTATCGAATTCGTGGATCCTATCAGTATGTTGCCAACCTATACTTAGAGAATAAAGTCCTTCAGGGTCGTAGATGACCCTTGCACCACTTTCACAATATTCATCCCTAAATTCTTCTAGGTTTATAGAATAATCTTCAAAAACTTTTAAGTATAAGTCCCATACCAGAGGAATATATAATCCGATAGTAGTGGTAGTGTCTATAGATTCTCCGTTTATATCAAAGACCATGTGGTCAAGGATCTCGCCAGAGATGAACTGAATGGATTGGGAAAGATATAGATAGTTAAAAAAGTATTTCTCCCCTTTTATCCCTAGTTCAAGTTTTTCCCAATCAGTTATGTCAATATTCCATTGTGTGTCTAGGAATAAGGATACAGTGGCGTCCATCTTATCTAATTTTTTATTTAAAGATATGTAAGTGGAGTAGATATCCCCGTCGTCACCTCTGGCATCTATCAGGTATTCATTGGAATTTTTTATTTCAAGGGAAAAAGAGTCTTTAGGAATGCTTACTAAAAGTATAAATAAAAATAATAAAATCTTCATCAATGTCCGTATCATTTAAATAGAATCTTAACATATTACACCAGGATTATCAAGCTACAATAATCCCATTAACTGAAAATTTCCCTACATCCATCTGCCAGACTGTCAGTATGACTGAAATTTTCAAATTCGCAGACAGAGCCTCCATTTTAGCTTTAACTATTAGCGGATGGCTTGGCTTACCTCTAGAAGCATCTTGAAAATTCGAGCGGGCATGGTTGCCCCTCGATTAGGATGTATGGCAGAGCGAGAATTTTCATGAAGCGAAGATTTCCACGCTGGGGAAATCAAGCGGTGCTGATAGAGGTAAGACAAGACAGGCTGCTAATAGCTGTAAGGAAATTTTCATTTGATTTGACTAATAGCAAGCTTTCTGTTATAGTTTATAACTATAAGGAGTAGACGAGGTTATGAAGAATATAGTATTAGTTGGTTTTATGGGGACTGGGAAGACTGCTGTAGGCAGGGCTCTTTCTAAGAAGCTCAATAGAGAATTTCTTGAACTAGATGAGATGATCGAGAAAAAAGAGGGAGTCTCCATAAAAGAGATATTTGATAAAAAAGGAGAACCTTATTTTCGAAAAATAGAAAAAGAAGCGGTTAAAGAAGCAAGCGAAAAAGACGGAGTCATCGTATCTGCAGGTGGTGGAGCAGTGATCGATGAGGAAAATCGCAGTAATTTAAAACATAACGGGATATTGATCTCTCTAGAAGCATCATCAGATGTCATCCTAGATAGGACCAAAGGACGGAAGAGTAGACCTCTTTTAAATGTACCTGATCCGAAGGAAAGGATAGAGGAACTTCTTCAAAAAAGAGCCCCTTTTTATAAAAAAGCAGATTTTTTTATAAATACTGAAAAGCTTACAATAGATCAAGTCGTAGAAAAAATAACTTCTTTGATATGAAACTTTCTAGAATATTATTTATTCTTGCAGGCTTATTTATAGGTTTACTCTTAATAGAGATTTTTTTTAGATCATTCCCCTCTATAACCGGAGTTTATACTACTCAGCATAATTCTATTCCTAAAATTTATACAGAAGACAAGGAGAGAGGATACGCGCTTTTACCCGATAGTAAATCAAGGCATATTTCTTATTATGGCGATTTTGACGTGGTATATCATGTGAATTCTCAAGGAGTTCGGTCGTTAAAAGATACATATGGTGATAAATATGCAAAAAGGATTTTATTGCTTGGGGATTCTTTTGTTTTTGGGCATGGGGTAGAAGATAACGAAACACTTTCTTCTAGGCTAGAAAACGCATTAAATGAAAAGTATGGCGATTCAGAATTTGAGGTTATAAACGGAGGGATCTCTGGATATAATATAGATCAAGAATATTTAACATTAAAGAAGTATAGTTTTCTTAAGCCGGACATAGTGTTAATAGGTATGTGTTCAAATGATGTAGTAGAGATAAAAAACAATAATTGGGTGGTAGATAATAAAGGAGATATAATAAAAGTTATCACTAATATATACGCTGATAACGATAATAGGTTAAGATTCGTATCTGACTTTAGTGAGAAAAGAGTTATAGAGTTCCTTAGGAGACATTCATACACATATACTTTTCTAGGTATTTTAAAGCAGGTCATCAGAAGCAAATTAAGAGGTCGTTACAGAGAATATAGATTAGATCCTTCTGGATTAAATAAGAGCATCAAAGTATTTTCTTTATTTGATAGTTTTTGCAATAATATAGGAGCTGAATTAATAATATTTTCCGTGGAACCTAGTAAGAGTGGTTCAGATTCTTTAATTGAATATTTGAAAAAGGATAGTAAAAAAGATGGCTTTCAATTTTTTGATATAACAGGATTATACTCACTTGAGAAAGATCTTTTTTATCCTAGAGATGGCCACTGGTCCCCAAGTGGTACTAAGATTATCGCTGATTGGCTGACTGATAAAATAATCAATAAATATGAATGACAGAGAAAGACTAATAAACCTTAATATGATCGAGGATCTTGGAAGTATAAGGATCCAAAATCTTTTAGAGCATTTCTCTTCTTTAGAAAATATATTCAAGGCTAAAGAAGAAGATCTGAAAGCAGCAAAAAAGATAGGTCCAGAGATAGCGTCTAAAATAATCCGATCCATCAAGGATATAAACATATCCAATGAACTTAAATTAATAGACAAACATAAGATCAAAGTAATTACTTTCTTAGATAAGGATTATCCTAAAAATCTAAAAGATATCTATGATCCGCCAGTTGTGGTCTATGTAAAGGGCGATATCTTACCAAGCGATGATATATCTGTAGCAATAGTAGGGTCACGCATAGCTTCTTTTTATGGCAAGGAACAATCTGAAAAGTTTGCCTATGAATTAGCCATGAGAGGCATTACAGTAGTTTCAGGTCTTGCAAGAGGCATAGACTCAAAGGCCCATAAAGGCGCTTTGAAAGCTAAGGGAAGGACATTGGGAGTCCTAGGATCAGGGATATTAAATATATATCCAGAAGAGAATATCTCTCTTTCAGAGGATATAGCTAGAAATGGTGCAGTTTTGTCTCAGTTCCCAATGAGAATGCCTCCTTTAAGGGAAAATTTTCCAAGCAGGAATAGGATCATAAGCGGATTATCATTAGGTGTGGTAGTTGTAGAAGCTGGCCTCAAAAGTGGCGCTTTAATAACCAGTGATTTTGCCATGGAACAAGGAAGAGAGGTCTTTGCGCTTCCAGGCAAGATAGATTCCATCACTTCAGACGGGACCAATAAACTGATCAAACAGGGAGCAAAACTTATTACTTCTATAGAGGATATAATAGAAGAGATCGATGTACATGTAAGTAATAAGACAGCTCTCTTAAGGGATAATCTTATTTCAGAATTGGACAAAGAAGAAAGTTTAGTATATAATTTATTAGCTAGCAAGCCTAAACATATAGATGACATATTAGAAGGATCTAGCATGGATATAGAGGAATTGTTAAAGAGCCTCTCTAAATTGGAACTAAAGGGTTTTATAAGACAGCTTCCTGGCAAAAATTTTATAAAGGTTTAAGGGGTTTATAGATGGGTAAATCATTAGTTATAGTTGAATCTCCAGCAAAGGCTCATACTATTAATAAGATATTGGGCGAGGATTTCGTTGTATGCTCCTCCATGGGTCATATAATGGACCTTCCAAGGTCAAAGATGGGCATTGATGTAGAGAAGGACTTTAAGACAGACTTCTTCATGATAACAGGGAAGAAGAAGATGGTCGCGCTTCTAAAGAAAGAGGCAAAGAATAAAGACAAGATATATCTAGCAACTGATCCAGATAGAGAGGGAGAAGCTATAAGCTGGCATCTCTTCAGTCTATTAGGGAAAAAGGATAATATATACCGTATAGCATTCCATGAAATCACAAAGAGCGCGATACAAGAAGCAGTCAAGCGCCCAGGCAAGATAGATATGAAAAAAGTAGATGCTCAGCAGGCCAGGAGGATATTAGATAGGCTTGTCGGCTATAGTATAAGTCCATTACTATGGAGAAAAGTAGGCAGAGGGCTTTCAGCTGGAAGAGTACAGTCAGTAGCTGTAAGGATAATTGTTGATAGAGAAAAAGATATCAGGGCATTTGATTCTAAGGAATATTGGGAGATCGACGCTGAATTTAAAAAGAAAAATGCCTCGAAGGACCCTGATGAAAAAAAGACGTTTATAGCAGGGCTTTACAAGATAGAAGGGGAAAAAATAGATGTCTCTACACAAAAAGAAGCTGAAAGTATAGTAGAGGATATTAAGAACAAAGAATTCGCTGTATCGAAAGTAGAAAAGAAAGAAAAGAAAAAATATGCTCAAGCCCCGTTTACTACTAGTAAATTACAACAGGAAGCATTTTATAAATTAAGATTCTCAGCTAGCAAGACCATGAGTATCGCCCAGCAATTATATGAAGGTCTCGAGATAGGCGGAGAGGAGAATGTAGGTCTCATCACTTATATGAGGACTGATGCAGTAAGGATCTCTAAGGATTCTCAAGAAGCAGCCAGGGATTATATATTAAAGAAATATGGCAAAGAATATCTGCCGCCAACGCCTAATAAATTTAAATCTAAAAAGAGCGCGCAAGAAGCGCATGAAGCTATAAGGCCTACTCTTCATTTGAGAGAACCAGACAGCATAAAGGATCGTCTGACAGTAGACCAATATAAATTATATACGCTTATCTGGAACAGGTTTCTTTCAAGCCAGATGTCTGCTTGCGTATACTCGATATTGACAGTAGAGATAAAGGCGGATAAATATATATTCAGGGCTCAGGGTTCAGAAAAGAAATTTTCTGGTTTTAGCATTATCTACGAGGAAACAGAGGAAGAAATATCAGATATCGAAAAGATCATCCCGCCTCTTTCAGTGAATGAAGAACTGGACCTAGAAAAACTGATCCCAAGCCAGCATTTTACAAAACCTCCAGCCAGGTATTCAGACGCTAGTTTAGTGAAAGCACTTGAAGAAAATGGGATAGGCCGTCCATCTACATATGCCCCTATCATACATACGATAGTAGCGCGTAATTATATAAAGAGAAAAGAAGGCTATTTCCATCCATCTGAATTAGGCATGATGGTAACAGACCTTTTAATGAAGAGTTTTTCAGATATATTGGACCTAGAATTCACTGCTAAGATGGAAGAAGAGCTCGATGAGATAGAAGAAGGAGATAAAAAGAAATTAGATGTATTAAAAGAATTCTATGGGCCTTTTGATAAAGATCTGCAGCACGCTAAGGTAAATATGAGAAAGGTAAAAGGAGAGACAGTCGCTACTTCTGAAGTATGTGAAAAGTGCGAAAAGCCTATGGTAATAAAATGGGGCAGGCTGGGCAGATTCTTGAGCTGTTCTGATTTTCCAAATTGTAGATTCGCAAAACCTATCCCTACAGGAATAAGCTGTCCTGAAGAAAATTGCAATGGCTCTCTTATAGAGAGGCGTTCGAAAAGGGGACGGCATTTCTACGGATGCAGTAACTATCCTAAGTGCACACATATTTCTAAAAAATTACCTTCTTAGATCATAACTTTCTAAATATATGCTAGAACGCTATACCCAGAAATTCATAGTATATCTTAAGGTCGAGAAAAATGCTTCAGAGTATACTATTATAAATTACAAGATCGACCTAAGGGATTTTAACGAGGCTATAAAGGAAAAACCTCTAGAAAAGATCAGTCATATAGACGTGAGGTTGTTCTTAGCCCGCATGAAAGAGAAAAAATTATCAAAGAGGACAATAGCAAGAAAGATGTCCTCTTTAAGAAGTTTCTTTAGGTTTCTCTGTAGGGAAGGCTATATAAAGGCTAATCCTGCTATGAGCTTAAGGACACCGAAATTAGATAGAAAACTACCTTTATTTTTAGATACAGATCAGGTAGTAAAGCTTATAGAATCCCCTGATACTAAGGATGTTTACGGCTTAAGAGACAAGGCCATATTAGAGACACTTTATTCTACTGGCATAAGAGTCGGTGAATTAGTAAAGCTTGACAGGGATCATGTTGATTTTATAGGAGGCGTCATAAAAGTATATGGCAAGGGTAAAAAAGAACGGCTTGCACCTATAGGTGATAAGGCGCTCAGGGTCATTAAGCAATATTTAGAAAAAATAGATACCAAGAATATAAAGCAAATTAAGGCAGTGTTTATAAATAAAAGCGGCAGGCGCATGAGCGATAGAGCTATAAGAAGAGTGCTAGAAAAATATATACGTAAGACTAGTTTAAACGAAAAGATATCTCCTCATAGTTTAAGGCATTCTTTTGCAACGCATCTTTTGGATAGAGGAGCTGACCTAAGAAGTGTTCAGGAACTGTTAGGACATGAAAACCTATCTACTACTCAAGTGTATACACATGTCACTACTGAGAGATTAAAGAATATATATGAGAAGGTGCATCCCAGAGCATGAAGAAGGCAGTAGTATTATTATCAGGAGGTATGGATTCAGCTGTAACTCTTTTTATAGCTAAGAAAAAAGGCTATAAAGCGCATTGCCTGACATTCAATTATGGACAGAGGCACGAAAAAGAGATATCTTTTGCAAAGAGACTTGTTAGGTCTACTAGATCCATGTCCTATGTTCTTAACATAGAATTGCCTTGGAAGGGAAGCGCTCTTTTAGATAGATCTACGAAAGTGCCTCAGGAGAGAAGGCTTTCTTCCAAAGCCATACCACCTACTTATGTGCCTGCTAGAAATACTATCTTTATAAGCTTTGCCCTTTCTTTTGCTGAAAGTATAGGAGCAAAAAAGATCTTTATAGGTGCTAATGCAGTGGATTTTTCTGGTTACCCGGATTGTAGGCCTGGTTATTACAAGAAGTTCAATATACTTTTAAACATAGCTACCAAGGAAAAAGGTATAAAGATAGAAACACCGCTTTTACATAAAAAGAAGATGGATATTGTAAGGATCGGGAGAAGGCTTGGAGTACCCTTTGAATTAACATGGTCCTGTTATAAGGGCGGGAAAAGACCGTGTGGAAAATGTGATGCATGTAGGCTCAGAGAGAAAGGTTTTAAAGATGCTAAAGTCTAGGATCACTGAGATATTTAGTTCCATCCAGGGAGAGGGTATATATGTAGGGGAAGAACATCTATTCATAAGGTTCCATGGATGCAACCTTAGTTGTGGGTTCTGCGATGAAAGAGAGAAGGATGATTTTTTAGAATATACTGCATGGGATGTCTTTGAAAGAGTTATCAAGGAAGGTAAGAATACTGTATCTCTTACTGGCGGAGAGCCATTGCTTCAGGTAGATTTTTTAGAGGAGCTTCTCCCTCTTTTAAAGAATAAGGATTTTAGGACCTATCTTGAGACGAATGGCATATTGAAAGATAATCTAATAAAAGTTTTAGACTATATAGATATAATAGCGATGGATATAAAGCTTCCAACTTCCACTGGAGAAAAGGAACTTTGGGATGAGCATAAGGAATTTTTAAAAGTAGCTAACAAAAAAGAAGTATTCATAAAAGCAGTTCTAACTGAAAATACCCTCATGAGCGATGTAGATAGAGCGATCAGATTAGTAAGAGAAGTGGATAAAAAAATACCTTTTATTATCCAGCCAGTGAGTTACAATGGTAGTATGGTAAGAATTGATTCCATGAAGGTCTTTTTTGACAGGGCAAAGAGAGACCTGGATATTGTCAGGATCGTGCCACAGATCCATAAATTATTAGGAGTAAGGTAATGCGAAGGATAGATTCCAAACTCATAAAAAAAGCAGTAAAAGATCTATGTATAAAAGCAAATACCCAGCTTAGGGGGGATGTGTATCTAGCATTAAAACGCTTAAGGAAAAAAGAGAAGTCTTTAAAAGCAAAGATGGTGTTGGACACGCTCATAAAAAATGCTGACATAGCAAAGAAAAAAAAGCTTCCTATATGCCAGGATACAGGGATGGTAGTAGTCTATCTAAAGATAGGACAGGGTGTTTCTATAAAAGGTGATATATCCAAGGCGATCAAAGATGGTGTAAGAGAAGCTTATAAAGAAGGGTATTTTAGAAAATCTGTCGTCAAGGATCCTTTTATCCGTAAGAATACTAGCACGAACCTTCCTCCAATAATCTATACAGGTATTACTTCTGGTTCTAAGTTAGAGATAAGAGTAGCTATAAAAGGTTTTGGGTGCGAGAACGCAAGTGCTACAAAAATGTTCAGGCCAACGGATCCGATGGGATCAGTAGAAAAGTTTATAGTAGATCAGATGAAAAAGTTAGGTTCAAAAGCATGCCCCCCTATGTATATAGGAATAGGAATAGGCGGTACATTAGATAAAGCAGTATCTCTTTCTAAAGAAGCTATTTTTAGGCCAGCAGGAAAGGGCAGTTCTTTTCCTCATATACGAAAGTTAGAAAAAAGCATATTAAAGAAAATAAATGATCTAAAGATCGGGCCTATGGGGGTTGGAGGCAGGAGCACTGTTTTTAATGTGAGCATAAACACATACCCTACTCATATAGCAGGGCTTCCTGTTGCACTGAGTGTGAGTTGTCATGCAACAAGAGATGCTAGTAGAATATTATGAAAAAGATAAATTTACCTTTAACTAAAGAAGCTATAAAAAAACTTAAGGTAGGAGATATGGTCCTGCTTTCAGGAACACTCCTGACAGGACGCGATCAAGCTCATAAAAGATTAGCAGATACTTTAAGATCAAAAAAAAGATTACCTATTTCTATTAAAGGTGAGACTATTTATTATACAGGCCCGACTCCTTCAAAAAAGGGTGAAGTCATAGGGTCTTGCGGTCCTACTACTAGCGCGAGAATGGACCCATTCTTACCACTTTTATTAAAAAGTGGTCTTTTAGGCATGATAGGAAAGGGTGAACGTTCAACAGAGTCCAACGCGATAATTAAAAAACATGGTGCTGTATATTTTATGACTATTGGAGGAGCAGGTGCGTACTTGCAAAGTAAGGTTAAGAAAAATACTATTGTAGCTTATAAAGATCTGCAGACAGAGGCAATAAGAAGATTGATAGTAAAAGATTTTCCAGCTATTGTAGCTATTAAATAAGGGAGAGGATATGAGAAATATAAAGATAAAGAGAGATGTAATGAAGTTTGCAGAAGGTTCTTGCATGATAGAAGTGGGAGACACTAAGGTTATGTGCACTGCTTCAGTAGAGGATAAAGTGCCTCCATTCTTAAGAGGGAAGGGTACAGGATGGGTGACTGCAGAATATGGCATGCTTCCCAGATCGTGCACTTCCAGGATACCCAGAGAATCTTCGCGTGGTAAACAAAGCGGAAGGACACTAGAGATACAGCGTCTTATAGGAAGAAGCTTACGATCTGTAGTAGAGCTTGAAAAATTAGGAGAGAGAAGTATCTGGATAGACTGCGATGTTATACAGGGAGATGGCGGAACGCGTACAGCTAGCATTACAGGAAGTTTTATTGCTCTTATGGATGCATTGCTTGGTATGCAAAAGAAAGAGATCTTTAGTGACCTCCCTATTAAAGATTATGTAGCTGCAGTAAGTGTGGGAATAGTAAATGGAAAACCATGCCTAGATCTTGATTATGAAAAGGATTCAAACGCAGATGTAGATATGAATGTAGTCATGACTGGAAGTGGGAAACTCATTGAGATCCAGGGCACAGCTGAAAAAAATCCTTTTAGCAAGAAAGACTTAGATAAATTATTAGTCTTAGCTAAAAAAGGAATAGATATATTAATAAAGGAGCAAAAGAAGATTTTAAAGATAGATATATGATGGAATTAATAGTTGCTACGAGAAACAAGCATAAACTCAAAGAAATAAAACTTCTCTTAAAAGGTATCCCAATAACAGTAAGATCTCTAGATAATTTTAAAGATGTTCCAGAGGTTATAGAAGATGAGCCTACTTTAGAGGGGAATGCTAAGAAAAAGGCAATAGTTGTAAGTAGATTCCTGAAAAAGTTAGCTATTGCAGATGATTCTGGGCTTGAAGTGAATGCCCTCAGTCACAGACCAGGGGTCTACTCAGCAAGGTTTTCAGGGAAAGGCGCTACTTATAAGAGCAATAACGAAAAGGTACTAAGACTACTTAAAGGAGTGCCAATTTCTAAAAGAGGCGCTAAGTTTCGCTGCCTCATAGCTATAGCTGATAAAGGTAAGGTTATAAAGGTAGTCGAGGGTAATATTGAAGGTATAATAGGGTTTAAACCTAAAGGGAGTACTGGATTTGGGTATGACCCTATATTTATGCCAAAGGGCTATAAAAAAACATTTAGCCAGATGTCATTAAAGAAGAAGAATGAGATCAGCCATAGAAGCAAGGCTCTTATAAGAGCAAAAAAGGCAGTAATAGATTATATTTCTTAATATTGACTTTCTATGGTAGTATTGGTAAAATTATAGGACTGTCGGGGCGTGGCTCAGTTTGGCTAGAGCACCTGCTTTGGGAGCAGGGGGTCGCTGGTTCGAGTCCAGCCGCCCCGACCATTCTTCTTCGCCCTTTGGGTATAAGAAATTCCTGTGGGGCTTCGAAGGAATAGTTCCTACGAAGCTCTAACATTGATTAGTAAGTCGAAGAGCGAAGTAGAACCAGTATAATAAGTCCCTGTAGCTCAGATGGATAGAGCATTTGCCTTCTAAGCAAAGGGTCGCCTGTTCGAATCAGGCCAGGGACGCCATTCTTCTACGCCTTTTGAGCATAAAAAAACTCCGGTGAGGCTTCGAAGAATAGTTCCTACGAAGCTACACCATTGATATGCACGTTGAATAGCGAAGTAGAACACTTTTATGAAAATTTTTTTTAGAAAGATCATTCCTGTATTATTAGTTCTAATATTATCCGGGATGGTTTTTTTTGGACATCAAGGCACTACCAGACATATTAAAAACTTACTTTCAGAATTTTCGAAAAAGAAGTTTAATACTGAGCTATACATAGGATACATAAATATAAGGCCGCCATTATATTTTGAATTAAATAATGTAAAGATAGGCGACATAGCTAACATACGCAGTATAAGGATACAGCCCAATCTCACAGCTTTTTTAGTGAACAGAAAGGATATAGGGGTAAAGGTAAGTGTTATTGAACCAAAGATCGTAGTAAAAAAAGAAAACACTAAGCAGGTAACTATATCAGATTTTATAGAGAGTAAAAAAGAAGAGTTTTTAACGGATTATTCTTTTTTAACATGCTATTTTTCAAGCATTAGTGTACAAAAAGGTACTTTTATCTACGATGATGACACTAGCGATCCCATAACTCTGGTTAACATAAGAGGTAATCTTAGGGGGCCAAAGTTTCATTTTGGGCGGCCCAATGTCTTTAATTTTAATTTTTTAGGTTTTTTAAAAAATAAAGATAGCAATCTAACGTCTCCTTTAAGATTGGCAGGCGTAGCGAAGTCGACAAAAGATATAAAAGCAGAATTTTTTGCTTCTGATATAGATGTCGGGATATTTCCTTTTTATGCGAAGTATATCAATCAGATGATAAAAGGGGCTACTCTAGATTTTAGAAGCGATATACAAATAGTAGAAAACGACTTGGTAGCAGATTGTTTTATTAAAGCAAAAGACATTATATTAAAAGAAGGGACCCAGATCAGCGCGGAGCCCCCTTTTATAGCTACTTTTTTATTATTTTCTAATTTGAAAAACAAGGCATTCAAGATCAAGGAGCTCCAGGGTAATCTTTTATCACTAGCTTTACAATAGTTCTTTAAATATGGTGGGTGTAGCTCAGTTGGATAGAGCACTAGATTGTGGTTCTAGGGGCCGCGGGTTCAAATCCCGTCATCCACCCCAACATTAATCTTAATAATGGATAAAACCAAATATTTCCAGAATTTTTTCAAGGCCTCTACAGAAAGAGATAAGGTATGGAAAGTAATATCAGCATACCTACAAAGATATATTCCTGGTTCTAGCAAGGTATTGGACATGGGAGCTGGTTATTGCGGTTTTATCAATAATATAAAAGCTAAAGAAAAACATGCTATTGATGTCTTTAAAGATATTGAAAAATATGCATCTAAGGACGTGATCACCCATAAGCGATCTGTTGTAGATATAGATAATTTAGATCCTGCCTGTTTTGACGTAGTATTTGCTAGCAATGTTTTTGAACATCTTTCCAGAGAGGACCTTGAAAGATTATTACCAAAGATCAAAAAGATACTTAAACCAGAGGGAAGGCTTATAATCATCCAGCCTAATTTTAGGTATTCTTTTAAGGTTTATTTTTATGATTATACCCATAAAGAGATCTATACGGCAGACAGTCTATGTGCTTTTTTAGAAGAATTTGGTTTCAATATAGAGATAAGGAAAGATCGTTTCTTGCCTTACACTATGGATAATAAGATCCCCAAGGTTCCTTTTTTAGTCAGGTTATATTTGATTTTTCCTATAAAATTTTTTGGAGGACAGATGCTTTTAATCGCTAGGATAGATAAGAAAGAGGGACGCTAGATGTACGAGGGGAAGACAATATCTATCGTAATGCCTGCATATAATGAAGATAAGTCCATAGGCAGGATAGTAGAAGATTTTAAGTCATCTCAGTATGTAGATGAAGTTATAGTGATAGATAATAACTCTAAGGATAAGACAGCTTTAGTCGCAGAAGAAAAAGGCGCAAAGGTAGTTAAAGAAACAAACCAAGGCTATGGATATGCATGTAGAAGGGCCTTGGCTGAGGCAAGGAGTGACTATATAGTACTAGTAGAATCAGATGACACATTTACAGCAAAAGACCTGATAAAATTTTTAGCTTATACAGAGGACTTTGATTTCATACAAGGCACAAGGACCACAAAAGAACTTATAGGCAAGAGCGCTAATATGAATTTTTTCTTAAAATGGGGAAATTGGTTAGTGGCAAAGCTTCTACAAGTTCTATATAATGGCCCATCCCTTTCTGACATGGGGTGTACATATAGGCTTATTAAAAAAGACGTCCTAAAATTAGTGCAACCCCATTTTTATGTAGGAGGATCAGCTTTTCTAGCTAACATGACCATCTCAGCATTGAAGAAGCATGTAAGGATGATAGAGATATCAGTGAATTATAGACAGAGGAAAGGCGAATCTAAGATAACAGGAAGTTTTTTACGGACAATAAGCGTTGGTCTTAATATGATAGGGATCATATTTATTGATCTATTCAAAAGATATTAAATATTTCATGAAAAGATCTTTACCCGCACACTATAAGTATCTTTTATTAAGTATAGCTATAGGTCTTTTATTTTCCAGCATAATAATCTCTTTTAATATTAATAAACCTTTCAATCTGGATGAGCAGGAATTTGCCTGCGCTGCGCATAATGTTATTATAAAGGGAATACCTCTTATTGAAGTGGATGAGACGTATTCTGAAAGATATGAAGGCCAGCCTTTAGGATTATGGCATCCCCCATTATATATCTATACACTTAGTTTAGCTTTTAAGATATTAGGGGAAAGTGTATTGACTGCCAGGGGGCTTGGCTTTTTGTTCCATCTCGTCACATTTATATTTTTCATTTTAATATGCGGAAAACTCTTCAAAGACAAAGAGTTCTATATAGTTTCATCTATCGCAGCAATTTTTTATTGCATAAATCCTATCATAACACAATATACCCTGCTTATAGATATCGATGGAGGGATGCTGCTTCTGGGGATGATAGGGTTTAGTTATTTTTTTATTTCTTTGGACGAAAGAAAACTATCTCCCAAAAATATATTTTTTTTAGGATCTCTTTTCGGGATCCTCCTCCTCATTAAATTTACTACCCCACCTCTTATAATCCCAGCCATGTTTACTTTTTATATCTTACAGCGTAGATATAAAGAGGCATTTTTAAACCCCTTTCTGATCTTGATCGTCGGGATAAGCGTAGCGTGGGTAATATGGTATATCTATTGCCGTATTTTTAACATGCCGCTTTTTTATCCTATGGAATATACGTTCAAGACTAAATTTCATCAGGGTGGGATATTTTTGACAAAAGAGAAATTAATGGGTATTACTTTTTCTTTTCTTTCTTCCTTATGTTGGCTTTCGCCATGGTTCATGGCCCTTATGTCATTCTCGATCATCTATAGGATATCTAGATTCATCAGGCAGAAGGCGCTCGAGGGCGTAGATTTTCTTCTGATATTAGGTATTGTTATTCTTCTGTTCTATTTTTATTATTTTCCGCGCGGCCTGATGATGAAATATCAGACTATAATGTACCCGCTTTTTATCATTGTCTTTTCAAAGTGCCTATATGACCTGCTCTTAAAACATGATCTATTTAAGAGAAAAGACCGTATTGTTTGTTTTGTTTTGGCGATATCGGCGTTCTTATATTACTTTTTATTCTTTCCAGACATGGTCCTCTGGTTTACCAGGGGCATGTCCGCAGCAAAGGGCATATTTCAAGAGAACCAGGCTCTTTTTAATATCTTATACTTTTCTCCTCTAATCATCCTTAGTATATTATTTTATTTTTTAAGTTCTAAAAAAAATATAGTCAGTAGTCTTATTATAGGCGTTTCATTGTTGACTTTTGGAGCTCAGGTAAATCAAGATATCAAACAGACAGCTGACTACACGACCGCGAATAGTTGGAATAATTATGGAGAGAGAGGAGAAAGAGAAACTATAGATTATCTTAACAGCAATTTGCCAAAAGACGGCGTAGTGATAGTCAGGAAAGACATAGGTTATTATTTAAAGACCTATCCTTCTGGAGCAAGCAATAGAAAGTGGATCTATAATGAGATATTTACCATACTTCGTCCGCAAAAGGCGCAGGCAAGATTCCAGCGATTAATGGAAGAGTATGATATCAGCTATATACAACTTGATGCGGTCTACAGCAGAGGTTATGATATAATAAAACCATATTTCGTATTTGATAAGAGATTCGATGATTTTGTTATTTTTAAGAGAAGATAAAAGATCTTAGGAGGACATGAGTATGTCTAATATATTAGTTACAGGTGGAGCTGGTTTTATGGGGTCACATGTTACAGATGAACTCATAAGAAGAGGCAATACTGTGGTTTCATTCGATGATCTAAGCGGTGGTTTTGAAGATAATGTGAATAAGGATGCCATATTCGTAAAAGGCTCTATAGTGGACACCAAGTTACTAAAAAAACTTTTTAAAAAATATAGATTTGACTATGTTTTTCATCTGGCTGCGTATGCTGCCGAGGGTTTAAGCCATTTTATAAAAAATTTTAATTATACCAATAATGTCATAGGGTCTATAAATCTTATCAATGAATCTATTATAAATAACGTAAAATGTTTTGTCTTCACCTCCTCCATAGCTGTATACGGGAAGAATGAACCTCCTATGAGAGAAGACATGGTCCCTCATCCAGAAGATTCTTATGGGATCGCTAAATATACAGTAGAGGAGGAATTAAGGGTATCTAAAGATATGTTCGGGCTTGACTATATAATTTTCAGAGCTCATAATGTATATGGAGAAAGACAGAATATCGGGGATAAATACAGGAATGTAATAGGGATATTTATGAATCAGATCATGCAAGGTAAACCAATGACTGTGTTTGGAGATGGCCTCCAGACAAGGGCATTTAGTTATATAAGAGATATAGCCCCGACGATCTCTAGCTCGATAGGCAATAAGAGTGCGTACGGAGAGATCTTTAATATAGGAGCAGAAAAACCTTACAGTGTCTTAGAATTGGCAGATACTGTGGCAAAGGCTATGGATGTGAAACAAGATATATTACATTTAGACCCGAGGAACGAGGTCCAGCATGCATACTGTGACCATGCAAAGAACCAAAAGTATTTCCCGGGCATTAAAGCCACTTCTCTGGAAGAAGGCATCAGGAATATGGCAGGATGGGCAAAGGCAATAGGCCCTAGGAAGACAAAAAAATTCACCAATATTGAGATAGAGAAAAACCTTCCTCCATCATGGAGAGAAAGTGACCCTTCAAAATAAATTTGATTTTAATTTTTTTATAGGGTATATTATTAGTAATTCTGACAAGAAATGGAGTATAAAATGAAAAAGCTATCTTTATTTATTGTATGTCTTATTTTTTCTTTTAGTATATTTCATATAGGGGTATTGCATGCAGGGACTTACGACAAGTCTGCAGAATACCTAATCGAATATGCTAAAGAATTCTATGAAAAAGGCAATAAACCTGAGGCGATCCATGAATTCAGGAAGGCCTTGGTAGTGGATCCTATCAATAGAGAGGCAATAAGTTATCTAGAAAAGCTAGGAGTAGATGTCACTGATTATAGAAAAAGGGCAGAAGAATATGAAAAGAGGATGGGTATTTACAAAGACGAGGAGAAAGAGAAGAAAGCAGCAGTAAGCACTAAACAGGATAAACCAGTTACGAAGAAGAAGGTAGTAAAAAAAGCTACTCCTGCCAAGAAGATAACCAAAAGTAAAGCAGAGCGTTTTTTGTCAGAAGATGAACTAAAAGATGAAGTAATAAAAGAGCTCAGTGATAAATTTATAGACCTCGAAGATAGGCTTAAACAAGCATTAGGCGATCGCGATGCTTTACTCCGCGAATTAGAAGATATGAAGGAAAGATCAAAAGACGAGGTCCGCGAATTAGAGCATGCCAAAGCACTAAAAGATGCGCAAGCAGAAAAACTTAAAAAACAACTTGCTGATTCAAGGGAAGCATTGGATAGTTTATCGGATGACTATGATTCACTGTCGGATGAGCTAAAGAATCTTAGAAAGATAAAAGGTTATCCTGATATAAGAATATTTGATGCTGATGTAAAGATCAAGATAACTCCCACTATAAAAGATGATAAATCTGTATTACTTAAGATCAGTCCTACTACAGCAGTGACTTCTGATTATAAAGATTTCCCTTCAATAATAACAAAGGATGACCAAAGGACTATCAATATTAAAAGCGGTGATTCTATTATGCTGACAGGACTTCGTTGTAATGAGAACGATAAACATACTTATAGGGTCCCTCTATCGAGCAAACTTGTCCTGTTGGGACAGCTTTTTGAGAAAGATGCAGTCTCATCAAGCAAAAAAAAGATCTCAGTCACTATAACCCCCGAGATCTCAAAATAAGCTATATTATTTTTTCGTCTATTAGTTTAAATAGGGCAGCTGTTGCTTCTTTATCTATCTTGCCATTTTTGACAAAATCTTCAAGTATCGTTTTTGCTTCTTGCTGGGAACTCGATTCTCTGTAGGGCCTATCAGAGGTCAAGGCTTCATATATATCAGATACTGTCAGTATCCTTGTAATAATAGATATCTCATCACCTTTTAAGCCGTCAGGATAGCCTGAACCATCTAAGAATTCATGATGGTGCCTGATGGGTTCTAAGAGATGTTGGAAATTCTTTAAGGGTTTTACTATACTTTCTCCGACAACAGGGTGTTTTTTCATGATCTCCCTCTCTTCTTTTAAGAGACTTGTTTTTTTCTTTAACACACTGTCAGCTATGCCGATCTTCCCTACATCGTGTAACTTTGCAGCATATCGTAATGTCTCTAAAGAATCTTTAGAGATCCCAAGTGCTTCCCCTATCTTCACAGCATAATGCTCTACTTTTTCAGAATGCCCTCTAGAATAAGGGTCTTTTGCTTCTACTGCCATGGCTAAAGCTGCCATGGTCTCAAAATAAGTTTTTTCTATATCCTTACTAAGTTTTGCGTTTTCGAAAGATATTGCAATTTGAGAGCTTAGGTTGGAAAGTATCTTATTTTCATCTTCAGAGAAATTGTCTTCTTTTTTCTTACCAGAGATACAAATAATCCCCCATATTTTATCCCTGGATAAAAGTGGCATGCATATAATAGGTGGAGTAAGTAATTTTTCTTGATCATAAATTGAAAAGGAGGAAATAGAGATAGGTTTTTTTTCATTTATTATTAAATTCAGATAACCATGTATAGATTCTAATATTTGTTCTTCTGAGGCATTATCGAAGCCTATATGCGCCTTAATATTAAATATATTATCAGTTTCTACAGAAGCAATTATTCCTTGCTTTGCATGTAAAGCATCTACTGTGGTCTCTAGGATCAATTTGATCAAGGACTCAAAACTTTCAATAGAAACAAGTGCTTTTCCAACTTTTGAGAGCACTTCGTGAAGAGTCTTCTTTGTCTCCTCTAGGGCCTCTATGTTTTTTTGTAATCTTATGGTTATATCGCTGAAGACCTTTGCCAGGTCACCTACTTCTCCTTCATATTTTGCCAGGTCCATAATGGCATTTGTATCTATTTTCTCCAGGACATCATTCTTAAGGTTTTCACTTAAGCTTGTTATCTTGCGTAGCATGGATCTTATTACAAAAAAGCTTAGTATAGATGCTAGTGTTATTAGAAAGATGATTATCTTAAGGTTTTCTTTTGATATATCTATAGCAGCTCTATTTTCATATTTAAGGTAAAAGAGAAGAAGAAAAGCCAATGGGAGGATAGAGAAGATTAGAAAGTATGCACTGAACTTTCTAACTAATATGCCATAGGGCTGTTTAAGAAAAAGCTTTTTTTTCATAATATTTAAACATATTATATCACAGATCTTATATAATGCTAGAGTAAAAATATAATTGCTATTTTAGAAGTTTATCCGTATAATGATTTGATATGAATATTCAGGATATATGGGAAAATGCATTAAAGAACACAAGGATCGTACGCTCTAGAGCCCAGGAACTGTCTACCTTTTCTGACACAGAGTTGCCTTATATATTTCTTTCCGAGGCAGTAGTAAATAAAGGGGATACTATTGTGAGGACTGGTAAGATCAATGTAGAGAAGCCTGCTATCATATTGCCTTCCAATCTTCCGCAGTTCGATGGTTTCGATTTTGATAAAGAACTTGGTCTTGGACATGATACTTTCACTAATTTCTTGATCGTTAGAGGAATAGCATTTCCATCCATGAAATATAATAACAGGACATCTTCTCTTGAGATATTCGAAGGTCATATTGATAAAGCTATCTCACATCATCTGGATCTCTTAGAGAGAAAAGAGGATGTATATTCTGGTTTAGTTGTCGGACCTGAATCTTGCTGGCAATTTTCTGTAGTACTCTTTGTATGCATGCAGGTAGCAAGGTCTGGCAATAATGATATCAGAAGGATCTTGGAACAACGTTTTAATAATAAAGACAAAACCTGCTGACCTTATCAATCTTTCCAAATTTTTTCTTATGAATAAAATAGACATACTATCGAGCACTCCTGAAGAATTAAGACATGAATTTAAACATTTGAGCATACCTTCTTACAGGGCTGACCAGGTATTTCAGTGGATCTATAAGAAAAATGTCTCTGGCTTTAATGATATGGCCAATCTTCCGTCATCACTAAGAGAGAAACTTTCAAAGAAATATTATTTTCAGCCTATCAAGATCAAAGATCGTCTAGAGTCTAACGACGGCACTAAAAAGTTTTTATTTGAACTATCTGATAAAAAGGTCATAGAAACAGTGCTCATACATTCCTACAAGAGAGATACAATATGTCTCTCTACCCAGGTCGGATGTAAGTTCGGGTGTAATTTTTGTGCAAGTGGTATGAAAGGTTTTGTGAGGGATCTTTCTCCTACAGAGATAGTCAGCCAAATTTTATACATACTAAAGCATACAAATAAAAAGATAGATAACTATGTGTTTATGGGCATGGGAGAGCCTCTGGATAATTACGACAATCTTGAGAGAGCTATTACAATAATGAATTCATCGTGGGGGCTAGAGATCGGAGCAAGAAGGATGACTGTCTCAACATGCGGTATTATTCCTGGGATAGATAGATTGAAAGATTTAAATATACAGGTCAATCTTTCAATATCCCTGCATGCTGCTAATAATAAGTTAAGAGATTCACTAGTACCGATTAACAATACTTATCCTATAGAAGAGTTAATAAAATCGTGCAGGGGCTTTATGAAAAAGAAAGGTAGGATCATTACCTTAGAGTATATATTGATAAAAGATAAGAATGACAGCGAAAAGGATATAAAAGAACTTTCAAAGATAGCTAAGACCTTAAATGCAAAGGTCAATTTAATACCGTATAGTTTTGTGGAAGGATATAAGCTTACTTCGCCTACCAGAAAAGATGTGGAAAATTTTGAAAGTGCACTTACGAGGAAAAGGATAAGCGTAACTGTGCGTAGATCAAAAGGAGGAGATATCCAGGCTGCGTGTGGACAGCTGGCAATGAGGAACCTGTAACATGTTGAAGAAGTTTCTTATATATGATATTATAGCTTTTATCTTGCTTTTAGAGCGCCTATAGCTCAACCTGGATAGAGCGGCTGGCTTCGAACCAGTAGGCTGGAGGTTCAAATCCTCCTAGGCGCGCCAGTCTTCAACACCCTGCAATTTAGCAACAATGTCAAAGGGCTTATTATAAGAAAAATAAAGAGTTAGGTCTTTTAAAATAAAGTTCGAGCCAACTGTTTTTAAAAAATCTCTTAGGGGCAGGGGATTTTCTTGCCAAGCAACAGAACCTATTCTGTTACAGGTAGTTATGAAATCTTTAGCCTGTTCGAGCCACCCGCCGCTAGATTTCTCTATCTGGCCTAATTTTTCTCTTAAATCCTGCTTTTCATTAAGGAGTTTCGCCTTTAAACTCTGGTATTCTTCCGCTGAAATCTCTTGTGATATGAATAATTCTATGAGTTTCTGGATCTTTGAATCTATCTCAGCTATTTTTTCTTGGATCTGGCCAGATAGAGAAATAGAGGCTTTGCTTTCTCTTTTAGCATAGAAGTCAAATCTCTTAAATATCTTATTCTTTGTATTATTATCAATATAGACTTTCTTTAAAGATTCTTTTATCTGCGTAAGCAAAGCCTCAACTCTAAGAAACTTCTGCGTACATTTAGTACCTTTCTTGGTACAACGATAATAAATATATTGTCTCTGGGATTCAGCAGTGATCATCCTGCCACATTCACCGCATCTCATAAGCCCAGTATACTCAAACTTTATCCTACCTCTAACT